>NZ_JARVKU010000038.1:0-50324 GCF_029813805.1 Streptomyces sp. DH10
GTAGCGGAGGCAGCCGCCCGTTCACCGGCCTGTGCCGTGCTGGCTCGTCGTCGGACGCGAGGTGTCAGCGCTCTTCTTCGGAGGCGGCAGTCGCGGGAGCGGACGTCAGCCGCTCCGTCTCGTCCTGTATCTCAGCGGCGATCTTCTTGAGTTCCGGCTCGAACTTGCGCCCGTGGTGGGCACAGAAGAGCAGTTCTCCGCCGCTGAGCAGGACGACGCGCAGGTACGCCTGGGCGCCGCAGCGGTCGCAGCGATCAGCGGCCGTCAACTGGCTCGCAGGGGTCAGAACAGTAGTCACGTCGCCTCTTCTCTAGCTCGACGAGCTGTCGTACCAGGGTCAACATCCAACCAGCCCCAAAACGTTCCCGCTCGTGGCTTTTCCTCGAAAGAATCTTTGCGAGGCGGCTGTCTGCTGCCGGTTGGCGGCGAATGTGCCGTATTGCGTGTCTATGTGTCTTACGGAGCTTCGCGTTGTATCGGTGGTCGGTCCTCCCGGCTGGGTTGCCGGTTGTTCATGAGGACGTGCCCGGAGCCTAAATGGTTCATGCCTGGAAGGGAACGTGATGTGTGCTTCACTCCAACGAGGGATCGAACAGGCATACGAGTCTGGACTAGGGTGAGTTTCCGACGAGGGTGGCGTTACAACGGCTCTACCAGGCCTCGGTACCCTCTCACCGGTGACTGAAGCCGCGCCCTTACCCATGAGGGCCCCATCTGAAATTCAGCGAGGAGCGAACCGCGTGACCGCCGAGACGTCCGTGCCGTCCACAGCTCTGCTGGCAGGAGCAGACCGGGACGGGTCCAACTACACCGCGCGGCACCTGCTCGTCCTCGAGGGGCTCGAGGCCGTGCGGAAGCGCCCCGGAATGTATATCGGGTCGACTGACAGCCGTGGCCTGATGCACTGCCTCTGGGAGATCATCGACAACTCCGTCGACGAGGCCCTCGGCGGCTACTGTGACCACATCGAGGTCATCCTCCAGGATGACGGCTCGGTCGAGGTCCGGGACAACGGCCGGGGCATCCCGGTCGATGTTGAGCCCAAGACCGGCCTCTCCGGTGTCGAGGTCGTCATGACCAAGCTGCACGCCGGCGGCAAGTTCGGCGGCGGCTCCTACGCCGCATCCGGTGGTCTGCACGGCGTCGGCGCCTCCGTGGTGAACGCCCTGTCCGCCCGTCTGGACATCGAGGTGGACCGCGGTGGACACACCCACGCGATCAGCTTCCGGCGTGGTGTCCCCGGTGCCTTCGCCGGGAACGGCCCCGACGCCAAGTTCGAGGCCAAGAGCGGCCTGCGCAAGGCCAAGAAGATCCCCAAGACCCGCACCGGCACGCGCGTGCGGTACTGGGCCGACCGGCAGATCTTCCTCAAGGACGCCAAGCTCTCCCTGGAGAACCTGCACCAGCGCGCCCGCCAGACCGCGTTCCTGGTGCCCGGCCTGACCATCGTCGTGCGCGACGAGTACGGGCTCGGCGAGGGCGGCAGCAAGGGCGAGGAGTCCTTCCGCTTCGACGGTGGAATCAGCGAGTTCTGCGAGTACCTGGCGAACGACAAGCCGATCTGCGACGTCCTCCGCTTCTCCGGATCGGGCTCCTTCAAGGAGACCGTCCCGGTCCTGGACGACCACGGCCAGATGACGCCCACCGAGGTCACCCGCGAACTCGGCGTCGACGTCGCGCTGCGCTGGGGCACCGGCTACGACACGACGCTCAGGTCGTTCGTCAACATCATCGCGACCCCCAAGGGCGGTACGCACGTCGCCGGCTTCGAGCAGGCCGTCGCCAAGACGATGAACGAGGTGCTGCGCACCAAGAAGCTCCTGCGCGTCGCCGAGGACGACATCGTCAAGGACGACGCCCTGGAGGGCCTGACCGCGGTCGTCACCGTGCGTCTCGCCGAGCCGCAGTTCGAGGGCCAGACCAAGGAGGTCCTCGGGACGTCGGCGGCCCGCCGCATCGTGAACAACGTGGTCACCAAGGAGCTCAAGGCCTTCCTGACGTCCACGAAGCGGGACGCCGCCCAGCAGGCCCGCGTGGTCATGGAGAAGGCCGTCGCCGCGGCCCGTACGCGCATCGCCGCCCGGCAGCACAAGGACGCGCAGCGCCGCAAGACGGCCCTGGAGTCCTCCTCGCTGCCGGCCAAGCTCGCAGACTGCCGCAGCGACGACGTCGACCGCAGCGAACTGTTCATCGTTGAGGGCGACTCCGCGCTCGGCACGGCGAAGCTGGCCCGGAACTCCGAGTTCCAGGCGCTCCTGCCGATCCGGGGCAAGATCCTCAACGTCCAGAAGTCGTCCGTGACGGACATGCTCAAGAACGCCGAGTGCGGCGCGATCATCCAGGTCATAGGAGCTGGGTCGGGCCGCACCTTCGACATCGACACGGCCCGCTACGGCAAGATCATCATGATGACCGACGCCGACGTCGACGGCTCGCACATCCGCACACTGCTGCTGACCCTGTTCCACCGCTACATGCGGCCCATGGTCGAGGCCGGCCGGGTCTTCGCGGCGGTGCCCCCGCTGCACCGCATCGAGATCGTCCAGCCGAAGAAGGGACAGGACAAGTACGTCTACACGTACTCGGACCGGGAACTGCGGGACAAGCTCATGGACCTCCAGAGCAAGGGCGTCCGCTACAAGGACTCGATCCAGCGCTACAAGGGTCTCGGCGAGATGGACGCCGACCAGCTGGCCGAGACGACCATGGACCCGCGCCACCGCACTCTGCGCCGGATCAACCTCTCCGACCTCGAGGCCGCCGAGCAGGTCTTCGATCTGCTGATGGGCAACGACGTCGCGCCGCGCAAGGAGTTCATCTCCAACTCGGCGGCGACGCTGGATCGGTCGCGGATCGATGCGTAGCCGCTGCGCTGGGCTTCGGCCGGGCAAAGCAGGACAGGGCGGGGCTGGGTGCTGGTGATCTGAGCGGGGCGGGTGCTGGTCGGGGTCGGTGCCGGTGTCGGTTGGGTTTTGGTGTTGGCCTGAGCTGGGGCTGACAGAGCCAGGTATCGGCGGGAGCTGGGGCTGACAGCGCCAGGGATCGGCAGGTGCTCGGGCTGGTTCCGGTTGGCCGGCTCGGCCGGGAAGCCGGCGCATGGCTCCGTGGCATGCCTGGAAGCCGGCGCATGCTGCTCTTGCCATGCCTGGTGTTACGGGCCGACCGGCTTGGACGACCCGGCCCGCATGCGGCCCAGGCCGCCGTGTCCAGGCCGTTTCTCCACCCTTGGGTGGAGAGACGCACCGTCGGAGATCCACCCACGGTCCACCCGTACTCCGATCCCGTGAACTGGCCATTTCCGTAGCGTCGAAGGCGTCGGCGGCAACGCTGCCGGCATCCCTTTCTCGCTCACGGAGGTTGTGATGTCCGGGCTCGTCGACGCGCTGGTGATCGTGCTCGTTGCCGTGCTGGTGATCGCCCGGCAGTTCCGCGCAACCCCCATCGACGGCGAGCGCCGCCGGTGGCTCCTGCCCGCGATTCTGGCCGTCGTCGCACTGCGCGAGCCCGGCGTACTCGACGCCCATCACCACACGACCTCGGCGCTTTTGCTCGGCGTCGAACTGCTCGTCGGCCTGGCCATCGGGGCCGGTTGGGCCTGGACCACCCGCATTTGGGTGCAGCCGGACGGCACGGTATGGAGCAAGAGCAGCAGCGCGAGCGTCGCCGTCTGGGGCGTCGGAATCGGACTGCGCGCCGGGCTCTTCGTGCTCGGTGCCGCGATGGGCGTTCACCAGGACAGCTCGGCCCTGCTGCTGGGGCTTGCCGGCACCTTGCTCGCACGGGCCGGAATCCTGGCCCGGCGCGGTCGGTTGTCAGGCCCTGCCGTGAAGTCGGGCCGGGCGTACGGTGACAGCACGGTGCGGCCTGCGGGGAGGGAGCGCGTGTGAAGGAGAACGCCTGGACACGCTGGCCTTCCCGGGAGGCGCTCAGCCGCGAGGGACTCTCACGCTCCCGGTGTCTGCTGGCCTGGACGGTGAGGGCACTGGTCCTCGGTGTGCTGATGTGGGGTGCCTTCGCCGGGACCGAGATACGCGGCTGGAAGGCGGCGGCCGGAGCCGGAGGGGTGCTTGTGGCGGCACTGCTCGCCTGGGCGTTCTTCCGGACCACGCTCCAGCACCGCCTGTGGCCGTCGCTGGCGTTGCTCGCGCTGCTTCAGGGCGTCGCCGTCGCGGCCCAGATGTCGGGGTTCAAGGTCGCGGCCCTGGTCATGTGGTGCGGATGTGCCGTCTCGGCACTGGAGCGACTCCCACCGGCAGTCGCCCTCAGCGCGGCGGGCGTGGCACTCGGTTCGTTCGGGGCCGTGAACAACGACGACGTGCTGACGTCCGTCGTCACCGGCCTGGGCCTCACCCTGGCCGGATACACGCTGCGCCTGGATGCCGAGGCCCGCGGCAGCGCACAGCGGCTGCTCGCCCAGGAGCGGGCCGCGCGGGCGGCCGAGGCGGAGACGGCGGCGCTAGCCGAACGGGCCCGTATAGCGCGGGAGATTCACGACGTGCTGGCACACAGCCTGTCCGCCCAACTCGTGCACTTGGAGGCGGCCCGGTTGCTGATCGAGCGTGGCGGGGAACGGGAGCAGGTTCTCGAACGAGTGGTGGCGGCACGGAAGATGGCGCGTGGCGGGCTCGCCGAGACGCGGCAGGCGCTCTCCGCCCTGCGCGGGGACCTGACCCCGCTGGAGGAGTTCCTGAACCAGTTGGCGGGCGCGGCCGACGGCGCCGAGATCACCATCACGGGTGAACGCAGGGCACTGCCGGCCGAGGCTTCTCAGGCTGTGCGCAGAGCGGCTCAGGAAGCTCTGACGAACGCCCGCAAGCACGCCCCGGGCGCCAAGGTGCGCCTGAGGCTCGACTACAGCCCGCACGAGGTGACCCTGGATGTGCGGGACTCGGGTGGCTCGCCGGGCGACCTGACCGGGACGGGAGCCGGGTACGGTCTGCTGGGCATGCGGGAGCGAGCCGAGTTGCTGGGCGGTTCGTTCGAGGCCGGGCCGGGCGAGGAGGGGTTCATGGTGACGTTGAAGGTGCCGGTATGACGGAAGAGGCCGAGCGGAAGCCCGCTCGGGTGGTGGTCGCGGACGACCAGACCGTGGTGCGGGAGGGCATCGTGATGCTGCTTGGTCTGCTGCCCGGGATCGAGGTCGTCGGCGCGGCGGGGGACGGCGAGGAGGCGGTGCGGCTCGTCGCGGAAGTCGCCCCGGACGTGGTGCTGATGGACCTGCGCATGCCTCGCTGCGACGGAGTGGAGGCGACCCGCAGGATCCGCGCGGAGCACCCCGGGACGCAGGTCGTGGTGCTCACGACGTATGCCGACGACGAGTCGCTCTTCCCGGCCCTGGCTGCGGGAGCGCGCGGCTATCTCACGAAGGACGCCGACGGAGAGGAGATCGTGCGGGCCGTGCACAGCGTGCTGTCCGGGGACGCGGGTCTCTCGCCGAGCATCCAGAGGCGGCTGCTGGAGCGGCTGACGGAGACTGAGGCGAGACAGGCCGCACCCCCTGAGGCGCCGGACGGGCTCACCGTGCGGGAGACGGAGGTGCTGCTGCTCATCGCCGAAGGGCTCAGCAATCAGGAGATCGGCCGCAGGCTGCATGTCTCCACCGCGACCGTGAAGACCCACATCAATAACCTCTTCGCCAAGACGGGGCTCAAGGACCGTGCGCAGGCGGTGCGTTACGCCTACGGAAAGGGACTGGTGCGGCCACCAGTGGGTTGAGTCACCTGATGGGGTGAAGAGCAAGGGGAAGAAGAGTCGGGGATCTTCCCGTTCTGTCCATCCTTGGGCATGCAGCCAAGCAAGGGCCGTCCCCGTAGAGACGGGGCCGGCCAGGAAAGTCCGGTCGAGCCACTCGACGGTGCCGGCCCGGTCCCGGCCGATGAGGCCGGGCGCCTCAGGTACGACGATCCCTGGTACGACGCCCTCGCCTCCGGCTGGGGCGAGGCGGCGGGTGCCGGGGTGCCGGATCCGGCCGTGGTCCCGTCGGCACGGAGGGAGGGCGAGACCGGGGTCGCTGCGGCCGATGTGTATCTGGAGGTGCGGCGCAGCGAGGCCTTCCAGGAGGTGCGGCGGCGGTACCGGAGGTTCGTGGTGCCGGCCTTCGTGGCCTTCTTCGCCTGGTACGTGGGCTACGTGGTGGCTGCCACGACCGCGCCGGAGCTGATGGCGCGGCCCGTGGCGGGAGCGGTGAACGTGGCGCTTCTGGCGGGGCTCGGGCAGTTCCTGAGCACGTTCCTGTTCACCTGGGCGTACGCCCGGCACGCGCGGCTGCGCAGGGACCGGGCGGCGCTCGAACTGCGCTGGGACACACAGGAGCTGACGCGCGGCGTCAACGGCGGTGTCTCGTGACGGATGACCACCAGACGCTGGCGCTGCTGATGTTCAGCGGGTTCGTCGCGGTCACGCTGGCGATCACGACTTGGGTGAGCCGCAAGCGGCGTGGTTCGGCGGAGGAGTTCTACGCGGGCGGGCGGCTCTTCTCACCCATGGAGAATGGTTTTGCCATCGCCGGTGACTACATGTCGGCCGCCTCCTTCCTGGGGGTCACCGGGCTCATCGCGCTGTACGGCTATGACGGTCTGCTGTATGTCGTCGGCTTCCTCGTGGCCTGGCTGGTGGTGCTGTTCCTCGTGGCCGAACTGGTCCGTAACTGCGGACGGTTCACGCTCGCGGACGTCGTGGCGGCGCGGATGAGGGAGCGGCCGGTACGGATCGCGGCGGGAACGTCCTCGGTCACCGTGTCCGTTCTGTATCTGGTGGCGCAGATGGTCGGCGCGGGCAGCCTGGTGGCGCTGCTGCTCGGGGGCACGAGTGAGGCGGCGCGGGCCTGGACCGTCATCGGCGTCGGCGCGCTCATGGTGATCTACGTGTCGTTGGGAGGGATGCGGGCGACGACGTGGATCCAGATCGTCAAAGCCGTCCTGCTGCTCGGCGGCACGATCGCGCTGACGGTGCTCGTCCTGATGCGCTTCCACGGCGACCTGGACCGGCTGCTGCTCACGGCGGCGGAGCGCAGCGGTCACGGGCAGGCGTTTCTGGCGCCCGGGCTGAAGTACGGCGGGGACTGGACCGCCCGTTTCGACTTCATCAGTCTGGGGCTTGCCCTGGTGCTGGGCACGGCCGGGCTCCCGCACATCCTGTCCCGCTTCTACACCGTGCCCACCGCGCGCGCCGCACGTCGCTCGGTCGTGTGGGCCGTCGGGCTCATCGGCGGCTTCTACCTGATGACGATCGTGCTCGGATTCGGCGCGGCCGCCATCGTGGGTCCGGACGCGGTACGCGGGTCGAACGCGGCCGGGAACACGGCCGTTCCGCTGCTGGCGCTCGATCTGGGCGGTGGTGCCGGATCCACGGGTGGAACGGTTCTCTTCGCGATCGTCGCCGCGGTCGCCTTCGCCACGATCCTCGCCGTGGTCGCCGGTATCACGCTCGCGTCCTCGGCGTCGGTGGCCCACGACCTGTACGCGTCCCTCAGGCGCCGGCGCGGCAAGCCCCGTAGCGAGGTGGCCGTGGCCCGTGTCGCGGCCGTCGGTGTCGGCGTGGTGGCGATCGCCCTCGGGCTGCTGGCGCGGGACCTCAACGTCGCGTTCCTGGTGGGCCTCGCCTTCGCCGTCGCCGCGTCGGCGAACCTTCCGGTGCTGCTCTACTCCCTGTTCTGGAGCCGCTTCACCACACGCGGCGCCGTGTGGGCCGTCTACGGCGGTCTGGTCCCGGCCCTGGTGCTCGTGGTGCTGTCCCCGGTGGTTTCCGGAAGCCCCGACTCGCTGTTCCCGAGCGTCGACTTCCAGTACTTCCCGTTGCAGAACCCGGGCCTGGTCTCGATCCCGCTGGGCTTCCTCGCGGGCTGGCTGGGCACGGTCACCTCGGCGGAGGTCCCGGACGAGGCCAGGCACGCGGAGACGGAGGTGCGGTCGCTGACCGGGGCGGGAGCGGCGTAGGGGGCGGGGCCTTCACCGGCGTACGGTTACGGCGCACCCCGACATCAAGAACGCCAGGCTCGATCTCGCGCGGACCCGCACGACGGAGTTCGCGAAGAAGGCCACGGGCCGACAGCCGAAACGGCCTCAGACGGACCGCCTAGGCGCGGGTCGCCCACACGTAACGGTGTTCCGGGCGGCCCGCGTCGCCGTACTTGAGGGTCAGTCTGGCCCGTCCCGTGCGTTCCAGGAGCTTCAGATAGCGCTGGGCGGTCTGGCGGCTCACCCCGGTCCGCTCGGCGATCTCCTGGGCGGACAGCGGCCCGTCCGCGTTCATCAGGGACTGACGGACCAGCTCCGCGGTGGTGGGGGAGTGGCCTTTGGGCAGATCCGGCTCGGAGGGGGTGGACAGCGCCCCGAAGATGCGGTCGACCTCGGCCTGCTCCGCCTCCCCGCCGCCGTCGAGGGTGCGGCGCAGTTCCGCGTACGCCTCCAGCTTGGAGCGCAGGCCGGCGAAGGCGAACGGCTTGACCAGGTACTGCAACGCGCCGTGCCGCATCGCCGCCTGCACGGTGGAAACGTCCCGGGCCGCAGTCACCATGATCACGTCGGTCTGGTGGCCGCGCCGGCGCATCTCCTGGACGACCGCGAGCCCCGTCTCGTCGGGCAGGTAGTGGTCCATGAGCACCAGGTCGAGCCGGGGCAGCGTCTCCAACTGACGCAGCGCGTCCGCGGCGCTGTGGGCCTCGCCGGCGACATGGAAGCCCGGCACCTTCTCGACGTAGGCGGCGTTGACCCGCGCGACCCTGGTGTCGTCGTCCACGACCAGCACCTCGATCATCACGACTCCTCCTTGGCGGTCTGTGGAGCTGACGGCACGGTCAGGGCAGGTTCCGGGCCCGGCTGGGCCAGCGCCTCGGGCAGGACGACGGTGAACTCCGCGCCTCCGCCGTGCGCCTCGCCGACGGTCGCGCTGCCCCCCTGCCGCTCGGCGAGCCTGCGCACCAGGGAGAGCCCGATGCCCCGCTCACGGTGCGCCGGCGGCTTCTTCGTGGACCATCCCTCGGTGAAGATCAACTCTCGGTGCTCCGGCGGGATTCCCGGCCCCGTGTCGCGCACCCGGAGGATCGCCGTACGCCCCTCGACGCGCAGTTCGACCTCCACGCGCGCGTGCGGCTTGCCCGCGACGGCGTCGAGGGCGTTGTCCACCAGGTTGCCGACGACGGTGACGAGCCCCTGGGGGTCGATCAGCCGGTCGGGCAGCCGGGTCCGGTCCGACACCCACAGTGCTACGCCCCGCTCGGCCGCGACGGTCGCCTTGCCGACCAGCAGGGCGGCGAGCAACGGGTCCTCGATCCGCTCGGTGACCTGCTCCGCGGTCGCCCGGTGGTCGCCGACCACTTCGCCGACGAACTCCACGGCGTCGTCGTACATCTCCAGCTCGAGGAGCCCCAGGAGCGTGTGCATACGGTTGGCGTGCTCGTGGTCCTGCGCGCGCAGCGCGTCGATCAGACCGCGGGTGGAGTCGAGCTCGCGGCCCAGCTGCTCCAGCTCTGTGCGGTCGCGCAGGGTGGCCACGGCGCCGCCGTCGTCGGTGGGCATGCGGTTGGCGACCAGCACCCGCTGGCCGCGGACGGTGAGCAGGTCCGTGCCGGCCACGCGCCCGGCCAGCACGTCGGCCGTGCGGCCCGCGCCGAGCGCCTCGTCGGGGGAACGGCCCACCACAGCGTCCCCGATGCCCAGCAGACGCTGCGCCTCGTCGTTGACGAGCCGGATGCGGCCGGTGCGGTCCAGGGCGACGACGCCCTCCCGGATGCCGTGCAGCATCGCCTCGCGTTCCGACAGCAGCGACGCGATGTCCGAGAAGGCCAGGTCCCTGGTCTGCCGGTGGACCCGCCGGGAGATGAGCCACGCGGCCAGCGCGCCTACGGCCAGGGCACCGCCGGCGTACGCGAACAGCCCCGGGATCGCGTGGATCAGCCGGGCCCGGACGCTGTCGTAGGCGATGCCGACCGAGACGGCGCCGACGACCGTGCCGTCGCTGTCCCGCAGCGGCACCTTGCCGCGGGCCGAGCGGCCCAGGGTCCCGCTGTCGATCTCCATGACCTCCTTGCCGGCCAGGGCCTGGCCGGGGTCGGTCGAGACGATGCCGCCGATCTGCTTCGGGTCGGTGTGCGACCACCGCACGCCCCGCCAGTCCATCACCACGATGTACTCGGCCTTGGTGGCCTTCCGGATCCGCTCGGCCTCCTTCTGCACCGGGCCGTTCGGTGCGGGAGGCGTGTCCCGCACCTCCTCCGCGAGGCCCGGCTGCTGCGCGGTGGTCTGCGCGATGGCGAGTGCCCGGCGCATCGCCTGGTCGTCCAGCTGGTCGCTCAGGGGCGCGAGGAACAACCCGGTCGCGAGGACCGCGACTCCCGCGGCGATCGCCACTTGCATCAGCAGCACCTGCGAGAACACCCGCCGGGGCAGGCCGAGGCGCAGGCGGCGTGCGGGGGGAGTGGGGCTCATACCCAAGAAGGTACGTGGGGCCGGCTACCTGCCGTAATGGGTGTGGCGTGGATCTCTTGATCAATGCTTGAGGAGACGACCCGGACCCGAGGCCGGCGGAC
Source organism: Streptomyces sp. DH10 (assembly GCF_029813805.1). Classification (NCBI taxonomy): domain Bacteria; kingdom Bacillati; phylum Actinomycetota; class Actinomycetes; order Kitasatosporales; family Streptomycetaceae; genus Streptomyces; species Streptomyces sp. DH10. The sequence continues at coordinate 10,526 of NZ_JARVKU010000038.1, forward strand.
CGGTCAGCTCGCCAGCGCCGTCGTCACCCTCACCTCGTGCACCGCCACGACGTCCATCCGCGCGGGCGAACCGAGGACTGCCGCCCCGCAGCTCTCCGGCCGGGGCGGCAGGGCCGCGCCTTGGGCCACCTCGACCTGCCAGTGGCGCCCGTCGGTGTGCGCGACGGTCACCTCCCAGCGCGGGGCCGTGCCGACCGTCCGTACGACGCTCAGCGCCTCCGCGGCGTTTTCGCCCGTCCTGGTGCGCACGGCGAGCTCTGCCGCCTGACCGGGCCGTTCCCAGGCCGAACTGCCCCGGCACCCCTCCACGACGATCCGCCCCTCCCGGGCGCTGTGCAGAACCTCCTTGAGGGTGTGCGCCTCGGCGCGGCCGTACGCGTATCCGTACGGCAGTACGAGCACCGTCGGGGAGAAACGGTGACCACCCAGATGGGTGACCTCCCAGACGCCCTCGACCCCGGACGTGGCGAGTTCGGCCGCGAGGGGCCGGCCGAGGAGGGCGCAGCAGCGGTCGCGCTTGCCGTTGGTGCAGACGAGGGCGAGCGGCTCGCCGTCGTGGGGCCGTCCGCCGAGCACCGCGTCGAAGGAGCGGTGCTCGCCCCGGCCGAGTGCGGCGAAATCGAGGTCGAGGAGCTGCCCGGGGTCCGAGATCGTCGCGCCGTGCAGCCAGACGTTTCCCGGAACGGTGTGGGCCGCGTACACCCGGCGTGCGGCGGGCATCCGGCGGTCCGCGTGGCGCCCGGGGCGGCGGATGAGCACGATCCGCACGCCTGTGTCCTTCGCCGCTGCCTCCAGGGCGCGGCCCAGGGCGGGGTCCAGGTGGCTCGAAGTGAGCGCCTTGGCACCCCATGGACCGGGCTGTTCCAGCAACAGCCAGGTCCTCGCGGTGGCCGCGGTTCCCGAAACGGGCTCGTCGGAGTCCCGGGAGACGCTTGAACACGTACTCACAGAGGTGAGCCTAACCTGACTTGGCTCGCGGCGGCTCTCGGCCCCGCCCTGAGCTACTCCGGTAGTGGCTGAGGCGGCTTGGGACCGGCGTAGAGACCGCTCGGGCGCATGCGCAGCGGCCGCTCGCCGTACTCCTCCAGGGCGTGGGCGATCCAGCCCGCCGTACGGGCCACCGCGAAGATCGTCTCGCCCGCGGTCGGGGGCATGCCGCAGGACGTGGTGAGCACGGCGAGCGCCAGGTCGACGTTGGCGTGCAGCGGGGCGTGGCGGGCGGTGGTCTCGACGATGTCCCGGGCCGCGAGGAGGGCGGGTTCCGCGCGCGGGATCTGCTCCAGGAGGGCGAACAGGGCACGCGCGCGTGGGTCCTCGCCCGGGTAGAGCCGGTGGCCGAGTCCCGGGATGCGGCGTCCGGCGCGCAGTTCGTCCGCGATCACGGGCGCGGCGTCGCCCTGGTCGAGCACGTCGACGAGCAGCCGGTGGGCGAGCCCGCTGGCCGCGCCGTGCAGCGGGCCCTCGATCACGCCGAGTCCGGCGGAGACCGCCGCGTACGCGTGGGCGCGGGCCGACGCCGCGACGCGCACCGCCAGCGTGGAGGCGGCCAGGTCGTGGTCGACGAGGAGGGCGAGGGCGGTGTCCAGGGCGCGCAGGGACGCCTCGTCGGGGTCCTTGCGCGGCGACAGCCGGGTCCACAGGCGGCGGGACACGGGGCCCTCGTCGCGGCGGTCGTGTCCCGCCGGCGGCAGAGCGGCGACGAGCGTGGGAATGAGGGTGCGCGCCGTGCCGAGCACGGCGTCCTCGGACAGGTCGTAGCGCAGCGGGTCGGCGGTCGCTGCGGCGATGGTCGCGACGCGCAGCAGGTCGGTGGGCGCGGCGTGTTCGGGCAGCGTGCCGACGGCGCGGCGCGCGACGGCGACCGAGGCGGCCGGCGCGGTGAACGTGGTGTCCGGACGCATCCGGCCGGTCCACAGCCACTCGGCGACCTCCTCGTAGCTGTGCCGGGTGGCCAGGTCGACGGCGTCGACACCGCGGTAGTAGTAGCGGTCGCTCTCGATGAGTGTGATGCGGGTCCGTACGGACAACTCGCCGCAGGAGGGGGAACTGCCCGGGGCTTCCCTCCTGTTGCGCCGGGCGAGCGCCTCGACCTCCCCGGCGTCGAAGGTGCTGCCCCGTCCGCCCGTCACCCGCCGGCTGCTGAGCTGACCGCGGCTCACGTACGCGTACACGGTCTGCGGCTTCACGCCGAGCAGCTCGGCGGTCTCCTTGGTGCTCAGCCGCCGTTCCGCGTCGCGGTGGGCGGGTTCTTGATCGCGCATGGGGGTCACCGTATCCGTCTAGCGGAACCATTGACCGATCTATTGATCGAATCAATATTGACACAACTTGAGTCAACCATGGACAGTCGAATCAAGTACAGGGGGTCCAGGGAGGAAGACATGTCCGTCAACAGGTCCGCATCTGCTCTCATCGACGCACCGCGGGGACTCGCCGGTGTCGTCGTCACCGACACCCGGATCGGTGACGTCCGTGGTGTCGAGGGCTTCTACCACTACCGGCAGTACTCCGCCGTCGACCTCGCGCGGACCCGCACCTTCGAGGATGTCTGGCACCTGCTCGTCCACGGCGAACTGCCGGACGCCCGGCAGAGCGCGGTCTTCACGGTGGAGACCGCGGCGCTGCGGCGGCTGCCCGACGAGGTGCGAGCGGCGCTGCCGGCCATCGCGGCGGCCGGCGGGCGCTCCGGCCCGCTCGCCGGGATGCGCACGGCACTGTCGCTGCTGGGCGCCGCCAAGGGATTCCGGCCCGTGTACGACATCGATGCCGACCGGCGCAGGCAGGACACCCTCGAGGCGGCAGCGGCCGTACCCACGCTGCTCACCGCGCTGCACCGGCTGGAGAAAGGTCTCGAGCCGGTGGAGCCGCGCGTGGACCTGTCGTACGCGGCCAACTACCTGTACATGTTGACCGGCTCGGTGCCGGCCGAGCAGCACGCACGGGCGATCGAGCAGTATCTGATCTCAACCATTGATCACGGATTCAATGCGTCAACCTTCACGGCCCGGGTCATCGCGTCGACCGGTGCGGACGTGGCGGCATGCCTCGCCGGCGCGGTGGCGGCGCTGTCGGGGCCGTTGCACGGCGGTGCGCCCAGCCGCGCGCTGGACACCCTGGACGCGATCGGCACCCCGGACCGGATCGACTCCTGGGTACGGCAGAGGGTGCTCTCCGGTGAGCGCATCATGGGCTTCGGGCACGCGATCTACCGCACGGAGGACCCGCGGTCGCGGATGCTGCGCGAGGTCGCCCAGGGGTTCGGCGGTCCGCGGGTGGACTTCGCCGTGGAGGTCGAGCGGCACGTCGAGGCGATCCTGGCGGAGCTGAAGCCGGGCCGCGAACTCCACACCAACGTCGAGTACTACGCGGGCGTGGTCATGGAACTCTGCGGCCTGCCCCGGGAGATGTTCACACCGACGTTCGCCGCCGCGCGCGCGGTGGGCTGGAGCGCCAACATCCTGGAACAGGCGGAGGACACGAAGATCATCAGGCCGGTGGCGCGCTATGTGGGGCCGGCTCCGCAGGTGAGTGGCAGCGCCTGAGTGCCTGCCGCACGTCACGGTGGAGAGCGTGTTGAGCGGACCGGCGAACGGTGGGCGCCGCTGGCCGTCTCCCAGCGTGCCGAGCGGCTCTGATCGGCGGGAGGCGAGAGGAGGCGCACGGAGGGAAGCGAGAGTCCACAAACCGGCGCCATGGCCAACGTCTGCCCCGCGAGTGCTGCTGACAGTCGGTCACTTCGTCGCGATTCCCGCGGCTCGTATCCTGGGGCGGCATCCCATCCTCGTACGTGTGCCGGAAACGTAAGCCGGTGCACGCGTCGGCGTGAGAGAGGTCGTACGGTGAGCCTGCCGAGCCCGGAACCGCAGCAGATCCCGGTCGTCGTCCTGGCCGGATTCCTCGGCTCGGGAAAGACCACACTCCTCAACCACCTCCTCCACCGCAGTGGCGGCAGTCGCATCGGCGCCATCGTCAACGACTTCGGGGCCATCGAGATCGACGCGATGGCCGTGGCGGGAGCGCTCGGAGACTCCACGGTCTCGCTGGGCAACGGGTGTCTGTGCTGTGCCGTCGACGCTAGCGAGCTGGACGAGTACCTGGAACGCCTCGCGGAGCCCTCCCTAGGCATCGACGTCATCGTCATCGAGGCGAGCGGGCTGGCCGAGCCGCAGGAACTCGTGCGGATGGTGCTCGCCAGCGAGCACCCCGGGATCGTGTACGGCGGGCTCGTCGAGGTCGTAGACGCCGCCGAGTTCGACGACACCCGGTCCAGGCATCCCGAGATCGACCGGCACCTCGCGCTGGCCGATCTCGTCGTGGTCAACAAGTACGACCGGGCGGCGGACGGCGAACGCGTCCTCGGACTGGTCCGCTCCCTCGTCGACCGCGCCGCCGTCGTCCCGGCCTCCTACGGCCGGATCGACCCCGAGTTCCTCTTCGACTGCCGGCCGAGCGAGGAGCGCATCGGGCAGCTGTCCTTCGACGACCTGCACGAGCACGGCACGGACGACCACGCCGGGCACCTGCACAGCGCCTACGACAGCCTGTCGTTCGTCTCGCGGGAGCCCCTCGACCCGCGCCGGCTGATGGAGTTCCTCGACAGCCGGCCCGAAGGGCTGTACCGGATCAAGGGCTACGTCGACTTCGGGCCGTACGACGTGCTGAACCGCTACGCCGTCCATGCCGTCGGGCGGTTCCTGCGCTTCTACCCGGAGCCCTGGCCGGCCGGCGGCGAGCGCCTCACCCAGCTGGTGCTCATCGGCTCCGGCATCGACTCCTCCGCCCTCGACAAGGAACTCGGCGCGTGCAGGAGCGACGCCCCACACGCCGACGAGCGCGGCATGTGGGGCGTCCTCAGGTACGTACAGAATCCGGAGGAGGACCCGGCAGAGCCTGCCTGAGCCCTCCGCCGGGGGCTCTAGACGGGTCCCGCCACCACGGCCACCGTCTTCGCCAGGGACACACCCGAGCCGTCACGCCGCGGGTCCATCTCCGGGAGGTCGGCCGGTGTGCCGTTCTTCTGCGCGGCGAGGGCGGGGGCCGGGCCCGCCCAGGCCAGGGACAGGCAGTCCTCGCCCTTCAGGAACCGCTGGCAGCGGACGCCGCCGGTGGCGCGGCCCTTGCGCGGGTACTGGTCGAACGGGGTCATCTTGGCCGTCGTCTGCACGGAGTCGTCCAGCGTGCCCCGCGAGCCGGCGACGGTGAAGACGACGGCGTCCACCGCCGGGTCCACCGCCGTGAACGAGATGACCTTGGCGCCCTCGGTGAGCTTGATGCCGGCCACGCCGCCGGCCGGGCGGCCCTGCGGCCGGACCTGGGACGCCTGGAAACGCAGCAACTGGGCGTCGTCCGTGATGAAGACCAGATCCTCCTCCCCGGTGCGCAGCTCGACCGCGCCGACGATCCGGTCGCCCTCCTTGAGGGTGATCACCTCGAGCTCTTCCTTGTTGGCCGGGTAGTCCGGCACCACGCGCTTGACGACGCCCTGTGCCGTGCCGAGCGCCAGGCCCGGCGACGACTCGTCGAACGTCGTCAGGCACACCACCGTCTCGTCGTCCTCCAGGGAGACGAACTCCGCCAGCGGGGCGCCTCCCGCGAGGTTCGGCGTCGGCATCGACTCCGGCAGCTGGGGCAGGTCGATCACGTTCAGCCGCAGCAGCCGGCCAGCGGACGTGACCGCGCCCACCTCGCCGCGGGCGGTGGCCGGCACCGCCGAGACGATCACGTCGTGCTTCACGCGCTTGGCGCCGGCGTCCTCCGGGAACGGCTCGCCGTTCGCCGTGCGGGCCAGCAGCCCCGTCGAGGACAGCAGCACCCGGCACGGGTCGTCGGCCACCTGGAGCGGCACGGCGGCGACCGGGGCCCCGCCCGACTCCAGCAGGACCGTACGCCGGTCGGTGCCGAACTTCTTGGCGACGTTGGCCAGTTCGGTGGAGACCAGCTTGCGCAGCTCCGTGTCCGAGTCCAGGATCCTGGTCAGTTCCTCGATCTCCGCGTTGAGCCGGTCCTTCTCCGCTTCCAGCTCAATGCGGTCGTACTTGGTCAGGCGGCGCAGCGGAGTGTCGAGGATGTACTGCGTCTGCACCTCGCTCAGCGAGAACTGCTCCATCAGGCGCTGCTTGGCCTGCGCGGAGTTGTCGCTGGAGCGGATGAGGCGGATGACCTCGTCGATGTCCAGCAGGGCCGTCAGCAGGCCCTCGACCAGATGCAGCCGGTCGCGCTTCTTGCCGCGGCGGAACTCCGAACGCCGCCGCACGACGTTGAAGCGGTGGTCGAGATAGACCTCCAGCAGCTCCTTCAGACCCAGCGTGAGCGGCTGGCCGTCGACCAGGGCGACGTTGTTGATTCCGAAGGACTCCTCCATCGGCGTCAGCTTGTACAGCTGCTCCAGGACCGCCTCCGGCACGAAGCCGTTCTTGATCTCGATGACCAGGCGCAGGCCGTGGGCGCGGTCGGTGAGGTCCTTGACGTCGGCGATGCCCTGAAGCTTCTTCGAGCCCACCAGGTCCTTGATCTTGGCGATCACCTTCTCCGGGCCGACCGTGAACGGCAGCTCGGTGACCACGAGACCCTTGCGGCGGGCCGTCACGGCCTCCACGGACACCGTGGCGCGCATCTTGAACGAGCCGCGGCCCGTCTCGTAGGCGTCCCGGATGCCGGACAGGCCGACGACGCGGCCGCCGGTGGGCAGGTCGGGGCCCGGGACGTGCTTCATCAGGGCGTCGAGATCCGCGTTCGGGTACCTGATCAGGTGGCGGGCGGCGGCGATCACCTCCCGCAGGTTGTGCGGCGGCATGTTCGTGGCCATACCGACCGCGATGCCCGAGGCGCCGTTGACCAGGAGATTCGGGAAGGCGGCCGGCAGCGCCACCGGCTCCCGCTCCTGGCCGTCGTAGTTGGGGTTGAAGTCGACGGTGTCCTCTTCGATGGACTCCGTCATCAGGCTCGTCGCCTCGGCCATCCGGCACTCGGTGTACCGCATGGCGGCCGGCGGGTCGTCGTTGCCCAGCGAACCGAAGTTGCCGTGGCCGTCGACCAGGGGGACGCGCATCGAGAAGGGCTGGGCCATGCGCACGAGGGCGTCGTAGATCGACGTGTCGCCGTGCGGGTGCAGCTTGCCCATCACCTCGCCGACGACGCGGGCGCACTTGACGTACCCGCGCTCGGGGCGCAGGCCCATCTCGTTCATCTGGTAGACGATGCGGCGGTGCACCGGCTTGAGGCCGTCGCGCGCGTCGGGCAGAGCGCGGGAGTAGATGACCGAGTACGCGTACTCGAGGAAGGAGCCCTGCATCTCGTCGACGACGTCGATGTCGAGGATTCTCTCCTCGTACGAGTCGTCGGGCGGCGGGGTCTTCGTGCTGCGGCGGGCCATCGCTGCCGGCTCCTTGCTGAAGCGTGGAACGAGATCTGACGCCGACCATTGTGGACCGCCGCACTGACAACCGGGACCAGGACCCTGTCTACGGCCCCACCGACAGGGGTTGGCCACGGGCCGAGGGTGCCGCTCGCCGGGCCGCCGCGGCCGCCGGGGCCCCGTCGGAGAACTGCCGTGGGCCGGCCCGCCCGCGCTCTTCCGTCCGGCGTCCTCCCGACTCCGGGCGGCCTGCCGTGTGCCGGGATGACCGTACGCGGACACCGCGGTGACCGGGCCCCGGGAGAGGCACGCCGTCACCACGGCACACCGCCACGGCCGCTTCCCTCTCACGCTCTCCGCGTACGCCCCTCGGGAACTTCACCAGGGCCCCGCACGCTTGCATACAGTGGCAGGACTCGCCAGGAAAACCGCGGTTCGAGCGACCGCGCCGCGATCGAAGGGACGTACATGCCCATGGGTCACACGGCCACAGCCCAGGCAGGCTCCGGGGGCCTGACAGCGACCGAGCACCGCCTGGCCAACGGCCTGCGCGTGGTGCTCTCCGAGGACCACCTGACCCCGGTCGCGGCGGTGTGCCTCTGGTACGACGTCGGCTCGCGCCACGAAGTCAAGGGGCGTACCGGGCTGGCTCACCTTTTCGAGCACCTCATGTTCCAGGGTTCCGGCCAGGTGAAAGGCAACGGCCACTTCGAGCTCGTCCAGGGCGCGGGCGGCTCGCTGAACGGCACCACCAGCTTCGAGCGGACCAACTACTTCGAGACCATGCCCGCCCACCAGCTGGAGCTCGCCCTCTGGCTGGAGGCCGACCGCATGGGCTCCCTGCTGGCCGCGCTCGACGACGAGTCGATGGAGAACCAGCGGGACGTCGTCAAGAACGAGCGCCGGCAGCGCTACGACAACGTCCCCTATGGCACCGCCTTCGAGAAGCTGACCGCCCTCGCCTACCCGGAGGGCCACCCCTACCACCACACCCCGATCGGCTCGATGGCCGACCTGGATGCGGCCACCCTGGAGGACGCGCGCGCGTTCTTCCGCACCTACTACGCGCCGAACAACGCCGTGCTCTCCGTGGTCGGCGACATCGACCCGGAGCAGACCCTGGCCTGGATCGAGAAGTACTTCGGCTCCATCCCCGGCCACGACGGCAAGCCCGCGCCCCGGGACGGCGCGCTTCCGGAGATCATCGGCGAGCAGCTGCGCGAGGTCGTCGAGGAGGAGGTGCCGGCGCGCGCCCTGATGGCCGCCTACCGGCTGCCGCACGACGGCACGCGCGCGTGCGACGCGGCCGACCTGGCCCTCACCGTCCTCGGCGGCGGCGAGTCCTCCCGCCTGTACAACCGCCTCGTTCGGCGCGACCGTACGGCCGTGGCGGCGGGCTTCGGCCTGCTGCGGCTCGCCGGGGCGCCCTCCCTGGGGTGGCTGGACGTGAAGACGTCCGGTGACGTGGAGGTCCCGGTCATCGAGTCCGCCATCGACGAGGAGCTCGCCCGGTTCGCCGAGGAGGGCCCCACGGCCGAGGAGATGGAGCGCGCCCAGGCCCAGCTGGAGCGCGAGTGGCTGGACCGGCTCGGCACGGTCGCCGGCCGCGCCGACGAGCTGTGCCGGTACGCCGTTCTGTTCGGCGACCCGCAGCTCGCCCTGACCGCCGTGCAGCGCGTGCTGGAGGTGACGGCGGAGGAGGTCCAGGAGGTCGCCAAGGCCTGCCTGCGGCCCGACAACCGTGCGGTGCTCGTCTACGAGCCGATCGCCCCGGCCGACCCGGAGGCCGAGAGCGCGGAAGGCACCGAAGACCCGGAGTCCGCGGCGACCGTGGAAGCCACCGACGAGAACGAGGAGGCGGCGAAGTGACCGAGCTCGCCACGATGGATTTCCACCCCCAGCCGCAGGGGGGCGAGCCGAAGCCCTGGGCGTTCCCGGCTCCTGAGCGCGGCACGCTCGGCAACGGCCTGACGGTTCTGCGCTGCCACCGCCCCGGCCAGCAGGTCGTCGCCGTGGAGGTGCTGCTGGACGCACCCCTGGACGCCGAGCCGGCCGGTCTCGACGGCGTGGCCACGATCATGGCCCGGGCCTTCTCCGAGGGCACCGACAAGCACTCCGCCGAGGAGTTCGCCGCCGAGCTGGAGCGCGCCGGCGCCACCCTCGACGCGCACGCCGACCACCCCGGCGTCCGGATCAGCCTGGAGGTCCCGGCCTCCCGGCTCGCCAAGGGGCTCGGCCTGATCGCCGACGCCCTGAGGGCACCCGCGTTCGCGGACAGCGAGGTCGAACGGCTGGTCCGCAACCGCCTCGACGAGATCCCGCACGAGATGGCCAACCCCGGCCGCCGTGCCGCCAAGGAGCTTTCCCGGGAGCTGTTCCCGGCGGGCTCGCGCATGTCGCGGCCCCGCCAGGGCACCGAGGAGACGGTCGCCGCGATCGACTCCGCGGCCGTACGCGCCTTCTACGAGAGGCACGTCAGGCCCGCCACGGCCACCGCCGTGGTCGTCGGTGACCTCACCGGCATCGACCTCGACGCCCTGCTCGGCGACACGCTGGGCGCCTGGACCGGCTCCGCGGCCGAGCCGCGCCCGGTACCGCCGGTGACCGCCGACGACACGGGCCGGGTCGTCATCGTGGACCGCCCGGGCGCCGTCCAGACACAGCTGCTGATCGGCCGGATCGGCCCGGACCGGCACGACCGTGTGTGGCCCGCGCAGGTGCTCGGCACGTACTGCCTGGGCGGCACCCTCACCTCCCGCCTGGACCGCGTGCTGCGCGAGGAGAAGGGCTACACCTACGGGGTGCGGGCCTTCGGCCAGGTCCTCAGGTCCGCCCCGGACGGGACCGGTGCCGCGATGCTCGCCATCAGCGGTTCCGTGGACACGCCCAACACGGGCCCAGCCCTCCAGGACCTCTGGACGGTGCTGCGCACCCTCGCCGCCGGGGGGCTGACCGACGCCGAGCGGGACGTCGCCGTGCAGAACCTGGTCGGCGTGGCGCCGCTGAAGTACGAGACCGCGGCGGCCGTCGCGGGCACGCTGGCCGACCAGGTCGAGCAGCACCTGCCCGACGACTACCAGGCCACGCTGTACCGGCAGCTCGCCGCGACCGGCACCGTGGAGGCCACCGCGGCGGCCGTCAGCGCCTTCCCGGTGGACCGTCTGGTGACCGTCCTCGTCGGTGACGCGGCGCAGATCAAGGGCCCCGTCGAGGCCTTGGGCATCGGTGAAGTCTCGGTCGTCGCCGCCGAGTAGGAGCACGCGCGCGCAGGGGCCCTGGTTGTCTTCTAAGGCACCAGGGCTCCTTTATGCCCGAATTGGTGCGGAGGTTGCCTGTCTGCCCTGTGGGATGCGCTACAAAAACCGGGATCCGTTTGGGAATTGAAAGTGGCCCCGCTTAGGTTCGTCCGGGCTGTTCGTCAGGCAGTGCGCCGCACCCGCGGCACCGGACAGTCATCGCCGAGTCCCCGTACGGCGCGAGCCAGGGGAGCCGGGGACCCAACTCAGTCCCTGGGGTGAATCGGACGCCCGCGCGAGCCGCGAGGGGGTCCGTAGGAGACCTTCCTGCTCCGAACCCGTCAGCTAACCCGGTAGGCGAGAAGGAAGGAAAGGACCAGCCACTCCATGGCGTTCACCCGCGCCACCGGGAAGCATCGTCGTCCCAGCCGTATGCAGCGCGGCACGGCCCGCGCCGCGGGCGTCGCGGCCCTCGCCACCACCGGCGTCATCGGCACCGTGGCCGCCCCGGCCTTCGCCGCCGAGCCCGCCGTCGAGCAGACCGGTCTCACCCCCGTCGTCACCATGGGCGGCACCGTGGCCGAGCAGATCGACGCCCAGGCCGCCGCCCAGAAGCAGGCCGCCGAGGAGGCCGCCGCCAAGAAGAAGGCCGAGGAGGCCGCCCGCAAGCGGGCCGCCGAGGCGGCCGAGGAGGCCAAGGAGGCGGCCGAGAAGGCCCGTGAGGCCAAGGAGCGCGCCGCCCGCGAGGCCGAGCGCAAGCGCCTCAACACCTTCGTGTCCCCGATCTCCGGCTCGTACATCTCCACCGGCTACAAGGCCGGCGGCGCCGTCTGGTCCTCCGGCAGCCACACCGGCGTCGACTTCCACGCCGCCAGCGGCACCTCCGTCCACTCCGTCGGCATGGGCACGGTCGTCGAGGCCGGCTGGGGCGGTTCCTACGGCAATCAAGTAGTGATCAAGATGAACGACGGGACGTACACCCAGTACGGCCACCTGTCGTCCGTCGGTGTCTCGGTGGGCCAGCAGGTCACTCCGGGGCAGCAGATCGGCCTGTCCGGCGCGACCGGCAACGTCACCGGTGCGCACCTGCACTTCGAGGCCCGTACGAGCCCCGAGTACGGCTCCGACATCGACCCCGTCGCCTACCTCCGCTCGCACGGCGTGAACGTCTGACGGCGTACCACCGCGTTACCCGAGGCCCCGGCTCCCGAGCCGGGGCTTTCGGCGTTTGTGACGCGTGGCTGTCCAAAAAATATCCATGGATTCCGGTCCGCCGTCGGAAATTCCGGCTCATTGCAATAGAGTCACGGAACACGCGTCACTCGTCGACGTTTCACGGGGATTAAACGGAGGTCGGTCATGCGTATTCCCGCGCACTCGGTGTGCACGGCCATCCGGGACGACATCGTCGCGGGTGTCTACGAGCGCGGCAGCCGGCTGACCGAGGAACTCCTCGCCCGCCGCTACGGTGTCTCGCGCGTCCCCGTCCGGGAGGCCCTGCGCACCCTGGAGGCCGAGGGCTTCGTGGTGACCCGGCGGCACGCGGGCGCGTGCGTCGCCGAACCCACCGAGCAGGAGGCCGCCGACCTGCTGGAGATGCGGACGCTGCTGGAGCCGCTCGGCGCCGCCCGCGCCGCCCAGCGCCGAACCGAGGCCCATCTGAAGGTCCTGCGTGGCCTGGTCAGGCTCGGCCAGGAGCGCGCTCGCCGGGGCAACAGCGACGACCTGCGCTCCCTGGGCGGCTGGTTCCACGAGACGCTCGCGCAGGCCTCCGGCAGCCCCTCGCTGACCTCGACGCTCACCCAGCTCCGCCACAAGATCGCCTGGATGTACACCGTCGAGGCGCCGGCCGGTCCCGTGGAGTCCTGGACCGAGCACGGCGCGATCGTGGACGCGGTGGCGCGCGGTGACAGCGAGCGCGCGCGGGCGGTCACGGCGCTGCACGCCGAGCGCGCGACGGGTGCGCACCGGCTGCGTTTCGGCTTCGCCGGGGAGCGGGCCGAGCGTGTGAGGAACTCGCAACATCCCGTAAACACGGCGAGCCTGCGGCATTAACACGAGAGCCGTATACAAAGAGCAGGTAATTCGCGGGGGATTATTTCTGCTGCCCGTGAACGGGAATTCGACCACCCGTGACCGGAAAAGGCCGAAGGGCCCGCCCGAGGAATTCGGACGAGCCCTTCAGTGGTGCACCGGATCAGGTGCGGAAAAAACTCAGACAGTCTCGGGCAGTTCCTCGAGACCCTCGGAGACCAGCTTCGCCAGCCGGTCCAGAGCGGCGTCAGCGCCCTCGGCGTCGGAGGCGAGGACGATCTCCTCGCCCCCCTGGGCGCCGAGGCCGAGGACGGCCAGCATGGAGGCCGCGTTGACGGGGTTGCCGTCTGCCTTGGCGATCGTCACCGGGACGCCTGCGGCCGTGGCGGCTCGGACGAAGATGGAGGCGGGGCGGGCGTGGAGGCCCTCGGCCCAGCCGACGTTGACGCGGCGCTCAGCCATGTGTTGCTGCCCTTCGGTTTTCAGGGTTGTCTAGACCAGTTTCCCATATCGTGAAGCTGCACCGGGGCGGACCTGATGTCCCGCCCCGGGGTGCCGTCGGATCGCGGCCTCGACCCGACTGACGCCCTCCACAGACTGCCTCGCGCCGCTGTCGGACGCTAGCCGTACTCTGGGGCCCATGCAGACCTCGCCGGACCGGCACGAGTATCCCGCCCACTGGGAAGCCGACGTGGTGCTGCGCGACGGTGGTACCGCGCGCATCCGGCCCATCACCGTTGATGACGCCGAGCGCCTGGTCAGCTTCTACGAGCAGGTCTCCGACGAGTCGAAGTACTACCGCTTCTTCGCGCCGTACCCTCGCCTGTCCGCCAAGGACGTCCACCGCTTCACGCACCACGACTTTGTGGACCGGGTGGGACTCGCGGCCACGGTGGGCGGCGAGTTCATCGCCACCGTACGCTACGACCGGATCGGCGCGGACGGAACGCCCGCGTCCGCACCCGCCGACGAGGCCGAGGTCGCCTTCCTCGTGCAGGACGCCCACCAGGGCCGCGGAGTCGCCTCAGCCCTGCTCGAACACATCGGGGCCGTCGCCCGCGAGCGCGGCATCCGCCGCTTCGCCGCCGAGGTGCTGCCCGCCAACACCAAGATGATCAAGGTGTTCACGGACGCCGGGTACACCCAGAAGCGCAGTTTCGAGGACGGCGTCGTCCGTCTGGAGTTCGACCTCGAACCCACCGACCGCTCCCTCGCCGTGCAGTACGCGCGCGAGCACCGCGCCGAGGCCCGCTCCGTGCAGCGGCTGCTCGCGCCCGGCTCGGTCGCCGTCATCGGCGCCGGGCGCACGCCGGGCGGCGTCGGCCGGAGCGTCCTGGCGAACATCCGCGACGCCGGGTTCACCGGCCGCCTGTACGCCGTGAACAAGGCCCTCCCCGAGGAGCAGAAGGATCTCGACGGGGTGCCCGCCCACCGCTCGGTGCGGGACATCGACGGCCCGGTCGACCTCGCGGTCGTCGCCGTGCCGGCCGAACACGTCCCCGAGGTCGTCACCGAGTGCGGTGAACACGGCGTGCAGGGGCTGGTCGTGGTCTCCGCCGGATACGCCGAGAGCGGCACCGAGGGGCGCGAACGCCAGCGCGCCCTCGTGCGGCAGGCGCGCACGTACGGCATGCGGATCATCGGGCCGAACGCCTTCGGCATCATCAACACCTCCCCGCGGGTACGGCTCAACGCCTCCCTCGCCCCCGAGACGCCGCGGCCGGGCCGGATCGGCCTGTTCGCCCAGTCCGGCGCCATCGGCATCGCCCTGCTGTCCCGGCTGCACCGGCGCGGCGGCGGCGTCACGGGCGTGACCGGCGTCTCTACCTTCGTCTCCTCCGGCAACCGGGCCGACGTCTCCGGCAACGACGTCCTCCAGTACTGGTACGAGGACCCGGACACCGACGTCGTCCTCATGTACCTGGAGTCCATCGGCAACCCCCGCAAGTTCACCCGACTCGCCCGCCGGACGGCCGCGGCCAAGCCACTGGTCGTGGTCCAGGGCGCCCGGCACGGAGCGGCCCCCCAGGGGCACGCCGTACGGGCGACCCGCCTGCCGCACACGACCGTCTCGGCGCTGCTCCGGCAGGCCGGCGTGATCCGGGTCGACACCATCACCGAGCTGGTGGACGCCGGGCTGCTCCTCGCCCGCCAGCCGCTGCCGGCCGGGCCCCGGGTGGCGATCCTCGGCAACTCGGAGTCGCTCGGCCTGCTCACGTACGACGCGTGTCTCGCCGAGGGGCTGCGGCCGCACCCCCCGCAGGACCTGACCACGGCGGCCTCCGCCGCCGACTTCCACACGGCCCTGTCGCGGGCGCTGGCCGACGACCGGTGCGACGCGGTGGTCGTCACCGCCATACCGGCGGTGGGGGAGGGCTCGGTCGCGGACGCGGCCCTCGCCGGCGCGCTGCGCTCCGCGGTGGCCGCCGCCCCGGCCAAGCCGGTCCTGGTGGTGCACGTGGAGCTGGGCGGCCTGGCAGAGGCCCTGTCGGCGGCGGCGAGCACGGCACCGCAGACCGACGCGGGCAATCCGCCGCGAACCCGCCCCGAGAGCCCTCAGGTCACCCTCAGCCCGACGCCTCCCGGAGAACCCCCTGAGGACTCCCACCTCATCCCCGCCTACCCCGCCGCCGAACGCGCCGTCCGCGCCCTCGCGCAGGCCGTCGCCTACGCACAGTGGCGGCGCGACGCCGCCGACCCCGGCAGGGTGCCGGAGTACGAGGACATCGACGAGAAGGGCGCCGCCACGCTGATCGACGGGCTCCTCGCGCGCGGGCAGGGGCTCACGCTCGGCCCGGAGGAGACCTGCGACCTGCTCGGCCACTACGGCATCCACGTCCACCGCGCCCTGCCCGCCCCGACCCCCGACGCCGCCGCCGAGGCCGCCCGCACCCTCGGCTACCCCGTCGCCCTCAAGGCCACCGCCCCGCACCTGCGGCACCGCGCGGACCTGGGCGGTGTACGCCTCGACCTCGCGGACGAGGACCAACTGCGGCGTTCGTACACCGAGTTGACCGAACTGTTCGGCGCGCCCGAGGAGCTGCGCCCGGTCGTGCAGCGGATGGCGCCGCGCGGGGTGGACGTCGTCGTACGGGCCGTCATCGACCCGGCGGCCGGAGCCGTGCTCTCTTTCGGGCTCGCCGGAGCGGCCTCGCAGCTGCTCGGGGACACGGCACACCGGCTGATCCCGGTCACCGACAAGGAGGCGACCTCGTTGGTGCGCTCGATCCGCACCGCCCCCCTGCTGTTCGGCTGGCGCGGCTCCGCACCGGCCGACACCGGCGCCCTGGAGGAACTGCTGCTGCGGGTGTCCCGGCTGGTCGACGACCACCCCGAGGTCGTCGCGGTCACCCTGGAACCGGTCGTCGTCGCCTCGCACGGCCTGAGCGTCCTGGGCGCCTCGGTCCGCCTCGCGCCCCCGCCCGCCCGCGACGACCTCGGCCCGCGGACCCTCCCCGCGTACTGACAGGGGACCCTCCCCGCGTACTGACAGGGCCCTCCCCGCGTACTGACAGGGGGCGAGCGGTGCCTCGCAGTCAGTGGGCCCCCGTAGGATGGGCGTCATGGCCAAGACCAGTACGACGACCCAGGGGCTGCGGGCGGCGATCGAGCGCAGCGGCTACTACCCGGCCCTCGTGGCCGAGGCGGTGGAGGCCGCCGTGGGCGGCGAGCCCATCCGGTCGTACCTGGTCCATCAGGAGACGACGTTCGACCAGAACGAGGTGCGGCGGCACGTGACCGTGCTCGTCCTCACCGACCACCGCTTCATCGTCAGCCACACCGACGAACAGGCCGCCGACAGCACCTCTCCGACGCCGTACGCCACGACGTCGACGGAGTCCGTGAAGCTGAGCCGCATCTCGTCGATCGTGGTCAGCCGCGTGGTGGCCAACCCGGAGTCGTACAAGCCGGGCACCCTGCCCCGTGAGGTCGTCCTCACCATCGGCTGGGGCGCCGTTTCCCGCATCGACCTGGAGCCGGCCGCCTGCGGCGACCCCAACTGCGAGGCGGACCACGGCTACACCGGCAACTCGACGGCGGACGACCTCAGCCTGCGCGTCAGTGAGGCCGGGGACGGACCGGAGACCGTGCGCCAGGCACTCGCCTTCGCGCAGGCCCTCTCCGAGGCGACCGCGGACAGCGCCCGCTGATGGCACAGCCGAACACGGCCTGGGACCACCATCCCGAACCGCTCACCGTCACCTCCGCGCCGGCCCCCGAGTACGGCAGCGGCTCCCTCGCCGACCTGTTGCCCACGCTGGCCGCAGGCCTGGGCGTGCCGGGCACGACCGCCACGATCTCCGAGCTGACCCCCGCCGACCGGAACTGCGTGTTCCTGATCGACGGCCTCGGCTGGGAGCAGCTCAGGGCGCACCCCGAGGACGCCCCCTTCATGACGTCCCTGCTCGCCACCTCGCGCGGCGGCACCGGACGTCCGCTCACCGCCGGCTACCCGGCCACCACCGCCACCTCCCTGGCCTCGGTCGGCACCGGCCTGCCGCCCGGCGCGCACGGCCTGCCCGGCTACACCGTGCGCAACCCGGACACCGGCGAGCTGATGAACCAGCTGCGCTGGCAGCCGTGGACCCCGCCCGGCGCCTGGCAGCCGTACCCGACGGTCTTCCAGCTGGCCCACGAGGCGGGGGTGCACGCCGCGCAGGTGTCGTCCCCGACCTTCGAGACCACTCCGCTGACCAAGGTGGCGCTCAGCGGCGGAACGTTCCTCGGGCGGCTGACCGGCGAGGACCGTATGGACCTGGCGGCCGAGCAACTGGCCGCGGGCGACCGCTCCCTGGTCTACACGTACTTCGCCGAGGTCGACGGCGCCGGCCACCGCTTCGGCGTCGACTCCGACACCTGGCGCGGCCAGCTCATGTACGCCGACCGCCTGGTCCAGCGCCTGGCCGAGCAACTGCCCCCGCGCAGCGCCCTCTACGTCACCGCCGATCACGGCATGATCGACGTGCCCTTCGACGAGCAGCACCGCATCGACTTCGACGAGGACTGGGAGCTGAGCGCCGGCGTCGCCCTGCTCGGCGGCGAGGGCCGCGCCCGGCACGTCTACGCGGTGCCCGGCGCCGCGAACGACGTCCTGACCTGCTGGCGCGAGGTGCTCGGCGAGCAGTTCTGGGTGGCCTCACGCGACGAGGCCATCGCGGCGGGCTGGTTCGGCCCGAAGATCGACGAACGGGTGTACGACCGGATCGGCGACGTGGTCGCCGCGGCGCGTGACGACGTCCTGCTCATCGCCTCCGAGCGGGAGCCGAAGGAGTCGGCGATGGTCGGCAACCACGGTTCGATGACCCCCGCCGAGCAGTTGGTCCCGCTGCTCGAAGTACGCTCCTGAAGCCCGCCCCGACCCGCCTCGCCCCGACCTCTCCGCCTGACCTCCGACGCCGAAAGGTGCTCAACTCGACATGCCCGAGCTGGTGTTCTTCTCCGGAACGATGGACTGCGGGAAGTCGACGCTGGCTCTCCAGATCGAGCACAACCGCTCGGCGCGAGGCCTCCAGGGCATGATCTTCTCGCGGGACGACCGCGCCGGCGAGGGCAAGCTGTCCTCGCGCCTCGGCCTGGTCACGGACGCGGTGGAGGTCGAGGACGGCCAGGACCTCTACGCCTACATCGTCGACCACCTCTCGCAGGGCGGCCGCGCGGACTACGTGATCGCCGACGAGGCGCAGTTCCTCGCGCCGGAGCAGATCGACCAGCTCGCGCGTGTGGTCGACGACCTGGGCCTCGACGTCTACGCCTTCGGCATCACGACCGACTTCCGCTCCAAGCTGTTCCCCGGCTCCCAGCGGCTGGTGGAACTGGCCGACCGGGTCGAGGTGCTCCAGGTGGAGGCCCTGTGCTGGTGCGGCGCCCGGGCCACGCACAACGCCCGCACGATAGGCGGCGTCATGGTCGTCGAGGGTGCCCAGGTGGTCGTCGGTGACGTCACCCACTCCGCCGACGAGGTCGGCTACGAGGTCCTGTGCCGCCGCCACCACAGGCGCCGCATGACCTCGGCGACGGCCCACGCGGCGGCCCTGTCCCCGGATGTGCTGCCGGTGTCGTCTTCCTGACCATCGGCCGGCTCGTCCTCCAGTGCGTCATTGCCGCCGTTGCAACAGCGCGAACCTCGCCCCTTCCGGATCCGCCACCGAGGCCACCCGCCCGTGCGCGGTGTCGTGGGCCGGCTTGAGGACCTGCCCGCCCAGATGCACCAGGTGGTCCAGGGCGTCGTCGACGTCGGCGACCTGGAAGTACGTCACCCAGTGCGGGCCCCGGTCGCGGGGCAGGGCCTGCCCCAGTCCGTGGATGCCGGCGACGGGCGCGCCCCCGAGATTCAGGGTCACGTAGTCGAAGTCGGCGGACACCACCGGCTCCTCCTGGAAGCCGAACACCGTCCGGTAGAACTTGGCGACGGTCGCCGACTCGAAGGTCAGCAGCTCGTTCCAGGCGGGTGTGCCGGCCACGCCCGAGACGGACGTGCCGAGATGGGCGGCGGCCTGCCACACGCCGAAGACCGCCCCCGAGGGGTCGGAGCCGATCGCCAGGCGGCCGGCGTCGGCGGCGTCCAGCGGGCCCACGCCGATCGTGCCGCCGCAGCTGCGCACCGTCTCGGCGGTCAGATCCACGTTCTCCGAGGCGAAGTAGGGGGTCCACGCGATGGGCAGATGGCGGTCCGGCGGCAGCCGGCCGATCCCCGCCACCTCGTGCCCGTCGAGCAGTGCCCGTACATACGGGCCGAGTTGCTGAGGGCCCGGCTGGAACTCCCAGCCGAACAGCGTTCCGTAGAACTCCTGGGTCGCGGCCGGCCCGTGCACCATCAGGCTCACCCAGCAGGGCGTGCCGGGCGCGTGCCGAGCGGGTGGTACGCCGTTCGGGCCGGCTGATTCCCGTGCGTCGGTCATCGTCACTCTCTTCTCGGCCTCGCTGTGGGCGTGCTCTGCGCCGCCCTCGTGGGCGCGCCCTGCGGGGCGGTCCCTGTCCGGGAGAATGCCTGATGTGCGGTGCGCTGTCCCTTGCGGCGCGCTTGTCGGCACGTGTCGTTCAGCTGTACAGCATGTGCTTGTTCCCGTACACCGCGTGCTGGCCCCGGCTCGGCCGAGGAGAGTAGCCGGACCCGGACGGCTCGGCCACCCCTGTGCGCGAGGATGGAGCCATGAACGCCATCATCTCCGCATCCGACCTGGCGAGCGACCTGGCGGGCGCCAACCCGCCCGTCCTGCTCGATGTCCGCTGGCAGCTCACGGCGGCCAAGGCGACTGGTGAGCCGCCGTACGACGGCCGGGCCGCGTACGAGGCAGGGCACCTTCCCGGGGCCGTCTTCGTCGACCTGGACCGGGAGTTGGCCTCGGAGCCGGGGGAGGGCGGCCGGCATCCGCTGCCCGACCTCGCGCGCTTCGGTACCTCGATGCGCCGGGCGGGCGTGTCGTCCGGGACGCCGGTGGTCGTCTATGACGGCGGCCAGGGCTGGGCGGCGGCCCGGGCGTGGTGGTTGCTGCGCTGGACGGGTCACCCGGACGTGCGGGTCCTCGACGGCGGGTTGCCGGCCTGGGAGGGGCCGTTGGAGAAGACCGTACCGACACCGGCCGAGGGTGACTTCGTGCCCGAGCCGGGGGCGGGCGGCCTGCTCGACGCCGACGCCGCCGCGGAGTTGGCGCGGTCCGGGGTGCTGCTGGACGCGCGGGCGGGGGAGCGGTACCGGGGCGAGGTGGAGCCGATCGATCCGGTGGCCGGGCACATCCCGGGCGCGGTGTCGGCGCCCACGACGGAGAACGTGGGGGCGGACGGGTGCTTCCTCCCCGCCGGGGAACTGCGCGCGCGGTTCAAGGGGCTCGGCGTGACCGAGGACGCGCGGGTCGGCGTGTACTGCGGGTCGGGGGTGTCCGCGGCCCATGAGGTCCTGGCGCTGGCGGTCGCGGGCATTCCGGCGGAGCTGTACGTGGGTTCGTGGTCGGAGTGGTCCTCGGACCCGGACCGGCCGGTCGCGGTGGGACCTGATCCCCGGTAACCAGGCATGAGTGAGGGGCCGCGCCCGAAAGGCGCGGCCCCTCATCCTCGTACAGCATCCTCGTATAACCGAAGCCGAAGCCGATCCGGCTACTCCTGCTTCTTGCGCCGCGTCCCGAACACGATCTCGTCCCAGCTCGGGACGGCGGCTCTGCGCCCCGGTCGGACGCCATCGGCCTCGGCCTGGCGGTCGGTGGCGCCGATGAGCCGGTCGCGGTGGCTGCCGACGGAGCGCGGCATGAGAACGTCCGCGTAGGCGGAACCGGCCGAGGCGGCGGGAGCCGGGGGCTCCTCCTCCTCGGGTTCGGCGATGGGCTCTTCCTCGGGCTCCGGTGCCGGGCGCTCGGGCACCACCAGGTCGCCGCGGAAGCTCGGCACCGCTTCCAGCAGGCTGGTCAGCGAGTCCCGCTCAGCCGTCGTGCTCTCCTCCACCGGCTCGGACGCCGCAGGCGGAAGGCTGGGCCGCTCGCGGTCGGCGGAACGGTCCAGCGGCCGGTCGCGCGGCAGCCGGGCGATCCGCGGGACGAACGGGAAGCTGGGCTCGGGCGCGGCCAGGTCGTCGGACTCGCCGATGAGCATGCGCGCCTCGTCGTCGACGGCCTGGACGAGCCGCCGGGGCGGGTCGTACGTCCAGCTCGCCGAGTGCGGTTCACCCGCGACGCAGTAGACCAGCAGGACTTCCCACGTGCCGTCGTCACGACGCCACGAGTCCCACTGGACGGTGTCCTTCTCGGCACCGCGCAGCAACAGCCGCTCCTGCACGGCCTCGCCCAGCGGCGGACCGGAGTTCTCGCCGGGGCGGCGGACCGGGGTCTTGCGGGCCCGCTCGGCCATGAACGCACGCTCGGCCAGCACCGGACCCTCGAAGCGGCGGACCCGGTCGACGGGGATGCCTGCCATTTGCGCGACCTCTTCCGCGGTCGCGCCGGCACGTATACGCGCCTGGATGTCGCGGGGGCGGAGGTGGCTCTCCACCTCGATCTCGATCTGGCCGAGGCGAGGACGGTCGCCGCGCACGGCGGCGCGGAGCCGTTCGTCGATCGGAAGCGTGTACTCCGTGCTGTCCGCAGCCTTCAGCACCAGCCGTGTGCCGTCAT
This sequence comes from Streptomyces sp. DH10, assembly GCF_029813805.1. Taxonomy (NCBI): domain Bacteria; kingdom Bacillati; phylum Actinomycetota; class Actinomycetes; order Kitasatosporales; family Streptomycetaceae; genus Streptomyces; species Streptomyces sp. DH10. Next base: position 32,248 of record NZ_JARVKU010000038.1, read on the forward strand.
TCGAGACGGCCACGACACGCAGTTCGGGCATGGGGACCTCCCGGGTGGTGCCTGCCGACGTCACGTGCGTCGCTGCTTCCGCTAGTCGAGTGTGGCCTGCCCGGGTGCAGCCTGCCACAACCTTGCCGAGTTGCCCGGCGTGTCGGGCACGGGCCCTGGATCGCCGTTATGGCACGGTTACCTATTCGCAACGCTAAGTGACGAACTCTGTCACCCTGTGCAACTAGCCCCCTCCCGGCGGTCCTTAAAGGCCCCGTGCACCCTGACAGGAGACCGGACCCAGGGCTCGCCACAGTACTCCATTTGGGCCACCTGCGTGGATTGGCGCGCCGTCCAACTTCTGGCAAGGGGGCGGACTCGGCCGCCGCTCCCCGCTTTTCTCGATCTTGAACGTGGGGAACTTCACGCGATCTCCAGAAGCGGAACTGTCACTTCCGGACACGCGTCCCCTTCTTGTGCAGTTGAACGGCCTTGTACGGGAGTTCCTGCGGTGAGGGCGACGCCACGACCGGGGGAGCGAGGCTCCGGGGAACACAACCCCCCAATGCGTCGCCTACGCCCCCAGAACCCTCCGCAAGTAGTCGTTCTGGAACCGCCGGTCAGGATCGAGACGGTCCCGCAGCGCCGTGAACTCGGCGAAGCGCGAATACACCCGGGAGAAGTACTCGGCGTCCCTGGTGTGCACCTTGCCCCAGTGCGGACGCCCTTCATAGGCGGTGAAGATCCGCTCCGCCGCGGTGAAGTACCGCTGGTAGGGCGTGCCCTGGAACATGTGGACGGCGATGTACGCGGTGTCCCGGCCCGAGGCGGTGGACAGGGTGATGTCGTCGGCGGGGGCGGTGCGCACCTCCACGGGGAAGCTGACCTTCAGGCCGGAGCGGTCGACCATCGTCTTCAGCTCGCGCAGCGTCTCGACGACGGCCGCGCGCGGAACGGCGTACTCCATCTCCACGAAGCGCACCCGGCGCGGAGACGTGAAGACCTTGTAAGGGATGTCGGTGTAAGTCCGCGCGGACAGGGCCTTGCTGGAGATCTGGGCGATCGCGGGGATCGTGGCGGGCACCGCGCGGCCGACCCAGTTGGCCACCTGGAAGACCCCGTTGGAGAGGAACTCGTCCTCGAACCAGCTCTGGAGCTGCGGCACCGGCTTCTCCGGGCCCGCGCTGCGGTTGTTGCGCTTGGTGTTGGTGTTCCCGGTGTGCGGGAACCAGTAGAACTCGAAGTGCTCGTTCTCCGCCCAGAGTTCCTCGAAGTCGGCGAGGACCCGGTCGAACGGCATCGGCTCCTCGCGAGCCGTGAGCAGGAAGACCGGCTCCACGGCGAAGGTGATCGCGGTGACGATGCCCAGGGCGCCGAGGCCGATGCGGGCGGCCGCGAAGACCTCCGGGTTCTCCTTCTCGGAGCAGGTGAGGACCGAGCCGTCGGCGGTGACCAGTTCCAGGCCCTTGATCTGGGCGGCGATCGAGCCGGAGTCGCGGCCCGTGCCGTGCGTTCCGGTGCTGGTGGCCCCGGAGACCGTCTGCTCCATGATGTCGCCCATGTTCGTCAGCGACAGTCCCTCGCGCGCCAGAGCGACGTTGAGTCTCTTGAGCGGGGTGCCGGACTCCACCGTGACGGTCATGGCCTCGCGATCGATATCGCGTATGCCGGTCAACAGTTGAGGACGGATCAACACACCGTCCGTCGCGGCTATGGACGTGAAGGAATGCCCGCTGCCGACGGCCTTCACCTTCAGGCCGTCCTCGGCGGCCCGCCGCACCGCGGCGGCCAGCTCGTCGACGGAGGCCGGGGTGACCTCCCGTGCGGGCCGCGCGGAGACGTTGCCGCCCCAGTTACGCCACGTGCCGTTCTTTCCGTTCGCCGTGCTGCTCAACGGAGCCTCCCCGACCCGTAGCCGGCCGCTTGAGCCGACGGAATCCGAGGAAACCCACCGCGACCGCGACGGCCCCGGCCACCGCCGGAACCCCGTACCCGGCACGCGCCCCGGCCGCGTCGATCACCCAGCCGGCCGCGGAGGAGCCGAGTGCGACCCCCACCGCGAGCCCGGTGCTCACCCAGGTCATGCCCTCGGTGAGCTGCGCGCGTGGTACGTGCTCTTCGATGAGGGACATCGTCGTGATCATCGTCGGCGCGATGGACAGACCCGCAACGAACAGCGCCACGGCCAGAAACGGCAAGTTTCCGACCAGTAGGAGGGGGATCATACTCACGGCCATGGCGCACACGCCCAGCAGCCACCGGCGTTCCGGCGCCCCGGCGAAGCGCAGCAGCCCGAAGACCATGCCCGCCACGCAGGAACCGGCCGCGTACAGCGCGAGGACGACGCTCGCGGCGGCCTTGTGCCCCTCCTCGTCGGCGAAGGCCACGGTGACCACGTCGACCGCCCCGAAGATCGCCCCGGTCGCCACGAAGGTGGCCACCAGGACCTGAAGGCCCCGCGAGCGCATGGCCGTACCCCCGCCGCGCTGCTCGCGCGGATGCGGCTCCGGCTCGGTGGCGCGCTGCGCGGTCAGCCAGAAGACGCCGACAGCCAGGAAGCAGGCGGCCAGCAGCGGACCGGCCTCCGGGAACCAGGCCGTGGACAGGCCGATGGAGATGATCGGCCCGAAGATGAAGCACACCTCGTCCACCACGGACTCGAAGGAGTACGCGGTGTGCAGCTGCGGCGTGCCCCGGTAGAGCGCCGCCCAGCGGGCCCGGATCATCGCGCCGACGCTCGGCACGCAACCGATGCCGACGCACGCCACGTACAGCACCCAGTCCGGCCACCCGTAGTGCGCCGCGAACAGCAGGACGGCCGCCGCGGTGAGCGAGATCAGCGTCGCCGGCCGCAGCACCCGCCGCTGCCCGTACTGGTCCACCAGCCGCGAGACCTGCGGTCCGGCCACCGCCGCCGCCAGCGCGATGGTGGCCGACAGGGCGCCGGCCAGGCCGTACCGTCCGGTGAGCTGGGAGACCATCGTGACGACGCCGATGCCCATCATCGACAGCGGCATACGGCCGAGGAACCCCGCGGCGGAGAAACCTTTGCTGCCGGGAGCGGCGAACAGGGCGCGGTAGGGGCTGGGCACGGGGTCTCCGGAAAACTCAGTAAGCTGCGAACGCAGTCGACACAGATTACGCCTCGGGATGCGCCCGACGCACCCGCCAAGGACCACTGCGGGCCGTCCGCCGCGCAGGTGTCACCCCACCGTTTCCCGGCTGTCAGTGCAGGGTGGCAGGATCGACTCATGCCAGACGCGCGCGATGTCAGCTCCTACGACGCCCTGCTCCTGCTCTCCTTCGGCGGCCCGGAAGGCCCGGACGACGTGGTCCCGTTCCTGGAGAACGTGACGCGGGGGCGCGGCATCCCCAAGGAACGCCTCAAGGAAGTCGGGCAGCACTACTTCCTCTTCGGCGGGGTCAGCCCCATCAACGACCAGAACCGGGCCCTGTTGGACGCCCTGCGCAAGGACTTCGCCGACCACGGCCTGGACCTGCCGGTCTACTGGGGCAACCGCAACTGGGCGCCGTATCTGACCGACACGCTGCGCGAGATGGTCCGCGACGGCCGCCGCCGCATCCTGGTCCTCGCCACCAGTGCCTACGCCTCGTACTCGGGCTGCCGCCAGTACCGCGAGAACCTCGCCGACTCGCTCGCCGCCCTCGAGGCCGAAGGGCTGGAGCTGCCGAAGATCGACAAGCTGCGGCACTACTTCAACCACCCGGGCTTCCTCGAGCCCATGATCGACGGGGTGATCCGGTCCCTCGCCGAGCTGCCCGAGGGCGTCCGGGACGGGGCGCACATCGCCTTCTCGACGCACTCGATCCCGACGGCCTCGGCCGACACCTCAGGGCCTGTCGAGGACCACGGAGACGGCGGCGCGTACGTCAGGCAGCACCTGGACGTGGCGCAGCTGATCGCGGACGCCGTCCGCGAGCGCACCGGCGTCGACCACCCCTGGCAGCTCGTCTACCAGTCGCGCTCCGGCGCCCCGCACATCCCCTGGCTGGAGCCCGACATCTGCGACCACCTGGAGGAGCGGCACGCGGCAGGTGTCCCGGCCGTGGTGATCGCTCCCATCGGCTTCGTCTCCGACCACATGGAGGTCCTCTACGACCTCGACACGGAGGCCAGGGCCAAGGCGGAGGCGCTGGGGCTGCCGATGCGCCGCTCGGCCACCGTCGGCGCCGACCCGAGGTTCGCCGCCGCGGTCCGCGAGCTCGTCGTGGAGCGCGCCGCCGTCGAGCGCGGGCAGGAGGTCACGCCCTGCGCCCTGGGCGCCCTGGGGGCGAGCCACCACCTCTGCCCGGTCGGCTGCTGCCCGGCCCGCGCCCAGCGCCCCGCCGCCGCGGGCGCCGACAGCACCTACGCGTGAGGAGCCCCGTGACCGACCCCCTGCACAAGGACCTGCTCGTACTCGCCCACGAGGCCGCTCGCCGCGCCGGCGCGCTGCTGCGGGACGGGCGCCCGGCCGACCTCGCGGTGGCCGCGACCAAGTCCAGCCCCATCGACGTCGTCACGGAGATGGACATCGCGGCCGAGAAGCTGATCACCGGCCTGATCGCCGAGCGCCGCCCGGACGACGGCATCCTCGGCGAGGAGGGCGGTACCACCGAGGGCACCAGCGGCGTCCGCTGGGTGATCGACCCGCTCGACGGCACGGTCAACTACCTGTACGGGCTCCCCACCTGGTCCGTCTCCATCGCCGCCGAGCAGGACGGCGAGACCGTCGTCGGAGTCGTCACGGCCCCGATGCGCGGCGAGACCTTCCACGCGGTGCTCGGCGGCGGAGCCTGGGCCACCGGGGCCTGGGACGGCGAGCGCAGGCTGGCCTGCCGCCCCGCGCCGCCCCTGGACCAGGCGCTGGTCTCGACGGGCTTCAACTACGTGGCCGACGTCCGCACCCACCAGGCCGAGGTCGCCCGGCGGCTGATCCCGCTGCTGCGCGACATCCGGCGCGGCGGTTCGGCGGCGGTCGACCTGTGCGACCTGGCCGCGGGACGCCTCGACGGCTACTACGAGCGCGGCCTGCACGCCTGGGACCTCGCGGCGGGCGACCTGATCGCCCGTGAGGCGGGCGCGCTGACCGGCGGACGCCCCGGAGAGCGCCCGTCGGGGGATCTGACAGTCGCGGGTACCCCGGGCGTCTTCGAGCCCCTCCAGCGCCTGCTGGAGGACTTCGGGGCCTGGCACGACTGAGGACGGCCAAACCGTCGTGCGACGACCTGCGGCCCGCCCGCCGTCGTGCGACGGCCGGTGGCCCGCCCGCTGTCCTACGACGGCGGGCGGCGCGCCCGGCACCGAGTGAACGGGGCCGCAACACGACGAAGCGGGCCCCGGCGCTGGATTCGCCGGGACCCGCTTCGTACGGCCTGATCAGACGCTCGTCGCGCCGACCTCCACACCGTGCTCGGCGGCGAGACGGCGCAGGTCGTCGAGCTCGCCCTGCTCCACCTCGACGAGGAAGTCGTCGCCCTCGTCGCGAGCCCGGGACAGATCGGACTCGGTCGCCCTTATGCGCTGCAGAAGTCCTGCGGTGAATGCGTCCATGCTGCGCCCCCTCGTCCTGGGTCGTGGGTCGATGGCACGGGGGTGTGCCGTTCGGAAGGGACGATCACGTCTCCGGTGGATGCCCAGCGCCGCTCAGCTGGGCGGCGACGGTGCCGGACACCCACGCCCGCCCTGCGGAAGCGGGTTGAGCCGCACCGCATGGTGGTGCGGTACAAGCAGAGCGTGATCGTGGGATGTAAAGCCGTCCTCCCCAAGCTCCCTTCCGTGGAAACCTAACCGGAGGAGAAAATCTCTTATTCCGCCTCGGGCGCCGTCCCCCCACCCGCCTTACCTCCGACTTATGGCCGAAAAGGGCAGGATGGAGGGCAACACACCAACGAACCGTCGAAGACCCCTGCCCGTCTGCGCCCGTGCGGCGCTACGCGGGTGGACATGAGGAAGGACCAGGGACGTGCGCGTACTCGTCGTCGAGGACGAGCAACTGCTCGCCGATGCGGTGGCCACCGGGCTGCGCCGGGAGGCCATGGCCGTCGACGTCGTGTACGACGGTGCGGCCGCCCTGGAACGCATCGGCGTGAACGACTACGACGTGGTCGTCCTCGACCGCGACCTCCCGCTCGTGCACGGCGACGACGTCTGCCGCAAGATCGTCGAGCTCGGCATGCCCACGCGCGTGCTGATGCTCACGGCCTCCGGTGACGTCAGCGACCGGGTGGAGGGCCTGGAGATCGGCGCCGACGACTATCTGCCCAAGCCGTTCGCGTTCAGTGAGCTCATCGCGCGCGTGCGGGCCCTCGGCCGGCGCACCAGCGTGCCCCTGCCGCCGGTCCTGGAGCGCGCCGGGATCAAGCTCGACCCCAACCGCCGCGAGGTCTTCCGCGACGGCAAGGAGGTCCAGCTCGCGCCCAAGGAGTTCGCCGTCCTGGAGGTGCTGATGCGCAGCGAGGGCGCCGTCGTCTCGGCGGAGCAGCTGCTGGAGAAGGCCTGGGACGAGAACACCGACCCGTTCACGAACGTCGTCCGCGTGACGGTCATGACCCTGCGCCGCAAGCTCGGCGAGCCGCCCGTGATCGTCACCGTCCCCGGCTCCGGCTACCGGATCTGATACCCCGTGGCAGCGACTCCCGCGCCCCCGCAGGCACCCCCGAAGCCCACCTGGGACCCCAGAAGGCCCGCGCCCCCCTTCCCGTGGCTGCGCCCGACCATCCGCATACGGCTCACGCTGCTCTACGGCGGCATGTTCCTGATCGCCGGCATCCTGCTGCTGTCGATCATCTACCTGCTGGCCGCGGAGGCGCTGAACGTGGGCAGCGAGCTGCCGTTCAAGATCGTCGAGGGCAAGGTCACCAGCGACATCTGCAACCTGCCCGACCAGGCCTCGCCCAGCGAGTTCAACCACGCCATGAACCAGTGCGTGAACGACCAGCGTCAGGCCGCCCTGGACAACCTGCTCAGCCGCTCGCTCCTGGCCCTGCTCGGGCTGGCGGTCATCGCCTTCGCCTTCGGCTACGCCATGGCCGGGCGCGTCCTGTCGCCGCTGGGCCGGATCACCCGTACCGCCCGCGCGGTGGCGGGTTCGGACCTGTCCCGCCGGATCGAGCTGGACGGCCCGGACGACGAGCTGAAGGAGCTGGCGGACACCTTCGACGACATGCTGGAGCGGCTCCAGCGTGCCTTCACGGCCCAGCAGCGCTTCGTCGGCAACGCCTCGCACGAGCTGCGGACACCGCTGGCGATCAACCGCACCCTCCTGGAGGTGCACCTGTCCGATCCGAACGCGCCGATGGAGCTCCAGCAGCTCGGCAAGACGCTGCTGGCCACCAACGAGCGCAGCGAGCAGCTCGTCGAAGGCCTGCTGCTGCTCGCCCGCAGCGACAACCAGATCGTCGAGCGGGGCCCGGTGGACCTCGCCGAGGTCGCCGGGCAGGCCATCGACCAGGTGCACGGCGAGGCCGAGGCCAAGGGGGTGCGTATCCGCGGCGAGCAGAAGTCCGCGGTCGTCCAGGGCAACGGCGTGCTGCTGGAGCGGGTCGCGCTCAACCTGGTGCAGAACGCCGTGCGCTACAACGTGGCCGAGGGCGGCTGGGTCGAGGTCACGACCGAGGTCCAGCACGGCCAGGCTCTCCTGGTCGTCTCCAACACGGGCCCCGTCGTGCCGGCGTACGAGATCGACAACCTCTTCGAGCCGTTCCGGCGGCTGCGCACCGAGCGCACGGGCAGCGACAAGGGCGTCGGACTGGGTCTGTCCATCGTCCGGTCGGTGGCCCGGGCGCACGGCGGGCACATCTACGCACAGCCGCGGGAAGGGGGTGGGCTCGTGATGCGAGTCACGCTGCCCATCTGAGATCATGTCGCCGATCAACTCGGCGGCACACGGGGATGTTCGCTTTGCGCGGAATTTTCGACATCGCACCGCGCGTGCCCCGTGTGTGATCGATCACAGAGACGCTTTTCCGGCCATCTACTCTCTGTGATCATGTGTCCTGTCGGAAAGCCGGGAAAATCCCGGTTTTCGGGGGTCTTGATCACGGGAAGTACACGGTGAGACGCCTTTGAAGTGCGGCATTCGGACCGTGTACGGTCCCCATCGCCATCCAAGCCGATCACTCGTGAGGAGTCCGGTTGGGTGTCGATTGAGTAACAGACCTTGATGTGAGGCAAAATCTCCGCCTCAGGTCGGGCACAAGTCCGGCCTCTCACGCGTTACGTGCGCTGGAGACACCGCAGACACCCAGAGGGGGAGAGCGACATGGCAACCGATTACGACACTCCACGCAAGACCGATGACGACGTTGACTCGGACAGCCTCGAAGAGCTGAAGGCTCGGAGGAACGACAAGTCGGCCTCCGCAGTGGACGTCGACGAGTTCGAGGCCGCAGAGGGCCTCGAGCTGCCCGGCGCCGATCTCTCGAACGAGGAGCTGGCAGTACGAGTGCTCCCGAAGCAGCAGGACGAGTTCACCTGCATGAGCTGCTTCCTGGTGCACCACCGCAGCCAGCTGGCCCGGGAGAAGAACGGCCAGCCGATCTGCCGCGACTGCGACTGAGGCGGGGTCGGCCGTGACTGGCTCGACCCCTCCCTGGAAGCGCCGCTTCTCCAAACGGAAAGCGGACGAAGGGCCGATCGACGGCCCGCAAGACGGCGCGCGTGACGACGAGCGAGGCTCAACCAGTACGGGGGCGGCCTCGCTCGAACCGGCAGCGGACCGGGGTGACCTTCCGGCGTCCGTGGACGTCCCCGCACCCGTCGACCGGACGGCGGGGACGCTCCGGGAGCGGGCCATGGACAGTGCCCGCAAGGGCTCGGTCCGGGCCCGGGCCGGCCTCGCCCATCTCGCCGACCGGATCATCGAACTGGCCCCGCGCGTCCCCGTACGGGACCTGGCGACGCTCCGCAGGCAGTTCCCGGGCCTGGGGCCCGAAGAGCTCGCGGACAAACTCGTCGCGGGCGCGGCGAAGGCGACGGCGACGGTCGGAGCGGGCATCGGCGCGGCGGCGATGCTTCCCGTGCCGCCCGCCATGCCGACGGAACTGGCCGCCGAGATCACCGGCGTAGCGGCGATCGAGCTGAAGCTGATCGCCGAACTCCACGAGGTCTACGGCGTGCGGCCGCCCGGCAACCTCAAGCAGCGCAGCACCGCGTACCTCCACTCGTGGTCGGGGGAGCGCGGGATCGACGCGTCCAAGCCGTCGACGCTGAGCACGGCGCTGAACAGCCGTATGAAGCGGGACCTGCGGCAGCGGATCATGAAGCGAATGGTCCGCAGCATGCCGAACCTGGTGCCGTTCCTGATCGGCGCCGCCGTCGGAGCGGCCATGAACCGCAGCGAGACGAGAAAGCTCGCCGCCAGGATCCGCGAGGACCTGCGCAGGATTCAGGTGCCCTGGGACGCTTTGGAGCCGCTCCCCGCCCTGGAACGTCCGGCGGACGCCCTGGAGATGGGCGAGATCACTGACGACCCCCTGGGCCGCCTCGGGAACGAGAAGTCCGAGAGCGAGAAACGCGACTGGCGCGGCGACGGGCACTGAGGCGACGCCGAGCCGACGGTCCCGGGGGAGGGGAGAGTCCGGGCCCGCGTGTGCGCGTGCCGTCGGTCCGCCGTCCGCCGCCGGGTGACGCCCCGCGCAGGTGTGCTACGCCGGTTTGGCCGTCCTCAGTGCCTCCGCCAGGCGCTCCGGCTCGCGCGTGGACAGGTACAGGTACGGAGTCGGGTCCTCCGGGTCCGTGACCTCCACGCGCAGGGCCGTGGGGATGTAGGCGCGCAGCAGCATGAAGGCACGCGGGTCGGCCTTGTGGGTGCGCCAGGCACGGGTTTCCTCCGCGTCCAGGACCTCCGCCTCGCCCAGCGCCGCCAGCGGGATCTTCGCCTCGCCCGCGATCAGCGAATCGCCCACCACGCGGATGCGGACCGAGCCGTACGAGCTCGCGGCGACGGCCGCGACCGCGGTGCCCCCGGCCAGGCCGCCGAGCGTGGGCAGCGTGCCGAACGGGAGCAGGACCAGGGCCAGGGAGACCCCGATCAGGAACGAGATCAGCCACCAGGACCGGGGAGCGGTCAGGCGTTCTTCGTACGGGGCGGCGGAGAGCTGCATGGAGCCAAGCTTGACACGGTGTCCGGAAGGGGCCGACGCGCGGGTAAGGTCTCCGGCTGTGAGTCGTACTTCCCCTGCTCTTCAGCCTCCGGCAGACGCCGTCCGACCGGTGCGGCATCCGGACGCTCCGGCGCCCGGTGAGCTCCTCGGCGCGCACTACGGCCAGTGCTTCGGCTGCGGCGGCGACCAGCCGCACGGGCTGCACCTGGAGGCACGGGCGGGCGAGGGCGTGTCACTCACCGCGGAATTCACCGTGCAGCCCGCCCACCAGGGTGCCCCGGGCCTCGCCCACGGCGGTGTGCTCACGTCCGCCCTGGACGAGACCCTCGGTTCGCTGAACTGGCTGCTGCGCACGATCGCCGTGACCGGCCGGCTGGAGACCGACTTCGTACGTCCCGTGCCCGTCGGCACCACGCTGTACCTGGAGGCGGAGGTGACGGCGGTGGCCGGGCGCAAGATCTACTCGACCGCCACCGGGCGCGTCGGCGGCCCCGGCGGGCCCGTCGCCGTCCGTGCCGACGCGCTCTTCGTCGAGGTGAAGGTCGACCACTTCGTCGACCACGGCCGCCAGGAGGAGATCCAGGCGGCCATGAACGACCCGGACCAGGTCCGGCGTGCCCGCGCCTTCGAGGTGAACCCGTGAGTCCGGACGGCCACTTGGGCCCCACGGCCCCCACGGCCTCCGCAATTCCCATGACCCCCACGAGCCCCGTCAGCCCGGAAGGCCCCATGACTCCTGCGAGCCCTGTGAGCCGTCAGCCCGTGGACGTGCTGATCCGGCGCGTCGATCCGGACGTACCGCTTCCGTCGTATGCGCACCCCGGGGACGCGGGAGCCGATCTGCGCACCACCGAGGCGTGCCAACTGGCGCCGGGCGAGCGGGCCGTGCTGCCGACGGGAGTGTCTGTGGCACTGCCGGAGGGGTACGCGGCCTTCGTGCACCCCCGGTCCGGCCTGGCCGCCCGCTGCGGCGTCGCCCTGGTGAATGCCCCGGGGACGGTTGATGCCGGGTACCGTGGGGAGATCAAGGTGATCGTGGTGAATCTCGACCCGCGCGAGGCCGTGCGGTTCGAGCGCTTCGACCGGATTGCCCAACTGGTCGTCCAGCAGGTCGAGAGGGTCCGCTTCCACGAGGTGGCGGAGCTTCCCGGCTCCGCGCGGGCCGAGGGGGGCTTCGGGTCCACCGGAGGGCACGCCGCGGTGGACGGGACGAGCGGCACAAGTGGTCAGGCCGCCCTGGGCGGTCAGGCGGGTGGGAATCGATACGCTTCGGTCGTATCCGACCGGGAAGGACAGTGACGTGTTCGGACGTCGCAAGAAGAGGGATGCCGCCGAGGACGCGGCCGGCGAGGCCGAGCAGGTCGTCGACGGTGTCGACAGTGAGGCGGGCGGCGAGGGCGAGCGCCTGAGGCTCGAGCCGGCGCCGCGGCCCGACGGGCCCTGGGACAGCTCCGAGGTACGGGACCCCGGCGAGGGCCGGGTCGACCTGGGCGGTCTGTTCGTGCCGGGCGTCGACGGCATGGAGCTGCGGGTCGAGGTCGCGGGTGACGCGATCGTGGCGGCGACGGTCGTGCTGCGGGACAGCGCCATCCAGTTGCAGGCCTTCGCCGCGCCCAAGCGCGAGGGCATCTGGGGCGAGGTGCGCGAGGAGATCGGCTCGGGCATCACCCAGCAGGGCGGCATCGTCGACGAGGTCGAGGGGCCGCTGGGCTGGGAGCTGCGGGCCCAGGTGCCGGTACAGCTGCCGGACGGCACCGGCGGCTTCCAGGTCGTGCGGTTCGTCGGTGTGGACGGCCCCCGCTGGTTCCTGCGTGGGGTCATCTCGGGCCAGGGTGCGGTGCAGCCGCAGGCCGCCGGGCTGCTCGAGCAGATCTTCCGGGACACGGTCGTCGTCCGCGGCGAGGGCCCGATGGCGCCCCGCGACCCGATCGTCCTGAAGCTGCCCAACGACGCCCAGATGGTCCCCGAGGGCATCCAGCAGGAGGAGGAGGGCTCCCGTTTCGCCGGCGGAATGGGCCAGCTCCAGCGCGGACCGGAGATCACCGAGGTTCGCTGAGCATCGTAGAGACACCAGGGCCGTACCCCCACCGGGTGCGGCCCTTTGTCGTGCGGGGAGCCTTGACGGGTCATTGGTCTGTACCTACCGTCTCGTTCAACGCGTCTGTTCATAAAGGCGCTTCACGTTCACATATGAGAACGGAAGGCCCCGCGTATGCGCAGAACCGGACTCTTAGCGGCCGCGGCCGCCCTCGTCGCCGGTGTCCTCACCTGGCCCGCCGACGCCGCTCCCAGTGGCTTCGTCCACCCCGGAGTCACCGTCTCCAAGGGCCAGTTGGACTTCACCCGCACCAAGGTCAACGCCGGTGCCCAGCCCTGGAAGGGCGCCTTCGACCAGATGATGGCGAGCAAGTACGCCGACCTGAACCGCACGCCGAGACCCCGGGCGGTCGTCGAGTGCGGTTCGTACTCCAAACCCAACAACGGTTGCACCGACGAACGCGAGGACGCGATCGCGGCCTACACCCAGGCCCTCGCCTGGTACGTCACCCGCGACGAACGGCACGCGCGCAAGGCGATCGAGCTGATGGACGCCTGGTCCGCCGTGATCCGGGACCACACCAACAGCAACGCGCCCCTTCAGACCGGCTGGGCCGGCTCCTCCTGGCCCAAGGCCGCCGAGATCATCAAGTACACGTACACCGGCACCTGGGCCGACTCCGGCCGCTTCGCCACCATGCTCCGCACCGTGTACCTGCCCGAGGTGATCAACGGCTCGAACTCCAACGGCAACTGGGAGCTGTCGATGATGGAGGCCGCCGTCGGCATCTCCGTCTTCCTGGAGGACAAGGCGTCGTACGACAAGGCCATGGCGAAGTTCCGCACGCGCACGGCCGCCTACGTCTACCTGGCCTCCGACGGCGACCTGCCGAGGACCGTGCCGAGCCAGAACCTCAACTCCCGCGAGAAGATCGTCAAGTACTGGCAGGGGCAGTCGGCCTTCGTCGACGGGCTCAGCCAGGAGACCTGCCGGGACTTCACGCACACCGGGTACGGCCTCTCGGCCATCTCGCACGTCGCCGAGACCAGCAGGATCCAGGGGCAGGACCTCTACGGCACCGACGTGGGGGAGCGGCTGCGGCACGGGCTCGGCTTCCACGCCAAGTACCAGCTCGGCGCCGCCGCCCCGGGCTGGCTGTGCGGCGGCTCCCTCAAGCTCGGGCTCGGGCCGGTCCCCGAGGTCGGACACAACGCCCTGGCCAACCGTCTCGGACACGCCATGACCAACACCGGGACGCTGACCCTGCGCGGCCGTCCCGCCGGCAGCAACAACCTCTTCGTCGCCTGGGAGACCCTCACCCACGGCGACAACCCCGCGTAGGGCCCCGGTCGGCCGGGCGCGTCAGAGTTCCGTCAAAGACGGCCGCACTGCCGCGCCCGGAGCCCATATGCCGTGATTGCCGGCCGTAAGGTCGACGCTGCGCAGTGGGCGGACCGGAAGACAATGAGGCCATGGGACGCGGCAAGCTTCGGATCTACCTCGGTGCGGCACCGGGCGTCGGCAAGACGTACGCGATGCTGTCCGAGGCGCACCGCCGCGTCGAGCGGGGCACGGACTGCGTGGCGGCCTTCGTCGAGCACCACGACCGTCCCCGCACCGAGGTGATGCTGCGCGGCCTGGAGCAGGTGCCGCGCAGGCGGCTGGAGTACCGCGGCGGCGTCTTCCCCGAGATGGACCTGGACGCCGTCCTCGCCCGCCGCCCCCAGGTCGCCCTGGTCGACGAACTCGCCCACACCAACGTCCCCGGCTCCCGCAACGCCGAGCGCTGGCAGGACGTGGAGGAACTGCTGGCGGCCGGTGTCGACGTGATATCGACCGTCAACATCCAGCACCTGGAGTCACTGGGCGACATCGTCGAGTCGATCACCGGGGTGCGGCAGCAGGAGACCGTGCCGGACGAGGTGGTACGGCGGGCCGACCAGATCGAGCTGGTCGACATGTCGCCCGAGGCGCTGCGGCGGCGGATGGCACACGGCAACATCCACCAGCCCGACAAGGTCGACGCGGCCCTGTCGAACCACTTCCGCCCCGGCAACCTGACCGCCCTGCGCGAGCTGGCGCTGCTGTGGGTGGCCGACCGGGTCGACGCCCACCTCACCCAGTACCGCAGCGATCACCGGGTGTCGAGGATCTGGGGCTCGCGCGAGCGGATCGTGGTCGGCCTGACCGGCGGACCCGAGGGCCGGACGCTGATCCGCCGGGCCGCGCGGCTGGCCGGGAAGGGCGCCGGCGGGGAGGTGCTGGCCGTCTACATAGCCCGCAGCGACGGGCTGACCTCGGCCTCGCCGAAGGAACTGGCGTTGCAGCGGACCCTCGTCGAGGACCTGGGCGGAACGTTCCATCACGTGGTCGGCGACGACATACCGGCCGCGCTGCTCGCCTTCGCCCGGGGTGTGAACGCCACTCAGATCGTGCTGGGCTCCTCGCGCCGCAGGACCTGGCAGTACGTCTTCGGACCCGGCGTCGGCGCGACGGTCGCCCGGGAGTCCGGGTCCGACCTCGACGTGCGCATCGTCACCCACGACGAGGTCGCCAAGGGCCGCGGACTGCCCGTGGCCCGGGGCGCGCGCCTCGGGCGGTCCCGGCGGGCGTGGGGCTGGCTGGTCGGTGTCGCCGGCCCGCCTGCCCTGGCGGCGCTGCTCAGCGCCGTCGACCTCGGCCTCGCCAACGACATGCTGCTGTTCCTGGCGCTGACCGTGGCGGCGGCCCTGCTCGGCGGGCTGATGCCGGCGCTGGCCTCGGCGGCGGTGGGCTCCCTGCTGCTGAACTACTTCTACTCGCCGCCTCTGCACCGGTGGACCATCGCCGACCCGAAGAACATCGTCGCCCTCGTGATCTTCGTCGCCGTCGGTGCCGCGGTGGCCTCCGTGGTCGACCTCGCCGCCCGCCGCACCCACCAGGCCGCCCGGCTGCGGGCCGAGTCCGAGATCCTCTCCTTCCTCGCGGGCAACGTGCTGCGCGGCGAGACCGGCCTGGAGGACCTGCTGGAACGGGTCCGGGAGACCTTCGGCATGGAGTCGGCGGCCCTGCTGGAGAGGGCGGGCGACGTCGAGCCGTGGACCTGCGCCGGCCGCGTCGGGCAGGGACGTCCCGTCGAGCGGCCCGACCAGGCGGACGTGGACATGCCGGTCGGGGACCACATGGCGCTCGCGCTGACCGGCCGCGTCCTGCCCGCCGAGGACCGCCGCGTGCTGGCCGCCTTCGCCGCCCAGGCCGCCGTCGTCCTGGACCGCCGCCGGCTCCGGGAGGAGGCCGACCGGGCCCGCACCCTCGCCGAGGGCAACCGCATCCGCACGGCGCTGCTCGCCGCCGTCAGCCACGACCTGCGCACTCCGCTCGCCGGGATCAAGGCGGCGGTGACCTCCCTGCGCTCCGAGGACGTCGAGTGGTCCGAGGAGGACCGGGCGGAGCTGCTGGGAGGCATCGAGGAGGGCGCCGACCGCCTCCACCACCTCGTCGGCAACCTGCTCGACATGTCCCGGCTCCAGACCGGCACGGTCACCCCGCTGATCCGCGAGATCGACCTCGACGAGGTGGTGCCGATGGCGCTCGGCGGCGTACCCGAGGGCAGTGTCGACCTGGACGTCCCGGAGACGTTGCCCATGGTCGGCGTGGACCCCGGGCTGCTGGAGCGGGCCATGGCCAACCTCGTCGAGAACGCCGTCAAGTACAGTCCGTCCGGCACGCCCGTGCTGGTCGCCGCCAGCGCGCTCGCCGACCGGGTCGAGGTGCGGGTGGCCGACCGGGGGCCGGGCGTCCCCGACGAGGCCAAGGGCCGCATCTTCGAGCCCTTCCAGCGCCACGGCGACGCCCCGCGCGGCACCGGCGTGGGGCTGGGGCTCGCGGTGGCGCGCGGCTTCGCCGAGGCCATGGGCGGCACGCTCGACGCCGAGGACACCCCGGGCGGCGGGCTCACCATGGTCCTCACCCTCCGGGCGGCGGGACCGCGCCCGGACCTTCTCCACATGGCGGAACACGCAGCCGAAGCGGAAAGGCAGGACTCATGACCCGTGTGCTGGTGGTCGACGACGAGCCGCAGATCGTACGCGCCCTCGTGATCAACCTCAGGGCACGCGCGTACGAGGTCGACGCGGCCCACGACGGCACCACCGCCCTCCGGCTCGCCGCCGCCCACCACCCCGACGTGGTCGTCCTCGACCTCGGCCTGCCCGACATGGACGGCGTCGAGGTGATCAGGGGGCTGCGGGGCTGGACCCGGGTGCCGATCCTGGTGCTGTCGGCCCGGCACTCCTCCGACGAGAAGGTCGAGGCGCTGGACGCGGGCGCCGACGACTACGTCACCAAGCCCTTCGGCATGGACGAACTGCTGGCCCGGCTGCGGGCCGCCGTGCGCCGGGCCGAACCGGCCGGGGGAGGTGAGGACGACGTGATCGTGGACACCGGCGAGTTCACCGTCGACCTGGCCGCGAAGAAGGTCAACCGCGCCGGGAAGGACGTACGGCTGACCCCCACGGAGTGGCACCTGCTGGAGGTCCTCGTCCGCAACAGCGGCCGACTGGTCGGGCAGAAGCAGCTGCTCCAGGAGGTGTGGGGGCCGTCGTACGGGACGGAGACCAACTACCTGCGCGTGTACATGGCGCAGCTGCGGCGGAAGCTGGAGGCGGATCCCTCCCATCCGAAGCACTTCATCACGGAGCCGGGGATGGGCTACCGGTTCGAGAGGTGAGGTCCTCGCCACGGGGCTACGTGGGTGTCGGCACGCCCCGGTAGGCTCTAGACATGAGTGCTGTTCCTCGTTCGCAGAAGCAGGCGGGCCGGTTCCGGCGCATGCTCGACCGGCTCTCCTCGTCGCAGGAGGACCTGGAGTCCGAGGAACTGCGCGAGGACACCGAGACCGCGGGCTGTATCCGGATCGGAGACTGCCAGGACCGGCAGATAGTGACGGTTACTGGTACCTTGCGCACGGTCACCCTGCGGCCGCGCGCCGGAGTCCCGGCCCTGGAGGCCGAGCTCTTCGACGGCTCAGCGGCGCTGGACGTGGTGTGGCTCGGCAGACGCTCGATCGTGGGCATAGAGCCGGGGCGCAAGCTGATCGCATCGGGCCGGGTCTCCATGAGCCGGGGCCGCCGGGTGCTGTTCAATCCCAAGTACGAACTGAGACCCCTCGGACGGGAGTAGCCGGTGACGTCGCTCGACAAGCCGACCGAAGAGACATCTGCGGACGACGCCCGGGCGGTGACCGAGGCCGCCCTGTTCGAAGCGTTCGGCGGCGTGCGGGGCATGGTCGAGACGGTGCTGCCCGGCCTGCTGTTCGTCACCATCTACACGATCAACAAGGACCTGCACCTGTCGGCGATCGCGGCGCTGGCCGTGTCCGTGGTGCTGGTCGTGGTCCGGCTGGTGACGAAGGACACCGTCAAGCACGCCTTCAGCGGTGTCTTCGGCGTGGCCTTCGGTGTCGTCTTCGCGATGATGACCGGCAACGCCAAGGACTTCTACCTGCCCGGCATGCTCTACACGCTGGGCCTGGGACTCGCCTACATCATCACCACCCTGTGCGGTGTCCCGCTGATCGGGCTGATCCTCGGCCCGGTCTTCAAGGAGAACCTCTCCTGGCGCACGCGGAACCCCGGCCGCAAGAAGGCCTACGCGAAGGCCAGTTACGCCTGGGGCGCGATCCTGCTCGCCAAGTGCGCGATCCTCTTCCCGCTGTACTGGTGGGCCGACACGACACAGCTGGGCTGGGTCCTGGTCGCCTTGAAGATCCCGCCGTTCCTGCTCGCCGTATGGCTGACGTGGGTCTTCCTGGCGAAGGCGCCCGCGCCCATCGACGTGTTCGCGGAGATGGAGGCGGAGGAGAAGGCCGCGGAGGAGAGGGAGCGGGGGGCTGCTACTCGGTCCGCCGAGTAGTGACCGGCGTTTGTGCCGGACTTACTGGGGGCTCCGCCCCCAGACCCCCAGGGCCTATGCC
>NZ_JARVKU010000039.1:0-49467 GCF_029813805.1 Streptomyces sp. DH10
AACCAGTACGCGGGCGTCCGCCCGGCACTCCCCCAGCCTTCGGCCGGGGGGACCCCCAGAGCACGCACCGGACGCCGCGAGGCCCGCCCTCCGGGCGGACGACGGGACTTTGCGGACACGCCCTAGCCCATCGTCGAGCCGACGGTCGTCGAGCCGGTCGTCAGGAACGTCGTCGCGGGGAGGGAGCCGTCCGCTCGGCGCGCTCCGTACGCGCTGGTCGCGTCCGTCGACCTGAAGGGCGGGGTGGCGACGCCGCGGTCCCAGTCGTTGCCGGCGGAGACGGCCGTGGAGCCCAGCTCGGCGGGGCCGCCCTTGTCGCTCGTGGCGAGGTTCTTGCCGAGGCGGGCCTTGCCGGTGGCGAAGTAGAAGCCGTTGTGGGCGTTGGAGTACGTGGTGTTGCGGTTCAGGGCCATGGCGCCGGTGTTGGAGTTCTCGGTGAAGCCGTGCAGCGTGTTGTCCCAGGCGGCGTTGTCGTTGACGACATGGGCGGCCGACGATCCGCCACCGCCCAGTTCGAAGCCGTTGCCGTTGCCCTCGAAGGCCGGGTCGTTCCAGCGGTTCTCGCCGTTGCCGAAGGCCCAGGAGTGCTCGATGGTGACCGGTGAGGAGAACTGCCAGAGGTCGAGGCCGTCGTCGGAGTTGTCGTACAGCCGGGCGCCGGTGATCCTGTTGCCCGTCCCGGAGCCGAACTTGACGGCGATGCCGTCGGCGTTCTGGCCGTGTCCGGCCGGGTCGTAGTTGCCGTGGCTGTCCAGGTTCTGCACGAGGTTGCCGGTCGTGCCGTCGCCGCGCAGGGTGAAGCCGGAGTCGCCGTTGTCCGCGGTGACGAGGTTCTTGAAGACGCCGCCCACGGAGGACGTGGCGACGAAGCCCTGGGCGGGTGAGTTGACGAAGGCCAGGTTCTCGACGGTCCAGTGGTCGCCCTGGACGGCGGCCAGCCAGGAGCCGGCGGGCAGCCTGGAGCCGTCGATCCGGACCTTCTCGCCGCCGTACGCCCGCAGCGTGATGCGTGCCGAAGCGGTGCCGTTCGCCGTGGACTTGAGAGTGGCGTCCGGGTAGTAGGTGCCGCCGCGGACCTGGATGGTGGTCCCTGCGGTGGCGTTCTTCACGGCCGCTTCGAGCTGCGCCGCGGTGGAGACGGTGACCGTCGACGAGGCGGCCCGCGCGCCGCCTCCCGAGAGCCCGAGGTAGACGCCGCCCGCCCCCGAGGCGCAGACCACCGCGGCGGCGATGGTGAGCGTACGGGTCCTGCGGTGGCGTCCTGCGCTGAGCAGCACGAAGCGGTCCTTTCCTGGGGAATCGGGGGCGGAAACGGTGCGGAGGGGCCCGCTCCGTCCCGTTTCCGACCAGTAGTCGCCACCGCACCGCGAAAGGGTTGCCGCCGTCACGTGCACATGCGTGCCCGAGCTTGCGAAAGTTTCGGAACCACCCGCCCCATGCACACCCGTTGACGCCCTGTCCCCGTCCGGTGAAACTCCGATGGCCGCTACCCAACAGAATCCCCCAGACTCCGACAGGAAGTGTCATGCGCCCCCGCACGCTCCTGCTCCCGTTCCTGGCCCTGACCGGCCTCCTCCTGACCCTTCTCGCGGCGCCACCCGGCGCCGCGGACTCCGGAGCACCACCCGTGAAGCACTCCAAGTACGCCGGCTATCTCTTCGCCTACTTCACGGGCGAGGGCACCGCCGACGGCGAGCAGATCCGTTACGCCCTCAGCCGGGGCAACGACGCGCTGCACTGGCGCGAGCTGAACGCCGGCAAGCCGGTCCTGACGTCGACGATCGGCGAGAAGGGCCTGCGCGACCCGTTCGTGATCCGCTCCCCCAAGGGCGACAAGTTCTTCCTGATCGCCACCGACCTGCGGATGTACAAGAACTCCAGCGGCAGCTGGGACCAGGTGCAGCGGCACGGCAGCAAGTCGATCATGGTCTGGGAGTCCACCGACCTGGTCAACTGGACCGACCAGCGCCTGGTGAAGGTCTCCCCGGACAACGCGGGCAACACCTGGGCACCGGAGGCCTACTGGGACGACGAGCTCGGTGAGTACGTCGTCTTCTGGGCGTCGAAGCTGTACGCCGCCGACGACCCGGAGCACAAGGGCAACACGTACAACAAGATGATGTACGCGACGACCAAGGACTTCCGGACCTTCAGCGAGCCGAAGATCTGGAACGACCCCGGCTACTCGGTGATCGACTCCACGGTCGTGAAGTACAAGGACGAGTACTACCGCTACACCAAGGACGAGCGGGATCCCAGCTCCTCCAGCCCCTGCTCGAAATTCATCACCGGTGAGAAGTCGACGTCCCTGACCTCGACGAAGTACGAGTTCGTGGCCGACTGCATCGGCAAGGGCGCGATGGACCGCGGTGAGGGCCCGACGGTGTTCAAGTCGAACACCGAGAAGAAGTGGTACCTGTTCAGCGACGAGTACGGCGGCCGCGGCTACATCCCGTTCGAGACCACCGACCTCGCCTCGGGCAAGTGGACCCCGTCCACGGACTACCAGCTCCCGGCGAGCCCCCGGCACGGCACGGTGCTCCCGGTGACCCAGAAGGAGTACGACCGGCTGCTGGCGGCATACCCGGCCACGCCCACCTCGGTCGTGGACGCGACGGCGAAGCACCAGAAGGGCTACTCGATCGTCACGGACAGCGCGTCCAAGGTCGTCCTGCCGATGGAGCCGGATGCCGATCTGCGTGGTCTGGCCCCGAAGCTGTGGGTCGGTGAGGGCGCCGTGCTGAGCCCGAGGTCCGGCACCCGGCGCGACTTCCGCAAGCCGCAGAAGTACACCGTGACGGCGGCCGACGGCACCAAGCGCACCTGGACGGTCGAGGCGGTCCGCACACGCAGCCCCATGCTGCCCGGCCTGAACGCCGACCCGGACGTGCACTACCTCGACGGCAGGTACTGGATCTACCCGACGACGGACGGCTTCCAGGGCTGGAGCGGCACCAAGTTCAAGGCGTACTCGTCGAAGGACCTGGTCCACTGGAAGGACCACGGCGTCATCGTCGACCTCGGGCCTGACGTGACCTGGGCCGACAAGTACGCCTGGGCGCCCGCGATCGCCGAGCGGAACGGCAAGTACTACTTCTACTTCTGCGCCGAGCAGCAGATCGGCGTGGCGGTGGCCGACTCCCCGGCCGGCCCCTTCAAGGACGCGCTCGGCAAGCCGCTGGTCGCCAAGGGCGGAGCGCTCAAGGGCCAGATGATCGACCCGTCGGTCTTCACGGACGACGACGGCCAGGCGTACCTGTACTGGGGCAACGGACGCGGGTACGTCGTGCCGCTCAACGACGACATGGTGTCCTTCGACGCGTCCAAGGTGCAGGACATCACCCCGGACAACTTCCGCGAGGGCTCCTTCGTGATCAAGCGGAAGGGCACGTACTACTTCATGTGGTCGGAGGACGACACCCGCAGCGAGAACTACCACGTGGCGTACGCGACGGGTCCGTCCCCGCTCGGCCCGTGGACCAAGCGCGGGACGATCCTCGAGAAGCGGCCCGAGTACGGCATCCTCGGCACCGGTCACCACTCGGTGGTGAACACCCCGGGCACCGACGACTGGTACATGGTCTACCATCGCTTCGCCCTCAACGGCCCCGGCAGGCCCGGCGGCGACGGCATGCACCGGGAGACCACCATCGACCGCATGGAGTTCGCGGCCGACGGCGGCATCAAGCCGGTGGTGCCGACCCTGGAGGGCATCAAGCCGGTTCGGCGATGAGCCTCACAGGACGTCGTCGAGCCAGTTGAAGACCTCGTCCTGCATCTCGTGGGTGAAGACGTGGCCGAGCTCCGGCCACGTCTTCGTCCGTATCCGGTCCTCGGCGTGGCGTGACCGCCAGACGGCACGCAGCTTGTCGTACGCGACCCGTACGTCCTCGGCCGGGAACAGCGTGTCGAGCCCGCCGTTGAAGAACAGCGCCGGCCGGGGCGCGGCGATGCTCGCCACGTCGGGGATGTCGAGGTGCCGGGCGAGACCCGGGTGGAGCATGTAGTAAGCCGACTGCCCGCGCAGCGTGTTGTTGCCCGGCACCATCATCTCCTTCAGGCCGGTCATCCAGCACACGCTCGCGGCGGCCGCGATGTCGTCGCTGAGGGCGGCGGTCTGCCAGGCGCGGTAGGCGCCCATCGAGAAGCCGACGGCCGCGACCCGCCGGGCGTCCACCCGGTCCAGTCCCGCCAGGAAGGCGGCGGCCCGCTGGTCCTCCCGGGCCATGAGCCCGGCGAGCGAGGAGCCGAGGTTGTAGAAGTTGGCGGCGAGGGCCTGCTGCTGCTCGTAGGCGAGCGGTCCGCGATCGCCCCAGCCGAGCGCGTCCAGGCACAGCACCACATAGCCGCGCCGCGCCAGTTCGTCGCCGACGAACCGTCCGCTGAAGTACTTGTCCGCCCAGGCCCGGGCCGAGGCGAGACGGGTGTCGTCGTACCAGGGACGGACGAGTTTCTCCTTCCCGATGTCGAACCTGGCGCCGTGGTCGTGCAGGAGCAGCACGGCGGGGAAGGGCCCGCGGCCGTGGGGGGTGAACAGGGCGCCGCGCACCCTTTCGTGGCGGGTGAGGGAGACGGTGACCAACTCCCGTGCGTATCCCTCCCCTTGGGTACGACCACCGATCTCCGCTGCGTACGGCGTCCCGTCCTGCCGCTCGACGAGCAGGTGCTCCTCGACCGTGTCCCGGGCGGCACGCCGCCAGGCGCGGAAGTCGCGGATCGGGGATCTCCCCCAGGCGAGCGGGAAGGTCAGGGCGTCCTTCAGCGCCGGGTGGAAGTCGGGCAGCGGGCCGTCCACGACCGCGGCCTCCGCCCCGCTCACCGCTCCCCCGGCCAGCAGCGCCGTGCCCGCCCCGACCACGAACGTCCGCCGGTCCAGCGGCTCATGGGTGCCCATACGACCTCCCCGTTCCGGCGTGCCGCAGCACGTACCGCTCCACCGCCGACGGGGACGTCAGGGCGCGGTACTCGTACACGTCGGCCGGATCCCAGCCGACGTCGGTCCCGAGGCCGAGACCGCTCGCCACGGCGTCGAGCCGGGCGGGCCGGCCGTTGAACCAGGAGCCGGTGTCGCGGAAACGCTCACCCCCGTAGTCCGCGACGGCGAGCAACGGCCGTCCCCCGGGATACCGGAAGACATTGCGCTCGGAGAAGATCGCGGACTCCACGCCGACGCCCAGGGCGTAGAGAGGCGCCTGCCCCCGGTGGACGTTGTTGACGACGTGCACCTGCCCGAAGCGGACACGCGGGGCGCGCTGCACGATGCCGCTGAACAGGTTGCGGACGAAGGTCACCTTGAGGTGCCCCCGGTCGCGGTCGCCGCGTCCGTCGCCCGACCCGATCAGGATCGCCTTGTCGTGGTCCTCGAACCGGCTGTCGGAGACCGTGACGAAGTCGGAGCCGTCCTCGATGTCCAGCAGTCCGTCGTGCCGCTGCACGCGCTCGCCGTGGAAGCCGAGGGGCGCCTCGCGATCCGGGAAACGGCCGTCGGTGAAAGTGCAGTGGTCGATCCAGATGTGCTTACCCGTGATCACGGTGAGCGCGTCGAAGCGGGCGTTCCAGCTCCCGTGCGTGCCGTCGCCCGGCGACCAGCTGGTGAAGTGGTCGACGGGTGCCTCCAGATGCAGGTTCCGCACGACGATGTTGCTGCCGGTGTTGACCGTCAGGAACACCCCGAGCAGCCGGGCGTCCCGGCCCATGCCGACAAGCGTGGTGTTGCTCGGCACGGTGAGCTGGATCTGCGCCTTCTCCTTGTTCGACCCGGTCTGGCGCAACTGCCGCTGCTGCTTGCAGTGGCCGAAGCGGGTGTCGGACCAGACGGCGCCGTCCTCGCCGAAGCAGGACATGTACTTGCCGAGGTCGTATCCGGGCGCGTAGTCCTGCTCGCCGAGCAGGGAACCGTCGTCGCCCTCGTGGCCGTTGATGTCGCCGACGACCCGGATCACCTTGGGCGCGGCGGGGGCGCCGTCATTGGCCAGGGCCTGCTTGAGCTCGGCGCGGGTGTCCACCGTCCAGGTGGTGCCGCCCGCGCCGCCGGTGGTTCCGGAGCCGGTCGAGGCCCAGCCGACGGGCGGGTGCCCGGCGGCGGAGGCCGGCGAGGCCGGCCAGAGCAGGCAGAGGCCGAGGAGGAGGACGGCGATCCTACGCACAGGGCCGCCAGTCGCCGAGGTAGGTCTCCCTGGTGTGCGACCGGGCCTGTGCACGGGTGAGTTGCGGCCGGTTCTCCGGGACGTGAATCGCCGCCCCCGGCCCCGAGTTCCGGTACTCGGCGAACCGCATCGACTGCCAGGGATGGGCTTCGCGCATGTTGGTGTAGGGCGCGACCGCGTCGATTCCCGGGCCGAGCCAGGTGTTCCGGACGGTGAGCATGGGGCGGGCGGTGGTGTCGGAGCTGGGCACCCAGGGGCGGGCCAGCTTGTAGTGGCCGTCGGGAGCCTCGCTGTCGACGCGGCTGTCGGTCACCAGATATCCGAGGGGGTTGGCACCGGCCGTCGACGGGGCGAAGACGAAGCCGTACGGGGCGGCCGACAGGTCGGTCCGGTTCAGGGTCCGGAAGCGGCAGCGCTCGAAGACGGCGGTCGCCCGCCCGAAGACGAAGTCGACGTCGCCCTCGGCGTAGCAGTGGGCGAAGTACTGGCGGGCGAAGGTGCCCAGCGCCATCGAGTCGGCGTACAGGGTGTCCTGGTGGCCGAGGAACCGGCAGTGGTGGAAGGCGGACCGGTCGCCCTGGACCTTGATGGCGACGGCCTGGGTGCCGGTGATCCCGGGGTGGTCCGCGCGCAGCCAGTCGTTGGCGAAGGTGATCCAGCGGGCGGTGAAGCCGTCGGCCTGCACGGTCGTGGTGGCGGAGCCGGTGGTGCCGTAGGTGCCGCCGCCGGGCTTGGGTGTCCCGGCCGCGTTGTCGTACACGATCACGACGTCACGGGGGTTCTGGCTCGCCCCGATCCAGGTCATCTCCGTACGGGCGGAGTCGACGGCGACGGTCTGCCGGTACGTGCCCGGGGCGATGACGACGGTGTACCCGCTGCCGTTCGCCGCGTCGACGGCGTCCGGGACGGTGGTGAAGTCACCGGCGCCGCCCCGGTGGACGTACAGGGTCCTGGGCGTCAGGCGGGCGGCCGGTGAGCCGTACCGGCCGAACGGGCGCGGCCGGGTGCCGGCGGCCCGCGCGGGAACGGCGGCGAGGCCGACGGCGGCACCCGCTGCGGCACTCCCGGCGAGGAACGTCCGGCGGGAGAGGGGGACATGGGGCTGCGAGAGCATACGGCTGCTCCTTCGCGGTGCGGCTGGTGCGGGGTTCTTACGAGTGGGGAAGAGGCCGGGGCGGGGTGCGATGCGTGCCGCCCCGGCCGGTTCACGTGCCGGTCGGGTCAGGTCTGGTCAGCACACGCGGCCGGCGCCCGCGCGGGCACCGACGATGCCCGGGACCGCCTTCGCCGGGTCGACGCCGGCCCGCAGCGTCGGCGTCCAGCCGGCGCCCGACTGGAGCGTCTCGCCGGGGATCTCGGCGTTGTGCACGGCGATCAGGTCGACGGCCTTGCCGTTGACGTGGTTGCCGCCCGCGGTGACCGGCGCCTCGTTCCACTTCTTGAGGATCTTCGCCGGGCTGACGCCCTGCGCCAGGGTGAACGCGTTGTGCTCGGCGACGAGCCGGGACTCCTTGCCGATGCCGTAGACGTAGCCCCACTTCTGGCCCTTGGTGACCACGAAGTGGTTGTTGTACGAGTCGACCTGCCCGAACCGCACCCGCGGTGCCCGCTCGACGATGCCCTCGAAGCGGTTGTGGTGCAGCGTGACCTTCAGCTTGCCCGTGTCGTCGGCGGTGGCGCTGTCGCTGTTGCCGATCAGCATGGTCTTGTCGTGGTCCTTGAACGAGTTCCAGGACACGGTCACGTGGTTCGAGCCGCGGACGACGTCGAGCAGCCCGTCGTGCTGCTGGTAGGTCTTGCCGAAGTAGGACGGCAGGGAGCTGTCGGGGTAGCGGCCGTCGGTCAGGGTGTTGTGGTCGACCCACACGTGCGTGGAGCCGTAGACCACCACCCCGTCGTACTCACTGTTCCAGGCGCCGGTCTTGTTGTCGTCGGTCGGGTCCCACTGCGGGAAGCAGTCGACCGGCGCCTCGATGGTGAGGTTCCGGACGATGACGTTGTCGACGCCCTTGATCTGGAGGCTGCCGCCGAGGATCCCGGAGTTCTTGCCCACGCCGATGATGGTGGTGTTGGCGGGGACGATCGCCTTGATGGTCTTGTCCTGCTGGGCGGCGGACGCGGCCCGCAGGTCCTCCTGCTCACCGCTGACCGGCTTGTCGTGTCCCCAGACGGCGGGGTCGTAGGCGGCGAGGTACTTGTGGAAGTCGTACCCCTCGGCCTCGAACGCCTCACAGCCCTGGGAGACGGCGTCGATCATCCCCTTGACCTTGATGATCCTGGGCGCGGTCCCGCCGTCCTTCAGGGCGGCCCGGAACTGCTCCCAGGTGGTGACGGTGTAGACGTGCGCGGCATCGGCCGCGGCACCACCCGTGGTACCGGTGCCGTACGCACCCCACCCGTCGTTGGCCCCGAGCGTCTGGCGGGCCACGTCCCGGGGCCCGGCCTGTGCGGCGGTACCGCTGACGGACAGCACGAGCGCGGCGCACCCGACCACCGCGGCGACCTTCACTCCGCTCACTCTGACATGATCATGACACTTCCGAATGTTCATGGTGCGGCTCTCTTTCCTTCTCGCTGGGGGGTGTTACGCCGCGGCCTGCGGCCAGGTGATCCACGACTCGGGAATCCGCTCGTCCAGCCGGCGCACATCGCGCGGCCCGAGCACCCGGGTCCGGAGCAGCTCCCTCGCCACGAGGCGGGCCACGGCGATCGCGCCCGGCGGATTGAAGTGCGTGTTGTCCTGCTCGGTGGCGGTCCAGTTGAAGTACTTCTTCGTCTCCTCGACCCCGAGCTCCTGCCACAGGGCGAGCGACAGCGCCTGGATGTCGAGCAACGCGACCCGCTCCTCGGCGGCGAGCGCCCGCATGGCCGCCGGGTACTCGCCGTGCGTCGTCACGGCCTTCCCGCCGGCGTCGAACTTCCGCCGCTCCACGGAGGTCGCGAGCACGGGCCGCGCCCCACGGGCCCGGGCCCCCTCGACGTACATCCGCAGATGGTCCTGGTACGTCGTCCAGGGCTCGGTGTACCGAGTGAGGTCCTCCGCCTTCTGGTCGTTGTGACCGAACTGGATGAGGAGGAAATCGCCGGGCTGGATCGCGGAGAGAATAGCCTCCAGCCGACCTTCGTCGACGAAACTCTTGGAACTGCGCCCGTTCACCGCATGGTTGGCGACCACCAGCTCCTTACGGAGAAGGAACGGGAGCGCCATACCCCACCCGGTCTCGGGCGCGGCGTTCGCGTATTTCTGGGCGGCGGTGGAGTCACCGGCGATGTAGAGGGTGCGAAGACGGTGACCGCCGGCTTGTGCCGTACCGGTAACGGAAAACGCGAGGGGTACGGAGGCGACAGCGGCGACAGCGACTTGTCTTCGACTGAGAGACACGAATGAAACTCCCTAGGGGCGCGGGGAACTGCGCGACAAGCCGGGGACGGCCCGCACCCTGCACACCACAGGCCGTCCCACGGCGAAACCCGGCGAAAATCAACCCTTCTGCTTGTCCCACTCCTCCTGAGCCGCATTCAGCTGCTCAGCCAACGTGTCCAGAAATTCCTTCGCACTCATCTTCCCGAGCAGCACCTTCTGGAAGTTCGGCTCATTGTCGGCCTTGGAGATCGTGTTCCAGTCCGGCAGGTAGTACGGCAGCTGCACGATCGTCGTCGACCCGTCCGACAACGCGTCAGCGGCCAGCTTCGTGGGCTCGGCCTTCGAAATCCACGCGTCCTTCGCCGCGTCCGTGTTCGACGGCACCTGCCCCGCCGACTCGTTGAACTTCGAGTTCTCCGCCTTGGACGTGGCGAACTCGATGAACTTCCAGGCGGCGGCCTTGTTCTTGGAGCTCTTGAACAGCCCCATGCCGTCGACCGGGTTGGAGACCTGGACCCGCTTACCGCCGGGCCCGGTCGGCTGCGGAATGCCCCGGAACTTGTCGACCCCGAGCGCCTTCACGTGGTCCTGGTACGACCCGAGGTTGTGGTTCAGCATCCCGATCGTGCCGGAGTCCCACTGCGCGACCATCTTGGTGAAGTCGTTGTTGAGGTCGGCCGCGGGGGTGACCTTCTTGTACAGCGCCGCGTACTTCTCCAGGGCCGCCACGTTCTTGGGGTCGTTGACCGTGGTCTTCTCACCGCTGGAGTCCCAGAACGAGGTGATCCCGGACTGCCCGTACATCGCGTCCAGCGCCTGGGCGATGGAGCCCGCGCCACCGCGGATGGTGTAGCCGAACTCGTTCTTGCCCTTGCTCGTGAGCTTGTTCGCGGCCTCGAAGAACCGGTCCCACGTCGTCGGCTCCTGAAGCCCCGCCTTCTTGAACAGGTCGGTGCGGTAGTACAGCACACCGTTGTTCGCGGAGGTCGGGATCGAGTACAGGTTGTCGTCGCCACCGCCGGCCGCCTTCAGCGACTCGACCATGTCCTTGTTGAGCTTGCCGTTGAGCGAGGACTTGGCGAGCCGCTCGTCCAGCGGTTCCAGCGCGCCCTGTGCGGCGAACCCCGCGAGCATCGCCGCGCCGACACCGCCGACGTCCGGCAGACCGCCGCCCTGGAGGGCGGTGTCGACCTTGGATTGGTACTCGGTGGAGGCGATCCCCACGTACTCGACCTCGATGTCGGGGTTCGCCTTCTCGAAGTTGGCGATGATCTCCTTCCAGGCCTCGGTACGGACACCGCCGTTGTTGTCCCAGAAGACGATCTTGCCCTTGCCGCTGCCGTCGGCGCCCTTGTCGCCGCCCGCCCCGCTGCCGTCGTCGCCGCAGGCGGTGACGGTCAGCGCGAGTACGGCCCCCAGGGCGACGGCCGTGGCGGCGCGCCTGCTTCTGCGATTGCTGATCTTCATTGGTCGGCTCTCTTCTTCTGGATCCAGCGGAACTTGAAGGTGTGGGGGGTCAGTGGCGGGCGTGGGGTGCCCAGTCGTCCGTGCCCCTGAGGTAGGCGGCCACGGTGTGCGGCCGCGCCTCCTGGTCGCTCAGCTGCGGACGGTCGGCGGTGACCGTCGCGCCCGGGCCGAAGTTGCGGTACTCGGTGAACCGCGCGTCCTTCCACGAGAACCCGCCCATGTCGGTCCACGGCGAGGACTTGATCGCGGCCGGCAGTTCGGTGTCCCGGATCAGCACCTGCGCGATCGCGTCGGGCTCGCCACCCGGGTGCCAGGGCCGGCCCAGGTGGAAGGTCCCGGCAGGGGCGTCGCTGACGATCTTCGACCGGGTGATCAGGAACCCGTACGGGTTTCCCTTCCAGGTCGAAGCCGCCGTGATGTAGCCGTTGTTCGTGTCCGAGCCCCGGCTCAGCGCCCGGATCACCGACCGTTCGATCACCGTCGTGGCCCGGCCGTAGATGAAGTCCACGTCGCCCTCGATGTAGGAGTCGCGGACGTAGACCCGGCTGAGGGTGGTCAGCTTGAGGCTGTCGGTCATCAGGGTGTCCTGGTTGCCCAGGAAGGCGGTGTCCTCGAAGACGATCCGGTCGCCGGTCGTCTTCATCGCCAGCGCCTGCTCGCCCTTCAGCTCGTGCGCGGCCTCGTCGAAGTCGTTGCTGAAGGTGAGGTTGCGTGCGGTGACGTCGTTCGCGGCGATCCGGACGGTGGCGCTCCCGGTCGAACCCCCGTACTCGGCGGGCGTGTCGAAGACGATGACGGTGTCGGAGCGGTCCTGTCCGGTCCCCCGCAGCACGAGATTCGGCTTGCTCGCGGGGATGAACACCTTCTCGCGGTACGTGCCGGGCGCGACGGCGATCGTGAGCGGGGTGTCGTTGCCGTCGGGCACCGCGTCCACGGCGGCCTGCACGGTCGGGTAGTCGCCCGGGACGTGCAGCGTGACAGGCCCGCCGATCCGCTTCTGCGGCCCGGAGAACCTCTTCACCAGCGCGGGCACGGCCGCGGCCGGGTCGAGCCGGTAGTCGTAGAACGCGCGCGGGTCGAACGCCGTGCCCCACGCGTCGTGCCGTCCCGTGGTGTTCCGCAGGACCGAACCGCGTTGCACCAGCTCGGCGGTGGCGTCGGCCTGGTAGGGGTGCTGGACGCCGTCATAGAAGCTGTTCTCGATGACCATCTTCGTCCGGCCGCGCGACCAGTTGCCGTACGTCCACACGGGGTCGCCGTCGGACAGCTGCGAGGACAGGTAGTTGTTGTAGAGGTGGGCGTAGGCGACGTTGTCGGCGGACGGGTTGCGCTGCTTGGTGCCGCGGAACCAGTTGTGGTCGACGGTGATCTGCGTCTTGACGTTCGGGGTCCAGCCGATGCCGAAGGTCTTGTTGTTGTTCGTGAACTGGTTGTAGGAGACGGTGACGTACTCGCTGTCCTTGCGGATGTCGAGCTGGCCGTCGCAGATCCGCGAGAAGCGGATGTGGTCGATCCACACATGGTGGGCGGTGTCGAGGCGGATGCCGTCGTAGTCGGTGTCCTTGCAGTCCCAGTTGCCCTCGATGGCCGTGTCGCGGATGGCGAGGTTGCGGATGATCACGTTGTGCGTGCCGGGGTCGAGGGTGAAGCCGCCGTGCACGATCTCGGCGGTGTCGCTCACGCCGATGATGGTCTTGTCCGAGGCGACGGGTATCTCCGTGCCGAAGGGGTCCATGTCCAGGGAGCCCTTGACGCGGATGACGTACGGCTCCTCGGCCGCCGCGTACTTGGCGAGCGCGGCCTGGTCGGTGACGGTGACGACCTTGCCGCCCGCGCCGCCGGTGGTGCCGCCGGCGAGGGAGGCGAAGCCGTGCGGCCGGTCGGTCCAGCGGTCCGCGGCGGGCACGCCCCGGGACTGCGGGGCCGCCTGTGCGTCCCCGAGGGTCCCGAGGCTCAGCGCGGCGACGAGGCCGAGCACGGCGGCCACGACCTTGCCGTGCGCCGGTCTCGACAAGCGCTTGCTACGGAAGTGCGTCATTGCGGCTCCCAACAGGCGTACGACTTGAGGTGCGTTACGAGGCGCTGATCCGGAACTGGGTGAAGGTGGCCGCGCCGGCGTGGCCCTGGCCGGCGGGCGCGAGGGCGACGAGGCCGAGCAGGGCGCCGACCCAGCGCCACGGGGTGGCGGTGAAGACCGGGCCCGACGGCCGGAAGCCGTCGCCGACGTCGGCCGAGAAGCGGCAGCGGGCGCCCGCGCCGATCTCGATCCGCAGCCGGGCCCGGCCCCCGGGCGCGAGCCGTGGGTGGGCGGCGTCGCGCTCGGCGTCCGCGACCGCCTCGGCGAACCGGTGCACGAGGTGCGCGGTCCCGTCCGCGCCCCGCTGAAGGCCGATCCAGCCGAACGCGTCCCCGAGGACGGCGAGGCCGGCCCGGGCCCCGGGCTCGTCGCTGTCGAGCCGCAGCTCCACCTCGACCGTGCAGGGTTTTCCGGGCAGCCGCTGGGTGAGCACGTTCGGCAGCTTGCGCAGATCGTGCGCGTCGGCCGAGCGGACGCAGGTCAGCCGGAGCCCGTCCCCGGAGTGCTGGGTGGCCCAGCCGTCGCCCGGGTTGGCGGTCCACTGCCACTGGCGGCCGTACCGTCCGCCGGGGAAGTCGTCGTCGGTGGCGGGCGCGGCGGGCGGCTGCGGCGGCAGGCCGGGCTTCCCGTACACGGCGACGGGGGCGCCGTCGTCCCCGAGCACCGGCCAGCCGTCCGCCCCCCAGCGCATCGGCTGGAGGTGCACGACCCGGCCGTAGGCGCCGCGCTGCTGGAAGTGCAGGAACCAGTCCTCGCCGGACGCGGTGCGCACCCAGCCGCCCTGGTGGGGGCCGTTGACCTCGGTGTCCTTCTGTTCCAGGACGATCCGCTCCTCGTACGGCCCGAAGAAGCCGCGCGAGCGGAAGGCGCCCTGCCAGCCGGTCTCCACTCCCCCGGCGGGGGCGAAGATCCAGAACCAGCCGTCGTGCCGGTAGAGCTTGGGACCTTCCAGGGTGAACCAGCCGGGTATGCGGTCGGCGTCGACGATCACCTTGCCCTCGTCGAGGAGTTCGGTGCCGTCGGGGCGCATGCGGTGCCCGGTGAGGCGGTTCTTGATGCCCGAGCGGGACTTGGCCCAGGCGTGGACCAGATAGGCCTCGCCGGTGTCCTCGTCCCACAGGGGACACGGGTCGATCAGGCCCTTGCCCGCCTTCACCAGGTGCGGGCGGGTCCAGGGGCCCCTGATCTCGGGGGCGTTGACCTGGAAGATGCCCTGGTCGGGGTCGCCCCAGAAGATCCAGAAGCGTTCGTCGTGGTACCTGAGGGACGGGGCCCAGACGCCGCAGTCGTGACGGGGCTTCTCGAACTCCTCCGCCGGTTCCAGACGGTCGAGCGCGTGGCCGACCAGCGTCCAGTTCACCAGGTCGCGGGAGTGGAGTAAGGGCAGTCCGGGGGCGCGGCCGAAGCTGGAGGCGGTCAGGTAGAAGTCGTCGCCGACGCGGACGACGTCCGGGTCGGACCAGTCGGCGTCGAGGATCGGGTTGCGGTAGGTCTCGGTGGTCACGGGCTCACCGCCTTGCGGACGAGGGCCGCCGCGGCGTCCCGGTCGAGGCGGCCGTCGGCGACGACGGTGACCACGCGGCGGACGACGGTCTCGTCCGGCGGGACCGGCAGCCGCTCGCCGTGCGCCAGGGAGGAACCGACGCCCGGGTACTCCTCGGTGCGCACGAACCACGGGTCGCGGCGGGTCTGTCCGGTGGCGCCGGCGAAGACCAGCGTCCAGGTGCCGCCCCGCAGGGCGAGCCAGTCGGCGGGGCGGCCGTGGACCTGCTCCTCGCCCTCGGCCCCGGCCGAGAAGACCTCCGGCGCGCAGGACTCCTTGCGGGCCCGCCAGAAGAATCCGCCGTAGGCCGCGCCCGGTCGCCCGTTGGTCGCGGGGCTGCCGATCGACAGCGGGTCCTTGGTGACGTTGGTGAGGGAGAAGGTGAGGTCCAGCGCCCAGGCCTGGTCGGTGAGTTCGGTGGCCGCGACCGTACGGCGCTCGCGCAGCAGCTCACCGCCCGCCGCCACCCAGCGCAGCTCCTCCACGAAGCCGTCCGGGTCGCGCAGCTGGAACGCGACGTGCCGCTGGGAGCCGTGGTTGTCCAGCTCGGTCGGGCCCTGGTCGCGGACGTAGGTGCGTCCGCCCCAGAAGTTGAACCCCTCGACGTCGGGAACGGCGACACCGACGCCGAGGTGGTGTGCGTGGTCGGCGGGGGTCAGCTCGGTGACCGCCGTGCCGGCCAGGGTGGTGACGGGGTGCAGATAGGGGCGCGGGGAGAGCCGGGCCGGCAGCTCGGGCCGGGTGACGTACCGGCCGACCGGCCGTCCCGCGACGCGCAGCACCGCGGTGTCGTTGCTGCTGGTCATCTGGTGCTCACCTCTTTCGGCAGGTGCTCCGAGGCCCAGGGGGCGCCCAGCTCGGAGTAGAGGGAGAGGGTGTCGGCGGCGGCCGCGACGAGCCCGTCGATGCCGGGCACCACCCGGCGGTTCTCGCCGGGGACGCGGTGCCAGGCGGTGTCCGGCAGGGGTGCCGGGTCGGGGGCCGTGCGGATGGCCTCCACGACCTTCATGAAGGCGCCGGTCTCGTCCGGCGGGACCAGCAGGTCCGCGCCGGTGGTGAGGTGCGCGACGAGGTTCTCCAGCAGGTCGGTGCGGCCGTGCTCGAACTCCTCGGGGCCGTGCCCCGCGCGCTGGAGCAGCACGCGGTCCTGCTTGTACCAGAAGGTGATCCGGCCGGTGCTGCCGTGCACCAGGACGTACGGCTCGTCCGCCTGCTCGGCGCACAGGGTCGCGGCGACGGTGACCGGGTGGCCCTGCGCGGTGCTGACCCGGACGCACGAGGTGTCGTCTGACTCGATGGCGTTGGCGCGCAGCAGTTCGGTCTCGATGCCGGTGACGTCCTCGGCGCGGGTGCTGCCGCCGAGGGCGAGGGCGGTGGCGACGGCGTGGGCGAGCGGGTTGGTCAGCGCCCCGTCGATCACGTCGACGCCGTTCAGCCGCCGCTTGCCCGCCCAGGGCGCCCGCCGGAAGTAGTCCTCGTTCCGCACCCAGGCACCGGCCCCGCCGAGCCCGGCCAGCTTCCCGATCGCGCCCTCGGCGATCAGCTCGCGGATGGCGGGCACGGCGTGCGAGCCCAGCGACTGGAAGCCGATCTGGCAGACGACACCGGCCGCGGCGACCCCGTCGGCCATGCGGCGGAACTCCGCGTACGAGGGGGCGGGCGGCTTCTCCAGCAGGAGGTGCACGCCCCGCTCGGCCGCCGTGAGCGCGAGGTCGGTGTGGGTGGGGATCGGTGTGCAGATCACGGCGATCCGGGCGCCGGTGGAGTCCAGCAGGGCGCCGAAGTCGGCGGACTGCTCGGGCGTGCCCAGGCCGTCGAGTTCCTGATCGGTCAGCGGCGTCAGTTCGCAGACGCCGGCCAGCCGTACGAGGCCCTTGTCCTGGAGGCGGCGGATGTTCTCGACGTGCCAGCGGCCGTGGCCCCGGGCGCCGGCGAGGACGACGGGCAGAGGTGTGTTCATGGAGTCGATCATGCGACCGGTCACGGGATCCTCCCCGCACCCGCGCCGCGGGCCACGGCCCGGTCGGCCGCGGCGGCGCTGTCGATCCGCCCGTGCAGGGCGGGCGTCCAGCCGACGTCGCCCGTCAGGTCGCGCTCGCTGCCCGAGTTGTAGGCGTTGTAGATCATGAGCAGGTCAACCGGAAAGCCGTTGAAGAGCGTGCCGCTCTGGTGCAGGGCGCTGCCGTTCCAGCTCTTGACCAGGTCGGCGACCTCGACATGGCCGGGGGCGTGGAAGGCGTTGTTCTCGGCGTAGATCTTCGACTCGGTGGAGACGCCGAGGGAGTAGCGGTAGTCGTCGCCGTTGATCTCGTAGCGGTTGTTGTAGAGGTGCACCTGGCCGAAGCGGACCCGCGGGGCGCGCTGGACGACCGACTCGAACTCGTTGTGGTGGAGCGTGACCCGGAGCTTTCCGCGGTCGCCGGTGGCGGTGTCGCCGTTGCCGATGAGCATCGCCTTGTCGTGGTCCGCGAACCGGCTCCAGGAGACGGTCACCAGGTCGGAGCCGTTGGTGATGTCCAGCAGCCCGTCGTGGCGCAGGTAGTTGCGGGCGAAGTGGGTGGGCTCCTCGGCGTCCGGGTGGCCCTTGTCGCTCAGCGTCACGTGGTCCACCCACACATGGGTGGCGCCGGCCAGCCAGATCGTGTCGTACGCCGTCTTCCAGTCGCCGAGGCCGCCGGTGTTGGGCTGCCAGACGGGGAAGCAGTCGTAGGCGTCGCGGATGTCGAGGTTGCGGATGATCACGTTGTCCGCGTTCCGCACCTGAAGGCTCGCGCCCTTCAGGACGGCCGAGTCGCCGAGCCCGACGATCGTGGTGTTGGAGCCGACGGGCAGCACGACCCGCTCGGCCTGCCGGGCGGCGGAGGCCTGGCGGGCCTCCTCCTGCGGGCCGCTGGGCTTGGCGGCGCCCCAGGTGCGGGGGTCGTAGGCGGCGAGGTACTTCTTCAGGCTGTAGCCGCCGGTGGCGTAGTCGGAGCAGTCGAGCCGGTCGCCGTCGTCGTCGGTGTTGGCGTCGATGGTCCCGGCGATCTTGATGATCTTCGGGGTGTCGCTGCCGCCGTCGAGGGCGCGGACGAGTTCCGCGCGGTCCGTGACGGTGTGGACGTGGTCGGCGTCGGCGGCCGCGCCTCCGGTGGTGCCTTCACCCGCGGAGGCCCAGCCGTCGTTCGCGGGCAGGGTGTCGCGGCTGATGTCACGGTCCTCCGCGTGGGCGGGGACGCAGAGCACGCCCACCAGCCCTGCCGCCACGGCGAGTTGGCGCAGTCTCATCCCTTCACCGCCCCCGCGCTGAACCCGGTGATCAGCCACTTCTGGATGAAGGCGAACACGAGCACGACCGGCACGGCCGCGATGATGCCGCCCGCGGCGAGGGCGCCCAGGTCGACGCTGTCCGCGCTCATCAGGGTGTTCAGGCCGACCGGGATGGTCTGCTTGTCCTGGTTGTTGAGGAACATCAGGGCGAACAGGAAGTGGTTCCAGGAGTGCACGAAGGCGAAGGAGCCGACGGCGATCAGGCCCGGCCGCAGCAGCGGCAGCACGACGATCCGAAAGGCCGTCATGCGGTTGCAGCCGTCCACCCAGGCCGCCTCCTCCAGGGAGTACGGCACGTTCTTGATGAAGTTGCTGATCAGGATCATCGACAGCGGCAGCTGGAAGACCGTCTCGGCGAGGATGACACTGCCGAGGCTGTTGATCATCTGGAGTTCGGCGAAGATCTCGAACAGCGGGACCAGCAGCAGCGCGCCCGGCACGAACTGGGAGCACAGCAGGGCCAGCATGAACGCCCGCTTGATCTTGAAGTCGAACCGGGCGAGGGCGTAGCCGCCCGCCAGGGCGACGAGGGTCGTCATGACCAGGGTGGCGACGCCGACGAGCACGCTGTTGGCGAAGTAGGTGCCGAAGCTGCGCTCCGTCCACACCTTCTCGAAGTGGTCGAAGGTCATCGGCCAGGGCACCAGCGAGGTCGAGCCGGCCGGGCGCAGGGCGAACAGCAGGATCCAGTAGAAGGGGATGAGGGTGAAGACGAGGTAGATCCCCAGGGGCAGGTAGATCTGCCAGCGGGGCGCCTCGTCCCAGGCCCGCTTGCCCTTGGCGGGGCGCGGCGGTTCGGGGGCCGCGGGCGCCGGGGCGGGCGCCGCCTTGGTGGCTTCCTTGACGCTCACTTGCTCTCGCCTCCGAACTTGCTCAGCCGCAGATAGACCATCGAGCAGAAGAGCAGGATCACGAACGCCACCGTGGTCAGGGCCGACGCGTAGCCGAAGTTGTGGGCGTCGACGGATGTGTTGGCGATGTACAGCGGCAGCGTGGTCGTCTCACCCGCGGGTCCGCCGCCGGTCAGGGTGTAGAGCAGGTCGACGTTGTTGAACTCCCAGACCGCGCGCAGCAGCGTGGACAGGATGATGGCGTCCTTCAGATGGGGCAGCGTGATGTGCCAGAACTGCTTGATCCTGCTGGCCCCGTCGACCTCGGCGGCCTCGTAGAGGTCCTTCGAGACGGACTGGAGGTCGGCGAGGATGAGGATCGCGAAGAACGGCACTCCGCGCCACAGGTCGGCCACGACAGCCGCCGGGAACACCGTCGAGGTGTCCGACAGCCAGCTCGTGCCGTAGGAGCCGATGCCGATGTCCGCGAGGTAACGGGTGATGCCCGTCTGGGAGTTGTAGAGCAGCACCCAGATCGCGGAGGTGAGGACGCCGGAGACGGCCCACGGGGAGAAGACCATCGCGCGTCCCAGGCCCCGGCCCACGAAGGTCTGGTTGACGATGAGGGCCAGCGCGAGACCGAACAGCAGTTGGAGGCCGACCTCGACGAAGACCCACTTGGCGCTGAAGACCAGGGTGTCCCAGAAGACGGGGTCCTCGGTGAAGGCGTGGACGAAGTTGTCGAAGCCCGCGTATCCGTTCCGCCACGGCTTGGTGGGGTTGTAGTTCTGCAGGCTGTAGTAGAAGACGCTGATGACCGGGTAGGCGATGAAGCCCAGCATGAGCAGGGCGGCCGGTGCGATCAGCAGGTACGGGAGCCTGCGCGGGGTGGCGGAGCCACGGCGCCGCCGGGGTGGCGCGGGCG
The DNA here is from genome assembly GCF_029813805.1 of Streptomyces sp. DH10. Taxonomy (NCBI): domain Bacteria; kingdom Bacillati; phylum Actinomycetota; class Actinomycetes; order Kitasatosporales; family Streptomycetaceae; genus Streptomyces; species Streptomyces sp. DH10. The sequence continues at coordinate 19,662 of NZ_JARVKU010000039.1, forward strand.
GTTTCGCCACGGCTGCGGCTTGGGCCATGACTGTTCTCCGATCTCAGTACGTCGTGGTACGTCGTGCGTGCGCGGGAAGCGCTTTCTTCCTGTGCAGGGTCGTGCCGGGTCGTGCTGAGGTGCGTGGGTGGTGCCGTCGTGCGTGGGTGGCGCGTGGGTTCAGCCCGCGTACGGGTCCTGCACCTTGCCCGGACGGGCCAGGAACTCGAAGTCGCAGCCGGTGTCGGCCTGCGTGATCTGCTCGTTGTAGAGCGCGCCGTAACCGCGCTCGTACCGGGTGGGCGGCGGTGTCCAGTCCGCCCTGCGCCGCTGAAGCTCCTCGTCGTCCACGTGGAGGTGGAGGGTGCGCGCCTCGACGTCCAGGGTGATGGAGTCGCCGGTGCGGACGAGGGCGAGCGGTCCGCCCACGTACGATTCGGGCGCGACGTGCAGCACACAGGCGCCGTAACTCGTACCGCTCATGCGGGCGTCGGAGATGCGGACCATGTCCCGGACGCCCTGCTTGAGCAGGTAGTCGGGCAGGGGCAGCATCCCGTACTCGGGCATGCCCGGGCCGCCCTTGGGACCGGCGTTGCGGAGCACGAGCACGTGGTCGGGGGTGATGCCGAGCGACGGGTCGTTGATGGTGCGCTGCATCGTCTTGTAGTCGTCGAAGACGACGGCGGGTCCGGTGTGCTTGAGCAGGTGCTGCTCGGCGGAGATGTGCTTGATGACGGCGCCGTCCGGGCAGAGGTTGCCGCGCAGCACGGCGACCCCGCCCTCGGCGGCGACCGGGTTGTCCCGCATCCTGATGACGTCATCGTTGTGCACCTGCGCGCCGGCGATCTGCTCCCGCAGCGTGTCGTGCGAGACCGTAGGCCGGTCCAGGTGGAGCAGGTCCGTGATCCGGGAGAGGAACCCGGGCAGGCCGCCCGCGAAGTGGAAGTCCTCCATCAGGTACGTCTGTCCGCCGGGCCGTACGTTGGCCAGCACCGGGACCGTGCGGGCGATGCGGTCGAAGTCGTCGAGGGTGAGCCGGACGCCCGCGCGGCCGGCCATGGCGATCAGGTGGATCACGGCGTTGGTGGAGCCGCCGAGGCCGAGCACGGTCGTCACGGCGTCGTGGAAGGCGTCGGCGGTGAGGATGTCGCTCAGCTTCCGGTCCTGGTGGACCAAGTCGACGATCGTCATGCCCGCCCTGGCGCCCATCCGGTCGTGCCCGGAGTCGACGGCCGGGATGCTGGAGGCGCCGGGGACCGTGACGCCGATGGCCTCGGCGGCGGCGGTCAGGGTGGAGGCCGTGCCCATCGTCATGCAGTGGCCGGGCGAGCGGGCGAGGCCGCTCTCCAGCTCCTGCATCTCGCAGTCGCCGATGACACCGGCCCGCTTGTCGTCCCAGTACTTCCACATGTCGGTGCCGGAACCGAGCACCTCGTTGCGCCAGTGGCCCGGCAGCATGGGCCCGGCCGGCACGAACACCGCCGGCAGGTCCGCGCTCGCCGCGCCCATGAGCAGGGCGGGCGTGGACTTGTCGCAGCCGCCCATCAGGACGGCCCCGTCGACCGGGTACGACCGCAGCAGCTCCTCGGTCTCCATGGCGAGCATGTTGCGGTAGAGCATGGGGGTCGGCTTCTGGAAGGTCTCGCTCAGGGTCGACACCGGGAACTCCAGCGGGAAACCGCCCGCCTGCCAGACACCGCGCTTGACCGCCTGGGCGCGGTCCCTGAGGTGCACGTGGCAGGGGTTGATGTCCGACCAGGTGTTGAGGATCGCGATGACGGGCTTGCCGAGGTGCTCCTCGGGCAGGTAGCCGAGCTGGCGGGTACGGGCGCGGTGGCTGAAGGTACGCAGCCCTTCGGTGCCGTACCACTGGTGACTGCGCAGGTCCTCCGGACGCTTCTTCGGTGTGCTCATATCGACCACCCGGCGGCGATGGCGGCGACCTCGGCGCGCTCGCCCTCGGGCAGCGGCCTGCTCGGCGGGCGGACCTCGCGGCGGCACAGCCCGAGGGAGGCGAGGGCCTCCTTGACGACGGTGACGTTGTCGGCGGAGCCGTTCGCGGCGCGCAGCTCCTCGAAGCGGCGGATCTGCTCCCAGACCTTCATGGCGGCCGGGTAGTCGCCGGAGCGCAGCGCCTCGATCATGTTCAGGGAGACGGCCGGGGCGACGTTGACGAGCCCGGAGGTGAAGCCGGTGGCGCCCGCGGAGAAGTAGGAGGGCGCATAGGGCTCGGCGAGGCCGGCCACCCACACGAACCGTTCCAGCCCGGCGTCCCGGGCGAAGGCGGCGAACCTGGCGGCGTCCGGGACGGCGTACTTCACGCCGATGACGTTCGGGCAGGCGTCGGCGAGTTCCGCGAGGCGGGCGCCGGTGAGCTGTGCGTTGCGGATGTACGGCACGACGCCCAGCTCGGGCACGGCCTCGGCGACGGCCCGGTGGTAGTCGACCCAGCCGGCCTGCGAGACGTACGGGTGGACGGGCTGGTGAACCATCACCATCCGGGCGCCGAGGTCACGGGCGTGCCGGGCGGAGGCGATGGCGGTCGGGATGTCGTGCCCGACGCCGACCAGGACGACGGCCCGCTCCCCGGCCTCGTCGATCGTCAACTCCGTGACGAGCCGCCGCTCTTCGGGGGTCAGGGCGTAGAACTCGCCGGTGTTGCCGTTCGGGGTGAGGGTCGTGATGCCGCCGTCGAGCAGGCGGCGCAGCAGGGCCCGGTAGGTGTCCTGCTCGACGGAGCCGTCCTCGGCGAACGGTGTCACCGGGATCGCCACCACATCGGCCAGGGCGGCCCGCTGGGTCTCGAACGCCACGCTGCTCATTCCTGACCTTCCTGTTCCAGTTCCGCCTGGGGGAAAGCGCGCTGCACGAAGGACGCGATGTGGGAGTGCAGGGCGCGGGCCGCGCCGTCGGCGTCGCCGTCGAGGGCGAGCCGGAGGATCTCGCGGTGCTCGCCGGCCTCCCGCTCCCAGGAGGGCGAGGCGGCCCACGCGACGGCGGAGACGAGGGCGGCCTGGTCGCGGACCTCGTCGAGCATCCGGCCGAGCAGCGGGTTCCCGCACGGCAGGTACAGGGCGCGGTGGAACTCCCGGTTGGCCAGGGAGCGTTCGGCGGTGTCGGTGGCGGCGTCGGCCCTGGTCAGCGCGGACCGGGCGGCCTCCAGGGAAGCCCCGCGGTGCACGGCCCGCTTCAGCGCCTCGGGCTCCAGCAGCAGCCGCACGTCGTAGACCTCGCGCGCCATGTCCGCGTCCACCATGCGCACCGTGACGCCCTTGTACTGGTTCATCACGACCAGTCCGGTCCCGGCGAGCGTCTTGAGCGCCTCGCGCACCGGGGTCTTCGACACCCCGAACTGCGCGGCGAGCTCGGTCTCGACCAGCGCCTGGCCCGGCGTCAACTGCCCGGTGAGGATGCGGTGTTTGATCCCCTCCAGCACGTACTGCGTGCGGGAGGGGATCGGCGTGGGCACAGAGGTCATGCGCGCCTCTCGGATCTCGCGTCCCTGGGGATCGCGTATCGGATCTCGCGTATCGCGTCTCATATATGACGTACGAAGTACGACGCGATGACGTTAAGAGGGCGCGTTTGTTTCGTCAATGCTTCTGACGAAGGAAGTAGCAATCGCTTTCTACGGCCTGGGCTTCCAGCCTTCTACGGCCTGGAGTTCCAGCCTTCTACGGCCTGGGCTTCCACCCCGGATCCCGCCCGCTCAGCCCCACCGCCCGGTCCAGCAGGGGCGCGTCCGGCCCGACGGGGACGACGGGGCCGAAGATCTCGCCCCGGCTGGGGTCGTCGACCGACGCGGCGAGGAAGGCGTGGCAGGTCTGGAGCGCGGCCTGGTCGGGGGCGTACGCCTGGCCGGTCGCGCGGGCCAGGTCCCAGCCGTGGATCACCAGCTCGTCGGTGGCGACGAGCCCCGCGATCTCGCCGGGCAGGTCGACGCCTCCGGCCCGGGTCATGCCGGTCCAGGCGGCCGGGTCGCGCCAGGCCTCGGCCAGTTCGGCGAGGACCTTGGGGAACTCCTCGCGCCAGCCGGGCCCGATGTCCGGGAGCGCGGAGCCCGGGCTGGTGTCGGTCGTGGCGCCCAGGTCCTTGCGGCCGGCATCACGGAAGGCGACGGTCAGCCCGACCAGGTGGCCCAGCAGGTTGCGCACCGCGTACTCCGGGCAGGGCGTCGGGTCCGCCAGTTGCGCGTCGGTGACGCCTTCGGCCAGTCGCGCCAGGACCGCCGTCTGCGGCCCGAGGTCGAGGGTCGGGGTGGTATCGGTCATCCGCTGTTCCTCCTGATGTGGTTCCTGGGAGGTAGACCGACGGCGACCGCGGAACTCATCGCCCTGCCGCCCGTTTTCTACGGCATTTTCCCGATCCCCGCTCACGGGCCTTAGAGCCACGATGACCAGGCATGACGAGCAGAACGACCTGGCCCGTGGTGCGTGTCCTGCGCGACCGCGACGCCGGGCTCTGCCTCTCCGGCGTGGTGGTCTCCGGCTTCGGCACCTCGGCCCTGTGGCTGGCGTCCGGGGTGTGGGTCAAGGACCTCACCGGCTCGGACGGCTTGGCCGCGCTGTGCGTGCTCGCCCTGTGGCTGCCGGTCCTGGCCGGTCCGTGGCTGGGCACCCTCGCCGACCGGGTCCGCCGCAAACCGCTGCTGATCTGCGTGAACCTGCTGCTGGGCGCCCTCCTGCTCGCCCTCGTGGCCGTCGACGCCCCGGGTGATCTCTGGCTGCTCTACGCCGTGCTGTTCGTATACGGCGCGGCGGGCGTCGTCCACGACGCGGCCGAGTCGGCACTGGTCGCGACCGCCGTCGACCCGTCCCTGCTCGGCGACTTCAACGGCCTGCGCATGACGGCCAACGAGGGCATGAAGCTCCTGGCCCCGACGGCGGGCGCCGGCCTGTACGCGACGTACGGCGGTGCGAGCGTCGCCCTCCTGGACGCGGCGACGTTCGTCCTGACCACGGGCGTGTACGCGGTGCTGCGGGTACGGGAGGAGAAGCCGGCGCCGCCCACCGGCAGCCGCCGGGGACGGACCGCCGAGGGCGCCCGCCACCTGTGGGCGCACCCCGTGCTGCGCCCCCTGGTTCTGGCGGGTGGCGCCACCATGCTGTGCGCCGGTCTGAACGGGGCGATGCTCTACGCCGTCGTCGACGACCTCGGCCGCTCCCCCGCGTACGCCGGTGTGCTGTACGCCGTGCAGGGCGCCGGGTCGGTCGCGGTCGGACTGCTCTCCGGGACCGCCCTGCGCCACCTGGGCGAACGGCGCTTCGCGGCGTTCGGCATCGCCCTGCTGGCTCTCGCGGTGGCCCTGCGGGCGGTGCCGTCGGACGCGGTGGCTCTCGCGTGCGGCGCGGCGATCGGCGCGGGGTTGCCCGCCGTGCTGATCGCCACGCTGACGTCCGTGCAGCGCGAGACGCCGGATGCGCTGCTGGGCCGGGTCACCGCCACCGCCAACACTCTCGTGTACGCACCGAACGTGGTCGGGCTGGCCGCCGGGGCGGCCCTGGTCGAGCTGGTGAGTCACCGGCCGGTGCTGGTGGCCCTGGGCGTGGTCCTGCTGGTGACGGCGGCCCTGCTGGTTCAGAACCCGGCGAGAGCGGAGCGGACCGTCTCCAGGTCGCCGTCGGACGCCAACCCGGCGTGATAGAGCCGCAGTTCGGTGGCGCCGAGCCGCCGTGCCTCGGCCGCGTCGGCGGCGAGCGTGCCGGGGCTGCCGCCCATGCCGGAGACGACGGTGAAGTTGGCGGCGATGACCGCGCCCTCCTTGCCCTGCCGGGCGAACGGCGTCAGGGTGCCGGTGCCGCCCGCGCAGGGCACGACCACCCCGTCGGCGACGGACAGGATGTGCGCCGGGTCGACCCCGGGGTTGGCACCGACGTGGTAGGACACCGGATCGGCGTGCAGCAGGACCTGGAAGCCGTCGGGTGCGGCCGCCCGGACCGCCGCCACGGCCTCCTCCTGGAGCGTGCGGGCGGTCGCGTCGCGGTACGCGCGCGTGGTGTTCGCGAGCGTCTCGCCGAGGAGCTTCTCGACGCCCGTCCAGCCTCCGTCGGAGGGCGTCACCCCCTGCCACACCGGCTCCAGCGCGGTCCGTACGGCGGCGGCCAGCTCGTCGGCGTCCAGGCCGTGCCGGCCGTAGCCCTCCCGGCAGGCCGGGCAGAAGCACAGCGCCATCAGGTACTGCCCGGCGTCGCCGAGGCCGACGCCGCCGGTCTTGTCGTGGGCGTGCAGGTGCTGGAGGCCGTACCAGCCGAGGGACTCCAGCTCGGTCCCGCGCGCCCCGGGCCGTACGGCCGCCTCCGCCGCCAGGTCGGTCAGGTACGCGCGCGTGGCGGGCTGCGCGATGCACGGCGCCCAGGGGTAGCGGTCGCCGTAGGCGTTGACGACCGAGGTGCCCGGGTGCTCGGCGCCCAGGCGGGAGTTGTGCGCGAGGACGACCCAGGTGTGCACCTCCAGGCCGGCGTCCGCGAGCGCGGCGGCGGCCTCGCCGAAGGCGTCCCCGGATGCCCAGTCACCGGCCGCGTAGGGGCGCAGCTCCCGCCCGTTCCAGCGGTCGCCCGCCGGGTACAGCACGGCGGCGTGTTCGGCGGTGACGATGCGGTGGCGCGGGTGGCGGGGCGTGAGCGCGCGCGTGGAGTGGTAGGCGGCGGCGAGCGTCACCTGTGCCACGCCGAGCGCGGCGATCCGCGCGGGTGCCTCCGGATCCCCGTTGACGTCCCAGGGGTAGACGAATGCCGACGCCTTCACTTGGCCTCCTCAAGCAGCGCGTAGCCACGCTCGATCACTTCGGCGAGCTGCTTGACATGATCCTCGGTCGGCTCGTGCAGCGGGGGCCGCACCTCCCCCACGTCCAGTCCGCGCAGCCGTACGCCGGCCTTGACGAGGGCGACGGCGTAGCCGCGGCCCTGGGCGCGCAGTTCGACGAAGGGGCGGTAGAAGCCGTCCAGCAGCTTCTCCACCACGCTGTCGTCGCCGCTGCGGAGCGCCTGGTGGAAGGCGAGGGCGATCTCGGGCGCGAAGCAGAACACGGCGGACGAGTAGAGCGTGACACCGAGGGCGCGGTAAGCGAGCTGGGTCTGCTCGGCGGTCGGCAGACCGTTGAAGTAGAGGAAGTCGCCGGGGCCCTCGGAGCGTACGGCGCTGACGACGCGCTGCATGAGGTCGAGGTCGCCGAGCCCGTCCTTGAGGCCGATGATCCCGTCCGTGCGGGCCAGTTCGACGACGGTCTCCGGGGTGAAGACCGCGTTGTCGCGCTGGTAGACGACGACGGGCAGCGAGGTCGCGGCGGCGATCTCCCGGTAGTGCCGCAGCAGCCCTTCCTGCCCGGCGACGACGAGGTAGGGCGGCATGGCGAGCAGCCCGTCCGCCCCGGCCGCCTCGGCGAGGCGGGCGTAGCGCACGGCGAGCGCGGTGCCGTAGCCGGCGCCCGCGACGACCGGCACCCGCCCCTCGGCGGCCTCGACGGCCGCCCGGACGCACTCCTCGAACTCCTCGGGCGTCAGCGCGTGGAACTCGCCGGTGCCGCAGCAGGCGAACACGGCGGCCGCTCCGGCCTCGACCCCGCGGCGCACGTGCGTGCGGTAGGTGTCGAGATCCACGGAGCCGTCGGGGCCGTAGGCGGTGACCGGGAAGAACAGCGGTCCGCTGGGGATGTTGAGTCGAGCGGCGAGAGGGGCTGACGTCACGAGCTCTCCCGGTTCCATATTCATGATTGCCGTCTATATTTCTGAACGACCCCACGCTAAGGCGCCGCCTCGACGCCGGTCAAGCGCGCGAACCCGCCACGCACCAGCGGATTCGCTCTTTCCGCGGCATACTTGACGGGTTCCGCTCCAGATCCTTAGCGTGTCCACGAATATGAATGCCGTGCGCCCATATGCACGGTGGAGATTCAAGGAGACCGAGGATGCCCGCTCCCCGCACCGTCCTGCTCACCGGCGCCGCCGGCGGCCTCGGCACCTTGATGCGGGGCCTGCTCCCGGACTACGGCTACGAGCTGCGCCTGCTCGACATGCGGCCGATCGAGGGCGCTCCGGACGCGATCACCGCCGACCTCTCCGACCAGGACGCCGTGCGCGAGGCGGTCCGCGGCGTCGACGCGATCATCCACCTCGCGGGCATCTCCCTGGAAGCGCCCTTCGAGAAGATCCTCAAGGCGAACATCGAGGGCACCTACCACCTGTACGAGGCCGCCCGCGAGGAGGGCGTCGGCCGGATCGTCTTCGCCTCCTCCAACCACGCCGTCGGCTACACCCCTCGCCCCCAGGGCGACGACCCCCTGATCCCGGTCGACACCCCCCGCCGCCCGGACACCTTCTACGGCCTGTCCAAGTGCTTCGGCGAGGACCTCGCGCAGCTCTACTGGGACAAGCACGGCCTGGAGACGGTCTCGGTGCGGATCGGCTCCTGCTTCCCCGAGCCGACCAGCGTGCGCATGCTCTCGGTGTGGATGAGCCCCGCCGACGGCGCCCGCCTCTTCCACGCGGCCCTGACCGCCGAGCACGTCGGCCACACCGTCGTCCACGGCTCCTCCGCGAACACCCGGCTGTGGTGGGACCTCACCACCGCCCGGGCGCTCGGCTACGAGCCGCAGGACGACTCCGAGCCGTGGGCCGAGAAGCTCATCGCCGAGCAGGGCGAGCTGGACCCGGAGAACGAGGCGCACGCCTACCTCGGCGGCCACTTCGTGACCGACCCGCCGATCTGGCCGTACTGACCGGAAAGAGTCGTCGCGAGAGGGCGGGCGGGCACCGAACGGGCCCGCCCGCCCCCGTATTCGGGCACCATCGCTGCCCGCTCTCACGCCCCGGTCGTCGCCGACGCAGGTCCGCGACGGTCCCGCCCCACGTCGAACGGGCACAAGCGGGCAGTATCGAACCCGCAACAGACCTGGTCAGTGCCGCATCCCCGCTGTAGAAATTCCCCCACGGGTCCCACCGGGCCCGAACGGGCAGCAGAAGCGGAAGGCAGGTGTCGGCATGAGCACGAGGACGGCGGAAGAACGCCAGCGCGAGATCGTGCTGGCCGCGCGGCGCGCCGGCTCCGTCGACGTCACCGCCCTCGCCGCCGAACTCGGCGTGGCCAAGGAAACCGTACGGCGGGACCTGCGCGTCCTGGAGGATCACGGCCTGCTCCGCCGCACCCATGGCGGCGCCTATCCCGTGGAGAGCGCCGGCTTCGAGACGACGCTCGCCTTCCGCGCCACCAGCCACGTCCCCGAGAAGCGCCGCATCGCGACCGCTGCCGCCGAACTGCTCGGCGACGCCGAGACCGTCTTCGTCGACGAGGGCTTCACCCCCCAGCTCATCGCCGAGGCACTCCCCCGGGACCGGCCGCTGACCGTGGTCACCGCGTCCCTGCCGGTCGCCGGCGCCCTTGCCGAGACCGACAGCGTGTCCGTGCTGCTGCTCGGCGGCCGGGTCCGCTCCGGCACCCTCGCCACCGTCGACCACTGGACGACGAAGATGCTGGCCGGTTTCGTCGTCGACCTGGCGTACATCGGCGCCAACGGCATCTCCCGCGAACACGGCCTCACCACCCCCGACCCGGCCGTCAGCGAGGTCAAGACCCAGGCGGTGCGGGCCGCCCGCCGCACGGTCTTCGCGGGCGTGCACACCAAGTTCGGAGCGGTCAGCTTCTGCCGGTTCGCCGAGGTCGGCGCGCTGGAGACGATCGTGACGAGCACGCTCCTCCCGGCGGCCGAGGCCCACCGCTACTCACTGCTCGGCCCACAGGTCATCCGCGTCTGACCCACCGGTCCCCGTCCCCGCAGGGCTCAGCCACGTCCTGCCATGCCCCTTATCTCCCCATAATTCAGGAGCGATCCATGCGAACCCAGAGCCGACGACGGCCACCGCGAGCCACGCTCGCCATGGCCGCCGCAGGGACGCTGCTCGCCCCGCTGCTCTCCGGCTGCTGGGTCGGGGCGGGCGGGGCCGGATCCGGCGGCGACGCCATCAACGTCCTGATGGTCAACAACCCCCAGATGGTCGAGCTCCAGAAGCTCACCCGCACCCACTTCACCGAAGAGACCGGCATCAAGGTCAACTTCACCGTCCTGCCCGAGAACGACGTCCGCGACAAGATCAGCCAGGACTTCGCCAACCAGGCCGGCCAGTACGACGTCGCCACGCTGTCCAACTACGAGATACCGATCTACGCCCGCAACGGCTGGCTGCACGAGATGAACGGCTATGTGGCCAAGGACCCGGCCTACGACGAGCAGGACATCCTGAAGCCGATGCGCCAGTCCCTCACCGGGGACGACGGCAAGCTCTACGGCCAGCCCTTCTACGGCGAGTCGTCGTTCCTGATGTACCGCAAGGACGTGTTCGAGAAGAAGGGCCTGACGATGCCCGCGCGCCCCACCTGGCAGCAGGTGGCGGACCTCGCGGCGAAGGCGGACGGCACGGAACCGGGCATGAAGGGCATCTGCCTGCGCGGCCTGCCCGGCTGGGGCGAGGTGATGGCCCCCCTGACCACCGTCGTGAACACCTTCGGCGGCACCTGGTTCGACAAGAACTGGAAGGCGCGGCTCGACTCCCCCGCCTTCGAGAAGGCGACGAAGTTCTATGTCGACCTGGTCCGCGAGCACGGCGAGTCCGGCGCCGCCCAGGCCGGCTTCGCCGAGTGCCTGAACAACATGACCCAGGGCAAGGTCGCCATGTGGTACGACGCCACCTCCGCGGCCGGATCCCTGGAGGCGGCGAAATCCCCGGTCAAGGGCAAGGTCGGCTACGCCCCCGCCCCCGTCGAGAAGACCGAGTCCGCCGGCTGGCTCTACACCTGGGCCTGGGGCATCCAGAAGGCCTCCCGCAACTCCGACGACGCCTGGAAGTTCGTCTCCTGGGCGTCCGGCAAGGAGTACGAGCAGCTGGTCGGCGACCGGATCGGCTGGTCCGACGTCCCGGCCGGCAAGCGGGCGTCGACGTACGCCAACGCCGACTACCGCAAGGAGGCCGCCGCCTTCCAGGAGATGACCAAGGAGGCCATCGAGGGGGCCCGGCCCAATGATCCCGGGGTGCAGCCACGGCCCGCGCCCGGCATCCAGTTCGTCGGCATCCCCGAGTTCACCGACCTCGGCACCAAGGTCTCGCGGGAGATCAGCGCGGCCATCGCCGGACGCCAGTCCGTCGAGTCGGCCCTGAAGAAGTCGCAGGCGCTCGCCGAGAAGATCTCCGAGGAGTACGAGGGACGATGACCGCCACGACAACGGCCCCCGTGGCCGCTCCCGAGACACGCACCCCGGTCCGCCGGCCCTCCGCCCGCTTGCGCGGCTGGGCCACCCGCGCCCCGCTGCTCCCCGCCCTGATCTTCATGATCGTCGTCACCCAGCTGCCCTTCGTGGCCACGCTGGTGATCTCCTTCTTCGACTGGAACTCCCTCTATCCCGACGCCCGGCACTTCACGGGCCTCGACAACTACCAAGAGGTCCTCACCGACGCGGACCTGCGCCAGTCGGTGTGGACGACCGTCCTGCTGACGGTGGCGGTGGTCCTGGCCAGCCTGGTGCTGGGCCTCGTCCTGGCGCTGCTGCTGGACCGGAAGTTCCGCGGCCGGGGCATCGTGCGGACGCTGCTGATCGCGCCCTTCCTGGTGGTACCGGTCGCGGCGGCCCTGCTCTGGAAGCATGTGCTCTACAACCCCGAATACGGCCTGTTCAACGGGTTGTTGCACTATGTGGGCGGCCCACAGCCCGACTGGATCTCGAACACCCCGCTGCTCGCGGTCGAAGCGTCGCTCGTCTGGCAGTGGACGCCGTTCATGATGCTGATCCTGCTGGCCGGCCTCCAGAGCCGCGACCACCAGCAGATCGAGGCGGCCCGGGTCGACGGCGCGAGCGACTGGCAGATCTTCGTCCACCTGACGCTCCCGCATCTGCGCCGCTACCTCGAACTGGGCGCCCTGCTGGGCTCGATCTACATCGTCCAGAACTTCGACGCGGTCTTCACGATCACGTCCGGCGGCCTGGGCACCGCCAACCTCCCCTACACCGTCTACCAGAGCTTCTACCAGGCCCACGAGAACGGCCTCGCCTCGGCCGCGGGCGTCCTGGTGGTCATCGGCTCGATCATCATCGCGACCTTCGCCCTGCGCGTGGTGTCGTCCCTGTTCCGCGAGGAGGTGTCCGGCGCATGAGCACGACCGCCCTGCGTGTGAGCCGTGTCCGAGGCAAGGGTGCGGGCCTGGGCCTGCTGGCCTGGCTGCTCGGCATCGCGTTCTTCCTGCCCATCGCGTGGATGGCGCTGACGTCCTTCCACTCCGAGCAGGACGCGGCGACCAACCCGCCGTCCTTCGCGGCGTCCCTGACCCTGGACGGCTACCGCGAGTTCTTCGGCGCGGGCGGCGGCGCGAGCCCTTGGCCGGCGCTGATCAACTCCACGGTCGCGTCCGTGGCCTCGACCCTGCTGGTCCTGCTGCTGGCCTTCCCGGCGGCGTACGCGCTGTCGATCAACCGCGTCCGCAAGTGGACGGACGTCCTGTTCTTCTTCCTCTCCACGAAGATGCTGCCGGCGGTGGCGGGCCTGCTCCCGATCTACCTCTTCGCCAAGAACGCCGGGATGCTCGACAACATCTGGCTGCTGGTCATCCTCTACACCTCCATGAACCTGCCGATCGCGGTGTGGATGATGCAGTCGTTCCTCGCCGAGATCCCGGTCGCGGTCATCGAGGCGGCCCGGGTGGACGGGGCGCGGCTGCCGACGGTCCTCGCACGCGTGGTGGCCCCGATCGCCCTGCCCGGCATCGCGGCGACCGCCCTGATCTGCTTCATCTTCAGCTGGAACGAACTGCTCTTCGCGCGAGTGCTGACCGGCGTGGTCGCCGAGACCGCCCCCGTCTTCCTGACCGGCTTCATCACCAGCCAGGGCCTGTTCCTGGCGAAGGTGTGCGCCGCGTCGCTCGTCATCTCCCTGCCGGTGCTCGCCGCGGGGTTCGCCGCCCAGGACAAGCTGGTCCAGGGCCTGTCGTTGGGAGCCGTCAAATGAAGGCCGCCGTCATCGAGTCCGTGGGCAGGGCCGTCGTCGCCGAGGTCCCGGACCCGACGCCAGGGCCGCGCGAGGTCGTCGTCGAGGTCGCGGCCTGCGGGCTGTGCGGCACGGACCTGCACATCCTCCAGGGCGAGTTCGCCCCCAAGCTGCCGATCGTGCCCGGGCACGAGTTCGCGGGCGAGGTGGTCGGGGTCGGCACCCAGGTCACGGAGCTGTCGGTCGGCGACCGGGTGGCGGTGGACCCGTCCCTGTACTGCTACGAGTGCCGCTACTGCCGCACCGGCCACAACAACCTCTGCGAACGCTGGGCGGCGATCGGCGTCACGACGGCGGGCGGGGCCGCGAAGTACGCCCTCGCCCCCGTGGCGAACTGTGTGAAGCTCCCCGACCACGTCCGCACGCAGGACGCGGCCCTGGTGGAGCCCCTGTCCTGCGCGGTACGCGGCTACGACGTGCTCCGGTCCCGTCTCGGCGCGCACGTCCTGATCTACGGCTCCGGCACGATGGGCCTGATGATGCTGGAGCTGGCCAAGCGCACGGGCGCGGCGAGCGTGGACGTCGTCGACGTGAACCCGGCCCGCCTGGAGACGGCCCGCCGCCTCGGCGTCTCGGCTGCGGCCGCGGGCCCGGACGAACTCGACCGTCCGCAGGGCTGGGACCTGGTCGTCGACGCCACGGGCAACGCGGCGGCGATCCAGGACGGCCTGGACCGGGTGGCGAAGGCCGGCACGTTCCTCCAGTTCGGCGTGGCCGACTACGCGACCCGCGTGACGATCGACCCGTACCGCATCTACAACCAGGAGATCACCATCACCGGCTCGATGGCGGTGCTGCACAGCTTCGAGCGCGCGGCCGAGCTGTTCGCGAACGGCGTCCTGGACCCCGACGTCTTCATCAGCGACCGGATCCCGCTGGAGCGGTACCCGCAGGCGCTGGAGCAGTTCGCGTCAGGGGTCGGCCGCAAGATCGTGGTCGTGCCATAGGGAACGGACCGCTGCGGCGGGGCAGGCGAAATTCGGTGGGGCGCCTGACCCCGCCCCCGTACGCTCGCGGCATGCCACCACCCCACGGATTCGCTTACGAGCAGCACGCCGGCGGAACCGTCCGCATCACCCACCACGGCCGCCCCGCCACCACGCTGAACGGCCCCCGGGCCGAGCAGTTCATCGCCGAGGTCGAGGCCTCCGACCCCCAGCTCGTCATGGCCCGCTGGACCGGGAACTACAAGCGGGGCAACGAACGCACGGCCCGCGACCATCCCCGCAACCGCCGCTGACCCGATTGGCCGCAGGGTAAGGGAACGGCAAAACCGCCTCGATCGTTCACCCGGCATGACAGCTATGACCCCCGGCTCGAACATCCCCCTGTCCGCCGCCCGCGTGACGGTTGACGTCGCCGCCCCGGTGCGGCTCGACGTATCGGGCCTGCTGCTCACCGCCGACGGCAAGGTGCGCTCCGACGACGACTTCATCTTCTACAACCAGCCGTCCGGCCCGGGCGTGACCTACCGCTCGGGCGGCGGCACCGCGCCCGACGCGATCATTGTCGACACCTCGGCCCTCCCCCCGGGCATCGAAAAGATCGTCGTCACGGCGAGCCCGGACGCCGCGGGCCAGACCTTCCGGGGCATCGAACCGACGGCCACGATCCGCAACGCGGACGACAGCTCCGTCCTGGCCTCGTTCACGCCCCCGCAGCTCGGTGACGAGACGGCCCTGGTGATCGTGGAGATCTACCTGCGCAACGGCCAGTGGAAGGCCCGAGCCGTCGGCCAGGGATACGCCAACGGCCTCGCGGGCATCGCCACGGACTTCGGTGTCTCGGTGGAGGAGCCGGCCGCCCCGGCCCAGCAGCCGGTGACCCCGCCGCCGGCCCCGGCGCAGGCGCCGGTGGCTCCGCCGGCCCCGCCCGTCACCACACCCGCGGCGCCTCCGGCTCCGGCCGCGCCCCCGCCGCCCGCGCCGGGCGCCGGGAAGATCAACCTCGACAAGGGCCGCGTCAGCCTCCAGAAGAACCAGACCGTCTCCCTGATCAAGGGCGGCCGCCCCCTGCTCTCCTCGGTCAAGATGGGCCTCGGCTGGGAGCCGGCGTACCGCGGCAAGGACATCGACCTGGACGCCTCGGTCATCGCCTACGGGCCGCAGCGCAACCACGTCGACAGCTGCTACTTCGGCAAGCTCCAGATCGTGGGCGGCGCGATCCGGCACTCCGGCGACAACCTCACGGGCGAGGGCGGCGGCGACGACGAGGTCATCACGGTCGACCTCGGCCGACTGCCCCAGGAGGTCACCGGCCTGGTCTTCACGGTCAACTCCTTCTCCGGCCAGAAGTTCACCGAGGTCGCCAAGGCCTACTGCCGCCTCCTGGACGGCGCGACCGGCGAGGAACTGGTCCGCTTCGACCTCACCAGCGCCGAGCCGCAGACCGGCGTGATGATGGCCAAGCTGATCCGCCAGTTCTCCGGTGAGTGGGAGATGACGGCGATCGGCGACTTCGTGAAGTCCCGCACGGTCAGGGGGATGGTGAAGCCGGCGGCTCAGTCGCTCTAGGTGTGCTGTCCCGGGACAGCACAGTTAGGGGGCCGGCTGCTGGGTGTGCACCCTGCCGAGGAAGTCCCGCACCAGGGCCACGACTTCCTCCAGGTGCGTCTCCAGCAGCCAGTGCCCGCCGTCGAGCAGGTGCAGCTCGGCCTCCGGCAGGTCACGCAGGTAGGCGCGGGCGGCGCCCTCCGGCATGTAGCCGTCCTGGGGCCCCCAGGCGATCAGCGTCGGGGGCCGGTGCTTGCGCAGGTACTCCTGGTACCTGGGGAGCCAGTCGAGGTTCTCCCTGAGGCCCTCCATGAGGCCGACCATGATCTCGCGGCGCCGCGGAGAGGACAGCAGCGGCCAGGACAGCTTCCACAGATCGGGGCTGATCTTCTCGACGAGCCGGTCGTCGACCTCGCCGACGAACTCCTCGCGCAGCCCCTCCTCCGTCACGGCCTCCCACAGGCGCGCCCGCCCTTCGGGCGTCGGGTTCGCCCAGTACTCCTTGAGCGCCCCGTACTTCGGGCCGAGTTCGTCCTCGTAGATGTCGCCGTTCTGGACGATGAGGGCCGCCACGCGCTCCGGGGCGCGCATCGCCAGCCGCAGCCCGATCTGTGACCCGTAGTCGTGCAGGTAGAGGGCGTACCGCCGGAGCTCCAGCGTGTCGGTGAACCGCTGGAGGAAGTCGGCATACCCGTCGAAGGTGTACGAGAAGCCCCCCGGGTCCGGGGTGTCGCTGTAGCCGAAACCCGGGAAGTCGGGTGCGACGAGCCGCCACCGGTCGGCGAGGGCAGGCAGGAAGGCCCGGTACTGGAACGAGGATGACGGGTATCCGTGCGGGAGCAGAACGACGGGGGCGTCGGGGTAACCTGCCTCGCGGTAGAAGACGCGCGTCCCGTCGATGTCGGCGTACCGGTGTGCTGTCCTGTGGTTCGGGGCGTCGATACTTCTCGCCTCCTGGCTGGTCAGGCACGGAACCAGGCCGGAGTACCCCACGCCGTGACCGACGAAACGGGACGGCCCCGAGGTCTCAGGGCCGCAGCCCCTCCGTCAGCAACCCCAGGTACCGGCGGATGTGGTCGCTCTCGCCGTCGGCCAGTTCCGACGCCGTCGCCAGGCCGTGGACCAGGCGCAGGAGGTCGATCGGCTCGACGTCGTCCCGCAGTGTGCCCTCCTGGCGTGCCGCCCGGGCCAGCCGCGCGGCGGCGTTCCGCAGCGGATCGCCGCAAGCGGTGGCCACCTCCGACGTACCGTCCGTGACGGCCGGGCCCAGCAGCGCCTTCAGGCCGCGCACCTGCATCATCCCGGCGCCGAGTTCGTACAGCCACTCCACCAGCGCCTCGCCCGGCGGCAGTTCGGCCGCGAGTTCGCCGGCCCTGGCCGCGATCGCCTCGACGCGGTCGAGGTACGCGGCCTCCAGCAGCGCGTGCCGGGTCGGGAAATGGCGGTAGAGCGTGCCGGAGCCGACGCCGGCCCGCTTGGCGATGTCGTCGAGCGACGCGCCCTCCCCGTGCTCGGCGAAGGCCTCCACGGCCACCTTCAGCAACCGCTCGTAGTTACGCCGAGCATCCGCCCGCATGGGCCTGACCTGCGCCATGCAGCCACTCCTCACGAACCGGGGACTCAAGAACCGGAGACCCTCTCCGCACTCTATCGAGAACGGCCGGCGACCGGAGGTCACCCGCCTGCAGTCGTTCCAGGGGCCGGTCCGCCGGCTGACGGCCGGGCGGTCAGGCGGAGGAGCGGACCACCAGTTCGGGCACCACCCACGCGTCCGCGCCCCGCAGCGGCTCCTCGCCCGCGCGCAGCCGGGCCACCTGCTCCACGGCCAGCCGTCCCAGCTGCCGCTTGTCGATGTGCAGGGTGGTCAGGGCGGGGTCCACCAGTTCGCCCAGGGAGAGGCCGTCGAAGCCCAGCACCGCCAGATCGTCGGGAACACTCCGGCCGTGACGGTGGGCGGTGCGCATCGCCCCGACCGCGATCAGGTCGTTGAAGCCGAAGACCGCGGTGATCTCGGGCCGCGCCGCCAGGAGCCGTTCCATCCCGGCCTCGCCGCCGGCCACGCTGTGCTCCGGGCACACCATGATCCAGTCCTCGTCGACCGGCAGTCCGAGGCGCCGCACCTGCTCCAGGAAGGCCACCCTGCGGGGGCCGGGGCCGTGCACGCCGTCCAGCATGCCGATCCTGCGGTGTCCCGCGCGGAGCAGGTGGTTCAGGCCCTGCTCGACTCCGGTGGCGGCGTCGATGCCCACGGCGGCGAACCGGGTCTGCTGCGGGCCGCGCTCCAGAAGCACCAGCGGCACGCCGCCGAGGTGCCGGGTGAGGACGTCGTCCGGGTCCTTGAAGTAGCCCACGACCGCGTCCGCCTGGTGGGAGAGCACGTCGAGCGCCTGCCGCTCCCTGGCCTCGTCGATCCGGGAGTCCCACACGACCACCTGCCAGCCGCGCTGCTCGGCCGCCTCCAGCACCCCGGCGGCGACCTCGGGGAAGAACGGGTTGCGCAGGTCCGGGATGACCAGGCCCGCCGTCACCGCGCCCTTCTGGACGAGTCCGCGCGCGAACCGGCTGGGCCGGTAGTCCAGGAGCCGGGCCGCCTCCAGGACCCGCTCCTTGGTGGACGGGTCGATCTCGCCCTTGTCGTTGACCGCCCGGGAGACCGTCTGCCGTGACACCCCGGCCAGTCGTGCGACGTCGTGGATCGTGGCCCGGCGCCGGGCACCGTCGGGCCGCTCGGCACCCGGCTCCGCGCGCTGATCGTCGGTCCACATGCTGAGCACTTTATCCGGCTGGGGACCCCGCCCGGCAGGGGCGGCCGCGCGGGCCCCTTCAGGGGGTTTCTGACGAATCTCCGCGACGCCGCGGAGATCCATCAGAAGCACTCTGGTCGTCGAGCTCGGTGAAGAGCGTCAGCTGGAGGGCGCCCGGGGCTTCGAGGCGGGAGTTCAGGGAGTTCCAGGGGGTGCGCGTGGGCTCGGCGACCACCTCGGCTCCGGCGGCGGCCAGCTTCGCCGTGACGGCGACGGAGTCGTCCACCTGGAAGGCGACCCGGACGTGCCCGGCCACCCGCCGCCCCACCTCGACCTCGTCGATGAAGGCGGCGTGGTTCGGGTCGGTCAGCTCCAGGGTGGCCCGCCCGGCCTCCAGGATCGTGACCCGCCCGTCCTCCGACGCGAACGCGCCCTGTTCGGTCAGGCCGAGCACGTCCCGGTAGAAGTGCAGCGCCGCCTCGTAATCCTCCGCGGTCACGACCAGGCGGAGTTCTCGTACGGCCGGTTCGTCGGGCATGGGGGGGCTCCTTCGAGGTTCGGATGACCCCGACAACCCACGCGCCGGCCGGTTGATTCCTGGCCCGGACACGGCCAGGCGTCGTCAGAACAGCGCGCTGTACGCGTTCAGCGCCGGCTGTCCGCCCAGGTGGGCGTAGAGGACCGTGGAGTCGCGGCCGATCTCGCCCCGTGAGACCAGGTCGATCATCCCGGCCATGGACTTCCCCTCGTAGACGGGGTCGGTGACCATACCCTCCGTCCGGGCCGCGAGCCGCATCGCCGCCAGGGTGGACTCGTCGGGGATGCCGTACGTGCCCGCGTGGTACCGCTCGTCGAGTTCGACGTCGGACTCGGTCAACTCGCGCTCGAGCCCGATGAGCTGCCCGGTGTTGTGCGCGATCCGGGCGATCTGGCCACGGGTCGGGGCGGGTTTCGCCGAGGCGTCGATGCCGAGCACGCGCCGGGGCCGCCCGCCCGCCTCCTCCAGCGCGGCGAACCCGGCGACCATGCCGGCCTGGGTGGAGCCGGTCACCGAGCACACGACCACGGTGTCGAAGAAGACGCCCAGCTCACGCTCCTGCTCGGCGACCTCGTACGCCCACCCCGCGAAGCCGAGGCCGCCGAGCGGATGGTCGGAGGCGCCGGCCGGGATGGCGTACGGCTTGCCGCCCCCCTCCTCGACCTCCCTGAGCGCCTGCTCCCAGCTCTCCTTGAACCCGATCCCGAACCCGGCCTTCACCAGCCGTACGTCGGCCCCGGCGAGGCGGCTGAGCAGGATGTTGCCGACCTTGTCGTACACGGCGTCCGGCCACTCCACCCAGCTCTCCTGCACCAGCACGCACTTGAGCCCGGCCCGGGCGGCCACCGCCGCGACCTGCCGGGTGTGGTTGGACTGCACCCCGCCGATCGACACGAGCGTGTCGCAGCCCTTCGCGAGCGCGTCGGCGACCAGGTACTCCAGCTTGCGGGTCTTGTTCCCGCCGTAGGCGACACCGGAGTTGCAGTCCTCGCGCTTGGCCCACAGGGCCGCGCCACCGAGGTGTTCGGTGAGCCGCTCCAGGGGGTGCACGGGTGAGGGCCCGAAGAGCAGGGGGTAACGGGCATACGAGGAAAGGGACATGGGTCCTCCCGGGGACGGGATGGGTATCGGTCCGGTCTCAGTCGGCGAGCTCTTCGAGCCCTCGCCAGATCTCCGCCGTGACGCGGACCGCCTCGGCCACGTCACCGGCCGCGCAGGCCTCGATCAGCCGTTCGTGCAGTCCGGCCGAGCGGCAGCTGCCGCCCTCGCCGAAGCGCTGCCGCTCCAAGCGGCGGATGAGCGGGGTGTAGCGGGCGACGGTCGCTGCGGCGGCGCGGTTGCCGCTCACCCGGACGAGAACCTCGTGCAGCGCGTCGTCGGCGCGCAAGGCTCCGTCCACGTCTCCGGTGCCGACGGCAGCGGCGAACCGCTGGTTGGCGGCGCGCATCGCCTCGATGTCGGCGGCACCCAGCCGGGGCACGGCGACCCGCGTCACGAGCTCGTGCATGGCGCCGACCACGGCGGCGGCGTCCCTGACGTCGGAGGCCACGAGCGGGGTCACCCGGGTGTAGCTCTGCGGCTTGCTCTCCAGCAGCCCCTCGTCCACGAGCCGGGAGAACGCCTCGCGTACCGGCGCCCGGGACAGCCCCAGCCGCTCCGCGAGCTCGGCGTCCCGCACCACCGCGCCGGGTTCGATCTCCCCGGCCACGATGGCGTCCCGGATCGCCTCGTACGCCCGGTCCCTGAGCAGGGTCCGGGGCACGGGCCGGATGGCCTCCATGAACTGAAATGTTAGATGTCAATTTCAGTGAGAACAAGGGCCGGGACAAGATCGTGGCCCGCACTCCCCTCGCGGTGCGGGCCACGGTCCGTCAGGCCGCCCAGGGCCAGTCGGCGTCCCGGGCGGCCTCGATCAGCGGAACCATCCGGAAAGCCGTGTCCGTCAGGCCTCCGAAGGTGTGCCGGTTCCGGGTCCCCGACGGGCCGTGGCCCGCGCGGTATCCGGCGAGGTTCCAGGTGTAGACCGGCACGTCGGCCGGGACCTGCTCGGTCGGGTCACCCCGGTGGTGGTGCGTGTACTGCTCGTCGGTGACGATCAGCACCCGGTCGTGCTTCCGGTAGTGCCGGCGCACCGCCTCGGTGGTGTCGGTGCCGCCCAGGTCGCCGAAGCGGTCGAGGATCTTCAGCACCGACTCGCCCTTGCGGAACTTCACGCGGCCGCTCGTCGAGCCGAACTCGACCAGGTCCGCGCGCTCCGCCCGCAGCGCGAGCGCCGTGCCGAAGATCGCGGCGGCGTCGGCGCGGTTGAGCTCCGAGCGGTCGGACAGCCGCGACCAGAACATCGAGCCCGAGCGGTCCACGAGCACCAGCGTCCGGCCGGGCAGCGCGGGCACGTTGGCCAGCGAGTGGCCGAGCGCCCGCTCCAGGGCGTACGACCAGCGCAGCGACGGCGCGTGCTGGTAGGCGGCGAGGTACCGGAAGGGGAACTGACGCGAGCGCGCGACCTCCGCCGGGTCGCCGATCCGCGCGGCGACCCGCTCGGCGACCTCGTCGGACACCCCGGCCTCGTCGAAGTTCCGCAGGTTGCGCACGAGCGCCATGGTGCCCATGGACGGGATGACGGCCTCCCAGGCCGCCTTGTCCATCGGCCCCTGGAGCCAGCCCGCCAGCGTCTCCCACGTCATCCCGGCCCCGGCCAGCCGCTCTGCACCGCCCTCGGCGGTCACGACCGAGCGCCGCTCCGCCACCGGCAGCGCCATCAGCTCGCGGTGGGCGGTGAGGACGCGGTCCGACGCGGGCGGCACCGCGGTGTCGGGGTGGTGCCGCCGGTCGAGGGCGTACCGGAACAGCTCGCCCTGCCAGGGCTTGTCCGGGTCCGGGGCGGCGTGCACGAGGTTGAGGACATCGCCGAAGCGGTAGCCCTTGGAGGCGGTGTCGTACTTCAGCAGCGCCTTGCCGTGGTAGAGCCGGCGTACGGCGTCGGCGATGCCGCGCTTGACCGGCTTGGGCACGTTGCGGCCGTACATCGCCGTCCAGTAGGCGAGCAGTTCGCCGGGCTCGTCGGGCCGCTGGAGCACGGAGGCGACGACCTGCCGGCCCGTCGGGCCGCCGGTCGCGCCCGCGTCCAGGCGGGCCTTGACGTACTCGGCGGCGCCGACGACGGAGGCCGTACGCAGGTTGCCCTCGCCGCGCAGCCAGCCGAGCAGGCCGGCCGTCCACGCCGGGTCGGTGACGGCGAGTTCGCGCACGAGCTTCGCGAAGCGGTCGTCGCGGTCGGCGCCGGTCTCGTAGAAGGTCTGCTGCGAAACGAAGTTGGACACGGCCAGCAGGAAGAGCTCGGAGCGTGCGTCACGCTCGCGGCCCCGGCCGCCCTCGTACGTGCGCAGCACTCGCCCGGTGGAGGTCACACGGGAGACGGGACGTGCACGGGCTGCCTTGGAATTGAATCGCGCCATGGTGAATTCCCCCGAATTCGTTCGTGTTTCGGGAGAGACGCTGCATGCAGGAAAAGAGGTGGGTGCCCGAGGACAGAAGTCGGCGACGGACTAATTCAGATGCTCTACCCACTTGAGCTACAGCGACCCGAAGTCGCTGACGGGACTCGAACCCGCAACCCTCTGATCCCAGGAAGTAACCGTTGCCTTCGCACCGGGCACCCACCACATGCTGCGCCTCCCGAGATCAAGTCGGCGGCGGCGTCGGATTCTTTGGAAGAGAAGTAGCCGCTGCCATCGCACCGGGAGGTGCGTGACGTTGTGATCTCACTGTAGGAGGCGCAGCGCAGGCACTGCGAACGAATTAATTACCGCTTCTGCCGCTTCCAGGGGCCGGTGATGGCGAGCAGGATGCCCGGGTCCTGGATGCTGGCGTAAAGGGTCTTGCCGTCGGGCGAGAAGGTGACACCGGCGAACTCGCTGTACTCCGGCTCCTCTTCGGTGCCGACGTTCAGGTCGTTGCGGGCGATCGGGTACGTGCGGCCGCTCTCGGTGGCGCCGAAGAGGTGCGAGACGCCCTCGCCGTCCTCGGCCAGGACGATGCCGCCGTAAGGGGAGACGGTGATGTTGTCCGGACCGTCGAAGGCGCCGTCCTCGGACGGGGCGGGGTTCACACCGAGCAGCACCTTCAGTGTCAGCGTGCGGCGCTTGGGGTCGTAGAACCAGACCTGGCCGTCGTGCTGGAGGGGGCTCTCCTCACGGGCGTAGGAGGAGACGATGTAGGCGCCCCCGTCGCCCCACCACATGCCCTCGAGCTTGCGGGCGCGGGTGACCTCGTCGGCGGCGAACTGCTTGCGCACGGGGGTCGTACGGGCGTCGCGGTCGGGCACGTCCACCCAGTCGACGCCGTAGACGGTGCCGGTCTTCGTGGCGCGGGACAGGTCGTCGACGAACTTCCCGCCGGAGTCGAAGCACTTGGGCGCCTGGAGGACACCGGCGTCGTCGGCCAGCTCGCGGAACTTGCCGGGGCCGTACGCGAAGCCCTCGGGCGGGGTCCAGCGGTAGAAGAGGCCGTTGGGCTCGTCGTCGTCCTCGGTGAGGTAGGCGTGGCCGCGCCTGGGGTCGATGACGACGGCCTCGTGGTCGTAGCGGCCGAAGAACTTCAGCGGCTTGGGGCCACGGTTGGCGCGCCGGTCGGAGGGGTCGACCTCGAACACGTAGCCGTGGTCCTTGGTCATGCCGTTGACGCCGGCCCTGTCGGAGTTCTCCTCGCAGGTGAGCCAGGTGCCCCACGGCGTACTGCCACCGGCGCAGTTGGTGGAGGTGCCCGCGATGCCGACCCACTCCGCGACCCGTCCGTCGGGGCGTATCTCGACGACCGTGCAACCACCGGCGGCGGCCGGGTCGTAGACGAGGCCCTCGGTGAGCGGCACCGGGTACTTCCAGTTGGCGCGCGGGCCCTTCAGCTCGTGGTTGTTGACGAGCAGGGTGGTGCCGCGGGGGCCGTCGAAGGTGGCGGTGCCGTCGTGGTTGGACGGCGTGAACTCACCGGACTCCAGCTTCGTCCTACCGCTGTAGGTGATGATCCGGTACGAGAAGCCGGCGGGCAGGGCGAGGATGCCCTCGGGGTCGGGGACGAGCGGCCCGTAGCCGACCGGGTGCCGGGCGTCCGCCGCGCCCTCCGCACTGTCGGTGTCGTAGGACGCGAGGGCGTTGGGCGCGGTGGCGAGGGCGCCGACGCTGCCCGCCAGCGCGACACCGGCACCGGTGATCGCGGAGGTTCTGGCGAAGTCCCTGCGGGTGAGCGACATGGGTGTCTCCTGTGACGGGGGGTATGCCGTGGAGGGTGGCGGACCTCGTTCGGCAACACCGTCCCGCTCATCCGTGAACAGGGGTTGAACAGCGCACCAAGGGGCGCGGGACTGTATCCATATGCGGCTCCGCCGCGTGGGCGCGACAAGCCACAACGCGCCCACACCCGCAATACGAACTCAGCCCCCCTGCTGCGACCGCGCCTTGAACGCAGCCTTCCGCGCTTCCTTCGCCACCTTCTTGTCCGGATGCAACCGCCCCATCGCCTCCAGCACATCAGCCGTAGCGGGGTGCTCAACCCGCCAGACGGCCTCGAAGAACCCACCGTGCTGCCGCGCGAGCCCTTCGACCAACGCCCGCAGCTCCTCGGAGTTCCCCTCGGCGGCCAGCTGCGCGGCCACCGTGTCGATGGTCAGCCAATACACCATCGCCTCGGACGGCGCAGGCACATCCGCCGCACCATGCTCGGTGAGCCAGACACGCGCGAGCCCGCCCAGCTCGGCATCGTCGAGCACCTCCCGCAAGGCGGGCTCGGCCGAGGCCCCGACCAGCGACAAGGCCTGCTGACACCGCAGTCGCCGCAGCGGCGCCCCGGCATCGGAACCCCGCGCCGCCGCCAGCAGCTCGCGGGCCGCGGCGAGCGACTCCCGCCGCTGAAGCCACTGCTCCGTCTCGGCCTGCGCAGCACCGGGCGGGAACGCCGCCGTGCCGTCGAGCAGCGCGTCGGCTCCCTTGTCCGCGAGGTCACCGACGGCCGGCGCATCGAACCCGGCTTCCAGCAGCCGGGCCCGCAGGCCGTAGAGCCCGAGCGGGGTGAGCCGGACCATGCCGTACCGGGAGACGTCGGTGTCGTCGACGGGCGCCGCGGGCTCCTCGTCGGCCTCGGCCATGAGCGCCTCGTCCACGGGCCGGTAGGCCACGAGTCCCACCGGCTCCAGCATCCGGAACTGGTCGTCCAGCCGCATCATCGCGTCGGACACCTGCTCCAGGACGTCGTTGGTCGGCTCGCCCATGTCGCTGGGCACGATCACCGAAGCGGCCAGCGCGGGCAGCGGTACCGGAGCGTCGGCGGGGGTGTCCTCGCCGGCGGTCAGCAGGTAGAGGTTGCCGAGCACGCCGTCGAGGAACTCGGCCTCGGCCTCCGGGTCCCAGTCGAGGGCGGAGAGGTCGACGTCGCCGTCCTCGGCCACGAGACCGTCCAGGTCGGGCACGCTCGCGTCGGCGAGCACCGCCTCCAGGGCCGCGAGCCACACCGTCAGCACGTCCTGCGGCGAACCGCCGGTGAGCACCGCCAGGTCCTCGCCCGCCGTGACGGTGCCCTCCTCCTCGTCGACGATCTCGACGAGACCGGTGTCCACCGCCACCCGCCACGCCTCACTGGCGTCGGCGGCGGCGTCGTCCCCGCTCAGTCCGAGCACCTCGGCGGCCGCGGGCAACTGCTCGTCGACGAGCCCGCCCCCGGCGTCGACCCGGGTCTCCGGC
Organism: Streptomyces sp. DH10; assembly: GCF_029813805.1. NCBI lineage: Bacteria > Bacillati > Actinomycetota > Actinomycetes > Kitasatosporales > Streptomycetaceae > Streptomyces > Streptomyces sp. DH10. The sequence goes on from NZ_JARVKU010000039.1 coordinate 45,165, forward strand.
CCGGCCCAGCGGGCCAGCCGGGCGGCCCGGGACAGCAACGGCGTGGACAGCACGTCGCGCGCCAGCTCCGCTTCGGGGTGCAGCCGCACCGGCGGCAGGGGGGAGCTGTCTGACATCGGCTGTTTCTCCTAGCGGCGCCTCATACGACTCAGCCGCTCAGCCTAGACGGATTTACACCCATGCCGCCTGCTTCATGTCCCCGTCAGGTGCTGTACATGGCCGAAACCTTGACAAGTGGCCCGCGCAGGCTGGAGATTGACGCGCGTAGAAGTCGGCGGACACTTGTTCACCGGGCCGGCCCCACCAGACCCGCCAGTCCCCCGCTCTCTACGCGCGTCACGCCGCCCGCCCCACAGGTAGCGGCAGACAGTCCACGCACCACCCTCGTCCCGGCGCCCTGTCACGTCCCCGGAGGGAACCCCGTTGCCGAGCAAGTCGTCCGCGCGCCTCGCCGCGCTCACCGTCGCCGCCGCGTGCTCCGCGGCATCCACGATCGTCCTCACCACTCCCGCACACGCGGACTCGGTCCGCATCCACGACATCCAGGGCAACACCCGGATATCGCCGTTCGCCGGCAAGCAGGTCACGGACGTGACCGGAATCGTCACCGGCATCCGGACCTACGGCTCGTCCCGCGGGTTCTGGATCCAGGATCCGAACCCGGACGCCGACCCGGCGACCAGCGAAGGCGTCTTCGTCTTCACCAGCTCGACGCCGAAGGGGGTCGCCGTCGGTGACTCCGTCACGGTCGGCGGCACCGTCTCGGAGTACCCCGGCGGTACCGCCTCCGGCAACCAGTCCCTGACGGAGATCACCAAGCCGACGACCACGGTCGTCTCCAGCGGCAACCGGCTCCCCGCCGCCACGACGGTCGACGCGAGGTCGGTGCCCGCCGCCTACGCGCCGGCCGGCGACACCACGGCGAACGGCTCGGTCAACGCCCTGCCCCTCAAGCCCGCGAAGTACGCCCTGGACCACTACGAGGCGCTGGAGGGCATGACCGTCCGCGTCAGCGACACCCGCGTCGTGGGCGCCACCGACCCGTTCACCGAACTCTGGGTGACGGTGAAGCCGGACGAGAACCGCAGCCGCAACGGCGGCACGGTCTACGGCTCCTACGACGCCCAGAACACCGGCCGCCTCCAGATCCAGTCCCTCGGCGCGACGGCGGACTTCCCGAAGGCGAACGTCGGCGACACGCTCACCGGCACGACGGCGGGCCCGCTGGACTACAACCAGTTCGGCGGCTACACGCTGATCGCGAGCGAACTCGGCACGCTCAAGCCCGCGGGCCTGAAGCGCGAGACGACGCGCAAGCAGCGCTCCTCGGAACTCGCGGTCGCCACCTACAACGTCGAGAACCTCGACCCGACCGACGACACCTTCGCCGAGCACGCGTCCGCGATCGTGAACAACCTGAAGTCGCCGGACATCGTGTCCCTGGAGGAGATCCAGGACAACAACGGCGCGACGAACGACGGTACGGTCGCCGCCGACCGGACCATGGCCAAGCTGATCGACGCGATCGTCGCGGCCGGCGGCCCCACGTACGACTGGCGCTCGATCGACCCGGCCGACAAGGCCGACGGCGGCGAGCCCGGCGGCAACATCCGCCAGGCGTTCCTGTTCAACCCGGAGCGGGTCTCCTTCACGGACCGCGCGGGCGGCGACGCCACGACGGCGACCGACGTGACGAAGATCCGCGGCAAGGCGCACCTGACGCTCAGCCCCGGCCGGATCGCCCCCGCCGACGAGGCCTGGAAGAACAGCCGCAAGCCGCTGGCCGGCGAGTTCGTCTTCCGCGGCCGCACGGTCTTCGTGATCGCCAACCACTTCAACTCCAAGGGCGGCGACCAGGGCCTGACCTCCCAGTACCAGCCGCCGGCCCGCAGCTCCGAGACCCAGCGGCACCAGCAGGCCACGCTGGTGAACGCCTTCGTCAAGGACATCCTCGACACCCAGAAGAACGCGGACGTCATCGCCCTGGGCGACATCAACGACTTCGAGTTCTCCGGCACCACCAGGATCCTGGAGGGCCGGGGCGAACTCTGGTCGGCGATCAAGTCGCTGCCCAGGAGCGAGCGTTACTCGTACGTCTACCAGGGCAACAGCCAGGTCCTCGACCAGATCCTGATCAGCCCGTCGATCCGCCGCGACTGTGACTTCGAGTACGACAGCGTGCACGTCAACGCGGAGTTCAACGACCAGATCAGCGACCACGACCCGCAGGTCCTGCGCTTCCGGCCGTAACCCGTCGGCCGTGGGGCGGCTGGACCAGAGCGTCCAGCCGCCCCACGGCACCGCACTCACCCGGGAACGAGCCCCAGGGCATGCCGGTACCGGCTCCCGCTCGTCCCCTTCACCCCCGGGTAGGTCCGCACCCGCTGCCACATGTCGGTCCCGGGAGCCGCCAAGGCCTCGTCATAGGCCTGGTCGCTCTCCCACTCGGCGTAGTTCAGCACGTGCCCGCCATCGGCACTCAGATGGAAATGAGCGGAGATCAGCCCGGCGTGCCCTTCGGGGTCGTCAGCCAGGGCCTTGAGCACGAGATCGACCCACTCCTCCCGCCGCTCCCCGGCCCCCTCCTCGAAGTCGACCCGCACGGTGACGATCAGTCCCGCCTCCCGTACGTCGCCGACGGCCCGCTCGCGACGGCCGTACCGCCGGTACCGCGCGATCCCCACCCTCTCGATCCCCGGCACGGCGGTGTCGACCTCGTCGACCCGCTCCTGCCGATGAACTTTGACGAAGGCCTCGTACGCCTGCTCGCCGCTCCACTGCGAGTAGTGCATCAGCGTGGACCCGTCGTGCCCCACGTAGACGTGGTATCCCAGCAGATCACCGGTGGGCCACGGCCGCCGCTCCCACGTCTGTCCGATCGCCTCCACGGTCTGCCGTTGCCGCTCGGGTGTACCGACCCGCCAGGTGCTGAAGAAGGGAGCACCGGTTCGGGGATCGGTGAGGTCGGGGTGCTGTTCGGTTCGACGGCTCATTGAACACTCCAGTCGTAAGCGCCGGTTGCCTGCGCACCCCACCTTTCAACCTCGACCAAGCTTGAGGTCAAGGGAGGGGTGTCGGGCAGCCCGGCGCTTCCGGATGCTCAACGTCTGTGCTGGGGTGGGCGGGTGCGCGGTCCGGCGGAGCGGCGTACCGCTTCCCCAACCGCGCAGGCGCGAACGGCCCGCCTGGCGCATGCCGTCGGCGCACCCCGCTCAGCGGTACCAGCGCTGCCAGCGATGTCCGCGCGTCACCTGCTGCCGCCGCCGCACGACCTCGACAGCGACGACCGCGGCCCCCGCGGCCGCCCCGGCGACCAGCACCGGCTTCGGATGCCGCATCCCGGCCTGGACGACATCGCGCACCGGCCGCGGCCCCGCATGTGTCGCCTTGTCGTGCACCGTGTGCCCGGCCTGCGCGGCACTGCTCCGCAACTGCACCGTCATCGCCCCGGCCTTGTCCCGCAGATCGGCCGCCCGAGCCCGCGCACGCCCCTTCACGTCCGCCTTCCCCGCCAACTCCTCCACGGTGTTGCCGAGTTCACTACGGGTCCGCTCGATCTGCTGGCGCAGTTCATCGGGCCCCTTGGCCCCACCCGTCGCTTCCGTCATCGATGTGCCCTTTCCCTGATCTCCTCGACATCGGCCCTGACACTGCCGAGCGCCTCCTCAGGCGTGGGAGGCGCGGCCCGGCGCAGTTGGCTCCGGCCGGCAGCGGCCAGCACGGCCGCGATCACGAACAGCACCCCCGTCACGATGAGTGCCGCGGCCCAGACGGGCAGCACCAGCGAGAGGGCGGCGACACCCGTCCCGGCCAGCGCGAGCAGCCCGGCGTAAGCGACGGCACCGGCCGCACCGAGCAGCCCACCGCCACGCCCCGCACGCCGGCCCTTCTCGGCCAGCTCTTCCTTCGCAAGAGCGACTTCCTGCCGGACGAGCCGGGAGAGCTGCTCCGAGGCCTGTGAGACGAGCTCGCCCACGGAATGGCGCTCGTCGTGCACGGCCCGATGATCGATGGTCCCGGTCACGGTGTTCCGCCTCCTCTCGAAGTAGGAACCCCCGAGTACCCGGCCCTCCCCCCGCTACCCCTGCCTGACGTCCCGCCGCCCGACCCGGCTAGGGCGTGTCCGCAAAGTCCCGCCTGCCCCGCGACGCCCGGCACGCCCTCTCGCCGCACCGGGCGAACACCCACGTACAACCAGTACGCGGGCGTCCGCCCGGCACTCCCCCAGCCTCCGGCCGGGGGGACCCCCAGCCTCCGGCCGGGGGGACCCCCAGAGCACGCACCGGACGCCGCGAGGCCCGCC
>NZ_JARVKU010000003.1:0-565072 GCF_029813805.1 Streptomyces sp. DH10
TAGTGTTTCGGTGGTTATAGCGTAGGGGAAACGCCCGGTTACATTCCGAACCCGGAAGCTAAGCCTTACAGCGCCGATGGTACTGCAGGGGGGACCCTGTGGGAGAGTAGGACGCCGCCGAACAATTCTTTGGAAAACCCCCGCATCTTCGGATGCGGGGGTTTTCTGCGTTTAGGGTCGAGTCATGCGCTATGACCTCGTGATCTTCGATAATGACGGTGTCCTCGTCGACAGCGAGCCCATCTCCAACCGGCTCCTGGCCGCCTACCTCACCGAGTTGGGGCACCCCACGTCGTACGAGGACTCCGTCCGGGATTACATGGGTTCCGCCATGCACCGGGTGCACGATCTGGTGGAGGAGCGGACCGGGCGGCGGTTGCCCGTGGACTTCGACGACGTGTTCCACGCCCGGGTCTTCGCGGCCTTCGAGCGGGACTTGAAGGCGGTGGCCGGCGTCGAGGAGGTCCTTCAGAAGCTTGCCGCCGACTCCGTGCCGTACTGCGTGGCGTCGTCCGGGAGTCATGAGCGGATCCGGGTGGGGCATCGGACCACCGGGCTCGATCGGTGGTTCGACGAGGGGCGGATCTTCAGCTCGCAGGATGTGGGGAGGGGAAAGCCGGCTCCCGATCTGTTCCTGTACGCGGCCGAGCGGATGGGGGTCGCTCCGGAGCGCTGTGTCGTCGTCGAGGACAGTCCGCTGGGGGTGCGGGCGGCGGTTGCTGCGGGGATGGACGTGTACGGGTTCACCGCCATGACGCCGGCGGAGAGGCTGGCCGGGGCCGGGCGGTACTTCTCCGACATGCGGGAACTGACCGAGCTGCTCCTGTGAGGACGTAGAAGCTGAGTCAAATTCATCTTTGGCTGGATCTACCCACGGGTAAGCCGGGGCCCTACGCTCGCCGCCATGACTGATGTGCTGCGGCGCGGCAGGGCCTCGTTGGCGTTCAGCTTCTTGGTGCAGGGGGTCGCCTTCGCTCTGCTCGTGACGCGGATTCCTGCCATCCAGGACCGGTACGGGGTTTCCGACGCGCTGCTGCCCGCCTTCTTGGCCGCCGTGCCGATCCTCGCCGGGGTCGGGAGCGTGACCACCGAGCGGCTGGTGAAGCGGGTGCGGCCGAGCATGCTGCTGCGGTGGTCGCAGCCCGTGGTGCTGCTGGCGCTGCTCGGGGTCGGGGCCGGGGAGCGGATGGTGGAACTGGGCGTCGCGCTCGCGGCGTTCGGGCTCGCCGTCGGGGTGCTGGACGCGTCGATGAACATGCTCGGGGTGAGCCTTCAGCGGTCGTACGGGCGCAGCATCATGCTCGGTTTCCACGCGGCCTACAGCCTGGGCGGGATCGCGGGGGCCTCGCTGGCGTGGGTGGGGGCGCGCTGGGATCTGGCCTTGTGGGTGTCGTACTTGCCGGTCGTGGCGGTACTGCTGCCGGCGGTGCTGGTGGGGAGCCGGTGGTACGTCGACGACGAGGCGGCGCAGGCGGTGGAGGGGAAGGCGGGCGAGGGCCAGGTCGTCGTCTTCAAGTGGCTGTTGCCGTTGTGTCTGGTGATGACCGTGGCGTACATCGGGGACTCCACGGTCTCCAACTGGAGCGCGAAGTATCTGAAGGACGTGCTCGGGTCGTCGGAGCAGATGGCGACCGTGCCGTACAACGTGTACATGGTCACCACGCTGCTGGGGCGGGCGATCGGGGACCTCGGGGTGCGGCGGTTCGGGGCCGTCTCGGTCGTGCGGGGCGGGGCGCTGGTGGCGGCGGGTGGGTTCGCCGTGGTGGCGGTGGCGCCCGGGGCGTGGGTGGGGATGCTGGGGTTCACGCTGCTGGGGCTCGGGCTGTGTGTGCTGGTGCCGCAGACGTTCGCGGCGGCCGGCAGGTTGTTCCCCGGGGCTTCGGATGCGGCCGTGGCACGGCTGAATGTCTTCAACTATGTGGGGTTTTTGATCGGTTCGCCGTTGGTCGGGGCGCTCGGGGACGCGTGGAGCTACCGCGGGGCCATGGTTGTGCCGATGGTGTTGGTGCTGGTGACGCTGGTGTACGCCCGGTCGTTCGCGCCTCAACCGGACCGATACGGTGGCGGACATGAGCGGCCGCGCACAGCTGATGTGGGACGAGGCAGTAACGGGCTATGACTTTGGTCCCGGGCATCCGATGGACCCGGTCCGGCTCGCCCTGACCCGGGGACTGGTCGGTGCCTTCGGGCTGGACCGGGAGGTGGAGGTGGTCGCCGCGAAGGCGGCCGGGGAGTCGACGCTGCGGCTCGTCCACCGGGAGGACTACATCGAGGCGGTGAAGGCCGCGTCGGCGGAGCCGGGGGCGGCGGACCAGTCGTACGGGCTGGGGACCATGGACGATCCGGCGTTCGCCGGGATGCACGAGGTGTCGGCGCTGATCGCCGGGCAGTCGGTGGGGGCGGCGGAGGCCGTGTGGCGCGGTGACGCGCTGCATGCGGTGAACTTCGCGGGCGGGCTGCACCACGCGATGCCGGGCGGGGCGTCGGGGTTCTGCATCTACAACGACGCGTCGCTGGCGATCGCCCGGCTGCTGGAGCTCGGGGCCGAGCGGGTGGCGTACATCGACGTCGACGTGCATCACGGGGACGGGGTGCAGGCGGCGTTCTGGGAGGACCCGCGGGTGCTGACGATCTCGCTGCACGAGCATCCCCGGACGCTGTTCCCGCAGACCGGCTGGCCGGAGGAGACCGGGGCGGACTCGGCGGAGGGCTCGGCGGTGAACGTCGCGCTGCCGGCCGGGACCGGGGACGCCGGGTGGCTGAGGGCGTTCCACGCGGTCGTGCCGGAGCTGATCGCGGACTTCCGGCCGCAGGTGCTGGTGACGCAGCACGGGGCCGACACGCACTTCGAGGATCCGCTGGCGCACCTGGCGGTGTCGCTGGACGCGCAGCGGGCGGTGCAGGTGGCCTGTCACGACCTGGCGCACGACTACGCCGACGGGCGGTGGGTGGCGCTGGGCGGGGGAGGCTACGCCGTGGTGGACGTCGTGCCGCGGTCGTGGACGCATCTGGTCGGGATCGCGGCGGGCCGGGCCGTGGAGCCCGAGGCGGTGATCCCCGAGGGCTGGCGGCAGGAAGCGTTCGCCCGGACCCGGCAGTTGGCCCCGGCGCGGATGACGGACGGACGCTGGCCCGTGGCCTTCCCCGGCTGGGAGGAGGGCTACGACCCCGCCGACCGGCTGGACCAGGCGGTGCTGGCGGCTCGGCGGGCGGTGTTCCCGCTGCGGGGGCTGCTGGCCTGACCGGGTGGGCCTCCTCGTAGGCCGACCGTGCGGTGTTCGCCGGTTCCCGGGACACGTGGGGCGCCTGTCGCGCACGATCTCCTCGTGCTGACCCCCGAAGCCCTTCGTGCGCACCTGGTGGGCGCGCGCCTCGCCGGGACCGTGGCCACGCCTCGTGAGGAGAGCCTGCGGAGTTACCGGCTGTTCGCCGCCCGGGACCCCCGGGTGCTCCTCGGTCTCGATCCCGAAGGGGCGTGGAGCCAGCGGGATTTGGTCGAGCTGATGGCGGACAGGTGCGGGATTTCGGCCGATTCCCGTCGGACTTCCGGCCAGGACGTGATCGATCCGGGGCGCACCCTGGCCGCGCTGGACGCCTTCGCGGAGCGCCTCGCCGAGGCCGCCCGGCGGAGCGCACCCGTGCTCCTCTGCACCGGGCACCCCCACCGGCTGCTCGGTTTCTACGCCGCTCTGGCAGACGCGCTGTCGGCGGCGGGGTGTGAGGTTCTCACCCCCGCGCAGGGTCGCTGTGTCGACATAACGACCCGGTTCGGCCTACGCACGTACAACCTCGACTACGTACGAGGAGTCGCGCTGGTGCGGGGATCCGACGGGGAACGCCCCGGTTGTGAGCCCGGCGCACATACGCACTCACCTCTCCCGGTTCGTACCGTGTTGGCCGCTGCCGCGGAGGCCGGCGGGCCCCTTCCGGAGCTGGTCATCGGGGATCACGGGTGGGTCTGCGGAGCAGGTCAGCTGGGGTTCGAGGCCATCGGGCCGGCGGATACGGACGACCCCGCCCTGTTCGTCGGTGAGGCCGAGGGGTCCGTCTCCGTCGTCGTTCCACTTGATGACGGAGTGCGGTCTGATTACTACCTGCCGCTTACCCGCTACGTACTCAATCGGGCGTGTCTGTCACAGTAGGCCGCCGATGGGTGCACCTCTTCCCCACTCGCATCACCCGCCCCTACATTGGGGAGTGAGCACGCAGCGACGAAGAGTCACCGGAAGGGGAAGCCGGTGGCCGTCGAGTGCGGAAGGTTCAGGTGTGTCATGGCTGCAGCTGGCGAGAGGCCTCTGAACGAGGTTCAGTTCCTTACCGTGGCGGAAGTCGCCTCGGTGATGCGAGTGTCGAAGATGACCGTGTACCGGCTGGTGCACAGCGGTCATCTGCCCGCGATCCGTGTGGGGCGGTCCTTCCGCGTCCCGGAGCAAGCGGTTCACGAGTACCTCCGCGAGAGTTATGTGGGGGTGGAAACCGCCTGACGACTGAGGCGGGGTGGTCCCTCACAGGGCACTCGGGATCACCCTGGCCTCCTCGATTACGACCTCAGCGCTCGGGCGGGTAGGCTAGCCCCTCGTAGGTCGTGTGGGCCCATGGCGCCCAAACAACCGAGTGATGAGAAGTGAGCGAGGGTAGTCGTGGGCTCTGTTATCAAGAAGCGGCGCAAGCGGATGGCCAAGAAGAAGCACCGCAAGCTGCTCAAGCGCACGCGCGTTCAGCGTCGCAACAAGAAGTAAGTTCGCGACGCGGACGCCGCGAGAGCGTTGCTGTGGCCCCCCACCCACTGGTGGGGGGCCACATGTGTTCCGGCTCGTACGTCCGGCTGCTTGTCGTCACTTCGCGCATCGGGCGGTCATCACAGCGCAACGCCGACCCGCTAAGTTGGCCCCACGGGGGAACGCGGCGGGGCAAGAGGTTTTCTGGAAGGAAGGCGCTGATCTTGGGCAAGGTCGTGCTCGTGACCGGAGTGGCCCGCCCGCTGGGGGGCCGGTTCGTACGGCGGATCCAGCGTGACCCCGAGGTGGACCGGGTCGTCGCCGTGGACGCGGTGCCGCCCGAGCACCATCTGGGCGGCGCGGACTTCGTCCAGGCCGACATCCGGCAGCCCGGGATCGCGCGGGTGCTCGCCGAGACGGGCGCCGACACGATCGTCCACCTGGACGTGACGGGCACGCCGCTGGGCAGCGGCAACCGGGCCTCCCTGAAGGAGACCAACGTCATCGGCACCATGCAGCTGCTCGGTGCCTGCCAGAAGTCCCCGAACGTGCGGCGGCTGGTCGTGAAGTCCAGCACGAACGTCTACGGCTCCGCGCCCCGCGACCCGGCCGTCTTCACCGAGACGACCCCGCCCAAGTCCCTGCCCAGCGGTGGCTTCGCCAAGGACACGGTGGAGGTCGAGGGTTACGTGCGAGGCTTCGCGCGCCGCCGGCCCGACGTGGCGGTCTGCGTGCTGCGGTTCGCCAACATCCTCGGCCCGACCGCGGACACGCCGCTCGCCTCGTACTTCTCGCTGCCGGTCCTGCCGACCGTGTTCGGCTACGACCCGCGGCTTCAGTTCGTCCACGAGGACGACGTGATTGAGGTGCTGCGGATCGCCTCGCACGAGCCGCGGCGGGGCACGCTCAACAGCGGCACCTTCAACATCGCCGGCGACGGCGTGCTGCTGCTCTCGCAGTGCTCCCGGCGCCTCGGACGCCCCACCGTGCCCCTGCTGCTCCCGGCCGTCACCTGGGCGGGCTCGCTGGTGCGTACGCTGGGCATGTCGGACTTCTCGCCCGAGCAGATCCGGCTTCTCACCCACGGCCGGGTCGTGGCCACGGGCCAGATGCGCGAGACGCTGGGATTCCAGCCCAAGTACACGACCGCGGAGACGTTCGCGGACTTCGCACGCAGCCAGGGTCCCGGACTTCTACCGCCGGAGGCCGTGGCGGGGGCCGTGGACCGGGTCGCCGCGCTGCCCCTCGCGGGCGGCGGCCACTCCCCGACGCAGAGCGCCAACTGAGGAGCGCATCAACGATGGCGGATGCCAAGGTCATTCCGTTCGACGACGACCGGTCCCGCGGGGGCGCCGTGCAGCGTCCGCAGCGGCGCCGGAGCACGGGGAACCGGCGCCCGAGCACGGAGTCCGTGCCGGTCCGTGAGGTGCAGCCCCTGCCCACCAGGGCTGTTCCGCAGGATGATGTTCCTGTGACGTCTGAGGAACAAGCGCCGGAGGGCCCCCAGGGCGGCGAGGGTAGCCTGGAGCGGCGTATCGCGGGCGGCCTGGCCTTCCTGCGCCGCCGCCTCACCGGGGACTACGAGGTCGACGACTTCGGCTACGACGAGGAACTGACCGACCAGGTCCTGATGTCCCTGCTGCGCCCGCTGTACGAGAAGTACTTCCGGGTGGAGGTGAAGGGCGTCGAGAACATCCCGTCCGAGGGTGGCGCCCTGATCGTCGCCAACCACTCCGGGACGCTGCCGATGGACGGCCTGATGTTGCAGGTCGCCGTGCACGACAACCACCCGGCGGGCCGGCATCTGCGGCTGCTCGCGGCGGACCTGGTCTTCATGCTGCCGGTGGTCAACGAGCTGGCCCGCAAGCTCGGTCACACCCTGGCCTGTGCCGAGGACGCGTCCCGGCTGCTGGAGCAGGGTGAACTGGTCGGGGTGATGCCGGAAGGCTTCAAGGGCCTCGGGAAGCCCTTCGCGGACCGCTACAAGCTCCAGCGCTTCGGCCGCGGCGGTTTCGTCTCGACCGCCCTGCGCGCGGGGACGCCGATCGTGCCCTGCTCGATCGTCGGGGCAGAGGAGATCTACCCGATGATCGGCAACGCCAAGACGGTCGCCCGGCTGCTGGGTTTCCCGTACTTCCCGATCACGCCCACGTTCCCGTGGCTCGGCCCGCTCGGGGCGGTTCCGCTGCCGACCAAGTGGACGATCCAGTTCGGCGAGCCGATCCCCACGGACGGTTATCCGCCGGAGGCCGCCGAGGACCCGATGCTGATGTTCAACCTGACCGACCAGGTCAGGGAGCAGATCCAGCACACCCTGTACAAGCTGCTGGTGCAGCGCCGGTCGGTCTTCTTCTGATCGGTCTTCTTCTGAGGCAGCGCGTACGACTGCGGTGCGTACGAATGCGGTCGTGCCTACGACGATGGGGGCGCTCCTTCCGGGGAGCGCCCCCACTGTCGTACCGCCGGCTAGTCGGCGTCCTCGCCGTCGATGCCCAGCCCGGGCAGCAGGTCGGGCAGGAGCGGCGGGAGTGTCACGTCCGGCTCGGGGACGGGCGTGTCGCCTTCCGCCGACGGCGAGGTGCTCGCGTCGCTGTCCTGCGGCGGGTCGAGCAGGCCGCCGGTGTTGCCGCCGAGCAGGCCGTCGCTGTCGCTGCCGGAGCCGGCCGAGCGGCTGGGGCTGCCGGAGCCGGCGCTGCCCTTGTCGGAGGGCCCGCGGCCGCTGTCGCTGGGCCGGGCCGACCGGTCGGTGGCCGAGGAGCCGCTGGAGGCCGACTCGGAGGCGCCCTGCCGGTTGCCTTCACCGCCGCTGTGGGCCGGGGGCTCGGGCAGCAGGGACCGCAGCGGCGCGACGTCCTCCTCTATGGCGTCGAACACCGACGACACCTGCTCGCTGACGTCCCCGAGCTGCACGGGGAGCCTCTCGCGCAGTTCGCCCCAGGCCTCACGGTGGGAGCGGGAGAACGCGGACAGGGCCTGGATGGGCTCCAGGGAGTCCGGATCGCGCTCGTACGCCTCGCTCAGCAGCCGGTGGCCTTCCGACGCGTCGTGCCGCATGCCGGACAGGGCACGGCGGATCTCGCCCAGGGATTCGTGGTCCAGCGGGCCGCTGCGGCCCCGCTCCATCAGGCGGCGGGCTTCGCTGAGCCGGGTGGAGGCGTGGTCGAGATAGACCCGGCCGCGCTCGTCGACTCCGTCGGCGAGGCCGAGTTTCACGTCCTCGATGCCGCGCTTGAGGCCGTAGAGCGAATCGCCGGGCAGGGCGTCGGAACTGGCTGCGGCGACTCCGCCGAAGGCGCTCGCGGCCACGCCGACGCTGAGCCCGCCCGCGGTGAGGCCCTTGGCGAGGCGGGACCGCGGCCGGAGCTTCTTCAGCGGGCTCGCGCGGTGGGCGCCACGGGCCCGGGTGGAGCGCTGTTCGGGGACTGCGCTGTCCGTCGCCCCGCCTCCCGCGGTGCCCTCCTGGAGCATGGCCTCGAACGCGGCCACCAGCTGGGCCCGCTGGACGACCTTGACCTCCGGGTCGAGCTCCGGCTTGGGCAGCGCGTCGAGACCGGAGGCGAGCGCCAGCAGGCGTGCCTGTTCGGTCCGCTCCGCGGCGGCCGGGGTCGGTGCCGATCCTTCGGTCTGCTCGGCCGCCGTGCCCTGCTCGGACTGCTCCTGAAGGGCCTGGGCGAAGGCGTTCGCCCGCCGGTGCGCCGATACGTTCGCGATCACTGGCGGCACCTCCTCTCGTCATGACGGTCGACTCCCCAGGGGGTCCTGAGGGTTGCACACCCTGACCACGACCACACGATCGGGTGATCGGAGCCGGTCAGGGGGTGACCACAGGGAGCCTGCATCCCGCACAACGAGTGGCGCGGCACTTGGGTTACGGACGCCGGATGACCGGATGCCGAAGTCAACGGACTTTCACGGAAAGTGAGTTGACCGTCGCCGAGCGTACGGCCCGGTCAGCGGGCGTCTTCCGGGAGGAGCCGGGCGAGGGTGCGGACGGCCCGGTACTGGAGGGTCTTGATGGCGCCCTCGTTCTTGCCCATGACGCGGGCGGTCTCGGCGACGGAGAGGCCCTGGAGGAAGCGGAGTGTCACGCACTCCTGCTGCTGGGGGTTGAGTCGCCGCACCGCGTCGAGCAGGGCGGCGTTGGAGAGGGACTCCAGGACGGAGTCCTCGGGGGAGCGCTCGACCTCGTTGGCGTCGAGCATCTCGCCGGTGGTGACCTCGAGGCGGAAGCGGCTGGACTTGAAGTGGTCCGCCACGAGGTTCCGGGCGATCGTCACCAGCCAGGCGCCGAAGTCGCGCCCCTGCCAGGTGAAGGTCCCGATGCGCCGCAGGGCGCGCAGAAAGGTCTCACTCGTGAGGTCCTCGGCAGTCGCCTTTCCTCCGACCCGGTAGTAGATGTACCGGTAGACGGTGTCGCTGTATTGGTCGTAGAGGCGGCCGAAGGCGTCGGACTCGCCGGCCTGGGCGCGCTCCACGAGGTCCATCATGCGGGCGCTGTCGCTGTCCGCCGCCGGCCGTCGGGCGGTGGCCGCGCCGGACGGGCGCCCTCGTCTGCCGACCGCGGCGCTGCCGTCGGCCAGTGCATAGCACGGGCCTACGGGCGCGGCGGTGGCGAATGCGGGGCCGGCGTACGCGGTGGGGACGAAGCCGCGCAACAGGTCGAGGACCGTTGCGCGCAGCGTAGCCAGGCCCGAGGCGTCAACCCCGACGTGTGGGTACACGGGACTCCCAGAGGCAGAGCTTCCATCACGTGCAGTGCGGGACCTTTCACCCGTCGTAGCGACGGAGGGGCACCGGTTTGCGTCTGAGGAGAATAACGCTTCGTGTAGGCCCTGCTACACCGAGTTGCTCAAATCATCGATTACGTCGCTTCGGTAACCGATTGACGCCGCATCAAGTGCCGGAGAATGCACGGTTGTTGATCGAATCGGTTCGGATTGAGGCTGAGTCCAGGGCGTGTTGTGGCCGTGTGCAGCCAAGAGGACTGGATACGAGGTTGTGGGGGTACGCCAGTTGGATTTACGGCGTTTGTCATCCGGTAAACGAAGGTGCCACGGATTGATCGGTCTTTGGCTGATCGGCCGTCGGGTGATCAGCCGTCAGCGGCGACGGCGGTGCAGGGCGATCGCCGCCGCCGTGCCGCCGGCCACCGCGCCCACGCCGGCCGCGGCCGGGATGCCGACCTTGGCCGCCTTGCGGCCGGTGCGGTAGTCGCGCAGGCGCCAGTCCAGCCGACGGGCGTGCTTGCGCAGCTTGGAGTCCGGGTTGATGGCGTAGGGGTGGCCGACCAGGGACAGCATCGGGATGTCGTTGTGCGAGTCGCTGTAGGCGGCGCAGCGGGTCAGGTCCAGGCCCTCGGCCGCGGCCAGCGCGCGGACCGCCTCGGCCTTCGCGGGGCCGTGCAGCGGTTCGCCGACCAGCTTGCCCGTGTAGACGCCGTCGACCGACTCGGCGACCGTGCCCAGGGCGCCGGTCAGGCCCAGGCGGCGGGCGATGACCTGGGCGATCTCGACGGGGGCCGCCGTGACGAGCCAGACCTTCTGGCCCGCGTCCAGGTGGGCCTGGGCCAGGGCGCGGGTGCCGGGCCAGATGCGCTCGGCCATGTACTCGTCGTAGATCTCCTCGCCGATGGTCTGGAGCTCGGCGACGCGGTGGCCCTTGACGATCGACAGGGCCGAGTCGCGGGCCTCCTGCATGTGCTCGGGGTCCTCGACCCCGGCCAGCCGGAACCACGCCTGCTGCCAGGCGAACCGGGCCAGCTCACGCGTCTCGAAGAACTTCCGCTTGTACAGGCCCCGTCCGAAGTGGAAGAGGGCGGCGCCCTGCATGACGGTGTTGTCCAGGTCGAAGAAGGCGGCGGCCTGGTCGTCGCCGTGGACCGGGAACTGCGGTTCCTCGGTCGTGCCGGCGGCCTCCTGTGAGGACTTGCGGGCAGCCTCCGCCGAGGCCTCGCCTGCCAAAACGCTCCTCGCCGTGGCGGAGCGCCTACGGGGAGTGAGCCATCCGAGAGCGGCCATGGCGTGAGCATAGCCAGTTTGTTCGGGGGTTCCGGAGTCGAGAGGTTTGGAGCGTGTGAACTCTCGGCGAGTGTGTCGTTACAGAGGTCGCCCGGGACGGGCATGGCCGGCGTGTCCGTTGGGCGCGTTCGCGGGGGTTCCCCTTGTTCGCCGGCGCGCGACAATGGCCGGCATGAGTCCCCTCTTCCGTCGCAGGCCCCCTCGGGACCGGCTCGTCACCCTGATCCGCAAGCCCGGCTGTCATCTGTGTGATGACGCACAGGTCGTTGTGGAGAAGGTGTGCGGTGATCTGGGAGTCCCCTGGGAGCAGAAGGACATCACCGAGAACCGGGAACTGCACGACCAGTACTGGGAACAGATCCCGGTCGTGCTGGTGGACGGCAGGCAGCACACGTTCTGGCGGGTGAACGAGGACCGCCTGCGCAAGGCGCTGACCGACTGATCCCGGCCGGTCCCGCAACTGACCGAGCAGTCCAAAGAGGCCGGAACGTCGCTTAGGATCGACGGCGGCTGGTCTCGGGGGCGGGATACACAGAGGAGTGTGTGCGGTTTTGCCCCCAGAAGTAGAGGAACAGTGGTGCGAGCGCGCCGGTTCCCCACGAGTGCGCCGGGGGCGCGTGACCCCGGTCACGTTGGCCGGGCAAATCGGACACCATCTTTGTGCACGCGTTCACAAAGACATAGCCTGCTTTCGACGGGGCGGTCATGTAGGGACGTATGACCGCCTACAGCCCCGCTCTACCCGCAGGAGCACCGTGGCAACTGGCCGAACTCACCGACCGGCGACCCGCAGCCGAGGGATTCCCGAGGCCACCGTCGCCCGGCTTCCGCTGTACCTCCGCGCTCTGACCGCGCTGTCGGAACGCTCGGTGCCCACGGTCTCCTCCGAGGAGCTCGCGGCCGCGGCGGGAGTCAACTCCGCGAAGCTGCGCAAGGACTTCTCCTACCTCGGCTCCTACGGGACCCGGGGCGTCGGCTACGACGTCGAGTATCTCGTCTACCAGATCTCCCGCGAGCTGGGCCTCACCCAGGACTGGCCCGTCGTGATCGTCGGTATCGGTAACCTCGGCGCCGCCCTCGCCAACTACGGCGGGTTCGCCTCCCGCGGCTTCCGGGTCGCCGCGCTGATCGACGCCGACCCGGCCATGGCGGGCAAGCCCGTCGCCGGGATCCCCGTGCAGCACTCCGACGACCTGGAGAAGATCATCCAGGACAACGGCGTGTCGATCGGTGTCATCGCCACCCCCGCCGGTGCCGCCCAGCAGGTCTGCGACCGGCTCGTGGCCGCCGGTGTCACCTCCATCCTGAACTTCGCGCCGACCGTGCTGTCCGTCCCCGACGGCGTCGACGTGCGCAAGGTCGACCTCTCCATCGAGTTGCAGATCCTCGCCTTCCACGAGCAGCGCAAGGCCGGTGAGGAGGCCGCCGCCTCCGACGGCGGCGTTCCGGCCGCCGCCGCGCGCCGTGACTCCGCCGACCAGGGGCCCGACGGGGACATGCCCGCCGTGATGCCGGCATGAGCCTCCTCGTCGTCGGACTCAGCCACCGCAGCGCCCCGGTCAGCGTGCTGGAGCGGGCCTCGCTCACCACGGACGCGCAGGTCAAGCTGCTCCAGGACACCGTCGCCGCCGAACCGGCCGCCGAGGCCGCGGTGCTCGCCACCTGCAACCGCATCGAGCTCTACGCCGACGTGGACAAGTTCCACGCCGGTGTCGCCGAGCTGTCCACGCTGCTCGCCCAGCACAGCGGGGTCGGCCTGGAGGAGCTCACTCCCTATCTCTACGTGCACTACGAGGACCGGGCCGTCCACCACCTGTTCTCGGTGGCCTGCGGGCTGGACTCGATGGTCGTCGGCGAGGGGCAGATCCTCGGCCAGATCAAGGACTCCCTGGCCCGCGCGCAGGAGCTGAACTCCGCCGGCCGGCTGCTGAACGACCTCTTCCAGCAGGCCCTGAGGGTCGGCAAGCGCGCCCACTCCGAGACCGGCATCGACCGCGCCGGCCAGTCCCTGGTCACCTTCGGCCTGGAGCAGCTGGCCGCGGGCGGGGATGTGGAGACCTGGGCCCGCGGCAAGAAGGCCCTGGTCATCGGCGCCGGCTCGATGTCCTCCCTGGCCGCCGCGACGCTCGCGCGTGCCGGGGTCGCCGAGGTCGTCGTCGCCAACCGCACCTTCGACCGCGCCGAGCGCCTCGCGCAGATCCTCGCCGAGGGCGACGACACGGACGTGCTGGCCCGCGCGGTCCCGATGGAGTCGGTGCCGTTCGAGCTGACACGTGCCGACGTCGCCGTCTCCTGCACCGGCGCGACGGGCCTGGTCATGACGGCCGAGTCGGTCGCCGCCGCGGTGGAGGGCCGTACGGCCGCACCGTCGGCCGACGGAACCCCCGCCCCGGACGATGGCCCGACGGCGGCCACGGGCACCGAGCGGGGCAACCTGCCCGCCACCGGCCTCGGCGGCGAGGACGGCTGCCCGCTGGACCTGCCCGCGGTGCAGGGCACCGCCGGGTTCTCCGTACTCGGCGAGGCGGCCGTGGCCGGTATGGCCGCCGCCGACCTGGAGCAGCACGCGGCATGGGTGGACAACGGCACGGTGGGCGGCGCCCAGCGCGCGGCCAGGCCGGGAACGGCCGGCCCGCTCGACCCCACGACGGACGCCGACGCCATCGCCGCGCTCGCCGCGACTGTGGCCACCGTCGGCCGCATCCCCGAGCGGCGCAGGCCCGAGCCGGCCGACGAGCCGCCGCGGCCCCAGCCCGTGCTCTTCCTGCTCGACCTGGCGATGCCGCGCGACATAGACGCGGCCGCGCACCGGCTGGCCGGTGTGCGGCTGGTGGACATCGAGTCGCTGGCGGAGGCCTCCGCGGGCGCTCCGATGGCTGCCGATGTGGACCAGGTCCGGCGTATCGTCTCCGACGAGGTCGCGGCCTTCGGGGCAGCACTGCGGGCCGCGCACATCACGCCGACCGTGGTCGCCCTGCGCACCATGGCCGCCGATGTCGTGGCCAGCGAGATCGCCCGCCTGGACGGACGGCTTCCCGGCCTCGACGACAAGCACCGCGCGGAGATCACCCAGACCGTGCGGCGCGTGGTGGACAAGCTGCTGCACGCGCCGACCGTACGGGTCAAGCAACTCGCGGCCGAGCCCGGCGGCGCCGGGTACGCGGACGCGCTGCGGACCCTGTTCGACCTCGATCCGGAGACGGTTGCCGCCGTCTCCCGGGCCGAGGACAGCACAGAGAAAGACCGAGGGCCGGCATGAACGACAAGGCGCTGAGGCTCGGTACCCGGCGGAGCAGGCTCGCCATGGCCCAGTCCGGGCAGGTGGCCGAGGCCGTGAGCCGGGTGACCGGGCGGCCCGTGGAGCTCGTCGAGATCACCACGTACGGCGACGTCTCGCGCGAGGCGCTCGCCCAGATCGGCGGCACGGGTGTGTTCGTGACCGCCCTGCGCGACGCGCTGCTCAAGGGCGAGGTCGACTTCGCGGTGCACTCGCTGAAGGACCTGCCGACCACGCAGCCCGATGAGCTGGTGGTGGCCGCCGTTCCCGCGCGGGAGGACCCGCGGGACGTGATCGTCGCCCGGGACGCGCTGAAGTTCACCGACCTGCCGAGCGGGGCCCGCATCGGTACCGGTTCGCCGCGCCGCATGGCCCAGCTCAACGCGTACGCGCGCAGCCACGGCCTGGACATAGCGACGGTCCCGATCCGCGGCAACGTCGACACCCGGATCGGATACGTACGGTCCGGTGAGCTCGACGCCGTCGTGCTGGCCGCCGCCGGACTGAACCGGATCGGCCGGGGTGACGAAGTGACCGACTTCCTGTCGGTCGACACGGTTTTGCCCGCCCCCGGCCAGGGGGCACTGGCGATCGAGTGTGCCGCGGGCAACGCGGACCTCGTCGCCGCGCTCGCCGAACTCGACGACCCGTTCACGCGGGTCGCCGTAACGGCCGAGCGGTCACTGCTCGCCGCCCTGGAGGCCGGGTGCAGCGCCCCTGTGGGCGCGCTGGCCGACCTTTTGGCCGACGGGCAGATTGTCAAGGAAATGCGCCTGCGCGGCGTCGTCGGGACCACCGACGGCACGCGGATGGTGCAGCTGTCCACCACCGGTCCCGTGCCCGAGACGCACGACGGGGCAATGGCGCTCGGTCGCGAACTCGCGGCCGAGATGCTCGCCCAGGGCGCGGCCGGTCTGATGGGGGAGCGAGCACATTGAGCCCCACCACCCTTTCCGCCGGTCCTGAACACGGGCACGTCACCTTCCTGGGTGCCGGACCCGGAGATCCGGGACTGCTTACTCTGCGCGCCGTCGAGGCGCTGGCGAACGCGGACGTCCTCGTCGCCGAGCACGAAGTGCTCGACGTCGTACGTCAGCACGCCAGGCAGGGGGTCTCCGAAGTGAACACGGACTCGGATCCTTCCCAGGAGCCGGGTCCGGGCACAGGAGCGCCCCAGCTGACGGTAGTTGACGGCACGTCAACCGCCGTCGCCGCCCCCGCGGTGCGGGATGCCGCACATCTTGTCATGGAGGCCGCACGGGGCGGCAGGCGGGTCGTGCGTGCGGTGTCCGGGGACCCCGGGCTCGACACGTACGCCGCCGAAGAGATGCTGGCGTGCGCCGCCGCCGGGGTGCCCTTCGAGGTCGTCCCCGGTATCGCGAGCGCCGTCGGTGTTCCCGCGTACGCCGGTGTGCCGCTGCGGGACGCGCAGGGCGCGGACGTGCGGTTCGTGGACGCGCGGACGGCGTCGGACCGGTGCTGGACGGAGGTCGGGGCGTCGGACGGCACGGTCGTCGTGTCCACCACCCTGGACTCCGTCTCCGCGGCGGCCGGCGAGCTCGTCTCCGCGGGCCGCAAGCCGGACACCCCGATGACGGTCACCGTCGCCGGTACGACCACCCGGCAGCGCACCTGGACCGCCACGCTCGGCACGATCGCGCAGACGCTGAAGCAGGCCAAGGTGCTGCCCTCGCCCGAGGGCGGCCGACCGGTGATAGCCGTGGTCGGGGAGCGTTCCTCCGCCGCCCAGCGCGACCAGCTCGCGTGGTTCGAGTCCAAGCCGCTGTTCGGCTGGAAGGTGCTCGTGCCGCGCACCAAGGAGCAGGCGGTGTCGCTCTCCGACCAGCTGCGGTCGTACGGGGCCGTGCCGCACGAGGTGCCGACCATCGCCGTCGAGCCGCCGCGCACGCCCCAGCAGATGGAGCGGGCGGTCAAGGGCCTGGTGACGGGCCGCTACGAGTGGATCGCCTTCACCTCGGTGAACGCGGTCAAGGCCGTGCGGGAGAAGTTCGAGGAGTACGGCCTCGACGCTCGTGCCTTCGCGGGCATCAAGGTCGCGGCCGTGGGCGAGCAGACGGCCAAGGCGCTGATCGCCTTCGGCGTGAAGCCGGACCTGGTGCCGAGCGGGGAACAGTCGGCAGCCGGTCTGCTGGAGGACTGGCCCCCCTACGACCCGGTCTTCGACCCCATCGACCGGGTGTTCCTGCCGCGTGCCGACATCGCCACGGAGACGCTGGTCGCCGGGCTGATCGAGCTGGGCTGGGAGGTCGACGACGTCACGGCCTACCGGACCGTGCGGGCCTCGCCGCCGCCGGCGGAGACGCGGGAGGCGATCAAGGGCGGCGGGTTCGACGCCGTGCTGTTCACGTCGTCGTCGACCGTGCGGAACCTGGTCGGTATCGCCGGCAAGCCGCACAACGTCACCGTCATCGCCTGTATCGGCCCGGCCACGGCGAAGACCGCCGAGGAGCACGGGCTCCGGGTGGACGTGATGGCTCCGGAGCCGTCCGTGCTCAAGCTGGCGGAGGCGCTGGCCGACTTCGGCGCGAAGCGCAGAGCTGCCGCTCTCGAGGCCGGGGATCCGGTGACGCGGCCGAGCGAGAGGCGGCCGGGGGCTCGGCGGCGGCGTTCGACGACGTAAGTGGACCGACTGTGCCGGCTGCGGCTACGCGGGGGTCACCGCGTGGCCGTAGCGGAGCAGGTTGGACGGGTCGTAGGTGGCCTTGTCGTGGCGTAGGCGTTCGTAGACCTCCGGGGTCCAGGCGCGGGCGCGGTCCTGTTCGTCGCCCGGGGTGCCGTGGATGTTGACCATGGTGCGGCCCGTGCCGTAGGGGGCCATGGCCGTGTAGAGCCGCTGCGTCGCCTGTTCGATGGCCTCGGCGGCGGGGGGCGCGGCCATGATGCCGACCGAGTCGATGAAGTACCGGGCGTCGCGGGCGCAGACGGCGTCCTCGACGGCGGGCGGGCGGGACATCGCGCCGCCCATGTGGCGTATCTCGGCCATCAGCAGCGGGAAGTCGGCGCCGGCCGCGGGGCCGGCCTGGTCCAGGAACGTGCCGATGGCGTCGGGCGTCAGGTCGCGCAGGAGCAGGCACGACTCCCTCCCGGGGAGCGGGTCCTGCGGTTCCATGTGGATGCGGTCCAGGGCCGCGTGGTCCATCACCTCGACCGTGTCGACGGCCACGGGGGCGGCTGCGCGGAGAGGCGCGATCAGGGCCTCGCCCTCGGCCGGGAGGCCGGGCCAGGCGATCGCCACGCGGGCCCAGAAGCCGCCGCGCAGGGGCTCCGGGATCTGCGGGATGGGCGGCAGGCGCAGGATCGTGAACGCGCTGCACATCTCGTCCGGGATCGTGCGGGTCCAGTCCGCCCAGGCCCGGAGCAGGGCCTCGGTGTGCTCGCCCGGGCAGTAGATGCCGCCGCCGTAGAGGCGGGGGAGCGGGAGCAGTTCGGTCACGAGTGAGGTGACGACGCCCACGTTGCCCTTGCCGCCGCGCAGGGCCCAGAACAGTTCCGGCTCGTGCTGGGGGTCCGCTTCGCGCAGCCGGCCGTCCGGGGTGACGACCTGGAAGGAGCGGACCAGGTCGGCGGCGTAGCCGTAGGCACGGCCGAGGACGGGGAGTCCGCCGCCGAGGGTGTAGCCGATGACGCCCGCGTCCGTGGAGGTGCCGCTGAGGCCGGCGAGGCCGTGCGGTGCGGCCGCGGCCATGACGTGGCTCCACTTCGCGCCCGCGGCGATGGTGGCCGTGCGGGTGGTGGGGTCTATCCGTACGTCGGTCATGCGGGCCGTGTTGATCAGGAGGCCCTTCTCGATGGGGAAGTTGGCGCCGTGGCCGGTGGCCTGGACGGCGACGGGGGTGCCGGTGGCCTTGGCCCAGCGCATGGCGGTGACGATGTCGTCGGGGGCTGTCGCTCCGACGACCACGTCGGGGGTGTGGAGGGCTGCCAGGTTGAAGCCGGTGACCTCGTCGGCGTAGGCGGGGTCGCCGGGGCGCAGGACGGGGCCGTGGATTTCCGAGAGGGCGAAGATGTCGGGGGTGTCGTGGCGGGTGGTCATCGCGTCCTCCGTGGGTGGCGTACGGAGGGACGGCGGCGGCGGGTTGGTGTCGGGCCGTCGGGGTCCTTGTCCTTGTTGTTTCAGGATGGACCTGGGGGGTGGCGGGCGCATCGTGAGGGCCAGGGGGCGGGGCCGGGGGAGGCACGACTGCCCGCAGCTGCGTCACTGAAGCGCGCCGACATCGCGTCGGCATCGGGAGGTTTTGGGCGGGCGTAGCGTAGGTGGCATGACGATGTACGGATCTTTTCCCGGTACGCGGCCGCGGCGGTTGCGGAGCAATCCCGTCATGCGTCGGATGGTCGCCGAGACCCGGTTGCACCCTGCCGATCTCATTCTTCCGGCCTTCGTGCGGGAGGGCGTCAGCGAACCGGTGCCGATCTCGGCCATGCCGGGGGTCGTGCAGCACACCCGGGACAGTCTGAAGAAGGCGGCCGCGGAGGCCGTCGCGGCGGGGATCTCCGGGATCATGCTGTTCGGCGTGCCGGAGGAGTCGAAGAAGGACGCCCTCGGGACGCCAGGGACCGACCCGGACGGGATTCTCCAGGTCGCCATCCGGGACGTGCGATCGGAAGTCGGTGACGACCTGCTCGTCATGTCCGATCTCTGTCTCGACGAGACCACCGATCACGGGCACTGCGGAGTGCTGGACGACCAGGGGCGGGTCGACAACGACGCGACCCTGGAGCGGTACGCCGAGATGGCCCAGGTGCAGGCCGACGCCGGAGCCCATGTGGTCGGCCCCAGCGGGATGATGGACGGGCAGATCGGCGTCATCCGTGACGCGCTCGATCAGATCGGGCGGGAGGATGTCGCCATCCTCGCCTACACCGCCAAGTACGCCTCCGCCTTCTACGGGCCGTTCCGGGAGGCCGTCGGCTCGTCCCTGAAGGGGGACCGGAAGACCTACCAGCAGGATCCCGCGAACGCACGGGACTCCATGCGGGAACTCGCCCTCGATCTCGAGGAGGGCGCCGACATGGTCATGGTCAAGCCCGCGGGGCCCTACCTGGACATCGTCGCCCGGGTCGCGGACGCCGTGGACGTGCCCGTCGCCGCCTACCAGATCTCCGGTGAGTACTCGATGATCGAGGCCGCCGCCGAGAAGGGCTGGATCGACCGGGACCGCGCGATCATGGAGAGCCTGACCGGTATCCGGCGGGCGGGCGCCCGGAACGTCCTCACCTACTGGGCCACCGAAGTGGCCCAGCGGCTCAAGGATCAATAGGACAGGGCCTGCTCCATGTCGTGCAGCCAGTACGTGACGGTCAGCGAGCTGTCGTAGTACACGCCCTCGGAGGGCAGCTGCGGGATCGCCGAGGGGCCGCCGCTGCTGTGCGGCGTGCGGCCCTGGAAGCCGACCGTGAGCTTGCGGCCGGTGGTGCCGCCGGAGCCGCTGCCGTCGGCCGCCGACAGCACCACGCCCGCGTAGCCGGACTCGCCGGGCGCCAGGGTCGTCACGGCCTGCGGCTTGGACTCCGCGATCGGCTGCGGGACCCACTGCATCTCGTCGAAGCGCAGCACCGGGTAGTAGGTGAGGTCGCACGCCTTCGAGCCGGTGTTCTTGACCGTGATCAGCATGTGGT
The DNA here is from genome assembly GCF_029813805.1 of Streptomyces sp. DH10. Taxonomy (NCBI): domain Bacteria; kingdom Bacillati; phylum Actinomycetota; class Actinomycetes; order Kitasatosporales; family Streptomycetaceae; genus Streptomyces; species Streptomyces sp. DH10. Next base: position 19,650 of record NZ_JARVKU010000003.1, read on the forward strand.
TGACGGGGCGGCGGACCGGCTTGGCCGTGACGGTGGTGTTGGAGCCGTTGCAGGAGACACGGGCGGCGGGGGCGGCGGCCGTTCCGGGCTTCGTGCCCTTCGCGCTCGTGTCCTTCGCGCTCGTGGCCTTCGCCTTCGCGGCCTTCGTCGCCTTCGCGACCGCGGCCGTGTCGGCAGCCGTGTCGTCCGCCTTGTCGGAGGCCGCGTCGGTGGGCGCGGTGCTCGCCGTCGCCGTCAGCTGCGGCTTGGCTGCGCCCTCGTCCTGCGTGCCCGTGCCGTTCTGGCACGCGGTGAGAGCGAGGGCGGCCAGGAGGGCGACGGGGAGAGCGTGGTACTTGCGCATGGGTGGTTCCCTTTCGGACAAACGTTGTTGACGAGAACGCCTGAGCGAGCCGCTCTACCGGTCGGCCGGGAGCGGCGTGCTTGGATGACCAGAGCTTGTGCGGTGACCCGTCCCGGCCGCCACAGCCGGCGGACGATCCGGGACGCTGGAACGCCCGCACAGGCCTTGACCAGGGGAAATGACCATCCCCTGGAACGGGGAACGGGGAACGGGGAACGGGACATGGGGGATGGAGGAACGGTGTCGGAAGGCACGGCCGCGGCGGACTTCGCCGCGTTGCTGGGGGAGTTGAAGGAGCGGTCCGGGCTGAGCTACGGGGTGCTCGCCAAGCGGCTCCACATGAGTACGTCGACGCTGCACCGGTACTGCAACGGGGATGCCGTACCCGCCGACTACGCGCCTGTGGAGAGACTCGCCCGGCTGTGCAAGGCATCGCCCGGGGAGCTTGTCGAGCTGCACCGGCGGTGGGTGCTGGCGGACGCCGACCGAGGGCGTAAAGGGGCCGCTGCCGCTCCGGCCGCGGAGGCCGAAACTCCGGAGGTCGTGACCCCGGAGGTCGTGACCCCGGAGGTCGAGACTCCGGAGGCCGTGACCGCGGAGACGGCGTTCCCGGAGACGGCGTCCGCGGAGACGGCGTCCGCGGTGGAGGCTTCTTCGGAAGCGGGCCTTGCGGAGGAGTCGGGCGAGGGCGTCCGTGAGGAGGCGGGTGAGGTGGTCTCAGGGGGGCCGGTGGTCCGGCGCCCGCGCCGTCCACGTCCCGCCCTGCTCGCCGCTGCCGCCGTAGCCGTCGTCCTGGCCGGGGTCGGGCTCGCCGTGGCGATTCCCTACGGCGGGGCGGACGACGACGGGAACCGTGGTTCGGCGGCGGTCTCCGGCGGGCAGCGGCAGCAGCCGGACGGCGGCTCGGCCGCATCGGTGTCGCCCTCGGGCAGTTCGTCCCCCGGCGGCGGCAAGAAGAAGGGCGGCGGAAAGGACGCGGCCTCCGCGGCACCCAGATCCTCCGCCTCTGCCACCGGCACCGGCAGCGGCACCGGCAACGGTTCCGGCACCGGCGCGGGCGCCGACCGCCCCGGCCGGGACGCCGCCGCCCCGGCCGGCCCCGCCCCCCTCACCGTGAACACCGACCCGAACGTCTGGGAGAGCCCCTGTTCCCAGCGCTACCTGGTGAACCGGCCTCCGGGTCAGGTGGGGCCGCCGCCACCGGAGCAGGACGCGCCCGCCTGGGTGGGGGCGATGGGCGCCGTGCCGTCGGGGGAGCAGTATCTGAGGATCACCGTGCAGGGCACCGGGAAGGAGACGGTGGTCGTCGACGGCCTGAAGGTCCGTATGGCCGGCAAGCGCGCGCCGCTCGCCTGGAACGACTACGCCATGGGCTATCCGGGCGTCGGCTGCGGCGGCAACGTCCCGACCCGCTCCTTCACGGTCGCTCTCGACGCCGCGCGTCCCGCCGTCGTCCCGGAGGCGGGGCACGACGACTTCCCGTTCTCGGTGAGCGAGTCCGACCCGGAGGTCTACTACATCCGGGCCGACGCCTCCGCGTACGACGTCAGCTGGTACCTGGAGCTGAGCTGGTCCAGCGGCGACCGGAGCGGCACGCTGAGGGTGGACGACCGGGGCCGGCCCTTCCGCACGAGCGGCAACAACGGGCGGCCGGCGTACGAGTTCCCGCTGGGCGGCGACAAGTGGGTCAAGGCCGGGACCACCGACTGAACTCAGCGGAACTCGTGAACCAGCTCGATCCTGCCGACGATGTGGGCGTTGAACTCGTCGAGCTCCTCGGCCGGTACCCACGGCTGCTCCGGAAGCCGGGGCGGCCAGCCGCGCCAGTCGAGCTCCCGTACCAGGTCCAGCTCCTTGGGGCCGGTGGGGCGCCACAGGGTCGTCGTCGGCGGCTGGTCGGGCTGCGTGGGCACCATCAAATCACTTGAACCGTTAGGTTGTTGACCGCCGAAGTGGTTGCTGATTGAACCACCTACTCTTCAGGGAGACGTCCATGACCGGTGACGCCCTCAGCCAGGATCCCGCCGAGTTGCAGGGGAGGATCGACAGCAGCAAGGCACATCCGGCCCGCGTCTACGACGTCTTCCTCGGTGGCAAGGACCACTACCCGGCCGACCGGGACGCGGCCGCCGCCGCGCTCGCCGCCAACCCGCGCGGGTACCTCGACGTACGGCACAACCGCGACTTCCTGCGCCGCGCGGTGACCGCGCTGGTGGAGCAGGACGGTATCCGGCAGTTCCTCGACATCGGCACGGGACTGCCGACCGCCGAGAACGTGCACCAGATCGCGCAGCGCATCGCGCCCGACTCGCGGGTGGTGTACGTCGACAACGACCCGGTCGTGCTCGCGCACGCGCGTGCCCTGCTGACGAGCGGGCCCGAGGGGCGTACGGACTACATCGACGCCGATCTGAGGGATCCCGCCCGCATCCTGGAACAGGCCGCCAAGACCCTGGACTTCGACCGGCCGGTCGCGCTCTGCCTGGTCGCCATCCTGCACTTCGTCGCGGACGAGGAGGCGTACCCGCTGGTGCGCGAGCTGCTCGACGCCCTTCCCGTCGGCAGCCGGCTCGTGCTCAGCCACCTCACCGAGGACCTCAACCCCGAGAAGATCCGCGCGGTCCAGCGGACGTACACCGAGCGGGGGTTCACCTTCGTGCTGCGGTCCCGGGCGGAGGTCGAGCGGTTCTTCACGGAGAACTCCCTGGAGATCGCCGACCCGGGGATCGTCCCCGCCCACCGCTGGCGGCCCGACCACGCCGCTCCCGTGCCCGAGCGGCCGGACGAGTCGTACTTCGCCGGCCTCGACGAGATCGAGAAGGTCCGCTACCGCGACATCAACGACGTCACGGACGCGGACATCAACGTCTACGCGGGGATGGCCGCCAAGGGCTGAGCAGGGTGTCCGGATCGGGGAAGGGCTGCGGAGGCTGGGGGAGGGACTGCGGGCGGACACCCCCTGAGTACTACTGCCGGCCTTGGGTCTGTCGTTTGGATCAGGTCGGAATCGACGGCATCTCGTCAACGCCGCAGATGCGCGTGCCAGGCCCCGCGTCTGCGACCTGATCCAAACGACAGGCCCTAGGACCAACGGCGGAGCGGAGGTTCCTGCTGTGGACCGCGGACGGGGTGGGACGGGTGTCGTTACGGTGACGCCATGCTGGACTCCACACAGTTCGACCTCGACGCGTATTTCCGGCGGATCGGATGGGAGGGGGAGCGGCGGGCCGACGCGGCCACCCTGCGTGGTGTGCACCTGGCGCACATGCGGGCCATCCCGTTCGAGAACCTCGACGCACTGCGTGGCAACGCCCCCTCCCTCGATCCGGCCGACCTCATGACCAAGCTGGTCCACAGCCGGCGCGGCGGCTACTGCTACGAGCACAACACGCTGTTCGCCTGCGCCCTGGAGACACTGGGCTTCCGGGTGACCCGGCTGGCCGCGCGGGTCGTCGTCGGCGCCGACACCATCGCGAGCCGACCGCGCACCCACATGGCGCTGCTGGCCCACGTCCCCGGCGAACCACGGCCGTACCTCGCGGACGTCGGCTTCGGGGCGATCGGCTCGATCCTGGAGCCGGTGCCGCTGATCGCGGACGTCGAATTCACCGGGGCCGGGCGGCGGCACCGCCTGGTGCACGTGCCGCACGACGGTCCGCTGGAGATGTGGCTGCTCCAGGCCCACGACCAGGAGAAGGACGACTGGACCGGGCAGTACGCCTTCACCCTGGAGCCCTTCGAGAAGCCCGACTACGACGTCATCAACTGGCACATCGCCACCAACCCGCGCTCGCCGTTCGCGCAGCGCCTCTACGCCCAGCACATCAGCGCCACGCGGCACCTCCTCCTCGACGGTCGGCTCCTCACGCAGACCCGGTCCGACGGGACGGTCACCGAGCGGGAGGTGACCGGCGAGGCGGAGGCGCGACGGCTCCTGGACGAGGAGTTCGGCATCACCGCGCCGGAGGGGATGACGCTGCTGCCCGGCTGACCGGCCGCGTCAGTCCCACCAGAAGTGCCAGACCCGCTGGTCGAGCACATGGTGCTCCGCGTAGGCCCGCAGCGTCGGGTCGGTGCCCTGCCGGATGTTGTCCGGGCAGAACGCGAAGTGCTCGGCGGCCACCGCCTCCGCGTCGGCCATGGTGACGGGCGGGGCGGCGACCGACACCAGCAGGTGATCGAAGCCGAGCGCCACGACCCGTATGCCGAAGCGGTCCTCCCAGGAGCGCAGCACCGCGCTGAGCCGGGCGGTGTCGCCCTCGTGGTTCGCCGGGCCCGTCCAGCCGATCGCCGTGGGGATGTCGGCGCTGCGGCGGGCCGGGACGAGGGCGAGGCGGGGGTCCTTGAGGGGGCCTCCGCCGTCGAGCAGCACGTCCGCGGCCCCGGCGGCGACCGCGTCGGGGTCCTGCGCGCAGGGGTCCTGCGCGTCGGGGAACGGACCGGCCGGCCCGGGCCATGCGTCGCCCTCCGCGGCGTACTCCTCCCAGTACTCCGCCAGGACCTCTTCGGCGTCGTGGTCCCCGGGGTACGACATCTCGCCGGGCGTCAACTCCCAGCGGTCCGGCCCGTCATGCCCGTCCCCCACGTCGAGCACGACCGGCAGCAGTCCCGTACGACGGGCCGGCTCCAGCGCTGCCCAGCCACCCGGGAGGGCCTGCTCGTCCGCGTACCACAGCAGCGGCTCGTGCCAGCGCCCCTCGTCCGTGGTGTCGACGAGTGACCCGGCGGGGAGCCGGAGTCCGAGTGCGCTGCCGCTCGGGTCTGCCGCCAGCTTCGGCAGGGGATTGGGAAGAGTCGCCATGGTCGTGACTCTAGAGGCGACCACTGACAACCGGACCGGCCCCTTAGAGGACAGAGACTGACCTAGTTGCTCCCTACCGTCTTCCCATGACCACTTCCCCGGAGAAGACGGACCTGTCGCAGGCGCTCGCGGAGCAGCGGGAGTTGCTGCTGCTCACCGTGCGCGGACTGACCGACGCGCAGGCCGCGCGGCGTACGACCGTCAGTGAGCTGACCCTGGGCGGGATCGTGAAGCATCTCGCCCAGGGAGAAGAGGCGTGGACGCGGATCATGACCAAGGGCGACGGTGAACTCCCCGACGGCATGCTCGACATGAACCAGTACCGCATGGCCGAGGAGGAGACGCTCCCCGCGCTGCTGGAGCGGTACGCGGCGGCCGCCCGGGCGACCGACGAGGCCGTGGCCGGCTTGCCGGACCTGGGGCGGAGCGTGCCCCTGCCGACGACTCCGTGGTCGCCGCCGGAGCCCGAGTACTGGTCGGCGCGCCGGATCCTGCTGCACCTGATCAGGGAGACGGCCCAGCACGCCGGGCACGCCGACATTGTCCGGGAGGCCCTGGACGGCGCGAACACCACGGCCCGGCGCTGACCCGGCGGCCCGTCAGACGCGGCCGTCGAAGCACTCGCGGCTGCCTCCCGCCGCCGGGCGGAAACAGGCCCGGACGGTCGTCCCGGGGCGGGCTTCGGTCATGGGTGTGAAGACGTAGGACTGCGCGGCGATGCCGTCCGTGACCTCGGCGGAGTGCGGACGTCGGCCTCCGTCGGCCCGGTTCAGCTCCAGACGGTCGCCGATCCGCGTGCTCCACATCCGGGCCCAGCCGGCCTCGCACTTGTCGCTGTAGCGCAGTTCGAGGCGGGCTCCGGTGGACGTGCGGTGCGAGGCAAGGGTGAGCGGGGCCGTACCGCATCTCATGTGCATCGGGCTCCGGCCCTCGCAGGCGGCCGCACGGCAGCGGGGTGCCGGCGCGGAAGGGGACGGCGGCGGGGACGGCCGGGGGTCGGCGGACTGGCCCGCGAGGAGGACCAGGGCCACGGACAGTCCGCCGGCCGCGATCGCGCACACCGACGCGAGGATCGCCATGACCGCGCCCCTGCCGCCGATGGCGGGTCTGACGTCCGCATCCTTGGGCGCCTGCGTCTGCGGGGGCGGCGCGTGCGTCTCCGCGGGCGGTGGCATCTGAGTGGGCGCGGGCGTCTGCGTAGGCGTAAGCCTCTGCGTGGGCGTGGTCGGCGCCGCCCGGCCGCTCCACTCCGTCTCCGCGAGCTCCCACAGCGCGAGACACCGGCCCTCCGGTTCGCCCGCGAGGCGGCACAGCTCCTGTACCGCCTGGCGCGGCGGGAGCGTCTTGCCGTTGAGGTAGCGCTCCCAGGACGACTTGCTATAGGTCGTCTTCGCCGCGAGGGCCGCCAGGCTCAGGCCCGTGCCCGCCTTCAACTCCGTCAGCACGGAGGCGAGGCGGGCGCGTTCCGGCGGCAGCGGGCTCGGCGGGGTCCGCGTCATTCCCGCAGGGCCTTCCAGGTGTGCGGGCCGATGATGCCGTCGACGACCAGGTTCGCCCGCTTCTGAAGGGCCCTGACCGCGCGTTCCGTGTGCGGGCCGAAGATGCCGTCCACGGCGCCCGGGGCGAGGCCCGCCTCGCGCAGCAGGCACTGTGCCTCGGCCACCTCCGGTCCGGCGTGGCCGTTCGCCAGGATGGCCTTCTGCGTGCGGCTGTTGCCCGCGTACCAGCGGCCGTCGATCCGCTCCGCCCGGCAGGTGTACCTGGGCGGCTCCGACGTCTTGGGCGGATCCGGTGCCGTCGTGGCGGAGGCGGTGAGGTCGGCCGCGGACGCTCCGCCCTCGCCGTCCGTGAGCCGTACGGCCAGCAGGACCGTGGCGGCGACGGCCAGCACCAGGGCCACGGACCCGGCGATGAGCGTGATGCGCAGCGCCCGGCCGTGGGGCCGGAACGCGCCGGTCCCCAGCTCGGTTCCGAGGTCGGTCACGGGCTCGTTTCCGGGCTCGTTTCCGGGCTCGGTTCGTGGCGCGGCCCCGGTCTTCGGACCGGTCTTCGGACCGGTCTTCGCACCGGTCTCCGCTCCGGTCTCCGCTCCGAGCGGCGGGCTCTGCGGGTCCCGCCCTGCGCCCGTCCCGTCCCCGGCCGGTTCGCTCTGCCGGTCCGCCCCCTTGCCCCACGCCTCCGCGGCGACCTCGTGCAGCGCGAGCAGGCGGACCGGGTCGTCACCGCCCAGCCCGGCCATCGCCTCCACGGCCTCCCTGGGTGGCAGCGACCTGCCGGCCAGGTAGCGCTCCCAGGACGACGTGCTGTACCCCGTCTTGGCCGCGAGCCGGCGCAGGCTCAGTCCGCTGTGGTCCTTCACCCGGCGTAAGCGCACCACCAACTGTCTGACGCGCGGATCCAGTTCTTCGGGCAGCCCTTTCCAACGCGACATGTTCCCCCCACTCGCGTTCCTGGACCGTGGTCAGCGGTCCCGTCACCGCCGCATTCTGCATCAGCATCCACGCGGTGCCCCATACATCGGTTCCCTTCCCCGCGCCGCCCCCCACCGATTCGGCCACGCCCGCCGCGACCGTCCCGCCGCACCGTCCCGGCGGGCGGTGTCACCGCAGGTCAGCGTGTGGGACGTCCCGCGAGTACGTCACTTCGGAGGCGACTGTGGCGCAGCCGGGTCCCCGGGCCGCAGTCTCGTTTCCGAGCCGGCCGGTGCGGTCGGCCCGCCCACGAAGGGGGAAACAGCATGCGTATGACCAGGAAGCTCGCCGTCATGACCGGGGGCCTCGCGCTGACCGGGGGGCTGCTGGCCGGCGGCGCGGGAACGGCCGGTGCGGCCGAGGCCGCGCCGCAGGCCGCCTCGGACTGTCCGTCCGGCTGGTTCTGCGTCTGGGCCGGGCAGAACTACACCGGCCGCATGCAGAAGGTCGCCGGGACCAACAAGGACCTGACCCAGTACGCCGTGTTCCAGAGCTTCAAGTCCTGGTACAACCACGGCGCGTCCTGCGACTTCAAGTGGTTCTCGGAGAAGAACCACGGCGGGTCCAGCGGCGTCGTCCCGAGGGGCTACAAGGAGACCGGCAGCGTGAGCCGCTACATGAAGTCCAACACGTGGGTCAACTGCAAGTGATCCACGGCTCCTGATACGCCGAAGGCGGCACTCACGGGGGAGTGCCGCCCTCGGCCTGTCACTGAAAGGAGCCGGGCTCAGAGCCGCTCGGGCGTCCGGATGCCCAGCAGGGCCATGCCCTGGTGGAGGGTGCGGGCCGTGATGTCGCAGAGGAACAGGCGGTTCTCGATCTGCTCGGGCGACTCGGCCTTCAGGACCGGGCACTTGTCGTAGAACGTCGTGTAGAGGGACGCCAGCTGGTACAGGTACGCCGTCATCTTGTGCGGGGCGTACTCCGCCGCCGCCTCCGCCACCGTCGCCGCGAAGGAGTCCGCGTGCAGGCCGAGCGCACGCTCCGCCTCGTGCAGATCCAGCTCGGGGTGCGCGACGGGGCGGGCCTCGCCGGCCTTGCGCAGGATCGACTGGATACGGGCGTAGGCGTACTGGAGGTAGACGGACGTGTCGCCGTTCAGCGAGACCATCTGGTCCAGGTCGAACTTGTAGTCGCGGTTCGCCGACGTCGACAGGTCCGCGTACTTCACCGCGCCGATGCCGACCTGGGTGCCCCGCTCGGCGATCTCCTCCTCGGAGAGGTCCAGCGCCTTCTCCCGGACCACCGCCGAGGCACGGTCGATCGCCTCGTCCAGCAGGTCGACCAGGCGGACCGTCTCGCCCTCACGGGTCTTGAACGGCTTGCCGTCCTTGCCGAGGACCGTGCCGAAGGCGAGCTGCACCGCCTTGACGTCCTCGTTCAGCCAGCCCGCCCGGCGGGCCGTCTCGAAGACCATCTTGAAGTGCAGCGACTGGCGGGCGTCCACCACGTACAGCAGCGTGTTCGCCTTGATGCCGAAGACGCGGTCGCGGATCGCCGAGAGGTCGGTCGCCGCGTAGCCGTAGCCGCCGTCCGACTTCTGCACGATCAGCGGGACCGGCTTGCCGTCCGGGCCCTTGATGTCGTCGAAGAAGACACACAGCGCGCCCTCGGAGCGGACCGCGACGCCCGACTCCTCCAGCAGGCGGCAGGTCTCCGCGAGCATGTCGTTGTAGCCGGACTCGCCCACGATGTCCGGGTCCCGGATCTCCATGTCCAGCTTCTCGAAGACGGAGAAGAAGTAGATCTTCGACTCGTCCACGAACTTCTGCCACATGGCGAGGGTCTGCGGGTCGCCCGCCTGGAGGTCGACCACCCGGCGGCGGGCCCGCGTCTTGAACTCCTCGTCCGCGTCGAAGAGCTTGCGCGCGGCCTTGTAGAGGCGGTCGAGATTCGACATCGCCTCCTCGCCGGAGACCTCGTCGGCCTTGTGGTCCAGCTCGTGCGGGTGCTCCTCCAGGTACTGGATGAGCATGCCGAACTGGGTGCCCCAGTCGCCGATGTGGTGACGCCGGACCACGCTCTCGCCGGTGAACTCCAGCAGCTGTGCCACCGAGTCGCCGATCACCGCCGAGCGCAGGTGACCGACGTGCATCTCCTTCGCCACGTTCGGCTGGGCGTAGTCGATGACCGTGGTGCCGGGCTGCTCGGCGTGCGGCACGCCGAGGCGGCCGGTGTCGTCCGCGTAGCGCGCGGCGAGGGTCTGAGTGATCGCCCGGTCCGTGATCGTGATGTTCAGGAAGCCGGGGCCGGAGACCTCGACGTCCTTGATCACGTCACCCGACTCGACCCGGGAGACGACCTGCGTCGCCAGCTCCCGCGGGTTCGCCTTCTCCTTCTTCGCGAGGGCCAGGATCCCGTTGGCCTGGAAGTCGGCCCGGTCGCTTCGTCGCAGCAGCGGGTCCGCGGAGCCGGCCTGCGGCAGAGCCGCCGACAGGGCCGCCGCGAGGCGCTGATGGACGGAGTCGCTGAGGGACGTGACCGAGGCCATAGGTAAGGGTGCCGTTCTCCTCGTGGGGATGGATAGACCCGGCCAGTATCCCACGGAGGTAGAGCCGTTTTTCCGGGCGCACGCAGGTCTGGGACAATGGTGCGGTCAGCCGTGCGACCGTACCGGCTGCCCGATGCAGAAAGAAGGACGTGCCGATCGTGGCTCAGAGCACCGAGACCACCGACTGGGTCTCCCGTTTCGCGGATGAGGTCATCGAGGAGTCGGAGCGTCGGGCCCCGGGCAAACCCGTCGTCGTCGCGTCCGGCCTCTCACCGTCCGGCCCCATCCACCTCGGGAACCTGCGCGAGGTCATGACCCCGCATCTCGTCGCCGACGAGATCCGCCGCCGGGGACACCAGGTGCGGCACCTGATCTCCTGGGACGACTACGACCGCTACCGCAAGGTGCCGGCCGGTGTCCCGGGCGTCGACGAGTCATGGGCCGAGCACATCGGCAAGCCGCTGACGTCCGTCCCGGCGCCCAAGGGCTCCCCGCACGCCAACTGGGCCGAGCACTTCAAGGCCGCGATGATCGAGTCGCTGGCCGAGCTGGGCGTGGAGTTCGACGGGATCAGCCAGACCGCGCAGTACACCTCCGGCGTGTACCGCGAGCAGATCCTGCACGCCATCAAGCACCGCGGCGACATCGACGCGATCCTCGACCAGTACCGGACGAAGAAGGCCCCGGCCAAGAAGCAGCAGCAGAAGCCCCTCGACGAGGCCGAGCTGGAAGCCGCGGAGGGCTCCGGCGCGGCCGGCGAGGACGACGGCAGCTCCGCCTCCGCCGGGTACTTCCCGTACAAGCCGTACTGCGGCAACTGCGAGAAGGACCTCACAACCGTCACGTCCTACGACGACGGCTCCACCGAGCTGACGTACGCCTGCACCGCGTGCGGCTTCTCCGAGACGGTCCGGCTCAGCGAGTTCAACCGCGGCAAGCTGGTCTGGAAGGTCGACTGGCCGATGCGGTGGGCGTACGAGGGCGTCGTGTTCGAGCCCTCCGGCGTCGACCACTCCTCCCCGGGGTCCTCCTTCCAGGTGGGCGGGCAGATCGTCGGGATCTTCGGCGGCAAGCAGCCGATCGGCCCCATGTACGCCTTCGTCGGCATCTCCGGCATGGCGAAGATGTCCTCCTCGAAGGGCGGCGTGCCCACCCCGGCCGACGCCTTGAAGATCATGGAGCCGCAGCTCCTGCGCTGGCTCTACGCCCGCCGCCGGCCCAACCAGTCCTTCAAGGTCGCCTTCGACCAGGAGATCCAGCGGCTCTACGACGAATGGGACCGGCTGGACGCCAAGGTCGCCGACGGCAGCGTCCTGCCCGCCGACGCCGCCGCGCACTCGCGTGCGGTGCGCACGGCCGCCGGTGAGCTGCCGCGGACGGCCCGGCCGCTGCCGTACCGGACGCTCGCGTCCGTCGCGGACATCACCGCCGGGCACGAGGACCAGGCGCTGCGGATCCTCAGCGAGCTGGACCCGGAGCAGCCGCTGACCTCGCTCGACGAGGTGCGGCCGCGGTACGACAAGGCCGAGGCCTGGATCAACACGCATGTGCCGGCCGAACAGCGGACCATCGTGCGGGACGAGCCCGACGCGGAGCTGCTGAAGTCGCTGGACGAGGCGTCCCTGCAGTCGCTGCGGCTCCTGCTCGACGGACTCGCCGAGCACTGGTCCCTCGACGGGCTGACCCACCTGGTGTACGGCGTGCCCAAGGTGCAGGCCGGGTTCCCGGCCGACGCCACGCCGAAGGAGCTGCCGCCGGAGATCAAGACCGCTCAGCGGTCCTTCTTCGCCCTGCTGTACCACCTGCTGGTGGGGCGGGACACCGGGCCGCGGCTGCCCACGCTGCTGCTGGCGGTGGGGCAGGAGCGCGTGCGGGCCCTGCTCGGGGAGTAGCCGTCGGTGTGAAGGGAGCAGCCTTCATGTGAGGGGAGGGGCCCTGTGCGCAGGGCCCCCCCTTCATGCGTCAGGCGATGTGCTCTTCTTCCAGCTCCTGGTAGTGGCGGCTGCTGAAGCGGTCGACCATGCGCTTGGCTTCCGTGGTGTCGATGCGGATGCCGTATTCCGCTTCCAGGTTGTCGACGAGCTGGTTCGGGGTCGGGTAGCTGCCGTTGATCGACTGCTTGAAGACCTGGTAGTAGGACTCCTCGTCCGGCTCGGGAGAGGACGGTGTCGGTGTCCCACCGCCTTCGCCCAGTTCCCGCGTGCGGTTGGGGCCCACCGGGATGGGGAAACCGCCGGTGTCCTCCGGGGTGGGCTCCTGCTCGTACTGGGTCTGGTACTGCTCGGCTTCTTGCTGCTCCGCGATCCACTGGGCGTACTGCTCCGCGGGATCGTAGGCCGGGTCGTAGCCGCCCTGGTACTCGACCTCGCGCGGGGCGTTGAACCAGGGGCTCTGGTCCGGCCCCGGGATGTCGTCCGGCTGCTCGGCGTTGCGGTGACTCTCGAGCTGCGGGCGCTGCTCGCCGGGAGGTGCCGCTTTCTGACGCACCGGTGCCTCCCCAGGGGCACGACTGCCCGCAGCCTGGTCCGTTCGCGGCGGCGGGGGGATCAGCGCCGGCTCTATGCCGGCCGCCGCCAGCCCCGCCGGGGCCGTTTCCGCCAGGGGCACGCCGTAGCGCGCCAGCCGCAGCGGCATCAACGACTCCACCGGGGCCTTCCGGCGCCACGCCCGTCCGAAACGGGAACGCAGCCGGGCCTGGTAGACGAGACGTTCCTGCTCCAGCTTGATGACCTGGTCGTAGGAGCGGAGCTCCCAGAGCTTCATACGGCGCCACAGGAGGAACGTCGGCCCGGGGGAGAGCAGCCAGCGGGTGAGGCGGACGCCCTCCATGTGCTTGTCGGCCGTGATGTCGGCGATCCGGCCGATCGCGTGGCGGGCCGCCTCGACCGCGACCACGAACAGGATCGGGATCACCGCGTGCATGCCGACACCGAGCGGATCCGGCCACGCGGCCGCGCCGTTGAAGGCGATCGTCGCCGCAGTCAGGAGCCAGGCCGTCTGGCGCAGGAGCGGGAAGGGGATCCTGATCCAGGTGAGGAGCAGGTCCAGGGCCAGCAGGACGCAGATGCCCGCGTCGATGCCGATCGGGAAGACGTAGGAGAAGTTCCCGAAGCCCTTCTGCAGGGCCAGTTCGCGGACCGCCGCGTACGAACCGGCGAAGCCGATGCCGGCGATGATCACGGCACCGGCCACGACCACACCGATGAGAACGCGGTGCATCCGAGTCAGCTGTGGCGCGGCCACCCGTACTCCCCTCCCCTTGCGTGTTCTTGCGCGCAACAGGGTGGCACATGTGTGCGGAGGACGGGTGGCCGGTTCCCGTCGGGCTTGTTCAGCTCTTCGAAGCGGGCTTCTTGGACGGCGACTTCGACGCACCGCCCGACGGCTCGTCCGACGCGTCCTTGGAGGCCGCGTCCGAGGGCGACTTCGACGGGGACTTGGACGCGGACTTGGACGGGGCGCCGCTCGCCTTGCCGCCACCCGCGCCGTTCGCCTCGGACACCGCAGCCACCGCCTCCTTGGCAGCCTTCTTCGCGTCCTTCGTCAGGTCGTCGGCGCTCGGGCTCTTGTCGCCGGCCAGACCCGCGCCGTTGTAGTCGATGGTGACGACGACGTTCTCGACGCGTGCCACCACCGTCTGCTGCTTGAAGGTGCCTTCCTTCTTCTTCAGCTCGTAGCGCACGGCCGTAGCCTCGTCGCCCGTCCCGGGCACCGGCTCCGACTTGGTGCTCTTGGCACCCTCCGTGGCCTGGGCGTCCTGGACCTGCTTCTCGAAGTACTCCTGGGCCAGCTTGTCGGCCGGGCCGCGGGCGACGTCCGACTCGAAGCGCAGCATCGACACGTTCAGCCAGCGGAACTGCGAGCCCTTGACGCCGTTGTTGTCGAGGCTGTTCCAGGAGCAGTTGCCGCGGGTCGAGATGTCGTCCGACTTACCCTCCTTGCCGGACTTGCCCTCCGGGACGAGGTCCTTCAGCGTCTTCTTCGACAGCACCTTGCAGGGCTCCGGAAGCTTGTCGTACGCCGCCGCCGCCACGGTCGGCGACGGGCTCGCGGACGCCGAGGCGGCGGCCTTCGCGGCCTTGTCCGTGCTGTCGCCGGAGCCGGAGTCCGAGGAGCAGCCGGCGGCGACCAGCATCACGGGGACGGCGGCCGCGCAGACAAGGACGCGGTTGAGTCGCTTCGCTCGCTGGTCTCGCTGTTCACGCTGTGCTCGTCGCTGCATGGTTCCTTCACTCATGACGCTCGTGGTTCCTGCGGTCGGAACGGGTCCGAGTGGTCACGGTACGCGGTGAGGCCGCCGTGTGTTCTTCCTTCGGCTGCTTTGCGGGTGCGCGTGGAGGGGGCGTGAAGAGTCCTCAGTCGCTCAGCGAATCGGCCAGCTGCGAGGCCAGTTTTTGGGCCCTGTCCTGCATTTCCTTGCTGTCCGGGACGACGCCGATGGTGGCCGGCTGCTCGGCGTACTCGATGGTCACGATGACGTTGGACGTGCGGAATGCCACAGTCACCGTCCGCTGCTTGGCCGTCGAACCGGAGCTGCTCAGCTCGTCGTCGAGGAAGGCCTCGTCGCCGACCTCCTCCAGGACGCGGGGCTGGAGATCGGTCGGGGCGGCGGAGGCGGACGTCGACGGTGACGGGCTGCCCGACGGGGACGCGCTGCCCGACGGTGACGTACTGTCCGACGGCGACGGGGAGCCGCTCGGAGCGGCGGAGGAACCGCCGGCCGGGGTGCTGCCGACGGTCACCGACTCGGTGGCGGTCGGCTCCGGCAGGTGGGCCGCCTCCTCCTTCTCCGCGAAGAGCTGCTCGGCCTGGCTGTCGTCACTGACCGCGTTGTCGTAGGAGACGACCCGTTCGAAGTCGACGAGCAGATGGTCGGTGGCCTGCTGCGAATCGACCTTCCACTGGCAGCCCACCTTGCGGTCGGTGTCGTACGTGACCGTCGCCTCGCCCTCGTACGCCTTCTCGCGCTGCTCCTCGTCGGTGATCTGCCGGATACCGGGCAGGAGTTCGTCGAGGGAGCTCTGGCCGACGGCGCCGCAGGGCTCGGGCAGCGTGCGGTACCGGCCCGGCTCGGCGGCGGCCGAGGCCGTGCCCGTGTCGCCCGGGTTGGAGTCGTCCGGCGGGCTGCCGTCGCCCGAGCTGCCGGTGCAGCCGGCCAGCAGGGCCGCGAGGAGCGCGGCGATACCGGGTGCGTACGCCTTCCGTTGCACGTGGTGGCCCCTCTCGACGCGGAAATCGGCTTGCCGCCGCGGGGCGGCCGATGAACACAATGTCTATCGCACGCACTGCCGTGGACGCCGGTCCGGAATCCCTTTCGTCGACCTTGGCTCCGGTATTTGCTGTTGAGGACTTCTGTTCGTTTACGGGGGATTGAGGACGCTATGTCGTATGTAGAGATACCTGGTGCGAAAGTACCGATCCGGATGTGGACCGACCCGTCCACGGTCGAGGGCTCCGCGCTCCAGCAGCTCCAGAACGTCGCCACGCTGCCCTGGATCAAGGGCCTGGCCGTCATGCCCGACGTGCACTACGGCAAGGGTGCGACGGTCGGCTCGGTCATCGCCATGCAGGGTGCGGTGTGCCCGGCGGCGGTGGGCGTCGACATCGGCTGCGGAATGTCGGCCGTGAAGACGTCCCTGACGGCGAACGACCTGCCCGGGGATCTGTCACGGCTGCGGTCGCGGGTCGAGCAGGTGATTCCCGTGGGGCGTGGGATGCATGACGATCCCGTCGACCCCGGGCGGTTCCATGGGATGGCCACTTCCGGGTGGGAGGACTTCTGGGGGCGGTTCGAGGGAGTGGCGGAGGCGGTCAAATTCCGTCAGGAACGTGCCACGAGGCAGATGGGAACGCTCGGATCCGGGAATCATTTTGTCGAAGTGTGCATAGATACGCATGGGTCTATGTGGCTCATGCTCCACTCCGGTTCCCGCAACATCGGCAAGGAACTGGCCGAGCACCACATCGGCGTGGCCCAGAAGCTCCCGCACAACCAGGGCCTGGTCGACCGTGACCTCGCCGTCTTCGTCGCGGACACCCCGCAGATGGCGGCGTACCGCAACGACCTGTTCTGGGCGCAGGAGTACGCGAAGTACAACCGCTCGATCATGATGGCGCTCCTGAAGGACGTGATCCGCAAGGAGTTCAAGAAGGCGAAGCCGACCTTCGAGCCGGAGATCAGCGCGCACCACAACTACGTGGCCGAGGAGCGCTACGACGGGATGGACCTGCTCGTGACCCGCAAGGGCGCGATCCGGGCCGGCTCGGGCGATTACGGGATCATCCCCGGCTCCATGGGCACGGGTTCGTACATCGTTAAGGGCCTCGGCAACGACAAGTCGTTCAACTCGGCCTCGCACGGCGCGGGTCGGCGCATGAGCCGCAACGCGGCGAAGCGCCGGTTCTCCACGAAGGACCTGGAGGAGCAGACGCGGGGCGTGGAGTGCCGTAAGGACTCCGGCGTCGTGGACGAGATCCCGGGCGCCTACAAGCCGATCGAGCAGGTCATCGACCAGCAGCGGGACCTGGTGGAGGTCGTGGCGAAGCTGAAGCAGGTCGTTTGCGTGAAGGGCTAAGGGTTGTCCCGTAAATGATCTTCGGGTGGTGGGAATGAAGGCCCGTCCGGCTATCCGCCGAGGGTGAGGTTGTGCAAGCGGGCGATGCCGAGCATGGCGTGGTGGACGCCGTCGCCTTTGAGGCGGCAGTCGCGGAGAATCTTCCATGTCTTCATGCGGGCGAAGACGTGTTCCACGCGTGCTCGGACCTGCTTGTGCGACTTGTTGTGCGCCACTCTCCAGTCGGGCAGGTCTTCGCCCTTACGGCGCCGGTGGGACATGACGAGTCCGGTGCCCGGATAACCGCCGTCAGCAATTGTGAGGGTGCCGCCGACTGCGGCCCTGGCGCCGGATTCTTCCCACGCCTTGCAGTCGTTGCGGTTGCCCGGCAGTGGTCGGCCCACGACAACCACCAAGCGGGTGTCGGCGTCGATCACAACCTGGTGGTTGGTGGAGTACCGGTAGTTCTTCGACTGCTCAGCTACGTCGTGGTCGCGGGTAGGCACCAGGGTGCCGTCCACGATCAGCACGGTGTCCTTGGCGAAGCGACGCCTCGGCTGCAGGGACATCAGCGGGCCGAGCTGAACGATAATCCGGTCCGCCGCCGACTTCGAGACGCCGAACAGCGGGGCCAGCTGGCGCATCGTCAAGTTCGTACGCCAGTAGGCCGCGACCAATAGCACCCGGTCCTCCAGGGTCAGACCCCAAGGTCGTCCCCGGCGAACCGTGTCGGCGCCCTCACGCAGCAGGGCGGCCACCAACTTGCCGAACTGGCGCGGGCTCAGTCCGGAGAACGGCGTTATCCAAGACGGCTCCGACGCCGTAATCACACCAGCCACACCGTGATCATCTAGTTTGTGGCAGGCAACACCTAACGTCGGCTGCGCAGCAGCGACCCGAGCGCTAGGCCGGCGCCCAGACCGATCAGGGCGCCGACCGATGTCCGCAGCGCAGGCGACGCCCCCGCAGGCGGCACGGCAGGCGGACGGGACCCAAAGGTCGAGCGAGTCGGCGGTCCGGAAGCGACAGCCCGAGCGTGCTCCTCGCCCACGATGGCCAGGAAGCGACGACCGACCCGGCTTGCGGACGTGCTGGGGATCCACGAGGTGTGAGCCCTGCTCCAGTAATGTCGGCCAGCCTCTCCGGCGAACATCCCGGCGAGCATGTCCCGCAGCAGACCTTCGCGAATGGTCCCGATCTCGAAGCCCATCCACGCGTAGTTCATCATGAGGTCGGCGTAGACATGCCGCTTCTGCTCATGCGGATCGACGATGTCAGTGTCGCCCCACACGGGCTGGAAGAGCGGCATGTCGTCGAGTTCCAGGCGGACGAGCTCCAGGTAGTAGCTGCGAATCCCCTGGACCTGCTCCGCCCTCGCCTGCCGGTTCTGCACGACCAGAGAAACAGCGACGCCGGCCAACGCCAGCGCCGAGACGATCGCCGACGTGAAGCCGTACGCCGCGCCGATCTGACTGAGCCTGTTCCAGTCCACGCCCTTGGAGCCGGATAGTGCCTCCAGCACGAAAGGCGACAACAGCACCACCGTCAGCGCAACCGCAACGGCGCCAACGAGCACCAGAACTCTGCCTGCTCGGCGAGCCACCGATGCTGCAGCCGCGGACCCATGACTAACTATCAGGTCAATCACCCCCAGGCGCGCTGGTCCCCGTGACCAGGTCGAGCCTGAGGCAGCCTACTTCCAGCTGCCGTGCTCAACATCGCCCGCCCGCACAACCTCATCCGCACCGGATAGACGGACAGCTCGCTGCCGGACGGACCACAGCCGCACCAGCTAAAGATCATTTACGGGACAACCCTTAGCAGCACGCTGGGGCGCGGCAAAATGTGAGCCGCGCCCAGCACGATCCGGTCAGTCCGGCGTGGTCACGACGCCGTGCAGCAGCTTCCAACGGCGACCTTGGCAGGCGCTGAAGGAGTAGCCGAGCTCAGTCGCTGCGTGGGCGACGGTGGGTGCGGCGAGCAGGACCTGGTCCATTGCGCGGGTCCATTGGATGCGCGGCGGCCGCGGCTTGGAGCCGACCGGGCGAGCCCATTCAGCGATGGAGGCTGCCGTTGTCTGCTTGCGCTTCAGGGCCAGGCAACCCGGATAGTAAAGGTGCGCAACCAGGGTCTGCGCCGCCTCGGTGACGTACATGACGTTGTAGACGCCGTCACGCTGGTTGCGCCGCAAATTACGCTTGGTGCCTGTGATTTTCTCCGCGTAGGAGCACAAGTAGGCCATGACGTGGGTGCTGGCCGTAGCAAGGGAGATGAAGGGGCAGCCCTGGCTGTGTCCCAGAGAGCCATCAGCGTCGAAGAGGCCTCGTAGATAGTCGCGCTCTGAGAACTCGACGCGGGGTGGAG
Source organism: Streptomyces sp. DH10 (assembly GCF_029813805.1). Classification (NCBI taxonomy): domain Bacteria; kingdom Bacillati; phylum Actinomycetota; class Actinomycetes; order Kitasatosporales; family Streptomycetaceae; genus Streptomyces; species Streptomyces sp. DH10. The sequence goes on from NZ_JARVKU010000003.1 coordinate 38,674, forward strand.
CAACGTTCTTCGATTTGCGGCCGTAGGGCAGGCCGAGTTCATTAAGCTTGGTCCTGGCTTCGAGGGCATACAGGCGCCAGACGGCTGATCGATGGCTCTCGGCGAAATTCGTCCTCCGGACGCGTTCGCTGATGCTCGTGTTGTACGGCGTCAGTTGCTGGAACCTCTGCAGGAGATCGATGTCCCGCACGCTGAGTTCCACGGTCAGGTGTCCTCGCTGCCTCGACTGCTGAGAGAGATGCCCATCCGCCTGCAAGAACCCGAACATGTACGCGTACTCGGGGACCGTGAGGTCCATGAACTGGTGAGCGCTAGGCTCGTAGTCAGCCACAGGGAAGCCTCTACTTCCTGTCGGTCAGGCCCTCGGTCGGGACCGGCATCCCGGTCGAGGGCCGTCGTGTTGACGGTGTGGCGTGAGCCTAGAGCGGCAGTTCAACTGCCGTTCGGGTGATCGAGGATGTTCACTCCTGTGAGTGAGAGCTACTTCGGGGCGTGCAGCACCGCGTAGATCATGACGAACGCCACGATGTGGATGCCGAAGAGGAAGTAGGCGAGCCACCACCACATCCGGCGTTCGTTCTGCGTCTCCTGGACGAGGCGCCGCTGTTCGCGTTCGCGTTCGCGTTCCGCGTCCGGCATCACAGGTCCCGGTGGACCTTCGTGTTGGAGGCCTGGGCGCGGGGGCGCAGGACCAGGAGGTCGACGTTGACGTGGCTGGGGCGGGTGATCGCCCAGGTGATGGTGTCGGCGACGTCGTCGGCGGTGAGCGGTTCGGCGACGCCTTCGTAGACCTTCTCCGCCTTCTCCTTGTCGCCGGAGAAACGGGTGAGGGCGAACTCGTCCGTCTTGACCATGCCGGGGGCGATCTCGATGACGCGGACCGGCTGGCCGACGATCTCCAGGCGCAGGGTCTCGGCGAGGACGTGCGCGCCGTGCTTGGCGGCGACGTAGCCCCCGCCGCCCTCGTAGGTGCCGTGGCCCGCGGTGGAGGAGACGACCACGACCGTGCCGTCGCCGCTCGCGACCAGCTTGGGCAGCAGGGCCTGGGTGAGGTTGAGCGTGCCGATGACGTTCGTCTCGTACATCTGGCGCCAGTCGGCCGGGTCACCGGTCGCGACCGGGTCGGCGCCGAGCGCGCCGCCCGCGTTGTTGACCAGCACGCCGATCGTCTTGAAGGCCGTGGCGAACTCGTCGACCGCCGCGCGGTCGGTGACGTCGAGGGCGTACGCCGTGGCCTGGTGGCCGGCCTTGGTGATCTCCTCCGCCAGCGCCTCGATGCGGTCCTTGCGGCGGGCGGTGAGGACGACGCGGTAGCCCGCGGCGGCGAGCTGCCGGGCCGTGGCGGCGCCGATTCCGCTGCTCGCACCGGTGACGACGGCGATGCGGGAGGCTGCGGACGGGGCGGCGGTGGCCATGGGAGCTCCTCGGGCGTGGCGGACGGGCCGACTTCTGTGCGAAGGCCTCCGGCCAGGATAGGTGGGCTCCGCGGTGGGAGAATGGGGGCGGGTGATCCTCCTGTTCCTCTGGAGGTTGGTCATGGGAGAGGCACGCCAGGTCATGGACCGGCTCACGGACGCGGTCACCACGCACGCCGATCTGAACGTCGTCAGCGAGCTGTACGCCGAGGACGCGGTCGCCTTCACCTCCGACGAGGGCGAGCTGCACGGGCGCGACAACATCGTCGATTACTGGCGGACGATGACGGAGGCGCTCCCCGAGGCGACGTTCCAGACGTTGCACTCCTACGAGGTCGGCGACACCGCCATCGACGAAGGGATCTTCAGCGGACGGAACACCGGGCCGCTGCAACTGCCCAATGGCGAGACGCTGCCCCCGACCCAGAAGGAGATCAGGATCCGCGGGGTGGACATCGCCACCGTGAAGGACGGCCGGATCGTCGACTACCGCCTGTACTTCGACGAGATGGACTTCCTGGGGCAACTGGGGCTGCTGCCCGACGAGCCGTTCTGAGTCCCCGGCCCTGAGCCCTCGGCCCTGGGTCCCGGCCCGGGAGGCCGGTCAGTCAGTGTCCTCGCGGGGCGTACATGATCACTGCCATGCCCGCGAGGCAGATCAGTGCGCCCGTGATGTCCCAGCGGTCCGGGCGGTAGCCGTCCGCGACCACGCCCCACAGGATCGAACCGGCGACGAAGATCCCGCCGTACGCGGCGAGGACGCGGCCGAAGTGCGCGTCGGGCTGGAACGTCGCGACGAAGCCGTAGGCGCCGAGCGCGAGGACGCCGCCGGCCGCCCACAGCCAGCCCTTGTTCTCGCGCACGCCCTGCCAGACCAGCCATGCGCCGCCGATCTCCAGCAGGGCGGCGAGGACGAAGAGGGCGGCGGAACGCAGGATCTGCATGCGGGCAGCTTGGCACGTCGGGGTGGGACCGAAGGGGCGTGGTGTCACCTGATGGACGGCGCCTGCGGGGCGCTCCGCTGGGGATACATCGGGGTGTCCCAGTGGTGGTTGTTCCGGTGGTGCGAGGAGCGGGTGGTATGGGGAGAGTGCGGTTTTTCGCCGGGCAGTCTTTCGCCGTGCGGGGCTACGCGGTGTGGGTCGCCGCCGTGGCCGGGTTGGTGACGGGGGTGGCCGCGCCGGCGTTCGGGGCTCCGGCCACCGGGGCTCCGGCCGCCGGGGCTCCCGCGTCCGGGACTCCTGTCTCCGGGGCGGCTCCTGCCGTCGGCCGGCACGGCTCCGAGGCCGGTCTCGCCTACCACGGGTCCGCCTCCCTCTCCGCCGGTCACGTCGACCTGGCGTTCACCCCGCGCAACCACGGGACCGCCGCCGTCGCGGACGCGACGGTTCGGTTGCGGTGGTCGGAGCCGTTGGCCGACCGGCAGGAGCTGCCGGTGGGGTGTGCGCGGTCGGGGCGGCAGGCGGTGCTGTGCCGGACGGGGGCGCTGGCGGCGGACGGCGTGGGGGAGCGGATCGCCCTGCGGGTGCGGTTGCCGGGGGCGCCGCCGGAGGTCGTGCTGGACCTCGACACGGTGTGGGTCGGCGGGGCGGTGGACCGTGCTCGGCGCGAGGAGCGGCAGCGGGTGCTCGTCCTGGACACGGGGGACCCGTACCACTTCTGACACCCGGAGGTATGTTTGAAGTGTAAACAACCTGGAGGGTGAGCGACCATGCAGTTCGGGATCTTCAGCGTCGGCGACGTCACGCCCGACCCGACCACCGGCCGGACGCCGACCGAACGCGAGCGCATCAAGGCCATGGTCGCCATCGCGCTGAAGGCCGAGGAGGCCGGGCTCGACGTCTTCGCCACCGGCGAGCACCACAACCCGCCGTTCGTGCCGTCGTCCCCGACCACGATGCTCGGCTACGTCGCCGCCCGCACCGAGCGGCTGATCCTCTCCACGGCCACCACCCTCATCACCACCAACGACCCGGTGAAGATCGCCGAGGACTTCGCGATGCTCCAGCACCTGGCCGACGGCCGGGTGGATCTCATGCTGGGGCGCGGCAACACCGCCCCCGTCTACCCCTGGTTCGGGCAGGACATCCGCCAGGGCATCCCGCTCGCGATCGAGAACTACGCCCTCCTGCACCGGCTGTGGCGCGAGGAGGCCGTCGACTGGGAGGGGAAGTTCCGTACGCCGTTGCAGGGCTTCACCGCCACGCCCCGCCCGCTGGACGGCGTACCGCCGTTCGTCTGGCACGGGTCGATCCGCTCGCCGGAGATCGCCGAGCAGGCCGCGTACTACGGCGACGGCTTCTTCCACAACAACATCTTCTGGCCGGCCGACCACACCAAGAGGATGGTCGAGCTGTACCGGACGCGGTACGCGCACCACGGGCACGGCACGCCCGAGCAGGCGATCGTCGGGCTCGGCGGGCATGTGTTCATACGGCCGAACTCGCAGGACGCCGTGCGCGAGTTCCGGCCGTACTTCGACGTCGCCCCGGTGTACGGGCACGGGCCGTCGCTGGAGGACTTCATGGCGCAGACGCCGCTGACCGTCGGCTCGCCGCAGCAGGTCATCGAGAAGACGCTGGCCTTCCGCGAGTACGCCGGTGACTACCAGCGCCAGCTGTTCCTGGTCGACCACGCCGGGCTGCCGCTGAAGACCGTGCTGGAGCAGATCGACCTGCTGGGCGAGGAGGTCGTGCCGGTGCTGCGCAAGGAGTTCGCCGTGGGCCGCCCGGCGGACGTGCCGGAAGCCCCGACGCATGCGGCCCGGCTCGCGCGGGCCCGAGGGTGAGAGGACGGTAGGCACCCGGCCTGCGGTTGCGTGTTCCCTGGTGAGAGGGCAGTAAGAAGGACGCTCCGGCGCGGCTCGTCCGGTCCCGGAGCCCCGGTGGCGGGGCACACTGGACGCGTGTCCCAAACAGTGCTGCTCGCCGAAGACGACCGCGCCATCCGCAACGCCCTGGAGCGTGCCCTGACCCTGGAGGGTTACCAGGTCATGGCGGTCGCCGACGGTGTCGAGGCACTGGCGCAGGCCCACCGCAACCGTCCGGACGTCCTCGTCCTGGACGTGATGATGCCCGGCATCGACGGGCTTCAGGTGTGCCGCGTGCTGCGCGCCGAGGGCGACCGGACGCCGATCCTGATGCTGACCGCCCTCGTGGAGACCGCCGACCGGATCGCCGGCCTGGACGCGGGCGCCGACGACTACGTGGTGAAGCCCTTCGACGTGGAGGAGGTCTTCGCCCGGCTGCGCGCGCTGCTGCGCCGCACCAGCCCGGTGGGAGTCGGCGGCGCGCCCGTGGCCGAGGCGCCCCGGCCGGTGCCCGAGCGGTTCATCGAGGCGGCCGGCATCCGCATGGACCCTCAGGCGCGCCGGGCCTGGCGCGGCGCCCGCGAGCTGGAGCTGACCCGCACCGAGTTCGAACTGCTGGAGCTGCTGGTCCGCAACGCGGGCATCGTCCTCGACCACTCGACGATCTACGACCGCATCTGGGGCTACGACTTCGGCCCCGGCTCGAAGAACCTCGCCGTCTACGTCGGCTATCTGCGCCGCAAGCTCGACGAGCCGGACGCGCCGCAGCTCATCCACACGGTGCGTGGCGTGGGTTACGTGCTGCGGGAGGACTGAGTGGGCCGCCTCGGCCGGCTGCTGGACGGGCGGCGGCCGAAGCTGGTCTCGCTGCGCACCACCTTCGCGGTGTCGTTCGCGGCGGTGACGGCGGCCGTGACGATCCTGGTCGGCATCCTGTCGTACAGCGCGGCGGCCCGGCTGGTGCGGGTGGACCAGCAGACCGTGTTCGACGAGGTCGTCCAGGACCTGCGTGACGAGGTGCGGGAGAACCGCATGACGCCCGGCGACTTCTCGTCCGCCGCGCCGGGCCACGACCTGGTCCGGCCCGCCCGTACCGATGTGCAGGTGCTCGGCCCGGACGGCCATGTCGTCGACCCGGGCAGCCCCGGACTGCCGGTCACGGGCGCCGATGTGCGGATCGCCGCGGCGGTGACGTCCGGGCGGGTGGCCGAGCACAAGGACGTCGACGTCGGCGACGACGTCTACCGTGTCGCCACCGTCTCCCTCGGCGACGGCCGGGGCGCGGTCCAGGTCGCGCAGGAGTTCAGCGACGTCGAGGACCTGCTGCGGGCACTCCAGCGGCGGACGCTGCTGCTGATGGCCGCCGTCGTGATCGCCGCCGGCCTGTTCGGCTGGTGGCTGGCCCGGCGGATCACACGCCGCCTGGTCGTCCTCACCGACGCGGCCGAGGACGTCGCCCGTACCCGCCGGCTCGGCATTCAGGTGCCCGTCGCCGGGCACGACGAGGTGGGCCGGCTCGGCCGGGCCTTCGACCGCATGCTGGGGCGGCTCGCCCAGTCCGAGGAGGACCAGCGCCGCCTGGTCCAGGACGCGGGCCACGAGCTCCGTACGCCGCTGACCTCCCTGCGTACGAACATCTCCCTGCTCCGCCGGATCGACGAGCTCCCGCCCGAGACCCGCGAGGAACTGGTCGCCGACCTGGGGCAGGAGGCCCGCGAGCTGACCGACCTGGTCAACGAGCTCGTCGATCTCGCGGCCGGGCAGTCCGACACCGAGCCGCCACGGCGGGTGAACGTCGCCGACATCGCGGAGGAGGTGGCGGGCCTCGCCCGGCGCCGCAGCGGCCGGCGGATCCTGCTCCGCGCGAGCGGCGACACCACGACCGACGGGCGGCCCGGGATGCTGACCCGGGCGCTGTCCAACCTCGTCGAGAACGCGGTGAAGTTCGACCAGGGCGGCTCGGGCCCCGTCGAGATCGTCGTCGCCGGGCCCGCCCGGCCCGGCACGATCCGCGTCGAGGTCCTCGACCGCGGCCCCGGCATATCGGACAAGGACCTCGACCGCGTCTTCGACCGCTTCTACCGCGCCGCCGACGCCCGTTCCCTGCCGGGTTCAGGCCTGGGCCTGTCCATCGTGCGCGAGGTGGCACTCGCGCACGGGGGAGCGCCGTTCGCGTTCCGGCGGGAGGGGGGCGGGACGGTGATCGGGTTCACGGTGGGCGGGGGGTTCGACTGACACCGCCTGCCTTCGCGGGCTCGACTGACACCGCCTGCCTTCGCGGGCTCGACTGACACCACCTGCCTTCGCGTGGGGCTCATCTCGCGGGATCCCGCCGCAGGGTGCGGTGCAGATGAAACCGCCCACCGTGCGTGAGCCGCACCCCAGGCGTCCCCGAGAACAACTCGTGCCCCTTGTCGTGGTCTCCGGCCTCGGCGGCCTCCTGATGGGCTTCCACGCTGGTCCACTCGGTGTACAGCAGCACCCGGCTGCCGTCGACGCTGTGCAGGAAGTGGGCGGAGATCGCCCCGGGGTGGCCGCCTTCGCGTGGCTGGGCCTCGATCACCGCGTCGGTGAAGGCGCGCTGCCGCTCCGGCCCGTCGACGTCGAAGGCGGCGGTGATGAGGCATCCCGGGACGCGCGTCTCCTGCTCCTCGGCGAGGCTGCGGTACAGCCGGTAGCGGGGCGGGCCGGCCGGCGGGACCGCGGTGTCGTCGGTCCACTGGGCGAGCGTCAGCACCGTCTCCCCGTCCGTGCTGAGGAACCAGCTGACGGCGGCGAGCCCGACGGGCGGGGTCGCCAGTGCGTCGAACTCGGCTTGTGCGACCGCCTGTTGCTGCTCCAGGCCGTCGGCGTACCGCGTGCCGATCACCAACGTGCCGGGCACGGTCAGGTCCGGGAAGGGGGCTGAGGGCACGGACGGAACTCCTTCGTGAAGGGAGCGGAACCGTGATCGTGCCCGAGGGCTGCCGGGAGCGGTCAACCGCTTTTCGACGCGGTGCTACCGTCCGCTCATGCCTCCAGCTCAACGGCACCCCACGATGGCCGACGTCGCCGAACGGGCCGGGGTCTCCACGTCCACCGTCTCGCGCACGCTGCGCGGCCTGTCCACGGTCTCGCCGGAGGTGCGGGCCCGGGTCGAGGAGGCCGCGCGCGAGCTGAACTTCGCCGTGTCCCGGCAGGCCGCGAGCCTGGTCACGGGCAGGACCGGGACGGTGGCGGTGCTGGTCCCGACGCTCGACTCCTGGTTCATGGGATCCGCCCTGTCCGGCCTGGCCCCGCTGCTGCGGGCGGCGGGCATGCAGCTGAACGTCTACGAGATCCCCGACCTGGCCGAGCGCACCGCGTTCTTCGAGCACCTCCCGGCACGCCGCAACGCCGACGCGCTCCTGGTGTTCTCCTTCGACCTCACCGACGAGGAGACCGCGCGGCTGGACGACCTCGGCATGCCGGTGATCTACGTCAGCCGGCAAGTCGCCGGACGGCCCAGCGTCTACGTCGACGACGTGGCCGGCGCCCTGCACGGCACCCGGCACCTGCTCAACCTCGGACACCGCCGGATCGCCTTCGTCCAGACCGCGGGCACGAGCGGCTTCTCCTTCAGCTCCAACGAACGGCTGCTGGGCTACCAGCAGGCGCTCACCGAGGCGGGGGTCCCGCTCGACGACGACCTGGTGGCGTCCACGCCGGTCGGCGACAAGCGCGCCGCCGCCGAGGTGCTCGGCATGCTGCTGAGCCTGCGCGAGCCGCCCACCGCCGTCTTCGCCGAGCAGGACGAGGTCGCCGTCGCCCTCGTCTGGAACCTGCGCAGGACGCGGATCGCCGTACCCGAACGCATCTCCGTCCTCGGCTTCGACGACCAGCCGCTGGCCGACTGGTTCGACCTGTCCACGGTCGCCCAGTCACCGTCGGACATGGGCCGCGAGGCCGGCGAGCTCGCGCTGAAGCTCATCGACGACCCCGGGGCCGGCCACCAGCGGCATGTCGTGCTGCCGACGCGTGTGCTCCCGCGTGCCACGACCGCGCCGGTGGCCCGGACCCGGGACGAGCGTGAGCGGCACGTGGAGGGTGAGGGGACGTCGGGCAGGGCACCTTCCTGAGGCTCGAGCCCGCGTCACTGGTCGGCGAGGGCGAAGAACCGCATCGGTGAGTTCGCCTCGAACCCGATGCGCGGATAGACGGGCGCTCCGGCCGCGGTGGCGTGCAGGGTCGCCCGGGTCAGGCCGGTGGCCCGGCCGCCCTCGTACAGGGCCTTGCGCGTCACCGCCTCCCCGTATCCCCGGCGCTCCCACGCCGGGTCGGTGGCGACGAGCAGCACGAAGAGGCGGCCGTCGGCCTCGACGGTGGCGGCGCAGGTCACGGGAGTGCCGTCGTCGCGCACGCCCAGGTAGGCGTACACCTCGCTCTTCCACAGTGAGGAGCGGCCGAGCCCGTCACGGCCGTCCTCCAGCGGGAACCCGTAGGCACGCGAGTTGATGTCGGCGAAGGCGCGCAGTTGCTCATCGGTGGTCACGCGGACGAACGTCAGGTCGGGGTGGGCGGGTTCGGGAAGGGGCAGTAAGTCCGCCGCCATGCCCGTACCGGGAAAGGCGTGGACGAGCCCGGCCCGCTCGGCGGCGTTCGCGAGCCCCGCGCGCGCCTCGTCGTCGAGGAGATCCTCGAAGACCCACAGAAAACCGGGGCACTTCTTCGACCGCATGATCTCCGCGGCCTCGTTCAGCCGCTGCTTCAGCAGCCCGGCGGTGGCGCCGTGCTCGGTCAGCGTGACGCAGTTCCAGAAGGCGAACCGGCAGTCGGCCCAGCGGACGGCGATGCCCGGCAGATCGCGGACGTCCGCCCGCGGATCCCGGTCGAGCACCATGACCCGCCACACCGCGGCGAGCTGCTCCATCGACTCGATCGAGTCCGTGAGATCGCGCATGACATCCCCCCAGGTCGGCGACGGGTCACGGGCGTCGGCCGTGCCCCGTACACGTACTGCCCTTCGCGGGGCTGCCTCATCCCGCTCGTGTGGTCACCGGCGGGCAGAGCTGTCCTGCTGGGCCCGTCGCCGTGCGGCGGCGACATCGCGCATGGCCAGCAGGAAACGCCGCACCGTGGCCAGCTCCGTCTCGTCGAAGGACCGCATCTCGGCGACCATCTCGTGGATCAGCGGCCCGAAGAACGACCAGCCCAGGGTGACGGCCTCGTCCTGGACGACCAGCAGCACCCGCCGGCGGTCGCGCGTGTCCCGTTCCCGGCGCACGAGCCCCAGCCGCTCCAGACGGTCGACCAGGGCAGTGGTGGATGCCGAGTTCACACCCAGCTGCGCTCCGAGCCATCCAGGGGTGGCCCGCACGCCCTCCCGGCCGGCGTCCAGCAGGTGGATCAGTGCGCGCACATCCGTGGAATGAAGCCCTTCACGGCCGGCGAACTCGGCAGCGAGAAGGTCCAGTTCCACCGTGACGGCTCGCAGCAGGTGGACCAGCCGAAGGCCGGGATCCTGGTCGTCCACGCTCCCACTCCCGTAGTATCTCGATAATCGAGATTATCGATGTCCGAGTAATATCCGGGTAATCATAAGGCGGGGGTCATGGGTGACGAGGCAGTCTTCTTCGCGGCGTACGACGCCGTCCTGCGGCAGTGGCCCGTCGAGGTCCACAGCGTCGACGTCCCGTCCCCCTACGGCAGCACGCGGGTCCACATCTGCGGCCCGCAGGACGGCGTTCCGGTCGTGCTGCTGCCCGGCGGTGGATCAACGTCGGTGGTCTGGTTCGCCAACATCGAAGCCCTGGCCTCCACTCATCGGGTGTACGCCGTCGACCTGATGGGTGACATCGGCCGCAGCGTGCACGACGGGGCGCCACTGCGCGGCGCAGGCGACCTGGTGGCATGGCTCGACGCGCTCTTCGACGCACTGGACCTGGACGGGGCACACCTGTGCGGCCACTCCTACGGCGCCTGGATCGCCCTGAACCACGCGCTGCACGCGCCCCACCGGCTCGGCAGACTCGCGCTGCTCGACCCGACCAACTGCTTCGCCGGCATGAGCCCGCGCTACCTCATGCACGGGCTGCCCGTGTTGCTGAAGCCCACCGCGGAGCGCGTGCGGGCCTTCCACCGGTGGGAGACCGGCCGCACTCCTGAAGATCCGTTGTGGCGGGCGTTCCTGGACAGTACCGCCACCGCCCGGCGGTCGAAGGTCGTCGCGATGCGACGCCCCAGGGCACAGCAGTTGAGGGCCTGCACCGTCCCGGCCCTGGTGGTCCTGGCCGAACACAGCCGGGTTCACGACGTGCCGCGCACAGCGGCCGCCGCACGCCGGCTCCTGCCCAGAGCGAGCGTCGTCACCCTGCCGGACGCCTCCCACCACTCCCTGCCCACCGAGCGACCCGCCGAACTCAACCGCCTGCTGGCAGAATTCCTGGCCTGAGCATCGCGGCCGCCTTGGCGACCGGCCCGACACGCGCGGTTGCCCGCGCCGGTCAGTGGCCGCCGGTGAGTTCGCCGCTGAGCGTCTCGTGAATCCGGGCACTGGGCTCGTTCAGGCCGATGATCTCGACCGCCTTGCCGCGCTGGGCGTACTTGGTCTCGATGGCGTCCAGGGCGGCGACGGACGAGGCGTCCCAGATGTGCGCGGCGGACAGGTCGATGACGACCTCGTCGGGGCCGGTGGCGTAGTCGAACCGGCCGACAAGGTCATTGGAGGAGGCGAAGAACAGCTCGCCCGTCACCCGGTAGACGACCTTCGTGCCGTCGGGGTCGGTGACGGCGGTGACGTCGGCGAGATGGGCGACGCGCTTGGCGAAGACGACCATCGCGGTGATCGAGCCGACGACCACACCGACGGCGAGGTTGTGCGTGGCGACCACGCACGCGACGGTGACCACCATGACGGTGATCTCCCCGGCCGGCATCCGCCGCAGCGTCTTCGGCGCGATGGAGTGCCAGTCGAAGGTGGCGACCGACACCATGACCATCACCGCGACCAGCGCCGCCATGGGGATGTCGGAGACGACCGGCCCGAAGACGACGCACAGCACCATCAGGAACGCCCCGGCCAGGAACGTCGACAGGCGGGTACGGGCGCCGGACACCCGGACGTTGATCATCGTCTGGCCGATCATGGCGCAGCCGCCCATGCCGCCGAAGAACCCGGTGACGATGTTGGCGACGCCCTGCCCGACGGACTCGCGGGTCTTGGAGGAGTGGGTGTCGGTGATGTCGTCGACCAGCTTGGCCGTCATCAGGGACTCCATCAGCCCGACCAGCGCCATGGCCAGCGCGTACGGCGCGATGGTCGTCAGCGTGTCGAGGGTGAACGGCACGTCCGGCAGCCCCGGCACGGGCAGGGAGGACGGCAGCTCGCCCTGGTCGCCCACGGTCGGCACGGCGATCCCGGCCGCCAGGGTGATCACTGTCAGGATGACGATGGACACCAGCGGCGCCGGGACCATGGTGGTGACCTTCGGGAAGAACACCGTCAGCGCCAGCCCGGCGGCGATCAGCGGATACACCGGCCATGGCACGCCGGTCATCTCCGGCACCTGCGCCATGAAGATGAGGATGGCGAGGGAGTTCACGAAGCCGACCATCACCGAGCGCGGCACGAACCGCATCAGCTTGGCCACCCCGAGCGCGCCGAGGACGATCTGGAACACACCCGCCAGGATCACGGCGGCGACGAGGTAGCCGAAGCCGTGGTCGCGGTTCAGGGGCGCGATCACGAGAGCGACGGCGCCGGTGGCGGCGGAGATCATCGCCCGGCGGCCGCCGACGACCGCGATGGTGACGGCCATGGTGAAGGAGGCGAACAGGCCGATCGCCGGGTCGACACCCGCGATGATCGAGAACGAGATCGCCTCGGGGATCAGCGCGAGCGCGACCACCAGGCCGGCCAGCACCTCGGTGCGCCAGACCTTCGGATCACGCAGCCAGTCGGGCTTGAGACCACGCAGCCGGGCGGCGGGGGACAGTACGGAGGAAGACAAGGAACAGCTACCTGTCGTGCTCGGGCACATCCCCGGGCAGGACGAGGCGTGCGGAATGGGGCATGCGGCATGGGGAGTGCGGAATCAAGGTGCGGAACACGGGGCGGAAGGCCGGTCCGGCTTCCCGCGATCGACCCGCTCGCGGGCCGGAGGATTCAGGACGGAGCCGACATGCGCGATCGGATGCGCGTCAGGGCTCGCGTGAGGACTCGGGTCGGGAGTCGGGTCGGCGGCGCGGAATCACGGCGGACAGACAGCGGCGCCGGGCACCACGGACTCACGCACGCTTCTCTCCTGCAAGATCGAATACAAGCTCGAATTCACGAACAACTCTACAAGCGCGTGCGGACGCACCATCCGGCACGAGCGACCTGCCCGCCACGCCGGACCGCCCCGCCTCCGATGACGACGTGACACTCAAGCCCGCTCCCGCGCCCCGTAGACCGCGTGCTCCGCGCCCGTGGCAAGGGCCCAGTACCGGTCACCGTACGACCAGTGCCACCACTCGGTCGGGTAGTTGACCAGGCCGGCGGCCGTCAGTACGTCGCCGAGCAGCCGCCGGTTGTCGCGCGCCCGGGGCGGGATGCCGGGGGCGTCCGTGTAGCAGGCGCCGTCGCTCTCCTCCGGACTGGCGTTCATCGGCGTCCCCATGTCGAGCTCCTGCCCGTCGGCGGACAGGAGGGTGAGATCGACTGCCGCGCCGGCACTGTGGGGAGCGATCTCCGGGGGTGACACGTAGCGGCTCGCGGCCTGCCGCACCTGCTCCGCCGACCAGCCCGGATGGTCCGCCCGCAGGGCGTCGGAGTACTGCTCGAAATAGGAACGCTGGAGGGCGGGCGGCCGGTACCCCTCGACGAACAGCAGGCGAACGCCGTCCGGCAGCAGCTCCTGGGCCTTCAGCAGGCGGGCCAGGACCCCTTCCCGCAGGTGCGCGAAATCGCCCGCCCCGTCTTCCTTGCGCGGGTCGACGGCGATGGACTCCCGCACCCGGACGTCGAGCAGCTTTTCCCCGCACTCGACCACGGGGATCGCCGCGACCCTAGGATCTGACATCAGCACGATCTCGGTCATGCGCCGATCATGACGCAGGGACCGACTCAGCCGCGCAGCTCTTCGGCCATCACCCGTTGCAGCCCCGGGAACAGAGCACGGGTGCTGTCGGGGTCGGGCGTGACGAAGACTCCCTCGGCCGTGACGAGGTCGGCGTCCGGGGCTGTCCGGCTGGTGATCGAACCCTTCACGAAGATCTTGCGGTCGTCCGTGCCGGTGACGCGCGCGATGATCCGCAGGGGTGTTTCCAGTAGGACCGGGCGGTGGTAGCGCATCTGGAGGGAGACGGTCAGGCCGGGCGTCCCGGCTGCCGCGCAGGCGCGGCCCATCAGTTCGTCCAGGAGCATGGCGCTCACCCCGCCGTGCCCGTAGCCGGGCGGGCCTTCGTGGGTGCCGGCGAGGGTGCACTCGCCGATCAGGCCGTCGTCGGCGGCCGTGATCCGCATCGGTGGGGCGAGCGGGCTGCCGGCTCCCGTGACGGGGCTGTAGAAGCGCGGTCCCGCCGGGAATTCGTCCACCTCGGGGATCTCGCCTCGTGCGCGACGTCGCCCCGTGAGCCGGCCGGTGACGGTGCGGACGCCGTCCGCCACGCGGTGGAGAGTGTCCGGGGAGGCGTCGGTGCGGACGGTGGCTTCCACCAGAGCACGCAGTTCGTGACCGAGGCGGGTGATGGCCGCCTTCCGGCGCTCCAGTTCCTCGGTGCCGGTGCCGGTGCCGGTGCCGGTGCGCGGAAGCCGGGGGCGGTCAGACATCTGCCCGGACGAAGACCGGCTTGAGGTGTTTCTCCGGCAGCGCGGCCGGCAGGTCCTCCCAGTCGATGACGTGGGAGACGACCCGTTGGGGGGCGACCTTGCCGGAGGCGGCGAGTCGCAGGGCGTCGGGGATGTGGGCGCGCACGTTGTCGCGGGCGATACGCAGGGTGACGCCGTTGAGGTACATGTCGAGCAGGGGCAGCTCGCCGGGGCGGAAGTGGTTGCCCGCGCTCTCGCAGATCCCCTCCGGGGTGAGGCACTTGACGGCCAGGCCGAGCTGGTCGACGCGGCCGGTGGCCTCGACGGCGATGTCGTAGCCCTGCGGGAGGGGCTCCAGTGTCTCGGTGGTGGCGGCGCCGAACGCGCGGGCCAGCTCGCGGTGTTCGGGGTCGGGGTCGACGTAGAGCACGTCGGAGGCGCCGAGCGCGCGGGAGATGTCGCACACGTACAGGCCGATGCTGCCGCGGGCGACGACGAGTACCCGTGCTCCGGGCCGGGCCTTGAGGTGGGGTGCGACCAGGCGCCAGGCCAGGGACCAGTTGTCGCTGGCGGAGGCCATGGCGACCGGGTCGAGGCCGGTGGGCAGTGGGACCAGCATGGCGTCGGCGTAGGGCACGCGGACCAGGTCGGAGAAGAGCCCGCCCCAGTTGCCGCCGATCGGTGCGCCGTACATCGCCATGGAGGGCACGGCGGTGCAGTGGGCGGTCAGCCCGGCCCGACAGCGGTCGCAGCCGCCGCAGTTGACGGACCACGGGACGACCACGAGATCGCCGGAGGAGACGGTGGTGACGGCGTCGCCGGTCTCCACGACCCGGGCGACGCACTCGTGGCCGAGGGCGAAGGGCGGCTCGATGAAGCCGTGACCGGCGAGGATCGAGGAGTCGACGTCACACGGGGTGGCGGCCACCGGCGCGACGATCGCCTCACCGTCCGACTGGATCCTGGGGTCGGGTGCTTCCCGCCATTCGACGGTGCGCTTGGCGACGTAGGTCAGTTCACGCATCGGTGTGCTGCCCCTTCGCCAGTGCCACGAGATCGGCGTACCGGACGACGGAGCCCCCCGCGCCCCAGGTGCCGTCGGGCTGCTCGTGCACCAGCACCCACACCCGCAGCGTGTCGTCCGGGCCGAGGCCGGCGGCGCCCAGGACGGTCCTCGTGGCCTCCTCGACCAGGCCCGCCTTGCGGCGCTCGGACAGGGCGCCCTGCGGAACGGTGACCTCCACCAGGAAGCGCGGTTCGTCGTCCCCGGCGGTGGTCTGGGCACCCTCGGGCAGTTCGACGAGGTAACTCCACGCCTGAGCGCGGAAGAAGGCGGTGTCGGGCGCGCCCTCCCAGCGCAGCAGCACGGCGGCCAGGTCGCGCTGGACGGTCGTGCGCCCCTGAGCGGTGAGCGCACCGGTCGGGACGGTCAGCCTGATCATCGGCATGGCAGCTCCTCGAATCGTCGACAGCCACTGTTCCTCGACAGCCAGCTTCTATGACAGTCGTTATAACGAGAGGTCACGGTAGACTATGACGGCCGTTATAGCCAGAGGGGATGTGCACAGGTGGCCGAGCGCAGAACGCCGTCGCGCGAGCGGATCGTGGCCGGGGCCGCCGACATGATCAGTCGGCGCGGTCTGAGCGCCACGAGCATCCGGGAGATGGCCAAGCACGCCAAGGCGCCGCTCGGCTCGACGTACCACTACTTTCCCGAGGGCAAGCAGCAGCTGGCCACCGAAGCCGTCCGGTACACGGGCGAGTGGGTCGCCCGCAGCCTGCGCAAGGAGCTGGAGTCGGGGCCGGTCGAAGGACTGCGGGCGTTCCTCGCCCTGTGGCGCAAGATCGTCGTCGAGAGCGACTTCCACGCCGGCTGCCCTGTGCTGGCCGTGGCCGTCGAGGAGCCTCCGGCTGACGAGGTCCCGCCCGCTCTTGCCGCCGCGGCAGACGTGTTCGCCCAGTGGGAGACCCTGCTGGCCGCCTCGCTGCGGGAGCACGGCGCCGAGGCCGAACAGGCCGCGCAACTCGCGACGCTCGTCGTGGCGGCCGTCGAGGGCACGGTCGCCATGTGCCGCGCCAAGCGCAGCGCTCAGCCGCTCGACGACACCGCCGAGCAGTTGCAAGCGCTCGTCGTCGGCGTGATCAAGCGCTGACGCCCCGCCGCGGCGCACGGATACGCGTCACGCGCCGAGCGCGGCCCGCACGGCTTTGGCCTTCTCCTCGGTGAACACGCCGCTGTCCAGGAGGGAGAGGACGGACAGCACGCCGCCGCGCGACCCCCAGCCGCCCTCGTCGATCACCCGGAAGGTCACCCACCAGGCCGGCGACGGCTCGGGGAGGCCGCAGGCGTCGGCCATCGCGGCCAGGACGCGCTCGATGACCTCGGCCCGGACGTCCTCCCGCCAGTCCCCGTCCATCACCGTCACGTCGATCACCATGACGTCGGCGTCCGGTCCGGTGTCCGCGAGGAGCCGTCCGCCGATGGCCATCATGTCGGCCTCGCGCTCGGTGAAGTGCACCTGGAACCCGACCCGCGCAGCCGGCGCGACCTGCCCGACCTCCGGCACGAGCACCGCGTCCGTCAGCGTCTCGGCCAGCTTCCGGCGCTGCTCCTGACCGAGACGGCCCTTCGGGGCGTTCACCGTGATGATCGTCATGGCATCCTCCTATGACAGTCGTTATAGACGGCGGTCAGGCTACACCCCGTCTATAACGACTGTCATAGGTGGCGCGTGGCGCGCACGACGACGTCGTGGAGGGGGGCCGCTCGGCCCCCGCGGCCGGTGAGCGTGCGGAGGCGCTCTTCGGCGGTGACGATCTCCCACTCCCTGCCGTCCAGGCGGGCGGTGATGGCGGCGGACGTGACCGACGCTTCGGCAGGAGGGTGGTGCCCGTGGCCGGCAGAGCCCGAGGTGCGCAGGTGGCCCACGATGAGGAGCGTGCCGCCGGGGGCCACCCACCCGGCGATGCGGTCGTAGAACTCCAGCTGGGGCATCGCCGGATGGGCGTAGTGGGTCATGACCAGGTCGAACCGCGTGCCCGGGCTCCAGACGCCCAGGTCCGCCTCGACCCACTTCAGGCGCTCGGGAGCCCCGGCCGTCGTCGCCCGCTCGGCAGCGAGAGCAAGGGCCTCGGAGGAGATGTCGGCTGCGGTGACGTGCCAGCCGCGGGAGGCGAGCCAGATCGCCTCGGCACCGCCGCCGCATCCCGCGTCCAATGCCGTGCCAGGTGTCAGGCCGCCGGTCTCACGAGCGAGGTACGGGTTCGGCGGGTTGCCGCCCATGGAGCCGGGGCGCCCGGCTTGTCCCTGTCGCCAGTGCCGCTCCCAGAAGTCCTTGTCGAATCCGTGCGTCACAGATCGCCCTCCTTGTTCGCGGCCACTCCGCGGGTGCGTTCCTCGGTCCGTTCGTCACGGTGCCGAGGAACAGGGCGAATGAGCAAACCTTGTTGCCAAATGGAAAAATGGTGGGATGGGCGAAGCGATCGACCGCACTCTCGACGCCGTCGGACCGAGGCTGAAGCGCCTCCGGCTGCAACGGGAGGTCACGCTCGCCGCCCTGGCGGCGGAGACCGGCATCTCCACCAGCACCTTGTCCCGGCTCGAGGCGGGCCTGCGGCGTCCCTCGCTCGAGCAGTTGCTTCCGCTCGCTCGCGCCTACGGGGTCACGCTCGACGAACTCGTCGACGCGCCGCCGACGGGCGACCCCCGTATCAACCTGCGTCCCATCCCCTGCGGCGACGGCTCGGTCATCCTGCCGCTGACCCGTAGGCCCGGGGGGATCCAGGCCTACAAGTTCGTCCTCCCGACCGGAAAGGACGACGCCGAACCCGACCTGCGCACACACGAGGGCTACGACTGGGTCTACGTCCTCAACGGAACGCTCCGCCTCGTCCTCGGGGAACACGACCTCGTCCTCAGATCCGGGGAGGCCGCGGAGTTCGACACGCGCACCCCGCACTGGTTCGGGGCCACCGGCGCCGGCCCCGTCGAGTACCTGAGTCTCATCGGCAAACAAGGCGAACGCGCGCACGTCCGCGCGGCACCGAGACAAGGCCGGGCCGAGCAAGAAGACGGCCGGTGAGCCGAGCCGCTCGCGCCACCGACGATCACCCAGTCGATCCCCGCATCACCGGCACATGACAAGGGCGGAGCCCGAAAGCCCCGCCCGAACACCATGAAAGCCCAGCTCAGGGCCAGACAAGGCAATACGGCTGATGCCCCGCCTCATGCAGCCGATGCGAGAAGTCCTGCCACTCGTGCAGCAGTTGGTACACGTTGAACGCGTCCCGGGGCCCGCCCCGGTCCGGGACCGTCGACCAGATGAAGGCCGCCGCGCCCACCGCCTCCTCGCCGATGCCCCGCAGGGGGTCGACGACGGTCATCGGGAGTTTCACGACCGCGTAGTCGGGGTGCAGGACGACCAGTTCCAGGGGCGGCACCTTGTGCAGGGGGACCCCCTCGATGCCCGTGAGGACCATCGCCGCCATGGTCTCCGGCTTGATCTTCGTGAACATGCCGTTCATGCCGAGTTCGTCGCCGCCGAGTTCCTCGGGGCGCATCGAGATCGGGACGCGGGCCGCGGTCGCGCCGTCCGGCGCGCCGAAGTACTTGTACGTCACCCCCACCCGACCACCATTCCTGCTGCTCCCGGCCCGAAGATCGTCCACTCGGCGTTCTGTACGTCCGTCGAGCCGCTCCGGTTCACTCGGCAGATCCTGAGTCCGACGTGCTTCCTGCGTTTCCTCCGCTTCGCGCCGGTGCCTTCCCCGCCGGGCACGTCGAGGACCCAGGTCATCAGTCCCCTCGCCCAGTCCGCCACCGCGATGCATATCTCCACCCGACTGCTTTTCTAGGACGCGTCGCCCCCGCCGCGCAACCCGATCATCGTGTCAGTGACCTCCCCCGCGGCCGCTCGCCGAAACGTGCGCTGAAACATCTGCCCGCGGGATCTACGCAGCCTCCGACCACCCTCGGCCGTTTGAGCTGTGTGTATCACGTCCCAGTCTCGCAGACGACGGAGGTTCGGGGACCGGTTGCCGGGCACTGTCCTACCCTGAACAGGTCACTCACACCCGGATCCCGACGTCGTCGGAGAAGGTCGGAGAAGTCGCAGGTCATGAGCGAACTGGCATATCCGTATGAAGCACCGGCCTCGCAGGCTCTGTTCGACCGTGCGGCGGCCGTCACACCCGGTGGCGTGAACTCACCGGTGCGGGCCTTCCGCGCCGTCGGCGGCACACCGCGGTTCATGGTGTCCGGCAAGGGGCCGTATCTGACCGATGCCGACGGGCGGGAGTACGTCGACCTCGTGTGCTCCTGGGGGCCCATGATCCTCGGGCACTCGCACCCCGAGGTCATCGCCGCCGTGCAGGACGCCGTCGCCCGCGGTACGTCCTTCGGCACGCCCGGTGAGGGCGAGGTCGCGCTCGCCGAGGAGATCGTCGCCCGGGTGGAGCCGGTCGAGCAGGTGCGGCTCGTGTCCAGCGGGACCGAGGCGACCATGTCCGCGATCCGGCTCGCGCGCGGGTTCACGCAGCGCAGCAAGGTGATCAAGTTCGCCGGGTGCTACCACGGGCACGTCGACTCGCTGCTCGCCGCCGCCGGCAGCGGCGTCGCGACGTTCGCGCTTCCCGACACCCCGGGCGTCACCGGTGCCCAGGCCGGCGACACCATCGTCCTGCCCTACAACGACCTCGACGCCGTGCGCGCCGCCTTCGCCGCCCACCCCGGCGAGATCGCCTGCGTGATCACCGAGGCATCCCCGGGCAACATGGGCGTCGTACCGCCCGCGGACGGCTACAACCAGGGCCTCAAGGACCTCTGCGCCGAGAACGGCGCCCTCTACATCTCCGACGAGGTCATGACCGGGTTCCGGACCAGCCGGGCCGGTTGGTACGGGGTCGACGGGGTCCGGCCCGACCTCATGACCTTCGGCAAGGTCATGGGCGGCGGCTTCCCGGCCGCGGCCTTCGGCGGGCGTGCGGATGTGATGGCTCATCTCGCCCCGGCCGGGCCCGTCTACCAGGCCGGCACCCTCTCCGGGAACCCCGTCGCCACCGCGGCCGGGCTCGCCCAGCTGCGCCTCCTCGACGACGCCGCCTACGACAAGGTCGACGCGGTGTCGAAGCAGATCCAGGAGCTCGTCAGCGAGGCGCTGACCAAGGAGGGCGTCGCGCACCGGCTCCAGAACGCCTCCAACATGTTCTCCGTGTTCTTCACCGACCGGCCCGTGCGGAACTACGAGGACGCCAAGGCGCAGGAGTCCTTCCGCTTCACCGCGTTCTTCCACTCGCTGCTCGCGAGCGGCGTCTACCTGCCGCCGTCGTCCTTCGAGTCCTGGTTCGTCTCCACCGCGCACGACGAGCGGGCCGTGCAGCGGATCGCCGACGCCCTGCCGGCGGCGGCCCGAGCCGCCGCGGAGGCCACGGCATGAGCAGCGAGACCGATGAGTCGAACGACGACATCACCGTCGTCCACGTCATGCGGCACGGCGAGGTCGCCAACCCGGACGGCATCCTCTACGGGCGGCTGCCCGGCTACCACCTGTCCGAGCTGGGCCGGCGCATGGCCGACCGGGTCGCCGAGCACCTCGCGTCCCGCGATGTGACGTACGTCGTCGCCTCCCCGCTGGAGCGGGCGCAGGAGACGGCGGAGCCGATCGCCAAGGCGCACGGTCTCGACCTCGCCACCGACGAGCGGCTGATCGAGGCCGGCAACATCTTCCAGGGCAAGACGTTCGGCGTCGGGGACGGGGCGCTGCGCAAGCCCGGCAACTGGAAGCACCTGCTCAACCCGTTCCGGCCGTCCTGGGGTGAGCCGTACGTCGACCAGGTCGTGCGGATGATGAACGCGCTGAGCACCGCGAAGGACCGGGCCCGGGGGCACGAGGCCGTCGTGGTCAGCCATCAGCTGCCGATCTGGATCGTGCGGTCGTACGTCGAGCGGCGGCGGCTCTGGCACGACCCGCGCAAGCGGCAGTGCACGCTCGCCTCGCTGACGAGCTTCACGTACCGGGGCGACCGGATCGTTTCTGTCGGCTACACCGAGCCGGCCCGCGATCTCGTCCCGGCCCATCTCCTCGCCGGCGCCAAGCCGGTGAAGGGGAAGGACAAGGCGTTCGGCGCGTAGCCCCTTCCTGCGCGTAGGCCCTTTCTGTTCGCTTCTGACGGCCTCGTTACGGAATCTGCAAATATCGGCGGAACCTCCCCGTTCGTCACGTCCTCTGACTGGGTGACCACCAGAGAACGTGATGAACGGGGATGCAATGCGCCCTTACTCCCGCAGGGGAATGCTCGGAATCGGCGCGGGGGCCGCGGCCGCCGTCTCGCTCGCCGGGTGCGGCGGACTCACCGGGTCAGATGACTCCAGCCATGCCGACGGTTCCGGAGACTCCGCACAAGGAGGGTCGAAGCCGAAGCCGACCGCCCGGCCCATCGGCGACGGCTCCACCGCCTACACCGGCAAGCAGCCCCACCAGCCCGCGAAGCCCGAGCCACTGGAGCCGGGTCAGACCCCGCCGCAGTTCGTCGTGTTCTCCTGGGACGGTGCCGGCGAGGTCGGCAACGGGCTCTTCCCGCGCTTTTTGGACCTGGCCAAGGAGCACGGCGCGAGCATGACCTTCTTCCTGTCCGGGCTGTATCTGCTGCCCGAGTCGAAAAAGCGCCTCTACGACCCGCCGAACAACCCGCGCGGCGCCTCCGACATCGGCTACCTCACCGACGCGCACGTCAAGGACACGCTGAAGAACGTCCGCCGGGCGTGGCTGGAGGGCCACGAGATCGGCACCCACTTCAACGGGCACTTCTGCGGTGAGGCCCACGGCTCGGTCAAGAACTGGACGCCGCGGCAGTGGCGCAGCGAGATCGACCAGGCGAAGTCCTTCGTGAAGCAGTGGCGCACCAACACCGGCTGGACCGATCTGCCCCCGCTGCCGTTCGACTACGACAAGGAGCTCGTCGGCGGCCGTACGCCGTGTCTGCTCGGCCAGGACAACCTGCTGCCCACCGCCCGCGAGCTGGGCTGGCGCTACGACGCCTCCTCGCCCGGCGGCCGTCAGGTGTGGCCGGTGAAGCGGCAGGGTCTCTGGGACCTGCCGTTGCAGCAGATACCTTTCCCCGGCCGTGGCTTCGAGGTCCTCTCCATGGACTACAACATGCTGGCGAACCAGTCCATCAGCACCACGAAGGCCCCGGCGCACAACTACCCGGGCTGGCGGGAGCAGTCGGCACAGGCGTACATCCAGGGATTCAAGCGGGCGTACGAGACAAATCGGGCACCTCTCTTCATCGGCAACCACTTCGAGCAGTGGAACGGCGGCATCTACATGGACGCCGTGGAGGAGGCCTTCAAGCACATCGCACGCGAGAAGGAGAAGGGCGCGGATGTGCGCCTCGTCTCCTTCCGGCAGTTCGTCGACTGGCTGGACGTGCAGAAGCCCGAGGTGCTCGACAAGCTCCGCACGCTCGACGTCGGACAGCAACCGGCCGGTGGCTGGAAGGGGTTCGCCGACAAGACCCCGGGAGGTGCCGGTACACCCTCCCGGGACGCCGCCTGAAATGCGGTTTTCCACCCGCAAGGGGGGTGGGCGAGAACCCCGGAACGGACATGCGAAACTTTTCACATGAGTGCCGCCAGCCGCGCCCCCCTGCGCTCGAACCGCTCAATCCGCACGACCCGCTCGACCCGGGTCCGTCGCCGCGCCGCCCTGACCGCCGGTGCCGCCGTGGCCGCGCTGGTCGTCACCGCGTGCGGCTCCGGCGGCACCTCCGGCGGGGGCGGCAACACCAACTTCGTCACCGGCACCGACGGCATCGCGACGGCCGCCAAGGGTGAGCGCGCCCCGGCACCCGACCTGTCCGGCAAGACCATCGCCGGCAAGACCCTCGACGTCGCCGACTACAAGGGCAAGGTCGTCGTCCTCAACGTGTGGGGTTCCTGGTGCAACCCCTGCCGCGCCGAGGCCAAGTACTTCGCGAAGGTCTCCAAGGAGTACGCCGGCAAGGGCGTGCAGTTCGTCGGCATCAACACCCGCGACACCTCCACCGGCGCCGCGCTCGCCTTCGAGAAGGACTGGGACATCACCTACCCCAGCCTCTACGACCCCACCGGCAAGCTGCTGCTGCGCTTCGGCAGGGGCACCCTCAACCCGCAGGCGATCCCCTCCACCCTGATCCTCGACCGGGACGGGAAGATCGCGGCCCGCTCGCTGTCCGCGCTCAGCGAGGAACGGCTGCTGAAGATGCTCAAGCCGGTCGTCGCAGAGAAGTGAGCGGAGTAGTCACGTGAGCGCGCTCACCCTCGCCGCGGTCGCGGACCCCAACGGCACGGTGCTCAACGGCGCCCTGCTGGTGGCCCTGCCCATCGCCCTGCTCGGCGGACTCGTCTCCTTCTTCTCGCCCTGCGTGCTGCCGCTCGTGCCCGGCTATCTGTCCTACGTGACCGGGGTCGCCGGCACCGATCTCGCCGAGGCGCGGCGCGGCCGGATGGTCGCGGGCGCCTCCCTGTTCGTGCTCGGCTTCACCGCCGTGTTCGTCTCCTCCGGCGCGCTGTTCGGTTACTTCGGCGACACGCTCCAGGAGCACAAGGACGTCCTGTCCAAGGTGCTCGGCGTGCTCATGATCCTCATGGGCGTCTTCTTCATGGGCCTGATGCCCTGGTTCACCCAGCGCGAGTTCCGGCTCCACCGCAAGCCGGTGGCCGGGCTGGTCGGCGCGCCCCTGCTCGGAGCGCTGTTCGGGATCGGCTGGACGCCCTGCATCGGCCCCACCCTCGCCTCCGTGCTGGCCCTCTCCTCCGACCAGGGAAGCGCCGGACGCGGTGCCGCCCTCACCGTCGCGTACTGTCTGGGCCTGGGCGTGCCCTTCGTGCTCGCCGCGGTCGCCTTCCGCAAGGCCCTCGGCGCCTTCGGCTGGATCAAGCGCCACTACGTCTGGGTGATGCGGATCGGCGGCACCATGATGATCGTGACCGGTCTGCTGCTGCTGACCGGCGCGTGGGACCGCATCGTGCAGGAGATGCAGGTCTGGTCCGACGGCTTCACTGTGGGGATCTGATCGATGAGCAAGACCACCGCCTCCGACCCGGCCCCGACCGCCGCCGAAACCCAGGAGCTCGGCGACGCCGGCTCCCAGCTGTCCACCGCCCCCACGGAGGACGCGCCCAACCTGCCCTCCCTGGGCGTCATCGGCTGGGCCCGCTGGTTCTGGCGGCAGCTGACCTCCATGCGGGTCGCGCTGCTGTTGCTCCTGCTGCTCTCCCTCGGCGCGATCCCCGGCTCGCTCATCCCGCAGTCCGGCCAGGACGAGACGAAGGTCGCCGACTTCCGCAAGGCCAACCCGACGCTCGGGGACGTCTACGACAAGCTCGGCCTGTTCCACGTCTACAGCTCGGTGTGGTTCTCCGCGATCTACATCCTGCTGTTCATCTCCCTCATCGGCTGCATCGTCCCCCGCACCTGGCAGTTCGTGGGCCAGCTGCGCGGCCGCCCGCCGCGCGCGCCCAGCCGGCTGAACCGGCTGCCCGCCCACACCACCTGGCGCACCACGGCCGAACCCGAGCAGATCCACAGCGCCGCCCTGGCCCTGCTGAAGAAGCGCCGCTTCCGCGCCCACCTCGCCGGTGACGCCGTCGCCGCCGAGAAGGGCTACCTGCGCGAACTGGGCAACCTCGTCTTCCACATCGCCCTCATCGTGCTGCTGGTCGCCTTCGCCTGGGGCCAGCTGTACAAGTCCGAGGGCAACAAGCTGGTCGTCGAGGGCGACGGCTTCTCCAACACCCTCACCCAGTACGACGACTTCAAGTCCGGCAGCCTCTTCACCTCCGACGACCTGGTGCCGTTCAGCTTCAACCTGAAGAAGTTCACCGGCACCTACGAGCGCAGCGGCCCCAACAAGGGCACCCCGCGCGTCTACCAGGCCGACCTCACCTACAGCGACGGTCCCTACGGCAAGGACGAGAAGACCACCGTCAAGGTCAACCACCCGCTGGAGATCGGCGACTCCAAGGTCTACCTCGTCAGCCACGGCTACGCCCCGGTCATCACCGTCCGCGACGCCAAGGGCAACGTCGTCTACGACGACGCCGTACCGCTGCTGCCGCTCGACGCCAACGTCACCTCCTCCGGCGCCATCAAGGTCCTCGACGGCTACCGCAACCCCGAGGGCAAGAAGGAACAGCTCGGCTTCAACGCGTTCTTCGTGCCGACCTTCGGCGGCGCCGCCAGCGGCACGATGCTGTCGCAGTTCCCCGCGCTGGACTCCCCGGTGCTCGCGCTGTCCGCCTACCACGGCGACCTGGGGGCCGACTCCGGCATCCCGCAGAGCGTGTACCAGATGGACAAGACCAACATGAAGGAGTTCAAGGACTCCCAGGGCAAGCTGTTCAAGAAGCTGCTGAAGCCCGGCGAGACCATGAAGCTCCCGAACGGCGCCGGTTCGGTCACCTTCGGCAAGGACGTCAAGGAGTGGGCCGGCTTCCAGGTCGTCCAGGAGCCCGGCGGCGGCTGGGCCCTCGCCGGGGCCCTCGCGGCCATCGGCGGCCTCGCCGCCTCCCTGTTCATCCAGCGCCGCCGCGTCTGGGTGCGCGCCGTCAAGGGTGCCGACGGCGTCACCGTCGTGGAGATGGCCGGCCTCGGCCGCAGCGAGTCCGCCAAGGTCCCCGAGGAGCTCGGCGACCTCGCCGGGATCCTCTACGACCAGACGCCGGCCGCGCCCGGCCCCGACGACCCCGCAGATTCCCCCGACACCGACCAGGAGCCGGGTACCGAAACCCCCGTACCTGCCGAAGGGGCTGAGAAGTGACTCTCGCCGCCGCCACCAACGAAAACCTCGCGAACATCAGCAATGTGCTGATCTACTCCGCGATGGCCGTCTACACCCTGGCGTTCTTCGCGTACATCGCCGAATGGCTCTTCGGCAGCCGCAGCAAGGTCGCCCGCACCGCCGCCGCGCTCACCGCCGACAAGGCCGAGGCGAAGAAGGCGCCCGCCGTCACCGTGAACAAGGCGGGCGGCACCGCCGTCCTGGAGCGGCCGAAGGTCACCGTGCGGGCCGCGACCGGTCAGCGGGACGTGCCGGACGGGCCCGGGGCGCACGGCGGTGACGAACAGGGCGACCTGTACGGCCGCATCGCGATCTCCCTCACCGTGCTCGCCTTCCTGATCGAGCTGGGCGGCGTCGTCGCCCGCGCGGCCTCGGTGGAGCGGGCGCCGTGGGGCAACATGTACGAGTTCAACATCACGTTCTCCACGGTCGCCGTCAGCGTGTACCTCGGACTGCTGGCGCTGAAGAAGAACGTGCGCTGGCTCGGCCTGTTCCTGATCACCTCGGTCCTGCTGGACCTGGGCCTCGCGGTCACGGTCCTCTACACCGCCAGCGACCAGCTGGTCCCGGCCCTGCACTCGTACTGGCTGTACATCCACGTCTCCACGGCGATCTTCTGCGGCGCGGTCTTCTACGTCGGCGCGGTCGGCACGATCCTGTACCTCTTCAAGGACTCCTACGAGAACAAGCTCGCGAGCGGCGGCACGCCCGGCACGTTCGCGACGTCCGTCCTGGAGCGGCTGCCCTCCTCCGCCTCCCTCGACAAGTTCTCCTACCGCGTCAACGCGGCCGTCTTCCCGCTGTGGACGTTCACGATCATCGCGGGCGCCATCTGGGCCGGTGACGCCTGGGGCCGCTACTGGGGCTGGGACCCGAAGGAGACCTGGTCCTTCATCACCTGGGTCGCCTACGCCTGCTACCTGCACGCCCGCGCCACCGCCGGCTGGAAGGGCCGCAAGGCCGCCTACCTGGCCCTCGTCGCCTTCGGCTGCTGGCTGTTCAACTACTACGGCGTGAACATCTTCGTCTCCGGCAAGCACTCCTACGCGGGCGTGTGACCCCGGCCTAGGACAAGGACCGGGCGGCCGTCTCCGTCATCACGTCGCGCAGCCGCTCGGCGTACAGCCGCAGGTTCTTGTGCGCGATGTCGGTGTCCGGGCGGCGGCCGGCGAACCACAGGCCCTCGTGGATCCGGGTGAATGGCGAGCCGGTTACCGACCACATGGGGTGTCGCCGGATTTCAACGGAACGGATGACCTCTCGAACGGCGATACGCGGCCTGGACGGTGTGCTCAGTTGACGGCGGCCGCGGTGAGCCGGTCCAGGTAGGCGTGGAGAGCGCCCGCGCCCTCGACCATGACCCTCGTGCGCGTTGTCAGGGCATGCCCGCGCGCGGTGATCGCCGCCCGCAGCGCGTCGCTGCTGCCCTCCCGGCGCAGCCCCTGAAGCACCGGGCGGATCTGGTCGAAGAGGTAGTGGCTGCGGCGCAGGGTGTGCACGAGCCGGGCGTCGCGCACATCGGCGGGTTCGTAGATCCGGTACCCCGTGCCGCGCTCGCGCCCTGGTGTGAGCAGCCCGGCCCCCTCCCACACCCGCAGCGCGGAGGTCCGTACGCCCAGCAGTACGGCCACCTCCCCGATGCGCAGCCCGCCGGAGCGCGGGAGCGGGGCGGGCGGCTCGGCCGCCAGCAGTTCCAGGGCCTCGCTCGCGGCCCGCAGGGAGACCCGTTCCTCGTGCAGGGCGGCGTGCGCGGCGTCGACCAGCGCGAGCGCGCCCGGGACGTCCCCGTCGTGCAGGGACCGCATGATCTCCGTCGCCTTCACCGGCCCGTACCCCCGCATCAGGGTCCGGTACGCCAGCAGCGCGGCGCGGTGCACCTCCCCGAAGACGCGGTAGCCGGACGCGGTCCGCGCGGCGGGCGGCAGCACACCGGCGTCCTCGTAGTTGCGGATCTGCTGCGTCGAGACACCGGCCAGCCGGGCGAGGTCGACGGGGCGGAGACGGCGTTCGTCGGTCATCGATTTGAAGGTTACGGCAAGAGGACCACCGCTGATGCCTGAAAAGTCTCAACACCGCACTTCAATGGAAGACTTGAAGGAATGGACAACAGCATCCGGGTCACCGGCGCCCGCCTCCACAACCTCAGGAACGTCTCCCTCT
This sequence comes from Streptomyces sp. DH10, assembly GCF_029813805.1. Lineage (NCBI taxonomy): Bacteria > Bacillati > Actinomycetota > Actinomycetes > Kitasatosporales > Streptomycetaceae > Streptomyces > Streptomyces sp. DH10. The sequence continues at coordinate 66,626 of NZ_JARVKU010000003.1, forward strand.
CCCTCCCGAAGAACAAGCTGGTCGTCCTGACCGGTCTGTCCGGCTCCGGCAAGTCCACGCTCGCCTTCGACACCCTCCACCGGGAGGGCCAGCGGCAGTACCTGGAGTCGCTGGGCATGGTCACCGGCTTCGTCAGCAAACCCGCCGTCGACTCGATCAGCGGCCTGTCCCCGTCCATCAGCGTCGACCAGCACCTCACCAACCGCAGCCCGCGCTCCACGGTCGGCACGGTCACCGAGGTGTTCACGTACCTGCGGCTGCTGTGGTCGCGGATCGGGACCCGCCCCTGCCCCGGCTGCGGCAAGAGCATCCCGCCGTCGTACGCGAGCGAGGCGGAGGCCGACACCACGGCCGACGACGACGCCGAGGGGGAGCAGACCCCCTGCCCGCACTGCGGCACCCTCGTGCCCGAGCTGGTGATGGGCTCCTTCTCCTTCAACAAGCCCGCGGGCGCCTGTCCGTCCTGCACCGGCCTGGGCGAGGTGATCCGGCCCGACGTACGGCGACTGGTGGACGGCTCCCGCTCACTGGCCCAGGGCGCGGTACGGGGCTGGAACCCGAAGCTCACCGAGTGGAACCTCACCGCGCTGCGGGCCGCCGCCCGCCACTACGGCTTCACCTTCGACCCGGACCTCCCGGTCGGCGAACTGGGCGAGCCGCAGCGGGACCTGCTGGTGTACGGCGTCGAAAGCCCCGAGTTCCGGCGGCACTTCCCGGCCGTCGAGGCGCCGACGACCGTGGCGGCGGGCCGCTTCGAAGGGGTCGCGACGGCGCTGCTGCGGCGCTACACCGAGCGCGCCGACGACCCCGAGTACCGCGAACGGGCCGAGAAGCAGGGCCTGGTGAAGCAGCCCTGCGGGGAGTGCGAGGGCACCCGGCTGCGGCCGGAGAGCCGGGCGGTGACCGTGCACGGACTGACGATCGTCGAGGCGGCACGGCTGCCGCTGACCGAACTCGACGGCTGGCTGGCCGCCTTGAAGGAGCGGTCGGCCGGGGACGAGTGGCTGCTCGTGGAACCGGTCGTCGCCGACCTGGAGGAACGGGTACGGCGTCTGGTGGACGTCGGGGTCGGCTACCTCAGCCTGGAGCAGTCCACGCCGAGCCTGTCCGCCGGGGAGACCCAGCGGCTGCGGCTGGCCGCCCTGCTCGGCTCCGGCCTGACCGGTGTGCTCTACGTCCTCGACGAGCCGACCATCGGCCTGCACCCCTCGGACACCGCCCGCCTGATCGGCGTCCTGCGCCGCCTGCGCGATCTGGGCAACACGGTGCTGGTCGTCGAGCACGACCTGGACGTGCTGCGGGCGGCGGACCATGTGGTGGACGTCGGCCCGGGGGCGGGCCGGGACGGCGGACGGATCGTGGCGGCCGGGACACCGCAGGAGGTCGCCCGGGCCGAGGGCTCGGTGACCGGCGCGTATCTGTCGGGCCGGCTGCCCGCCCCCGAGTCCCGTGGCCGCGGCGGCAGCGGCACGGCGGTCGTGATCCGCGGGGCCCGGGCCCACAACCTCAAGGACGTGACCGTACGGATCCCGCTGAACCGCCTGGTGACGGTCACGGGCCCGTCCGGCTCGGGCAAGTCGACGCTGCTGCTGGACATCCTGGGCCGCGCCGCCCGCCGCCACTTCCACGGGGCGGGGGAACTCCCCGCCGAGCACGACGGCATCGACGGCTGGGAGCACCTGTCCAAGGCGGTCCTCATCGACCAGGAGCCGATCAGCCGCGTCCCGCGCTCCAACGCCGCGACCTACTCGGACGTCTTCACGCCGATCCGCGAGGTCTTCGCCGTGAGCAGCGAAGGACGCCTGACGGCGGGCCGGTTCTCCTTCAACGTGCCGGGCGGACGCTGTGAACGCTGTGAGGGCGCGGGCGTGCTCACCGTACGCATGCACTTCCTCCCGGCCGTGGAGGTGCGCTGCCCGGGGTGCCGGGGCCGCCGCTTCCGGCCGGAGGTGCTGGCGGTGCGGTACCAGGGGCACGACATCGCGGAGGTGCTGGAGGCGACGGTGGACGAGGCGCTCGGGGTGTTCCGGGACGTGCCCGCCGTGGCCGGCCGGTTGCGGCGCATGGCGGACGTCGGCCTCGGCTACCTCCCGCTGGGCCAGCCCGCGCCCACGCTGTCCGGGGGTGAGGCGCAGCGCCTCAAGCTGGCGAAGGAGCTGGGCCGCCGGGCGGCCGACCGGACGCTCTACGTCCTCGACGAGCCGACGACCGGCCTGCACGCGGCGGACTCGGCGCGGCTGCTGGACGTGCTCCAGCGGCTGGTGGACGCGGGGCACTCCGTCATCACCATCGAGCACAACGTCGATGTCATGCGGGCGTCGGACTGGCTGATCGACCTCGGGCCGGTCGGCGGGGCCGGCGGGGGCCGGGTGGTGGCCGAGGGGACCCCGCAGGAGGTGGCGGCCGGGCGGGCGTCCCGGACAGGCGGCTTTCTGGCAGGGTGACCTGCGCCGGGCTCTCGGGTTCGCCCGCTTCCTCGGCGGCGTCGTGCCTCGTCAGCCCTGCCTCTCCAGCACCGCGTAGTCGGCGAAGCTGCGGCGGTAGCGCAGGTGCCGGGTCTCCTGGGTGTGCCTGCGCTGCCACTCCTCCACCTCGGCCGGGGACGCGTGCGGGCCGGAACTCGCCCCGCAGTCCTCGTCCTCTCCCGAGACGCAGTACGCCTGGTACTCCGGGAGCGCCGACACGTCCTGCACGATCGAGTACGGGACGTACCGGAAGATCCGGCGCCCCGCCGGTTCCCCACCGTGCTCCTCGCGCTGGTGCTGGCGCAGCAGCACGTTCGCGTCCGTCACGGCGCTCCCGTCGAACACGGCCCGCGCCGTGTCCCGGCGGGCGGCCAGTTCCTCGCACGCCACGCACCCGGGCACGGGCACGGGGGGCCGGTTCGGGTCCGCCGACAACCCTTCCCTGGAACGGTCGTTGGCCGCGCGTACGCCCGCCCTGAGCCGTTCCTCCAGGGTCGCCACCCGGATCCGCACCGGGTCCGCCTGCCACTCCCGGCCGCCGCCGACCGGGCGCAGCATCACATACGGGCCGGTCCTGTCCTGGTACTCGCCGACCTTGCCCGTCTCGGGGTCGTAGACGAGCGTTCCCGGTTCCATCCCGTGCACCTCCGTAACTCTGGGTGTATCGAGCGTTGCGCAGGGGAACAGTCCGGTTCAATGCTTGGCGTGTGACACCGGTGCACTGTCACGGAGGGGGAGGCCGTGAGCCGACGGAACGGCGGGGCGGAGTCGGGGGCGAGCACGGCGGCCGTGTTCGGGGAGGTGCTGCGGCATTTCCGCGAGGCGGCGCTGCTCACGCAGGAGGGCTTGGCACGGCAGATCCCGTGCGACCGCTCGCACGTGGCGCGGGTGGAGGCGGGCACGAGGGTTCCGCAGGAGAGTTTCGCGAAGAAGTGCGACGAACTTCTTGGCACGGGTGGGGTCTTGCTGCGGTTGTGGGGGCGGATCGACTGGTATCCGCAGGTGGAGCATCCTGACTGGTTTCGGCGGCGGGCTGAGATGGATGAGGTGGCCGTCGCCCTGCGGGAGTACCAGGAGCGAGTGATTCCGGGGTTGTTGCAGACCCCGGAATACGCCCGTGCGCTGTTCCGACGCGTCGCCAGTGGCGACGAGGTCGAGGAGCGCGCGCACGCCCGACTGAGTCGGCAGCGACGGTTTCTTGCCGAGGGCGGTCCGCTGTACATCGTCGTCCTGGATGAGAGCTGCCTGCGCAACGTGGTCGGTAGCCCGGAAACCATGAGGGACCAGTGCGCCCATTTGCTGCACGTCGGACGGCGTCCCAACATCCGCCTCCAGGTCGCTCCGGCGAGCTTCTCGGAACTTCTGCGGCCCAATGTGTCCATGTCGCTGATCGAGCTGCCGGACGGGCACCGGTGGGTGTACTCCGAGTCACTGGAGCGTGGCCATTTCAGCGACGATCCGACTGTCTACACACGTCATAGCCACACCTATGATGTGCTCAGGGCGGACGCTCTGTCAGTCCGCGAGTCCGTCGCCCTGATCAGCGACGCGATGAAGGGGTACGAGCAGCATGAACACGCACGAACTCTGCGCGGCGACCTGGATCAAGAGCAGCTACAGCGGCGAAAACGGCGGCAACTGCATAGAAATAGCCCCCGGTTTCCCCGACACCGTCCCCGTCCGCGACAGCAAAACCCCTGACGGTCCGGTCCTGCTCGTCACCCGATCCGCTTGGTCGGCGTTCCTCTCCGATGTGCGGGGACGCTGAACTACTGCCCGCTCAGACGGCTGCGGATCGCCTCCGCGGCCTCAAGCGCCGCCGCACGGAACCGGGTTGAGAGCGCGAAGAAGCTGAGATAGCCGTGGACGAGGTCCGCTTCGCGGTGCAGGACCACCTCCGCGCCCGCCTGCCGCAGCTTCTCCGCGTAACGCTCGCCCTCGTCGCGGAGCGGGTCGAAGCCGCCGGTGGCGATGTAGGCGGGTGCGATCGACGCGTCCACCTCGCCCAGAAGGGGGGAGAGGCGCGGATCGGACCGGTCGGCTGCTTGGGCGTACTGGTCCTCGAACCAGTCGATCTCTCGGTCGGTGAGCAGGAATCCCTCACCGAACAGATCCCGCGAAGGATGGCGCCTGGTGAAGTCGGTGGCGGGATAGAAGAGGAACTGGTGTGAGGGCCGCGGGCCTGCCCGCCGGGCGGCGAGCTGGGCGAGTGCGGCCGAGAGGTGAGCGCCCGCGCTGTCGCCCCCGACGGCGATGCGCGCCCGGTCGACACCCAGGGCATCGGCGTGCCGGTGAGCGTGCTCGAACGCGGCCAGTGCGTCGTCGAGGGCGGCCGGGAAGGGATGTTCCGGGGCCAGACGGTAGCCGACGGACATGATCTTCACCTGCGCGTGGTGTGCGAGGAAGGACACCAGGGAGTCGTAGGAGGTCCGGCTGCCGATGACCCATCCTCCGCCGTGGAGGAACACCAGCAGAGGGGACGGCGTACTGAGGCCGCTCGGCGTGTAGAGCGTCGCGGGGAGGTCGCCACCGGTGGTGTCGATGGCGAGGTCTTCGCTGATGACGTCCTGGAAGCGAGGCCCTTCCAGCGCGTGCCGGCCGCTCTCCAGGGCCGCGCGGGACTCCTCCGGCGAGTCGTCGACGACGAGTGAGACGCCGCCACGCCGGGACATCTCGGCCATCAGCTGGGCGTCGAGGGCGAGTGTCTGACCGTCGAGGCGGACAGCAGGGCCCGCTATGCGTCTCTTGGCGGTCTCGGGAAGCCGGAACATGAGCCGCATGACGGCCTTCTGGATCCGCGCCGAAAGCGTGGGACCGCTCGAATCGGTTCGGGGTCGGGGCATCTCAGCAACCTCGGGTTCTGACAGTGGTGAGGTCCGTGGCGAAGTCCCACAGCGCGGCGCCGAGTTCACGCGAGCGCAGCTGGGGGGACGCCTTGGCGGGCCGTGTGCGGTTGTAGTAGGTGCCCGCCAGGGGGCCGGTGAGCGAGGCGAGGTGCACCAGGCGGGCGGCACCCTGGTCCGGGGTGCCGGTGAAGGGGCGTCCCAACGCCTTCATGACGGCACCGCGCTTGCCCTTGGAGCGGCCGAAGCCGGAGGCGATGGTGCCGGGGTGGAAGTCGCCGACGTCGATGGTGGGGTGGCGGCGGCCGTATTCGCGCAGGAGGATTCCGGCTGCCAGCTTGGAGCGGGCATACGCGCGGTGTTCGGACACTCCCGGGCGGCCGCGGGCCAGGTCCTCGAGAGAGTGCAGTCCGACGACGGCGTTCTTGTGGGAGCGGGAGTTGGTGGCCAGGACGCGCCCGCCCCGCAGGTGTTCGGCGAGCAGCAGCGTCAGCAGCCACGGGCTGACCACGTTGACCTGGAAGGTGGCGTCGATGCCGTCGGCAGTGTGCCGCTCCGGCATGACCGCACCGGCGTTGGCGGCCAGCACGTCGATGTGGCGCGTGGCGCGCTTGAGCTCGTCGGCTAGGCGGTGCACGTCCGCCAATGCCTCGAAGTCGGCTGTGTACCAGGCGGCGTCGAGGGCCTCGGCCACCTGCCGGGTGCGCCGTTCGTCGCGCCCCACCAGATGGACATCGGCGCCCTGTGCGCGCAGGAGGACGGCGGCTTGCGCGCCGATCCCCGAACTGGCGCCGGTCAGGACAACGGTCTTGCCTCGCAGGTTCATGCCGCACATCCCGTCCGCGCGCCGCTCCCGTCCTGGATTCCTGTCACAGGCCGAAGGCGGGGGCGGCGCCAGTCGGTGCCCAGACGGTCCCGCGTCGTTCGTGCTCGAAGAGCTTTTCGAGCTCGGCGGCGATCCGGGGGCCGATCTCACGCTCCACGAGATACAGCGCGAGATCGAGACCGGAGGTGACACCGCCGGCGGTGATGAGCCGGTCGTCCACGACCACGCGTGCGTCGATCACGTGCGTATCCGTGAACTCGGCCTTCATGTCGGCCAGTCCGAGCCGGTGACCGGTGATGTGGCGCCCCTTGGTGAGACCGGCCATGGCGAGGATCACCGAGCCGCCGCACACCGCCACCACCAGCGTCTGTCCGTCGTCGAGGGCCTCGCCGACGAGGCCCGGCAGGCTGGTCCGCGCCGCGCGCTGGAGGATGGCGGGGATGAGCTGTTCCCGCTCGGCCGGGGACAGCAGCTCCGGAGGGCGCAGGTCACCGGCGGCCCCCGGGACGATGACGATGTCTGCCCGTGCCGGGTCCAGTGCGGCGGTCGCGTTCAGCGATATACCCGTCAGTCCGCTGGGCACTTCCCGTGCGCCCTCGGCGCTGGCCAGCTCCACCTGAAGCGCGCCGCCGGTGAGGGCGCCTGCCGACATCAGGACCTCGTAGGGCGCGATGACATCCAGGGGGTCGAATCCGTCGAACAGTACGAATTGGGCGAGCATCGGCTTGGCCTTCCTTCCGCTGCGAGGCAGTTTCAGTCTGCCTGAAACCTGTGCCGCTCATCGTGAGCCCGCGCATGGGTTACAGTCAAACTGAAACTTCTGTCCTGGTGGACCCAAGGCGCCTGACGATGACGAACCGAACCCCGAGGCCGGACGCCGGCCCCATGCCGCCGGCCAGCCCTGCCTTCCTCATGGCGGCGCTGGGACGCCACATCCGCGACGACGTCGAGGAATCACTGAGGCCGACCGGATTCACGCTGCGCCACCTGTCAGCTCTGGGGCACCTCCACCGCGAGCCGGGGATCTCCTACAGTGAACTAGCCCGCCGAGCCGGAGTGACCGCGCAAAGCGCACAGGCCACCGTCCGCCAGCTCGAACAGCGCGGAGCCGTCGAACGCAGAAGCCTCCCCGGCCGCGGCCACACGGCAGAACTTCACATCACCGACAAGGGACATGACCTGCTCGAGGCCGGCAAACGCGCCTACGCGGCAGCGGACGAAGCCCTGAGCCTCGCCCTCGACAGCGAGCAACTCACCGCTCTGACCGGCCTCTTGTTGACCGCGCTCTCCTCGCGCCGGCCAGGCTCATAGCCCACACGCGGCTGGAGCGACGGCCTCGTCCACAACCCGCTGCGCGTCGGCGACCCTCAGGGCTCGTCCCGCTTGGGGTCTTCGTCCCGCTTCTCCTCGTCGAGGGACTTCAGGAAGTCGGGGTTGTCGTCGGGCGCGACCCACTGCCGGGGGCGGGGACGGCCGCCGCCGGCGACCGCGCTCCGCTTCTTGCCGGCGATCAGCCAGGAGATCGAGCCGACGAGCGGAAACAGCAGCACGAGGATCGCCCACAGCGGCTTGGGCATGTGACGGATGTCGTCGTCCTTCGTGCTGATGCAGTCGATGAACGCGTACACGCTCAGCGCCAGCGGCACGAGGAACATCAGTACCCGGAGCATGCGCGGCCTCTCAGCAAAGCGGGTGGGCGGTTCAGGGCCAGGGTAGCCGCTCGGGGATACTGGACCGCATGGCTTACGACGATCTTCGCTCCCTGCTCAGGGCCCTGGAGCGCGAGGGCGACCTCAAGCGCATCAAGGCCGAGGTGGACCCGTATCTGGAGGTCGGGGAGATCGTCGACCGGGTGCAGAAGGCCGGCGGTCCCGCGCTGCTCTTCGAGAACGTACGCGGGTCGGGCATGCCGCTGGCGATGAACGTGTACGGCACGGACCGGCGCCTGCTGAAGGCGCTGGGCCTGAAGTCGTACGCCGAGATCTCGGAGCGGATCGGCGGGCTGCTGAAGCCCGAGCTGCCGCACGGGTTCGTCGGCGTGCGCGAGGCCTTCGGGAAGCTCGGCGCGATGACGCACGTGCCGCCGAAGAAGGTCAAGGACGGGCCGGTGCAGGAGGTCGTCCTGACCGGGGACGACGTGGACCTGGAGCAGCTGCCCGCCCTGTTCACGTGGCCGAAGGACGGCGGCTCCTTCTTCAACCTGGGGCTCACGCACACCAAGGACCCGGAGACGGGCATCCGCAACCTCGGGCTGTACCGCCTCCAGCGCCACGACAAGCGCACGATCGGCATGCACTGGCAGATCCACAAGGACAGCCGCAACCACTACCAGGTGGCGGCCAGGCGCGGGGAACGGCTGCCCGTCGCCATCGCCTTCGGGTGTCCGCCCGCCGTGACGTACGCCTCCACCGCCCCGCTGCCCGGGGACATCGACGAGTACCTGTTCGCCGGGTTCCTCGCGGGCAAGCGGATCGAGATGGTCGACTGCAAGACCGTGCCGCTCCAGGTGCCCGCGCAGGCGGAGGTCGTCATCGAGGGCTGGCTGGAGCCGGGCGAGATGCTGCCGGAGGGCCCCTTCGGCGACCACACCGGCTTCTACACCCCGCAGGAGCCCTTCCCCGCCCTGAAGATCGACTGCGTGACGATGCGGAAGCGGCCGCTGCTTCAGTCGATCGTCGTAGGCAGGCCTCCGACGGAGGACGGACCGCTCGGTCGTGCGACGGAACGCTTCTTCCTGCCGCTGCTGAAGATCATCGTTCCGGACATCGTGGACTACCACCTGCCGGAGGCGGGCGGTTTCCACAACTGCGCGATCGTCTCGATCGACAAGAAGTACCCCAAGCACGCGCAGAAGGTCATGCACGCCGTCTGGGGCGCGCACATGATGTCGCTGACCAAGCTCATCGTGGTCGTCGACTCCGACTGCGACGTCCACGACCTGCACGAGGTCGCCTGGCGGGCGCTCGGCAACACGGACTACGCCCGCGACCTCAGCGTCGTCGAGGGACCCGTCGACCACCTCGACCACGCCTCCTACCAGCAGTTCTGGGGCGGCAAGGCCGGTATCGACGCGACGAAGAAGTGGCCCGAGGAGGGCTACACGCGCGACGGCGGCTGGCCCGACATGGTGGAGTCCGATCCGGAGACCGCGGCGAAGGTGGACCGCCGCTGGAAGGAGTACGGCCTGTGACTTCCGCTTCCGCCGCGATCCCCCAGCCGGGACGCACCAAGGCGTTCCTCCGGCTGGTGATGATCGAGCACTCGGTCTTCGCGCTGCCCTTCGCGTACATCGCCACGCTGACGGCCATGTTCCAGTGGGACAGGAACATCCACTGGGGCCGGCTGCTGCTGGTCACCGTCTGCATGGTCGGCCTGCGCACCTTCGCGATGGCGGTCAACCGGATCATCGACCGCGAGATCGACGCGCGGAACCCGCGCACGGCGCACCGCGAGCTGGTGACCGGCGCGATGTCAGTGAAGCACGCGTGGACGGGGGCCCTGATCGCCCTCGTCGTCTTCCTCGGCGCGGCGGCCCTGCTCAACCCGCTGTGCCTGGCGCTGGCGCCCATCGCGGTGATCCCGATGGTCGTCTATCCGTACGGCAAGCGGTTCACGAACTTCCCGCAGGCCATCCTGGGCCTCGCGCAGGCGATGGGCCCGGTCGGCGGCTGGCTGGCGGTCACGGGTTCCTGGTCCTGGGACGCGGTGCTCCTCGGCCTCGCCGTCGGCATCTGGATCGGCGGCTTCGACCTCATCTACGCCTGCCAGGACGTCGAGACCGACCGCGAGATCGGCGTCATGTCCGTCCCGGCGCGCTTCGGCATCCCGGCGGCGATCTGGGGCGCCCGGGTCTGCCACACCCTCACGACGGCCCTGTTCGTCTGGTACGCCCTGGCCACCGACGCCGGCGCCTTCTTCTGGCTGGGCCTGCTGATCATCGCCGCCGCGTTCCTCTACGAGCACACCATCGTCCGCCCCCACGACCTGTCCCGGGTCAACAGGGCGTTCTTCAGCGTCAACGGCTTCATCGGCATTGCCCTGTTCGTGTGTGCGCTGCTGGACCTGCTGGTGCGCGGCCTCACGGTGTGAGCGCGGGCGGCGTGGCCCGGCGGCGGAACACGAACGCCGCCGCCACGCCCGCAAGCAGGCCCAGCAGGTGGCCCTGCCAGCTCACGCCCGTCTGGGTGGGGGCGAGGCCCGCCAGGATGGAGCCGCCCCAGATCGCGGCGATCAGGATGCCGACCAGGACTCCCCAGGGACGGCGCTCGACGAAACCGCTGACCAGCAGGAAGCCGAAGAGGCCGAAGATCAGGCCGGAGGCGCCCGCGGTGTTGGTGTGGGCCGGGGCTATGAGCCAGACGCCCACGCCGTCGACGAGCACGATCAGCGCGCAGACCAGCAGGAAACGGCGCAGCCCCGCCAGCGCGGCGAGGAAGCCGAGGACCAGCAGCGGCACCGTGTTGGCGGCCAGATGGGCGAAGCCGAAGTGGATGAAGGCCGACGGGACGACGTCGACCAGCTCGGACGGGGTGCGCGGGGTGACGCCGAGGCCGTCCAGCGCGTGGCCGCTCAGCACGTCCACCACTTCCAGCAGCCACAGCACCGCGATCCAGGCCAGCATCAGCTGGCCCGCGGCCATCGCACGGCCGCCGCGTGACCAACCGGCTCCGACACCCGACATGGCGACCCCCAGCGCTCGCTCGTCCCCTCCGGGGAACGCCCGGCCCCCCTTGGCCGGTTCCCACCCTGTGACGCCGGATAGGCTCGGTGTTGTGAACCCAGTCAAGCCAGGCGAGACACCGCGTACGCCTTGGATCGTAGGGGTGTCCGGTGCCTCCGGCACCCCGTATGCCGCTGCCGTGCTGCGGGCGCTCCTCGCCGCCGGCGAGAGCGTCGACCTCGTGGTGTCCCGGGCCTCCCGGCTCACCCTGCTCGACGAGACCGGGATCTCCTTCCGGGACGCCCACTGGCGGGACGACCTGCGGGAATGGCTGTCCCGGGGCGCCGACGGCAAGCCGGACACCTTCTCCGTCGACATCGACGCCGTACGGCACTGGAGCGCCGGCGACCTGGCCGCCGGGCCCTCCTCGGGGTCGTACCCCACCAAGGGCATGCTGATCGTGCCCGCCTCGACCGCGAGCGTGGCCGGGGTCGCGCTCGGGCTGTCGAAGGACCTGTTGCAACGGGCGGCGAGCGTGACCCTGAAGGAGGGACGCAAGCTGATCGTGGCCGTGCGCGAGACCCCGCTGAACGGCCAGACCCTGCGGCACCTGGTCACCCTCGACGACGCGGGCGCGACCGTCGTACCCGCCTCACCCGCCTTCTACGCGGGCGCGACGCACATCCAGGACCTGGTGGACTTCGTCGCCGGACGCGTACTCGACTCGGCGGGCGTGCCGCACCGGCTGTACCGCCGTTGGCAAGGTGAGCTCGGCGGCGGATCACACCGCGCCGGCTGAGCCACACCCCCCGCACGGCACCTGTACGTCATCACAACCACAGACTTTTCAGACAACTTCAGCGGAAGGCTTCGATCGCAATGGACGCGGTGGACAGGCAGCTCATCCAGGCCCTGAGGGAGAACGGCCGGGCCTCCTACGCGGAGCTGGGACGCCTCGTCGGACTGTCGGGACCGAGCGTCACCGACCGCATCAACCGGCTGGAGGCGGCCGGTGTCATCACCGGCTACCGGGCCACCGTCGACGCCGCCTCGCTCGGCCTCGGTGTCACCGCCCTGATCGGCATCTCGCTCTCCGACGCCACCGACCACGAGGACGTGGCGCAGCGGCTGCGGGACCTCTCGGAGATCGAGGACTGCTGGTTCATCGCGGGCGACGACTCCTACATGCTCAAGGTGCGCGCGGAGAACGTGGACGGCCTGGAGAAGATCATCCGGCGGCTCAGCGGCACGAAGGGTGTGTCCCGGACGCGTACGACCATCGTGCTGTCCACCAAGTGGGAGAACCGGGTCGGGGAACTGCCCGAAGAGGTGTAGTCGTACGGTTGGGAAGTCGTCGTAGAAAGGTGTGGGCATGGATCTCGGGCTCAAGCGCGAGCTGGAGGAGAAGGTCAGGGCGGGTGTACGCCTGACCCGTGAGGACGGCATCGCGCTGTACGAGTCGGACGACCTGGCCTGGCTCGGCGGACTCGCACACGAGGTCCGCACGCGCAAGAACGGCGACGTCGTGCACTTCAACGTCAACCGTCACCTCAACATGACCAACGTGTGCACGGCCTCGTGCGCGTACTGCTCCTTCCAGCGCAAGCCGGGGGAGAAGGACGCGTACACGATGCGCATCGAGGAGGCCGTCAAGCTCGCGAAGGCGATGGAGGGCGAGAACCTCACCGAGCTGCACATCGTCAACGGGCTGCACCCGAACCTGCCGTGGCGCTACTACCCGCGCTCGCTGCGGGAGTTGAAGGCCGCGCTGCCGCACGTCTCGCTGAAGGCCTTCACGGCGACGGAGATCCACCACTTCGAGACCATCTCCGGGATGAGCGCGTCCGAGATCCTGGACGAGCTGATCGACGCGGGGCTGGAGTCGCTGACCGGCGGTGGCGCGGAGATCTTCGACTGGGAGGTCCGGCAGCACATCGTGGACCACCGCACCCACTGGGAGGACTGGTCGCGCATCCACCGGCTCGCGCACGAGAAGGGTCTGAAGACCCCGTGCACGATGCTGTACGGCCACATCGAGGAGCCGCGGCACCGGGTGGACCATGTGCTGCGGCTGCGTGAGCTCCAGGACGAGACCGGGGGTTTCCAGGTCTTCATCCCGCTGCGGTACCAGCACGACTTCGTCGACGTGCAGGACGGCAAGGTGCGCAACCGCCTTCAGGCGCGGACGCAGATGGCGACGGGGGCGGAGGCGCTGAAGACCTTCGCCGTGTCGCGGCTGCTGTTCGACAACGTGCCGCACGTGAAGGTCTTCTGGGTCATGCACGGTGTCCAGACCGCGCAGCTGGCCTTGCAGCACGGGGCGGACGACATGGACGGGTCCGTCGTCGAGTACAAGATCACGCATGACGCGGACAACTTCGGTACGCCGAACAAGCTGACCCGTGAGGACCTGCTGGACCTCATTCGCGATGCCGGGTTCCGGCCGGTGGAGCGGAATACGCGGTACGAGATCATTCGGGAGTATGAGGGGCCCGACCCTGAGCGTCGGGAGTCGCCGCAGCCTATGCGCGTGTGATTTCGGGTGCGGGTGCGCGGGGGCTGGTCGCGCAGTTCCCCGCGCCCCTGAGGTGGGTACTCGGCTGGCATGGTGAGCACCAGGGCGCCTGAGGACGCCTACACCGCCGAACCGTTCGTTCCTGGTCGCGGCGGGTTGCCCGCTCTGCGGCGGGCCGCCGCCGAGTGCCGGGGCTGCCCCCTGCACCGAAACGCCACCCAGACCGTTTTCGGGGACGGGGACAAGGACGCTCGCGTCATGCTCGTGGGGGAGCAGCCCGGGGATCAGGAGGACCGGCAGGGCAAGCCGTTCGTCGGGCCCGCCGGGCGGCTCCTGGACCGTGCGCTGGAGGAGGCGGGGATAGATCCCTCCGAGGCCTACGTCACCAACGCGGTCAAGCACTTCAAGTTCACCCAGGCCGAGCCGCGCAAGCGCCGGATCCACAAGGCGCCGACCCTGCGGGAGATGACCGCGTGCGGGCCCTGGCTGGCCGCGGAGCTCGCGGTCGTGGAGCCGGAGCTGATCGTCGTCCTGGGTGCCACCGCCGGGAAGGCGCTGCTCGGGTCCTCCTTCCGGGTCACGCAGGTGCGCGGCACGGTGCTGGAGGAGGAGATCCACGGCCGGCCGGAACGGCTGGTGCCGACGGTGCACCCGTCGTCGGTGCTGCGGGCGGACGACCGGGAGGCGGCGTACCGGGGGCTGCTGTCGGACCTGAAAGTGGCGGCGCGAGTACTGGCGTAATAGCTACAATCGCGCCATGCCCCTTACTTTCACTCTCGATCCTGCCGTCACGCCCGAGCTGCGCGACGGCATCCTCGACCTGTGGGCCGACGTCTCCAACGCCGGCGGGGCCGTCGGCTTCGTACCGCCGGTGACGCGGGACGACATCCGTCCCTCGCTGGTGCAGCACTTCGCGCTGATGGCGGAGGGGCGGGTCAGGCTGCTCGTCGGGCACGACGAGGAGGGGCGCGTCGCGGCGACCGCGTTCCTCACCCTCAACACGCACCACCTGATGACGCACTGGCTGTGGCTGTACACGGTGATGGTGCACCCGCGTCACCAGGGCCAGGGCTACGGGCGTGATCTGCTGGCCGCCGCCGCGGACGCGGCCCGTGGCCTCGACGGCATCGAGGCGATCCGCCTCTCCTGCCGGGGCGGTATCGGCCTGGAGCGCTTCTACGAGTCCTGCGGCTACAAGGAGGTCGGCCGCATCCCCGCCGCGATCCGCGTGGAGCCCGGTGACGACCGGGACGACGTCATCATGCTGCTGTCGCTCGCCTGAACCCCGCCTCGTACCCCCCTGCAAGATCGGCGCCCCGGCGTGCTTCACTGGACGGTGCCCCTTTGGGGGCGTTCTGGCCGTTCGAACCGGAAGAGTGGATTGAGATGCTCCGCTACACGCTGATGCGCCTCGGGATCTTCGCAGGCTGCCTCGTGGTCGTCTGGGGCCTCGTCTACTCCGGCCTCGCCCCGCGCGGCCTCGGCTCCAGCAACGGCCTGTGGATCGTCATGCTCGCCCTGCTGCTCTCCGCGCCGATCAGTTTCGTCGTGCTGCGCAAGGAGCGGGACCGGGCGTCCGTGCAGATCGTGCAGCGGGTGGACAAGTTGAAGGCCGGCATGGAGGCCAACCGCAGCCAGGAGGACGCCGCCGACGACACCTCCCGGGCGCAGGGCCAGACCCAGACCTCGTAAGGTCCCTCACCGGCGTACAGCGCCCCGTTTCCGTACTTGCTCGGAAACGGGGCGCTTTGTCATGTGTGGGTTGGGTCGCATTTCAGCCTGCCAAAGCCAGGCTTTGAGGTCCTCAAAGTTCAGGTGTTAAGGTCGTTGTCATGAAGTCAGCAGCCGCGCCCCCCATGCCCCTGAGCGTTCCGCTCGTGGCGCGCCTGCACGTGGATCTCTGTCGGTGCGCGTCCGCTACCTGTCGTCCCTGACGTAACGCAACCCCCGTCGTCTCCCACGTCAGTCCCTACGCGTCCCTCAACGGAGCCATTCCGTGTCCTCACACACGAAATCCTTCAAGGTGCCCTTCTGGGCCCAGATCATCGCCGGTCTCGTCCTGGGTGTGCTGCTCGGCTGGCTCGCCCGCAGCCAGGACCTGTCCTGGCTCGTCACCGCCCTGGAGAAGGTCGGCGACACCTTCATCGGCCTGCTGAAGCTCGCCGTCGCCCCGCTCGTCTTCTTCGCGATCCTGGTCTCGATCACCAACCTGCGGAAGGTCAACAACGCGGCCCGTCTGGCCTCGCGCACCCTCCTGTGGTTCATGGCCACCTCGCTGATCGCGGTGAGCATCGGCCTGGTCATCGGCCTGCTCACCAACCCGGGCGCCGGCACCGGTCTCACCCCCAAGGACGGTGCCAAGCCCGAGGACACCGGCTCCTGGATCGACTTCCTGACCGGCATCGTGCCGACCGACGTCATCACGCCGTTCACCGAGCTGAACGTGTTGCAGATCGTCTTCATGGCCGCCGTCGCCGGTATCGCCGCCCTCCAGCTCGGTGAGAGGGCCCAGCCGATCCTCGCCCTCAGCGAGTCCGTCCTCGAACTGCTCCAGAAGGCGCTGTGGTGGGTCATCCGGCTCGCCCCGCTCGGCACCGTCGGCCTCATCGGCAACGCCATCGCCACCTACGGCTGGGACCTGATCGGCAAGTACGCGACGTTCACCGCCGACATCTACGTCGGCTGCCTGATCGTGCTGTTCGGCGTCTACCCGGCGCTGCTCGCGACCGTCGCCAAGGCCAACCCGGTCCAGTTCTTCAGGGGCGCCTGGCCCGCGATCCAGCTCGCCTTCGTCTCCCGCTCGTCCGTGGGCACGATGCCGCTCACCCAGAAGGTCACCGAGCGGCTCGGCGTGCCGAGGGAGTACGCGTCCTTCGCGGTGCCGTTCGGCGCGACGACCAAGATGGACGGCTGCGCCGCGATCTACCCGGCCATCGCCGCGATCTTCGTCGCCCAGATCTTCGACATCCAGCTCGGTGTCGGCGACTACCTGCTGATCGCGTTCGTCTCGGTGGTCGGCTCCGCCGCCACGGCCGGTCTCACCGGCGCGACGGTCATGCTGACCCTCACCCTCTCCACCCTCGGCCTGCCGATGGAGGGCGTGGGCCTGCTCCTCGCGATCGACCCGATCCTCGACATGATCCGCACCGCGACCAACGTCGCCGGTCAGGCCCTCATCCCGGTCCTGGTCTCCGCCCGCGAGAACCTGCTCGACCGCGAGGCCTACGCCACGGCCGACGGCTCCTCCCTGGACGAGCCGCGCGAGGCGCGGCCCGAGCAGGTCCCCGCCGCGGCCTGACACGCCGACGCCCCCCGGCCCCCTCCTCCGGTTTCCCGTCCGGGGGCCGGCCGGGGGGACCGTACGCTAAGCGGTATGGGTGCCGTGAAGACCAAGCGGATGCCGCGTGCGGTCCGTGAACAGCAGATGCTGGACGCCGCCGTGCAGATCTTCGGACAACGGGGGTACATGGCCGCGTCGATGGACGAGATAGCCGAACTCGCGGGTGTGTCCAAGCCGTTGGTCTACCTGTACCTGAACTCCAAGGAAGACCTCTTCACCGCCTGCATCCGCCGCGAGGCCAAGGCACTCGTCGAGGCCGTGCGGGCCGGTGTCCGGCCCGATCTGCCCGCCGACCGGCAACTCTGGGAAGGACTCGGCGCGTTCTTCGCGCACACCGCGCGCAACCCGGACGCCTGGTCGGTCCTGCACCTCCAGGCCCGTACGCACGGCGAGCCCTTCGCCTCCGAAGTCGCCGCGATGCGCGAGGAGATCGTCGCGTTCGTGACACAGCTGATCCTCGCCGCCGCACGTGAGGCACACCGCGACCCCGACCTGCCCGAGCGCGAGGTCGCCGGTCTCGCCGAGGCCCTGGTCGGCGCCGCCGAGTCGCTCGCCGCCTGGGCCAACGCCACCCCGGGTGTCACGGCCCGCCAGGCCGCGGCCACGATGATGAACTTCGCCTGGGCGGGGCTGGGCGACCTCATGGCGGGGCGGCCTTGGTCACCGCCGGAGGAGCGGGCAGGGACTCAGGCGGAGGAGCAGGCGGGCACTCAGGTGGGGTAGACGTCCCCCGTCAGGTGTATCCGGTCCTCCCGGCCCCGCAGTTCGAACCGGCCGTCCCGCGCCGCGTACGTCACCGTCCCGGGCAGCAGGACCGGTGCCCGGAACCGCGCGCGTACGTGGCAGGAGTCCGGCGTGCCGTGTGCGGCGAGGCAGCGGGCGACGGTCCACATCCCGTGGGCGATGGCCCGGGGGAAGCCGAACAGGCGGGCGGTGAGCGGGTGGAGGTGGATCGGGTTGCGGTCGCCGGACGACGCCGCGTACCGCCGTCCGACGTCCTCGGCGAGCCGCCACTCGGCCACGGCCGGCAGCGGCTTGCGCACCTCCTCCGGGACAGCTTCGGCGGGCCGTCGCGTGCGGTGCCGGGCGAGGTACGTGCTCCTCGACTCCCATACGACGGCCCCGCCCTCCCGCACCTCGGTGACGACGGTCGCCTCAGTGCCCCGCCGGTGGGCCGCCAGCCCCTCGACGCCCACCGTGAGTTCGTACGCCCCGGTGGCCGGCATCACCCGGTGCCGGGTGATCGTGATCGACGTGTGGACGAGCCCCAGCAGCGGCAGCGGAAAGTCCCGGCCGCTCATCAGCCGCATGGCCAGCGGGAATCCCAGCACGTGCGGATACGTCGGCGGCAGCGCGTCGTCCCCGGTCGGGAACCCGCAGACCCGCTCGTACGCCGCCAGCCGTGCGAGGTCGACGCGCAGAGCGGGCAGGACGAGCCGGGTGCGCGGGAACCGCGCGTCGGGGGCCGGGCGTTTGAAGGGGGACAGCAGGGCACCGCGTGCGAGGAGCGGCGCGAGGGAGGGGGACCCGGTGAGGACGAGAGCGGCGTCGGCCATCACGCCCCCAGCAGGCTCTGGCCGCATACGCGGACGACCTGCCCGTTGACCGCGCCCGAGGCGGGGTGCGCGAGCCAGGCGGTGGTCTCGGCCACATCGACCGGCAGACCGCCCTGCGCGAGGGAGTTCATGCGGCGGCCCGCCTCGCGGATGAACAGCGGGACGGCGGCCGTCATCTTCGTCTCGATGAAGCCCGGCGCGACCGCGTTGACCGTCACCCCGTGCTCGGCGAGCGCACGCGGCGCGAGGGAGCGGACCAGGCCGACGATGCCCGCCTTGCTCGCCCCGTAGTTGGTCTGGCCCGCGTTGCCGGCGATGCCCGCGATCGAGGCGGTCGCCACGATCCGGCCACCCCGGTTCAGCGTCCCGGCCTTCAGCAGCGCGTCCGTCGTGCGCAGCACGCTCGCCAGGTTCACCTCCAGCACCGGCATCCAGCGCTCGGCGGGCATGTTCACCAGACGCCGGTCGCGCGTGATGCCCGCGTTGTGGATCAGCAGGTCCAGGCCGTCCGGCAGGGCCTCGGCGATCCGCGCGCCCGCGTCGGCTGCCGTGATGTCGAGGAGCAGCGCGGTGCCGCCGAGCCGGTCGGCGACGCGCCGGGCGTCCTGCTCGGCCTGCGGCACGTCGAGGACGACGACCCGCGCCCCGTCCCGGGCGAGCGTCTCGGCGACGGCCTCGCCGATGCCGCGCGCGGCACCGGTGACCAGGGCGGTGCGGCCGGCCAGGGGGCGGCCCCGGTCGACGGGGGCGGCGGGCTCGTCGTTCGGGGCGGTCTCGCCCGACCCCGTCTCATCCGCCCCGACCTCGATCACCTGGCCGCTCACATATGCCGACTTGGGCGACAGCAGGAAACGGAGGGTGGATTCCGCGGCTGGTGCGTCCGTGAGCCGGACCAGGTTCGCGGTCCTGCCCCGGCCGATCTCCTTGCCCAGGGAGCGCGTGAAGCCCTCCAGGGCCTGCTGGGCTGCGGCCTGGTGATGGTCGGCGGGGTCGAGCGGCGCGCCGAGCACGACCACGCGCCCGCTCGCCGTGACCGACCGCACGACCGGGTGCAGGGCAGCGTGCACCTCGGCGAGCCCCTCGACGTCCCGCACCCCGCTCGCGTCCAGCACGACGGCCGCCGCCCGGCCGGAGCCGGCCGGGCCGATCCCCGTGCGGGCGAGTACCGGCGCCAGGTCGAGGCCGGACCTGCCTGCGGTGAGGTGGCGCAGGCCGCCGTCGAGGGCGGGCCGCTCGGGGGACCAGCGGGTCAGCGCCGCGGGCTGGGGCAGGCCGAGCCGGCGGGTGAGGAAGCGGCCGGGCCCGGTGGCGGTGAAGCTCAGATAGCGGTCGGCCATGGCGACTCCCAGCTCGGATGACTGCTCACACTTGCTTACTCTGGAGTAAGGTTACCGGAGGTAAGGCTACGTCACAGGCGAGGAGCGGTCGAGATGAGCCCCCAGAAGATGTCGGTGCGGCGCGTGGCGGTCGTCGGCGGAGCGCGCATCCCGTTCGCCCGCTCCGACGGCCCGTACGCCACCGCCTCCAACCAGCAGATGCTCACCGCCGCCCTCGACGGTCTGGTGGAGCGGTACGGGCTCCAGGAGCCGGGCGCGGTCGGCGAGTTCGTCGCCGGCGCGGTCCTCAAGCACAGCCGCGACTTCAACCTGGCCCGCGAGACGGTCCTCGGCTCGAAGCTGCACCCGGCCACCCCCGCCTACGACATCCAGCAGGCCTGCGGCACCGGACTCCAGGCCGTCATCGCCGCCGCCAACAAGATCACCCTCGGCCAGACCGAGTCGGCGGTCGCGGGCGGCGCCGACACGGCGAGCGACGCGCCCCTGGGCGTCAACGACTCCCTGCGCCGCATCCTGCTTCAGGCCCGCCGGGCGAAGTCTCTGGGCGGCCGCGTGAAGGCCCTGGCGAAGGTGCGCCCGGGCCACCTCGTCCCCGACATCCCGCGCAACGCCGAGCCGCGCACCGGCCTGTCCATGGGCGAACACGCCGCCGTCACCGCCCGCGCCCGGGGCATCGGCCGCGCGGCGCAGGACGAGCTGGCGGCGGTCAGCCACCAGCGGCTGGCGGCGGCGTACGAACGAGGCTTCTTCCAGGACCTGGTGATCCCCTTCCGCGGCCTGGCCCGCGACCAGAACCTGCGCCCCGGGTCGACCACGGAGAAACTCGCCTCCCTGAAGCCGGTGTTCGGCCTCGACCACCCCGACCCGACCATGACGGCGGGCAACTCCACACCGCTGACGGACGGGGCGGCGACCGTGCTGCTGGCGAGCGAGGAGTGGGCCCGCGAGCGCGGCCTGGAGCCGCTGGCGTATCTCACCGCGTACGAGACGGCGGCCGTCGACTTCGTCGGCGGAGACGTCACCGGAGGCGAGGACGGGCTGCTCATGGCGCCCGCGTACGCGGTCCCGCGCATGCTGGAGCGTGCCGGACTCGGCCTGGCCGACTTCGACCTGGTGGAGATCCACGAGGCCTTCGCCTCCCAGGTGCTCGCGACGCTCGCGGCCTGGGAGAAGCGGGGCCTGGGCACGGTGGACCGCGCCCGGCTGAACGTCGCCGGCTCGTCCCTCGCCACCGGCCACCCCTTCGCCGCCACCGGCGCCCGGATCGTGGCGACCCTGGCCAAGCTGCTCGCCGAACGCGACGCACCCGCCCGCGGGTTGATCTCCATCTGCGCGGCGGGCGGACAGGGGGTGACGGCCATCCTGGAGCGGGCCTGACAGCGGTGGCGAGCCGAACCTGAAGGACGCTCAAGTAACCCCCGAGAATGCACAGGCCTGGCTCCGGACCATCCCCGAACCCGCACAAACCCGCCACGCAAGGCCCGTACGATCCCGTTCCTACCGGCAGTAACCCCTTTCTGGGGATTCAACCGGTTGAGCGCCTCGGCGTGCGAGGCACGTACGTATCGCAGCAAGCAGTTCCTTCGCTGCGCGCCCCAGGAGCCGCCCGTGTCCACTGTCCATCCCTCCTCCGCCTACGGTGACATGTACGGCGGACCGGTCCTGGTCGAGCCCGAGACACGGCGGCTCGACGGGGCGGTGCGAGAGGCGTCCGTGCCGCCGCTGGCGCCGCCGTGGACCCACGGGTCGCTCGCCGACCTGCCGTTCGACAACGCGAGCGCCAACCCGGACGGCGTGGCGCTCAGCCGCAAGGACGCCGAGGGGCACTGGAGCGACGTCACGGCGGCGCACTTCGCCGGCCAGGTGCTGGCCGTCGCGAAAGGGCTGATAGCCGAAGGGCTGATGCCCGGCGACCGGATCGCCGTGATGGCCCGCACCATCTACGAGTGGACGGTCCTGGACTTCGCGGCCTGGGCGGCCGGTCTGGTCACCGTCCCCGTCTATCCCACCTCCTCCGTCTTCCAGGCCCGCTGGATCCTCCAGGACTCCGGCGCGGTCGCCCTCGTCACCGAATTCGCCGGTCAGGCCGCCGCACTCGGCCCGGAGCGCGAACGCCTGCCCGACCTGAAGCACATGTGGGTCGTGGAGAAGGGCCACGTGGACCGGCTCGCCGAAGCCGGCGCCCACCTCTCCGACCAGGAGGTGGAGGTGCGGCGCGGCATGCTGGGCCCCGACACCCTCGCCACCCTCATATACACCTCGGGCACCACGGGCCGCCCCAAGGGCTGCGCGCTCACCCACGGCAACTTCTTCGCCGAGGTCGACAACGCGATCGAGCTCCTCTACCCCGTCTTCCGGGCCAAGACCAGCGAAGAGGCCTCGGTCCTGCTGTTCCTGCCCATGTCCCACGTCTTCGGGCGCATGGTGGCGATCGCCTGCGTCCGCGCCCGCGTACGGCTGGGCCACGCGCCGAGCATCAAGGCGGAGAACCTGCTCCCGGACCTGGCGAGCTTCCGGCCGACCTGTCTGCTCGCCATCCCGTACATGCTGGAGAAGGTCTTCAACTCGGCCCGCGCCAAGGCCGAGGCGGCCGGCCGGGTGACGTCCTTCGACCGCGCGGCGGCGGTGGCACAGCGCTACGGCGAGGCCATGGAGGCCCAGCAGACGGGCACCGGCCCCGGCCCCTCCCGCGCGCTGAAGACCGCCCGGGTCTTCTACGACCCCCTGGTCTACCGCCGTATCCGCAACGCCATGGGCGGCAGGGTCCGCTACGCCATCTGCGGTGGCTCCCCGCTGGGCCGCCGTCTCGCCGCGTTCTACGCCGGAGCCGGCATCGAGATCTTCGAGGGCTACGGCCTGACGGAGACCACCGGCGCGTCGACCGTCACCCCGCCCCTGAAACCCCGCCTGGGCACGGTCGGCTGGCCCCTGCCCGGCACCCGGGTCCGCATCGCCGCCGACGGCGAGATCCTCCTCGCCGGCGACCACGTCCTGCGCGGCTACTGGGACCCCCAGGCCGGCGGTGTCGTACCCGCCGCCCCCGACGGCTGGCTCGCCACCGGCGACATCGGCGAACTGGACGACGAGGGCTACCTGACGATCACCGGCCGCAAGAAGGAACTGCTGATCACCGCGGGCGGCAAGAGCGTCGCCCCGGCACCCCTGGAGAACTGGCTGCGCTCGCACCCGCTGATCTCCCAGTGCATGGTCCTGGGCGACGGCCGTCCCTTCGTCTCGGCGCTGATCACCCTCGACCCGGACGGCATCACCCACTGGCGCCAGATGAACGGCAAACACCCGGTACCGCCCAAACTCCTCGTCGACGACGAGGAACTCCGCTCCGTCATCCAGCGCGCCGTCGACGAGGCCAACAAGATGGTCTCCCGCCCGGAATCCATCCGCCGCTTCGCGATCCTGCCCGAGGACTTCACCGAGGAGGCGGGCCACCTCACCCCGTCGATGAAGCTCCGCCGCGAGGCGGTGATGCGCTCCTTCGCGGCGGAAGTGGAGGCTCTGTACACACGGTGAGGCACCTTTGCGATCTCTTCACACGGGGTTCTTGACGCCACAAGGCGTCTGCACGTTGGCTTTCTAGCCACCTCGTCGCGATGCTCCCCCATCGGAAGGCACCACCAGTGAAAGCGCGTACCACCCGTCGGCCCGCTGTGCGTCACCTCTCCATAGCCCTGGCGGTCACCGTGTCGGCCCTGTCCCTCACCGCCTGCGGAGGCGGCGGGAGCGACGACTCCGCGGGCGTGAAGAAGGGCAACGACATCACGGTGGGCCTGCTGCTGCCCGACCGGGACACGGCACGCTTCGAGAAGTTCGACTACCCCCTGATCAAGGAGGAGGTCGCCTCCCTCACCGATGACCAGGGCAAGGTCAAGTACGCCAACGCCGAGGCGAGCGTGTCCAGACAGAGCGAGCAGTTCCAGCAGATGATCGACGACAAGGTCGACGTCATCCTGGTGGACGCGCTGAACTCCAAGACGATCGCCTCGGACGTGAAGAAGGCCAAGGCCGCCGGCATCCCGGTCATCGCCTACGACCGGCTCGCCGAGGGCCCGATCGACGCGTACGTCTCCCACGACAACGAACTCGTCGGGCAGGTGCAGGGCCGCGCCATCGTCGGGGAGCTCGGCGACAAGGCCGAGAAGAGCAAGGTCGTCATGATGAACGGCGACCCCGCCGACCCCAACACGGCACGGTTCAAGACCGGCGCGCTCAGCGAGCTCCAAGGCGCGGTCGACATCGTCCAGCAGTACGACACCAAGGAGTGGAAGCCCTCGATCGCCAAGGCGAACATGAAGAAGGCGATCCAGACCGTCGGACTGAACAACATCGCCGCCGTCTACTCCGCCAACGACGGCATGGCGGGCGCCGTCATCGAGGCGCTGGAGGAGGCGGGCGCCTCCAGGATCCCGCCGGTGACCGGACAGGACGCCAACCTGGACGCGGTGCAGCGCATCGTGTCGGGGGAGCAGTACATGACTGTGTACAAGTCGTTCCTGCTGGAGGCGACGAACGCCGCGAAGATCGCGGTGGCCAAGGTCCAGGGCCGCTCGATCGAGTTCGCCGCGCTGACCCGGGAGACGGTCGACAGCCCCACGGCGAAGGACATCCCGGCGATGCTGGTGCCGGTGGTCGCCCTCACCAAGGACAACATCAAGGAGACGGTGATCACGGACGGGGTCTACACCGTCAAGGACATCTGCACAGCGAAGTACAAGGCGGACTGCGCGGCGATCGGCCTCGACTAGAACGTCCAACGGGGCATCACGGCCTGGCTCTTGACTTCGCGAGGTGCCCGCGCGACATTCCCCACCCCTTGAGGTGTCCCGTCGCGCTGGAGACGTCATGACCACTGACATGAACGCCGCACCGCCCGCTGCTTCCGGTCCTGGTTCCCCTCCCGCTTCCCCTTCTGCTTCCCCTTCCGGCGCTCCTTCCCGGAGACGAGTGCTGGCCGGCGCCGCGGGGGCCGGCCTCGCCGTCGCCGCCGGAGTGCAACGGGGCGCCCACGCCGCCGACTTACCCCCGCTCGGCACGTACGACGTCGTCGTCATCGGCTCCGGCGCGGCCGGGATGACCGCCGCGCTGACCGCCGCCGGGCAGGGGCTGAGCTGCGTCGTCGTGGAGAAGGCCCCGACCTTCGGCGGCTCCACCGCCCGCTCCGGTGCCGGGATCTGGATCCCGAACAACCCGGTGATCCTCGCGGCCGGCGTCCCCGACACCCCGGCCGAGGCCGCCGCCTACCTCGCCGCCGTCGTCGGCCCGGAGGTCCCCGCCGACCGGCAGCGGGCCTTCCTCACCCACGGCCCGGCGGCGATCTCCTACGTCATGGCCCACAGCCCCCTGCGCTTCCGCTGGATGGAGGGCTACAGCGACTACTACCCCGAACTGCCCGGCGGCCTGGCGAACGGCCGCTCCATCGAGCCCGACCAGCTCGACGGCAGGATCCTCGGCGCCGAGCTGGCCCGCCTGAACCCGCCGTACATGGACGTTCCCGCCGGCATGGTGGTCTTCAGCGCGGACTACAAGTGGCTGGCTCTGGCCGCGGTGAACGCCAAGGGGGCGGCCGTGGCGGCACAGTGCCTGGCGCGCGGGACGGCGGCGGCCCTGCGCGGCGAGAAGCCGCTGACCATGGGCCAGTCGCTGGCGGCCGGCCTGCGCGCGGGACTGCGGTCGGCCGGGGTGCCGGTGTGGCTGAACACGCCCTTGACGGACCTGCACGTCGAGAACGGCACGGTCACCGGAGCCGTGGTCGCCCGCGACGGCGCCCCCGGCCTGATCCGCGCCCGCCGGGGCGTGATCGTAGGCTCCGGCGGCTTCGAGCACAACGCGGCGATGCGCGACCGCTACCAGCGACAGCCCATCGGCACGGACTGGACGGTCGGCGCCAAGGAGAACACCGGCGACGGGATCCGGGCGGGGGAGCGGCTCGGCGCGGCGCTCGACCTGATGGACGACGCCTGGTGGGGCCCGGCGATCCCGGTCCCGGGCCAGCCGTACTTCTGCCTCGCCGAACGCACCCTGCCCGGCGGCCTGCTGGTCAACGGGTCGGGCAGGCGCTTCGTCAACGAGGCCGCGCCGTACAGCGACGTCGTCCACACCATGTACGACGTCCACGACACGGACCCGGCCATCCCGTCCTGGCTGATCGTCGACCAGAACTACCGCAACCGGTACCTCTTCAAGGACGTCCTGCCGACCCTGCCCTTCCCCGACGACTGGTACGACTCGGGCGCCGCGCACAAGGCCTGGACCCTGGACGCCCTGGCCACGTCGATCGGCGTCCCGCCGGCGGCCCTGCGTACCACGGTCGACCGCTTCAACTCCCAGGCACGGCGGGGCGAGGACCCCGACTTCCACCGCGGCGACAGCGCCTACGACCACTACTACACGGACCCGTCGGTCCTCCCGAACCCCTGCCTGGCCCCCCTCCGGCTCCCCCCGTTCCACGCCTTCCGCATCGTCCCCGGCGACCTCGGCACGAAGGGCGGCATGCGCACGGACGCCCGGGCCCGCGTCCTGCGCCCCGACGGCTCGGTGATCCCGGGCCTGTACGCGGCGGGCAACGCCAGCGCGGCGGTGATGGGCCGCAGTTACGCGGGCGCGGGCTCGACCATCGGGCCGGCCATGACGTTCGGGTACATCGCGGCGAGGGATGCCGCGGGGGTGTTGTAGGGGGCCGGGGGCAGCTAGGAAATCGGCTCCGGCGGCTTGCGGGCCACCAGGCACGCCTGGCGGACCGGCTCCCCGAGTGCCTCGTCGGGCTCCCGGACGGTACGGGAGCGCAGGATGAAACCGGCGGCTTCCAGCAGGGCGGCGATCCGCTCCGGCTGCCGCCGCCGGAAGTCCAGCGCCACCTGGTGCCCGAACGGCTCCTCGTGGCGGCGGGGTTCGTCGCCGACCTGGAAGCCGAGGAGCAGATGCCCTCCGGGCCGCAGGACGCGGCCGAACTCGGCGAAGACGTCCGGCAGCCGGTCGAGCGGGGTGTGGATGGTCGAGTACCAGGAGACGACGCCGTCGAGCGAGCCGTCGGGCAGGTCCAGCTCCAGCATCGAGCCCTGCTCGAACCGCAGACCGGGATTCTCCCGCCGGGCGATCGCGAGCATCGACTCCGACAGGTCCAGCCCGAACACGGACAGCCCCCGTGACGCCAGGTACCCCGTCACCCGCCCGGGCCCGCACCCGAGGTCGGCGACCTCGCCCCCCTCACCCACGAGCTCCGTGAAGCCGTACAGCAGTCCAAGGTCCAACGGCATGGCAACGGGCGGGTCACTGAAGTGGGCGGCGTAGTCCTCCGCCACGGCGTCGTAGAAGACACGGGTCTCGGTCAGGAAGTCGGCTTCGGTCATGGCCCCGACCATATTGCGAGGGACTGACACCGCCGGCGCGCGTGCCGCGTAGGCCGTTCCCGCGGTGCTGCTGCGTAGGCCCGTCGCCCCGGTCCTTCTGCGTAGGCCGTTCCCGCGGTGCTGCTGCGCAGGCTCGTCGCCCCGGTCCTTCTGCGTAGGCCGTTCCCGCGGTGCTGCTGCGTAGGCTCGTCGCCCCGGTCCTTCTGCGTAGGCCGTTCCCGCGGTGCTGCTGCGTAGGCTCGTCGCCCCGGTCCTTCTGCGTAGGCCGTTCCCGCGGTGCTGCTGCGCAGGCTCGTCGCCCCGGTCCTTCTGCGTAGGCCGTTCCCGCGGTCCTGCTGCGCAGGCGCGTCCCCCAGTCCTACTGCGCAGGCCCGTCCCCGCGGTCCTCGTCCGCCCGTCGTCCCCCGAGCCCGGCCCCCGCGCCGATCGCCGTGCCCAGGCCGAGGCCCAGGGCCAGGCCCAGGCCGATGTTGTCGAAGACGGTCAGAGCGAGGACGACTCCCACCGCCGTGCCGATGGACAGGCCGAGGGACAGGCCCGATGCCAGGCGCTTGTCCGCGGGGGCGGGGGTGTCGCCGGTTTCCCCGTCGTTCTCCGGGTCTGTCTGCATCCGGGCATCCTCCCATGCCCCACGGGCAGAATTCGCCGGAAATTCACCGGGGCGTAAGGGAGGGCGTAAGGAGGTAAGGAGAGGGGCGCAAGAGGGCCGCAAGAGGAGAAAAGGCAGGAGCCCCGCCGCCTGACGGCGCGGGGCTCCTTGGGTACTACTGATCAGACCGGCGTGACGTTCTCAGCCTGCGGGCCCTTCGGGCCCTGCGTGACGTCGAAAGACACCTGCTGGTTCTCCTCGAGAGAGCGGAAGCCGCTCGCGTTGATCGCGGAGTAGTGGACGAAGACGTCGGGGCCGCCGCCCTCCTGGGCGATGAAACCAAAGCCCTTTTCGGCGTTGAACCACTTCACGGTTCCGGTAGCCATAAGCCCTCCTTGGGCCCAAAAGGGTTGCCCTGCTCCAGAACCAGCAAGTGTGAAGATGAATTCTGCACAACTGCATACGTCTGAGAATGACGAGAGCCCGCGGTCACATGCTCCGCAGGCTCTGTACTGCAAGGGAAACCAAACTGCAACTTGCGATGAGCCTAGCACGCAGTCCCCGGAATGCAATAGGGGTCAAGATCACGTCACCCGAATGTTTGAACCGCCTCCGCCGACTGGCGGTGAAGGCGCCGCCCGCCGGTCACGAGCCCACCGCGGGGCCGGGCGCGGGCCCGTAGGCCAAGAGGGCTAGCCTCACGATGTGGACAATCCTCGCACCCGGCCGCGCGTCGGCCACATCCAGTTCCTGAACTGCCTGCCCCTGTACTGGGGGCTCGCCAGAACGGGCACGCTCCTCGACTTCGAGCTCACGAAGGACACCCCGGAGAAGCTCAGCGAGAAGCTGGTGCAGGGCGAGCTCGACATCGCCCCGATCACCCTGGTCGAGTTCCTCAAGCACGCCGACCAACTGGTCGCCTTCCCCGACATCGCCGTCGGCTGCGACGGCCCGGTCATGTCCTGCGTGATCGTCTCGCAGGTCCCGCTGGACCGGCTGGACGGCGCCCGCGTGGCCCTCGGCTCGACCTCCCGCACCTCCGTCCGCCTCGCCCAGCTGCTCCTCGCCGAGCGCTACGGCGTACGGCCCGAGTACTACACGTGCCCGCCCGACCTCAGCCTGATGATGCGGGAGGCCGAGGCGGCCGTCCTCATCGGTGACGCGGCGCTGCGCGCGAACATGCTCGACGGCCCGCGCTTCGGCCTGGACGTGCACGACCTGGGCCAGCTGTGGAAGGAGTGGACCGGGCTGCCGTTCGTCTTCGCCGTCTGGGCGGCACGCCGCGACTACCTGGAGCGCGAGCCGGTCCTCACGCGCAAGGTGCACGAGGCCTTCCTCGCCTCCCGCAACCTCTCCCTGGAAGAGGTCGACAAGGTCGCCGAGCAGGCCGCCCGCTGGGAGGACTTCGACGAGAAGACCCTCGCCCAGTACTTCACGACGCTCGACTTCCGCTTCGGCGGCCCGCAGCTGGAGGCGGTCGCCGAGTTCGCCCGGCGCGTCGGCCCGACGACCGGCTTCCCCGCGGACGTGAAGGTGGACCTGCTCCAGCCATGAGCGGGCCGGCGCTCCCGCACTACTCTGCTGTGGGAGCGCGTACGGGGGCCGGCGAGGCCTGCGGGCGCCTACGGGGGAGGGGTGACGCCATGCGGCCGCTCGAAGTCGACGAACCCACCGTCGTGGGGCACTACCGGCTGCTCGGCCGGCTGGGCTCCGGCGGCATGGGCCGGGTCTACCTGGGCCGCAGCGCCGGCGGCCGCACGGTCGCGGTGAAGATCGTCCACCCGCACTTCGCCCTGGACGAGGAGTTCCGGGCCCGCTTCCGCCGCGAGGTCGACGCCGCCCGACGCGTCGGCGGCGCCTGGACGGCACCCGTCCTGGACGCCGACCCGGACGCGCGGGTGCCCTGGGTGGCGACGGCGTACGCGGCGGGCCCCTCGCTGTCGGCCGCGGTCGCCGAGGGCGGCGCGCTGCCGGCCCACACCGTACGGGTGCTGGGGGCGGGGCTGGCCGAGGCGCTGACGGCGGTGCACGAGCTGGGCCTGGTCCACCGGGACGTGAAGCCGTCGAACGTACTGCTCACGCTCGACGGGCCGCTGCTGATCGACTTCGGCATCGCGCGGGCCACGGACGGTACGGCGTCCCTGACGTCCACGGGCGTGTCGATCGGCTCGCCCGGCTACATGTCGCCCGAGCAGATCCTCGGCAAGGGCGTCACGGGCGCCGCGGACGTCTTCTCGCTCGGGGCGGTCCTGGCGTACGCGGCGACCGGCGAGCCGCCGTTCCCCGGCGACTCATCGGCGTCCCTGCTCTACAAGGTCGTCCACGAGGAGCCGGAACTCGGCGGCCTGGACGGGCAGTTGCGCGAGCTCACGGCGGCCTGCCTGACGAAGGACCCAGGCGCACGGCCCGTACCCGCCGAGGTGGCCCGGCAACTGGCTCCCGACGGCGCGGCCCGGCTGGTGGCGGGCGGGTGGCTGCCGGGGGCACTGGTGGAGCAGGTCAGCCGGAGCGCCGTGCAGTTGCTGAACCTGGAGGCGACGGGTTCGCAGGGCGTGGGGCTGTCGGGGCCGGTCGGTTTCAGCAGCCCGTCGGTGGCCGCGGCCGAGGCGGAGGACCAGGCGCCGGCAGTAGGGACACCGGGTAGGGGTACGGGTCCGGCGCAGGCAGCAGAGCCACCGGGTACGGGTACGGCGCAAACAGCAGGGCCACCGGGTACGGGTACGGGCACGGCCGGAGCCGCGAGCGCCGGCGTGTTCGGGCCACCCCCGGTGATGCCCCCGCCCACGGGCCCCTCCGCCGCCGTACCCGCACCCCGGGACGGCGACCCGCAGAACACCACCGCGCCCGCCGACCGCCGCCCCGGCAAGATCTCCGTCTCCGTGGCGGCCACGTCCGCGCCGGAGGACGGCGGGCGGGTGCGGAGGCTGAGCTGCACCGTGGCGCTGGCGGTCGCCGGGGCGATGGCGGCCGTGACGATCGGCTCGGTGTTCGTCTTCGACCTGCTGCCGGACCGGACCTCCGACGACGACACGAGCGACTCCGGCGCGGGCCCCGGCTCCCCACCCGCGGCGACCGCGAGCTCCGCCCCTTCTCCTTCCTTGTCCCCTTCCGGTGCGGTACCCGCCGCCTACCTCGGCACCTGGGAGGGCCAGGGCAGCGCCCTCGACGGCAGGCTGCCCCTCGGCACGTTCCGGATCACCGTCGAACGGGCCGCCGTCGGCCAGGAGTTGGGCCGCCTGCGCCAGACCGACCAGATCGGCGGCGTCTGCGTCGACGTACTGACCCTGAAGCAGGTGACGAAGAAGGAGCTCGTCGCGACGTCGGTCGGCGCGAAGACCAACCACGGCGGCTGCAACCCGGCCCCCACGACCGTGCGCCTCACGCCGGTGGGTGACGATCTCCAGTACCGGTCGGAGAGCGAGGACTCGGGTCGTCCTCGGGCTCGGATGTCGAAGGTGCGGTAGCGGAGGACCGGCCGCCGTACTTGAAGAACAGGGTGATCAGCAGCGCGGCCGCGGCGAGGGTGGCGACGAGACCGACGACCCACAGGTACGGATAGTGCACGTGCACCCAGCAGGGCCCGCCCTCGCGGTAGCAGTCGTAGTCCCAGTTGCGGCGCCGCTTGGGCCGTGTGGTCGTCATGATCACCCCGGCGACGAGGTACCCCGCCGCCAGCCCGGGCAGCGAGGCGGCAGCCCAGGCCAGCGAACGTGACTTGCTCTTCTTCCAGTCCATCCGGGTCAGGGGCCCGACCCAGGCGAGGAAGACCAGCGGTACCAGGGCCCCCACAGTGGCGGCGAAGGCGTACGCGCCGCCGGGCCACGCGGGCGCGAGGCCGCCCCAGAGGTCATGGCCCCAGTACGTTTCGAAGAGCACCAGCGGCGTGATCAGAGCGGCGAAACCGACGAGAATCGCACAGCCCCCCCCCAGACAACTCCAGTCCCGCTTCTCGGGCTGTTCGGCGGCGGCCCGCCCCGGCCGGTGCTCGTACCGCAGCGCGGCCCCCGCCGCCTTCCTCCGCTTCGGCTTCGCCGACCCCCTGGACAACGCCGTCAGCCCGGAACCACGACCGTACGCAGCTCCCCGTCCCCGAGGTGCAGCATGCCCTTGCCGGGCGCGACCTGGCCACCGACCATGCTGCGAGACAGGCGGACGCCGACGAGGTCGCCGCTGGAGGACTCCTGGGGGGAGAGGAGGATGCCGCGGCGGGCCTTCTTCGCGTCGACCTGCCAGCCGGAGAAGCCGCTGCACACGTCCTCCTCGTCACCGGCGATGACGAGGGCGAGACCGCGTTCGGCGCCGCGCGAGACGAGCTTCTTGAGCTGGCTCTCGGCGTCGCAGTCCTCCAGGATCTCGCCGTCGTCGATCAGGACCGCGATCGGCTCCTCCAAGGACGCCTGGTCGACGAGCTCCTCGAACTCGTCCTCGTCGATGTCGTCGCCGGTGAAGACCTTCAGCACGCCCTCCGTGCCGTCGAGCTGGCGCAGCGGCGACTGGCGGGGTGCCGCGATGACCAGGCGCGTGCCCTGGGCCAGGAACGAGTGCGCGAAGTTCAGCAGCACCGTCGAGCGGCCCGACTTGGCCGGGCCCGCGACGACGAACGCCGGTACGCCCTGCGCCAGATCGGGGCCGAAGCCGACGATCTCGTCGCCGCCGATGCCGACCAGACCCCACAGACGCGAGCGGGACGCCTCCGGGTCGCGCAGTTCCCAGGCCTCCGGGAAGGAGATACGGCTGGGCAGGCTGTCGACGCGGAACGGGCGGCGCGAGCGCGGCACTTCGGCGTAGCGGGCGGTGGCCGCCTCGCCGATCGCCGCCAGCGCCGCGGCCTGGCCCTGGCCACTGGTGTCCTCGGCGAGCAGCGCGAACTGCGTCTCCGTACCGAACTCGTTGCGGAACGCACGGCCCGGCGGGATCTCCTCCGGCACCTTGCGGACCGGGATGCCGAGCGCCGAGAAGTCGCTGCGGTCGGCCAGACGCAGACCGTACTTGTCCTCGGTGAGGGTCGCGATACGGCCCACCAGCAGGGTCCGGTCACCCGTCAGGACCAGGTGGATGCCGACGCTCGCGCCCTCGCGCATCATCGTCTGCAACTCGTCGGTGAGCGAACCGTGGTCGATCTCGCCGAGGGTGGGAACCCAGCCCTCCCAGCGGTCCAGCAGCACCACGATGTGCGGCAGCCGCTCATCCTCGGACACCGAGGCCCGCTGCTCCCCGATGTCCGCGAAGCCCTTGTCCGACAGCAGGTCCTGGCGGCGGCCCATCTCGCCCTTGAGCCGGTTGACGAGCCGCACGACCCGCTCGGTCTGGTTACGGCCGACGACCGCGCCGCAGTGCGGCAGCCGGGTCAGCGCGTTGAGCGCGCCGTTGCCGCAGTCGATGCCGTAGAGGTGCACGTCGGCCACGGAGTGGGTGCGGGCGATGGAGCCCGCCAGGGTGCGCAGCACCTGGGAACGGCCGCTGCGCGGGGCGCCGCCGATCATCAGATGGCCGAAGGACGAGAAGTCCACGACGACCGGGCGGCGGGACTGGCTGGCGGGCAGGTCCTCGATGCCGTACGGGGCGGGCGGCAGCTTGCCGGGGCCGCCGGCGAACGCGGGCACCTCGATCTCGTCCAGCAGCAGCGTCTCGTCGAGGGCGGGCAGCCACGGGCTGTGCTGGGGCGGGATGCCGAGCGAGCGGTTGGCGTCGCGGATGGTGTCCACGAGGACCTTCAGGTCCGTGATCTCCTCGTCCTCACGGGCCTCGGCCTTCGGCTTGGCCAGCGCCGTCCGCCCGAGGTCCTCCCAGGTCAGCGGGCCCACCCAGGGCATGAGTACGGCCGGGTCGGCGGCACCGGGCCGCCGTCCTCCCACGCGTCCGGACTGGAAGGGGACCAGCGAGGCGTGCCCGAGTCGGGCGTAGGCGCGGCCCGGGGTGTTCTTGGAGATATGCCCGGCCTCCGGCGAGTCGATGACGTCGGTCGACTCGCCGCCGTCCGTCACGCGCAGCGCGATACGGAGGTTGGTGTTGGCACGGATCTCGGGCGACACGACACCACTCGGCCGCTGCGTGGCCAGCAGCAGATGAATACCGAGGGAACGCCCTCGCTGGGCGATGTTCACGAGCCCTGTCACGAAGTCGGGCAGGTCACGCACCATCGACGCGAACTCGTCGATGACGATGAGCAGCCGGGGCACCGGCTGGTGCGAAGGGTCCCGGCGCACCAGGTCCTGGTAGTCCTCGATGTCCTTGGCGTCGGCGGCCGCCAGGATGTGCTCGCGCCGGTGCAGCTCGGCACCCAGCGACTCCAGGGCCCGTTCCACCAGGTGGGCGTCGAGGTCGGTCACCATGCCCACGGTGTGCGGCAGATGCACACAGTCCTTGAAGGCCGCGCCACCCTTGTAGTCGACCAGCACGAACGTCATGTTCTCGGGCGTGTTCGCCACGGCCAGCGCCGCCACGATGGTCTGGAGCAGCTCCGACTTACCAGAACCGGTCGTACCGGCGATGAGACCGTGCGGGCCGTCCTTGCGGATGTCGATCCCGAACGGCCCGTCGTACGACTCACCGATGACGGCCAGCGTCGACTGCCCGCCCATCCGCCACCGCGCCACGATCGCGTCGCTCGTCGGCGGTTCCAGCTGGAGCACGTCGAGCAGCCGGCTCGAGCCCGGGAGGGCCGAGTCCTCGGTCTCACCGCTGATGTCCCGCAGCGGCGACAGTGACCGGGCGAGCCGCAGACACCAGGCGGGGGAGACGAAGTCGGGCCGTACGTCCTTCAGCCGCTCCGCACCGGCCTCCTCCACACGCAGGCGCAACTTCTCGACGCGGCCCCCCTGTTCGGGCTGCGGGTCGGTGGTGTGCCAGGCCTGGAAGGAGGGGAAGGCGCCGGCGACCTGCTGGGACTGCTGCTGGACCTGCTGGTCGTGCTCGTACTCCTCGGCCTTCGGTTCGGCGACGACGTATGCCTGGCACTCGCCGGGCAGGAACCGCTCCTCGGCGTCGAGGCAGAGGGCGAACATGGACACGGAGGGGCCCTCGCGCAGCAGCCGCACCACACCGGGGAGCGACCGCAGCCGCCGCGACCCGTCCCACACGACGACGATGTCGGGGTCGCTGAAGCTCGAACCGCCCTGTGACTTGTTCTGCTCGGCGGCCTTCTTGCGCGCGTCGAGGATCTGCGTCAGCTCGCCGATGCGGGCGCCGACGGTCTCGGCGTCGGTCCCGATGAGCACGTTGACGTCCTGCCCGCCGGACGGCCGGGCGTGCGGCAGCCAGCGCACCCAGTCCCAGGACTCCTGCGCGGCGTTCTCGCTCAGCACGTAGAACTGCACGTCCATGGGGCTGTGCAGCGCCGCGGCCTGGGCGACGGCCCACCGCCCGAGAGCACGGGCGGAATCCCCGGGCCCGGCCATGCCGATGACGCCGAGGGTGCGCAGGTGCAGCGCGACCGGGGCGTCCTCGATCTTCCAGGTCACCTGGCGACGGTGATCGTCCTGCTCGGGGTCGTCGAGCACGACCTCGGAGGGCAACTGCCCCGTTCCGACGCGGAGAAGGAGATGATCCCGGTCCGTGCGCCGCCGCTCCCAGAGACGGGTCCGGGGCCCGGTCCCGAGGGCGAGCACGGTCGCCGGATCGGGTATCGCATGCCGCCGGTCGTTCCGCTCGACGACGAGCGCGTCCTGGGCATCCTTCTCGATCCGCTCCTTCTGCTCCTCGTACTCCTGGACCTGCTTGGCGTGCGACTTACGCCCGTGCTTCTTGTCGTTGTAGTAGTTCGCGAAGAGCAGGAACGGGCTCAGCGCGGCCATGATCAGGTAGTACCAGCGCTGGAAGATCATGACCGACACGACGGCACCGACGAGCGGCGTCAGCGCCATCAGCCAGGGCAGCGGGCGGGCCTCGTACTCACGGGGCGCCGACGGCAGCCGGAATTTGGTCTGCCGCTCGGGCGGACGCAGCCGCGGGGGCCGGTTGTAGTCGAGCCCGATGCCGTCGTCGGACCACTTCAGGGCGGCGTTGGGGGGTGTGTAACGGGTGAGTTCGAGGAGGGTGTTACCGATGCCGATCTGAGCACCGAGGGGCCACTCGGTGGGCCCGCCCTTCTTCTCGTCCTTCTTGCCCTGGTCCTTCTTCTTGCCGCTCTTCTTCTTCTCGCCCTGTTCCTCTTTCTCGTCCTCGGCGAGGGACTTGCCGTCGAGAGTGACGTGTTCCTTGTCCATGTGCACGGCGACCTGGCAGGTGCCGTCGGTGGCGACGGAGAGAGTGAGGGCCCGGCCGTCGACCTCGGGATCGTCGACACGGACGTAGGAGGCGGCCCCGCTGCCGATGTCGTAGCGCCCGACGCCGAGCCGGTGCACGAACCCGGCCGCGGGCCCGCCCACGACCCGGAGTTCCACGAGCCCGGTGGGCTCACCGGGCAGACACCCGGAAGGGTCCTGGAGGCTGACGACGGCGCCGTCGCGCAGGGGCGATCCGACGACGGTGGCGTTCGGGTCGACGGCGTACCCGTCCACGTACACAAGGGGCGCGTTGTTGGCCGGCACCTGGCGGTGCTGTCCCAGCGGGATGACCTGCGCGCCGCTGTGCCCGACCTGCTTGGCGAGCTCCTGGGCGATGTCCCCCACGGTGGACTCAGGATCGGCATCGAGCACGACGTCGGCGGTACCACCGCCGTACGGGTCGACGACGGTCAGAGTCAAGCGCACGACTAGTCCTCCCCGTGCCACTGGGCCGGTGTGGCCGCGGTGGTTGTGTGGCGGCTGCCCCGTCCGCGTCAGTCACACGGGTCACAGCCGTAAGGGACGATATCCGTTCGGTGCGGCGGCGAGGCAATGGGGAGGCGCCGTGACGTTCCCGATGGCAACGACGTACACGACTTCGTGACGGCTCGTTCACAGGCCAGGGATGTGGCACCGCAGACCACACCCGTAAGCTGCTGACGCAAGAGCGGACGATCACACCGGTTGCCACGTGCGATCGGCAACTCGGCCGGGAGGCCGATGAGTCCGCAAACAGGGAGCCACGGGGGTTGGCCCTGCGGCGTTGTGAGAGGAAGCGGCTTCATGGCCAAGGACCTTGACATCACATATCAGGACATGCGGGAAGCTGCCAAGCATGTCGTGAAGGAGAAGGAAAAGCTCCAGGAGAAGCTCGAGGGCCTCCGCAAGTACATCAACAACCTCGTGCAGTCCGGCTACGTCACGAAGTCGTCGTCGAAGGCGTTCGACGAGAACTTCGACGAGTTCGTGCAGGGCACGAAGACCACGCTGGACGGCCTTGACGGCATGGGTGACTACCTGACCATGGCTGCCGACAAGTTCGAGCAGATCGACGAGGAGCTGGCGAAGCAGGCTCGCAAGTAGCCGGACGACGCCCGCCCGGTGCGGCAGCGGATGCTGAACGCGCCGGGCAGGCGCCCGGCCGGCCGAGGCCCGTCAGCTGTCGGCGAGGGGCTGCCGGAGCACGTACATGTGAAGATCGCTGCGGGGCTCTTCCGTGTCGACGCGCAGCCAGGATCCGTCACGGAAACGTATAAGCAGGATGCTCGACTCGAATTCGCCGGAGAAGGGGTCGACGAGGGTTGCTTCGGAGGCAGGCAGGCGGGCGACGACCTGCATGTGCTTCTCCCGCCCCACGCTGACGCGCCGCGGCGGAGCCGCCAGGACGATCCCCTCCCGGGTCGCGAGCACCATGCGCTCGTGGTGGGTGGAGTGGCTGTACCAACGCAGCAGGAACTGCCCGGCGTTGCCGTGCCAGTTTCCGTCGAAGACGTTGTCGAGGTCTTGTTGGGCGATGGCGGCGTCTCGGCGCTTGTCCTCTTCCTCCTTGGCACGCCGCTGTTCCTTCTCTTCCTCCCTGTCGAGGGATCGCTTGACGGCTTCTTCCGCAGCGGACAGAAGGCGCAACAGCATGAGGAGCGGTATGAACGGTGCGCCGAGCACCACGCCGATCATGCTCAGCGGAGGCAGTCTGGCAGGGCGGAGACGGGGGTTGCCTGCGGCCTGGAGTACGTCGGCGGGTGGCTGCGGGATCTTGCCGATCCAGCACCAGTCGCCGGCTTCGGCGTGGATGCCCAGGCGGTCCATTGCCACGCGCTGCTTGTCCGTAGATGTCACGTCAAGACTCTCCTCGCCGACGCGGAACAGGATTGTTGTATCGAGAGCGTATCTCGTACGGGGCGCCAGGAGGAGTGAGGGAGTCCGCAATCGTGCCCGCGCTCGTCAGATTCGCACCGAGTTCGCACCGAGAAAAGTTTTAGAGCCATAGAGAGGCATCGCTGATGGGGGACCACATAAAGGCGGATCTCGCCGCCATCAAACAGTGCTCACGAGACCTGACAAAGATTCATGGCGAGTTCGAGCGGAACGGCAATCCTGCGGGCGAGTACGGTCAGGCGGTAGGCCACGGTGGGCTCAAGGATGCCTTCGGTGAATTCGGGGACACCTGGAAGAAAACGCGCAAGAAACTGATGAAGGAACTTGAGCAGCTGGCCGAATTCACGCGTACCGCCGCCAAGGCGTACGACGAGATCGACCAGGAACTGGCCAAGGCCATACGTGATGCCAAGGCGCAGAGCAAGGGGAAGAAGTGAGCAGGACCGACGCCGACTGGCCGCCTCTGTGGCACGACGACCCGACACCGGGTGACCCGGAGGAAGTCGCCAAACTGGGACGCAAGTTGCGCAAGATGGCCGACATGATCGAGGAACAGTCCCGGGTCATCAAGGCGCTTGCTTCGGTGGAGGGTTGGGACAGTGAGGCCGGAAAGGGCTTCCACGAACTCGCCGGTGGCACGGCAGACAAGCTGAAGAAGTCCTTCGAGCGCTATGACGAGGCGGCCAAGGCCATCGGGGAGGACGTGCGCGAAGGCAGCTCGGACCAGTTCGCCAGTGAAATGCGCCGCGCGCAGCGGAAGGCGGACAAGGCGCTCGCTGATTACCGTGAGGCCAAGGCCGACCATGACCTCGCGGACGACGAGGTGAAGAAGTTCACCGAAAAGTATCCCGCGCAGACCATCCCCGCCGCGGACAAGGAAGAGTACGAGCGCTGGGTCAAGAAGCGTGACGAGGCCCTGCATCGCATCGGCGATGCACGCAGGGCGGTGAAGGACGCCAGGGAAATCTACGACGACGCGGGGGACAAGGCGGCCCGCCATATCAGGAACGTCGTGCACCATGATGCGGTCCGGGATCCGGGCGGTTTCATGAACCTGCTGGCGGACTGGGCGGATATGTTGTCGAACATCTCGGCCGTCCTGTCCGTGCTTGCGGTGATCTGCGCATTCGTCCCACCCCTTCAGTTCCTGGCTCCCATATTCGCGGCCCTTGCCGTGGTGACCAGCGCGGCTGCGCTCGCCGGCCATGCATACGACATGACGGTGCGTGGCGGGAAGGTCGATTGGATGAAGCTGGGAGCCGATGCGCTGGGAGTGTTCCCCGGACTGGGCGCCCTGAAGGGGATCAAGGCTCTCAAGGGTGTCAAGGGACTGGCGAAGCTCAAGGTGGGCGGCTCCGCCGCACTCCGCGGTGTGGGAGACAACTTCATGAACGGGATCGCCGTCAAGGGCGTCAACTGGGTTCTGGGCAAGGCAGGCCGCGGCGCGATAGAAGGCAGGAAGATCACCGGAGTGATCAAGGGGGCCGGTCTCGGCAGCGCCCTGCACAGGATGCTCAGCGGCGAGAACGGCGAGAGGACCGGTTACCAAGAGCCTGCCGCCAGTACGTCCACACCTACGCCCACACCTGCGCCGTCGCCTTCGCCCGGTCCCGCTCCGAGCGTTTCGCCGAAGCCGTTCAATGCGGCCCTGGCGGCCTAAGGCTTGGCAATCCGTTCAAGGAGGACAGGAAGCATGAGCGAGGACAAGCGGCATCTCGGGCCGCAGGAGTTCATCGGCCGACGGGGCGGTGACGTGGCTACATTGGTCGAGAGCTCGGTGATCGCTGCCGTGCCCGAGGCGAAGCGGGCCGCGGAGGAAGCTCGACGAGAGCTTCGGTTCGACTTCCTGGACGACCGAGCGGTGCTCGAAATGCTGCGCCGGCGTCATGTCGACGAAGAGGACATGTTCAACGCGGGGTTCAAGCACGGAGTGCCGCTGGCGCTCGTGGGCTTC
Organism: Streptomyces sp. DH10; assembly: GCF_029813805.1. NCBI lineage: Bacteria > Bacillati > Actinomycetota > Actinomycetes > Kitasatosporales > Streptomycetaceae > Streptomyces > Streptomyces sp. DH10. Next base: position 106,211 of record NZ_JARVKU010000003.1, read on the forward strand.
GGGGCCGTGACCTATTGGGCCGGTGTGGCTCAGTACTGGGAGACCGCAGCAGCCCGCAACGCCTATCTGGCGGTCGCCGGAGCCGTCCTGGCGCTTGAGATCTTCTTCTTCGTGCGAAGTGCGATTACACAATGGGGCGATCCGGTCCGGCAGAACCTGCGGGCCCGGGCGGCGAAGTACCGGCAGATCGCCCACATCGCTCGTCGGGGAGGAGCTGACATCCCCGCTCACTACCCGCACTACGGGCCCTACCCCTTCGCCGCGAGATTCCGTCCCGAAGTGGCTGATCGCGAACAGTCCGAGAGCAAAGGCGCAGATGACCACGGACACCGTTGACGAAGCCCAGCGCAGCCTCACAGAAAGCGGCGGCATAGAGGTTCGCTGGATCATGCCGGAGGGCTTCCTCGAGCTGCCTTTCGAGGCTGATGACTTGGAAGAGCTGGGTGAGCAACTGGTCGAGCTGGCCAAGCAGGCGCTGCCCGGTGCCGACGAGGAAGTGCAGGTGCAGTACGCCGCGATGTGCGTGGCGCACTACGACGAGTTCATCGAGGCGGGCGTGCAGTACGCGGGCTTCGTCACCACGGAGGTCGACGGTGTCCGCTGCACAGCGACGGTGAACGTCAGCCTGCTGGACCTCGATGAGCGAGCCGGCAGCAATCCGGTGGGCTTCATCGCCACCACGATGCGGCACCTGGAGCTCGGACAGATCGGCGAAGTGCAGCTGCCCTGCGGCCCGGCGGTGACGTGCGTCGGCAACCGGCCGTCCAGCGTCGACGGGAGCCTGACGCAGTCGGGGCAGGATGAGTCGATCTGGACGTCGTTCATACAGGTCCAGATTCCGCTGACCAACGGGACCGTGCTCCTGCTGGAAATGGGCACGCCGACGGTCGAAGGGTGGGACGTCTTCTCCTCCATGTTCGCCGGCATCGTCAAGAGCGTCCGCTTCTTCGACAGCGACGGAGCCCCGTTGGTGATGCCGGGATGAAGGAGGCGGCACCAGGCGATGCGTCACCGACGGTGGGGGTGCCCAGGGACTACCGGCTGCTGGTTCCGCGGGAGTGGTTCCGCATCGACCTCATGCAGGATCGCTGGCGCGCTCAACTGAAGACGTATGTGGACCGGCAGGCAGAGGGCCGACGCGTGCCCGCGGAGCTGCAACAACACGTGTGGGCCACACTGCGCAACACCGCCGAAGCTGGCCGTGCGCGCGGTGCCATGGAGTTCTTCCTCCTCACGACCACACGCAACGGCGGCCTCCCGGCCTCGCTCCTCGTGTCCTTGATCCCGCTGGGCACCACCCCCGTTGACCCCGAGAAGTACGCGGCCTGGCTCGAGCTTCGGGAGTCGGAAGGCCCAGGACGGCGGCACGTGTCGGTGGTGGATCTCCCCACGGGTGCTGCAGTGCGCGTTCACGATGCCACGACGTTGGACGTACATGCCCTGATGCCCGGCGGGGTGGGTTACCTGACGCTCTCCTTCTCGGCCCCGCTCACCGGGATGTCCGGCCCGATGGAGCAGTTGTGCGACGCCATCGCGGGTTCTCTGCGGTGGGTCGTATGACGCGGGCGGGAGCTCTGCGAGGCGGCCTGGGGATGGTCGGGGTGATCCTCGGGCTGGTCGTCGGCACGGGCCTGATCCTGCTGGTCATGGGCCTGGGGAAGCGATTCGCCCGTGAGGCCGTTCCGGTGTTCGTGGACCTGCCCGGGGGCGCCTGGACGGTCGGTGGTGGCCTCGGTGTGGTCACCGTGCTCGGGGTGGCCGGCTGGCTGCGGTCTGCCTCCGGGCTCTCGGACCGGACCCGCCTGGCGCGAGGCCTGCACGCCGTCGGCACGGCGGTCTGCTGCGCGGCGGCGTTCGGGCCGTTCTTCCTGCTGCTGAGCGGACTGCCCGGCAGGAACTGCCGGTCGGAGAGCTGTGCGTACATCCCCGGGACCGGCAGCGCGTTCCTGGCCTATGCCCTCAGTGCCGGTCTGGTGGGCTGGTCCGTCCACCGCTGGACCAGCGCGCGGGCCGCGGAGCGGGCGGCGCGGGAGCGGGAACGGGTACGGAGGCTTAGGAAGAAGGGCAAGGGGAAGAGTCGGGCGGCGGGTCAGGGATAGGTGGCCGCGGCGATTGTGGGGGCGAGCTGTACGGGTCGTATCGGCCAGACCGGCCCCCCCCCGTAAACTGCTGACGCCGCGCGGTGCCTGTTCACGGGTGCCGTGCCGCGCGGCTGGGCGACGAGACTTACCTCAGGGATCACTGAGCGGGGGCCTGAGTCGAGCCGGCTCATCGTGTGCCTCAGTAGACCGTCAGGGCTCCGTCGGCTGAGTGGCCTCTTCGGCCTCCGGGCGTCGGCGGTCGTTGATGACGAAGGCCGCGCGGACGAGTGCTGTGATCGTGACGATCGTGGAGAGCAGTCCCACTGCCCAGAGCCACGGATAGGTGCTGAACACCCAGCTTGGTGCGGTGTCGCGGCCGCGGCCCCACTTGCCGGTGTCCTGGGCGTTGAATACGAGGCTCACGTAGGGCACGAGCGCGGCTGCGGATGTGACACCGAGGCCCGTGCGGACCAGCGTGCGGGCGGGGTGGGCCTTCCAGGACTTCCATTTCATGCTGCTCAGCGACCATACCGAGAGAAACACCAGGCACGGGGCCAGGACCCCCAGGCATGCGGCGAAGGCGTAGGCCCCGCCCGGCCACGCCTCTGCTGCCCACTGCCAGGTGTCGTCGCCCCACAGCATGTCGACGACTGCCAGGAGGACGATGCCGCCTGTGATGCAGAGAAAGACGAGGCAGCCGAAGACGAACTCGCCCTTCTCCCTCGTGTCCTTGCCGCCGGTACGCCGCTTGCCCGCATGTCGCTCGTACTGCAGCGAAGGGGCAGCTGCTTTGCGGCGTCGGGGTTTGGCCGTGCCTCCCACGCTTTCCGTCTCCTTCTCGCCCGGTCACCTGTTGGCGGACAGTCGTGATCTACTCACCGGCAATTCTCCGCCGCCGTCTCGACGAACACCTTGGATGCCTGCCACAGGTCCGTACTTGTGGGGAACTTGACCATCACGATCTCGAATTTTCGTAGCCTGCGGGAGACAAGGAGTGCCGGCGGAATGACGGCGGTAAGGCCAGTAAGGCGACGCCGCCGTACCTGCTGGAGAGGGAACTATCGATATCGCCACCAGTGGCGCAGGGTCATCCCTCCTGCTGCAGTCAGCAGGATCGCCAGCACGCTGAATCGTCCTACTGGGGTCGTGAACAGAAGCCACACGCCACCGAACGAGAAGATGATTCCGCCGGTGCACATCAAGAAATTGTAGGCGCCATCAGGAATACTTCCAGGCGGAATCCAAGGCATGGTTATCTCCAGGTAGCTAGAGTGAGAGCACCCCGGTTTGTGGCTCACTCGTCGGCATCGTCGGGTGCCACGTAGTCATTATGGCGTAGCACGATGGAGTGGGCCAGTTCGTCCATGTCATCCAGTGAGCGCAGCACTTGCGTCGGTACGGGTGACCCTGTGATGACGATCACGTCCCGTCCGTGCTCTTCATTGCGCCATGCGTAACGAAGACTTGAGATAACGGCGTTGCTTTCACTGTCCACTGAGTAGCGCAGTACGCGTAGCCCCGTTCCGAGCGACTCTGTCGTGAATTCTTCGACAATCGGTGGCTCGACCGCACCATCGTCGTCTGCAAGTGTGACCCGACGCAGTTCCGAGATCTTCTCGCCTTCGGAGGGGAAGTTGCTCACGAACACAGGTAGTGGGAGCGCTGTGGGACTGGGCAGATACAAAAGCACCTCGAACCCGGGAAACATCTTCGGATACTGCTCGACGCATGCTGCCAAGGTGTCTGCCAGGAATTCGACCCCGCCTGTTCCAGGGTCTTCTTCGTACTCCTCCCACCAGAGCGCCGCGGTTTCGATTGCCCACTCTTGCGGTGTTCGCTTGTCGTCGTCTTCCCACGGCTCCGTTGCGCCAATCGTCCAGCGGGGAGGAAGTTCAAGCCAAAGATCCAGGTCGTATTCGATATCCAGCCAGCTCATTCACTGCTCCAACGAAATGTGGTCACGATGGCGTCAAAGAGGGAGACCGTAGCGTCAGACAACTCATCACAGGGATCTCCGCCGCCCATGGTTGAGAAGGAGATCGTCAGCCATTTTCCACGGTCACCGGGAACAGCTACCACGTAATCGACACGCCGTGACGCCAGCTCGATGCCTTCCTGCGTGTCGGCATCAATCACTACCTCCCGTCTGGCGCCGGGCGCCTGATCTACATCGACGGGTTCGTAACCACCAGTTGAGGTCATTGCTCCGAGAAAGCGGCCGGGATCGCCTTCGGTACTGATTTCACCCACGACGAATGAGGCAGCAATTGGGCTTTCCCCGGGGTCCGCTATCGGTAGGTAGAAATCCAGCCCACCACTTTTACGGGCATTCTTGATTCCAGCCGATAGGCGGCGCTCGACCTCCAACCTGTAGCGGGTGACTAGATCTTTGGGAAAATTCTTAGGAAGCTGCTTGCATGCAGACTCGATAATCTCCCGCACTGTCGTCTCCCGCTCGCTCTTTCGGCGCAAAGGGATTCGTTTCCAATTTGGTGGAAGAATCAAGGAGTACCCATTTGCTACTCCTTTCTTCAGTGGTTCTGGTGAAGCCTTCGCAGTTTCGGCAGGATGGTCTGGTTCCACTCTGTACCTCGAAGATTAATGAGACTGGTCGGGTGTGGGGTCAGTTACTTACCAGCCGGACCCGCGCTCTACAGTAAATTGCTCTTTAGTTTCGTTGTAACCCTCGACATAAGGCTTGTCCGGCCAAATATCGCTGGTTCCCAAGCCTTTGTCTGCCAGGTCAGCTGTAAGTGCAGCTCCGAATGCCGTGCGGAACCTATCGCGGTACACCTCCGCATTCTGGCCGGCTTTCAAAACCTCAGGAGAATTGGGGTGGCTCGCGCGCATGTGTTGGATGTCTTTATATGATCGGGCGAATTCCTTGTCGCCGCCCGACGCAGCCAAATCGCGCCGGTTCGCCTCCGGCAACTCTCTGTTGCGTTCAGCGGCTCGGGCCTCGTTTCTCGCTGAATTCTTCTGCTTTTGGGCAGCGTGAAGAGCTCGCTCGGCTCCTCTTCTCTTCCTTTTACTGGTAGTCCTCTTCCGAGCCTGCCTGTCTGCGCTCCTGATAGCGTTATTGATCTTGTTGTTGTTCTCGGCGCCCTTCGCGGCTCTGGCAGCTTTTCCTGCCTCTTTTGCAGAGGCTTTGCGCATAACTGTCTGTACAGCCTTGAGGCCCTTCAAGGCTTTGGCCCCCATTCCCATGGTGACAAGCGAAAATGCATCCGTGGCCACGTCCATCCATGACCCATCCCCGGTGATGGCCAATAGCACGTGACCGCCCATCACCAAGGCGGTTGCCACAGTGGCGACCATGGCAACCCAGCCGACAGGAGTGATGAAGAGAGCTACGATGCCAATAATCGTGGCGGTCCAACTCAAGACATCAATGGCGATCTTTACGTAATCAACCACACCTTCCCACCAGGAGTCCTTGATGATATCTTTGATCTCAGTGCCAATTTCCTTTGCGTAATAACCGGCACGTTCGTCGCGATGCCCCTTAACTCTTTCGAGTTGTGTGCGGTAGTCTTTCAGCGGATCTTCGCTTGAAGACTTCGGAGGGCTATCACCGCTTGACTCCGCCTTCTTCTTGGCGGCGTCGACTTCTTCTTGCTCCCGTTTCGCGTTAGTGAGAATGTTGTCGGCACTTGTTTGGAAATCCTCCAATTCGGTGGCCCATTTACTCAAGAATCCATGGACACGTTCATAGCGGCTGGCCACTTCGCGAAGATGCTTTTCGAGGTCGCCCGACTCTTCGCGTAGCTTGCCTGCGTATTTTCCCTTGAGTTCGTCGTCGTCTCTGATTCTAGTCAGATCTTTTGCCTGTGCCCGCAGTGATTTCGCAACGCTGATCATGTGCTTTACTTCGGCACGAATCTCCTCCGGATCACCAGGCACGGGGTCCGAATCGGCTAGAGGGTGCCAGTCCTTGGGGCGGGACTTAGAGGACGCGGTCACTTCTTCTTTCCGGCTTTCCTGAGTTCTTTAGCGAGGTCGGAATCGAGTCCAGTGAAACCGTCGATGGTAGAGGTGACCAGCTTTCCTACATTCTCGACGGTCTCGAGCATCTTCTCGCGATACTTTTCCCAGTTGTCAACGAAGTCGCCCATAACTTCCGCTATTTGGCTACTGCCCCAATAGGGATTCATGTCATCTTTGCGGTTGTCGAGATCGTTGAGTTCCTTCTTGATTCGGTTGAGTCGGGATTCTGAATCGACCAGCAGTTTGATATTGACGACGAGGTCGGAGTCGTTTGCCATGACTGTCCGCCGGGTTTTCTGGAGTCGGGTTTGCGATGGTCATTGCGCTCAGCGGTTGACGGCTTGGATCTCCTGGACGGTGATGTCCTGGTCGTTGCCGAAGGTGCCGTTCGGGAGGTTGCCGCCGGCGCCGCCGGTACCGGTCCAGGTGATCTCCCACGTGATGGTGGCCTGGAGCTTGAAAGTGTCGTCGCCGGAGGAGCGGAGGTATTTGACTCCGCACGGCGGTGTCTCGTCGGCCTTGCCCTTGGCGTAGGGCTCGCCGATGGAGTCGTCGGCGTTGATGGTGCACTCGCCGGTGGCCGGGTAGGTCTCGGCGTCCTCGGCGCCCGGCTCCAACTTGAGGGACACCGGCTTGGCGGTGGTGGTTGCCTGGATATTGAAGCCGGGGACGTTGAGGGCCGCTGTGGCCTGGACCTCGTCGAAGACGGCCTTGTCGAGCCAGGCCCAGGTCGGCAGGTTCACCTTGGTCTCCGCCTCGGGCGCGAGGGTGACCTTCGTGGCGGGCAGCTGCATGTGCTGGTAGGCGAGCGCGGCGAGCATCTCCGGCTTGATGGCCTCTTCGTAACGGGCCGGCGGGGCCTCGCCGTTCTCCACCCAGAAGGGCAGGTCGGTGCACGAGGTCCGCTTGAGGTAGTCCGGCTCGTTGGGGTTCTCGACGCCGGCCCAGAACATGCCCTTGCCGTCGTTCTCGGCGTTGTAGTCCTTGTAGCCGGGGCTTCCGTCCCAGCCGTACTCGTCCTCGTAGTGCCGCTTGGTCTGGCCCAGGGCCGAACCGGCGGTGCCGCCCATGCCGGGTGTGTTCAGCTGGCGCTCGAGGTCCTCGGACATCTTCTTCTTGAAGTCCTTGGCGCCGAGGTAGGGGGCGTACCAGCAGGGCGGGGGCGTCCAGTTGACGTCCGAGGAAGTCACGTTGCCGGTGCCGCCGTTCTTGGCGACCGATCCGGAGTATTGGATGCGGGCGGCGGCGTAGATGCCGTTGCCGTCGCCGCCACCCGACTGTTCTGTGTTGGACCCCTGGGTGTTGGCCGGTTCTTCTCCCGCGTAGCCCGGTTCTGCGAGGACGAGAATGCCCAAGGTCAGCGCCAGGGCGACTGCGCCCGTACTGAGGGTTTTATGCCGTGCCCCGTTCACTGGCACTTCGCCGCCTTCGCTTCGACGAACACCTTGGACGCCTGCCACAGACCGTCTCCGGTGGGGAGCTTGACCATGACGATCTTGAAGTAGTCGAAGTCCGTGATGCTGGGGGCGCCCTTCAGGACCTTTCCAGTCTTGATCTCTTTGGAGTGGAACTTGGTTGAATCCACGCAGAACGCAACCTCCACCGAGTTGCCGTTCGGCGCGGACCGGGTGGTGGCCTGGTAGTGGCGCCGTGTGCCGGTTGCTGTCCAGCCGCCGTCCAGCCTGGCGTTGATCTGCGTTTTGGCGTACCTCGTCCCATCGCCTGTCGAGTAAGCGACCAGGGCGGCATCCTTGGTCGTGCGCTTGTCGACGCCTCGGTAGATGGCCCGGACGAAGTTCGCGGCGTCCTGCATCGCAGCCGCTTCGTTCTTGTCCTTCGGCTTGTCCCAGTCGAAGGCCAGGTTCATGTCCTTGGGCAGGGACACGTCCACGCCGTCCGGCTTGTCGCCGGCCGGTGCCCCCGAGGGCGATGCCGACTCCTTCGGCGTCTCCGATCCCTGGTCGGCTCCGGCGATCTTGTCGTTTCCGCTTGACTTGTCGTCCCCGCTACCGCAGGCCGTCAACAGCAGGGCCGCCGTTGCCGCCAGCGCGGCAGCAACGGGCGATGGGCGGCGCTTCACAGTGGCTCCCCGTGAGAAACAGAAGTTCAGTTAGGGCTCTGACGCTACCGGTGAGGTTTCCGGTTTCACCAGAGCGAACTTCCGCGTGGACAGGGGCAATCCGGGATGTAAGGGCCTCTCGCGGGACTGGCTGTGTCTTGATTGTGCTCAAGCAGGGACGGCGCCAGGTGCCGCCGTGTCCGGCGTCCGGCGCCCTGGTGTTCCCGGGGGACGGTTCGCTAGGCCGAGGCACGTTAGTTATGGGGGAGGGGGCCCCGCCGCACGCACATGTGGAGTTCGCTGCGGAGCTCTCCCGTCTCGACGCGCAACCAAGATCCGTCACGGAACGCCCCAGGCCCGGGAACGCCAGCCTTCGCCGGTTGCATCGCCCGGCGGGCAAGGGTGCTGCTGGAGTACTAGGGGCGGCCTTCTGGCCGTTGGACTCACCCGGCGTGCCCCATGCGAACGCAGTGGCCGGTGTGAGAGAGAACGCCGGCAATCGTCGTGGCAACGATCCATCGACGCTGACCTCTTATCGCAGGCACGTCTTCTGTCCCCGTTCCGACTCAAGCTTCGTCGTCTGCCACACGCCGCTGCTGTTCTTTTCCAGACGTGTGCTGTACAGCACGAAGGAGTCGTCGGATGCGGGTGTCTTGTCGATCTTGTTGGTCTTGCGATTCTTGTTGAACGCCTTACTTTCATCTGCGCAGTACGAGACGCCTGCGGACTTCTTGTCGAACACGCTGATATCGGGTGCGTAGTAACGGACCGTCCCGTGGTAGGTGAACCCGGAGTCCACGATTCCCTTGACCCAGTCCCGGCTACCTGCGAGGGCGTTGTCCGCCTGATAGAAGCTCAGGGCGGGGGACTCCGGATCGCCCTGCGTGACCGCATAGGTCACCGCTGATTGCGCTAGTCCTGCGTCCGCCAGGATTTCGTCCTTGGTGGCGTCTCCGGTGGACCAGCCCTCGAACGTCTCCTTGACGTCCTTGGGAAGATTTATTCTCGGACGCTTCGCGTCGCCATCGGATGCGTTAGGCGGAGTTGGTGATGCGGACTCTGCAGAGTCGGCGTCGGCGATCTTATCGTTGTCGCTGGACTTGTCGTCCCCGCTGCCGCAGGCCGTCAACAGCAGTGCCGCCGTCGCCACCAGTGCGGCAGCGACGGGCAATGGGCGGCGCTTCACAGTGGCTCCCCGTGAGACAGAAGTTCAGTCAAGAGCACCGACGGTATCGGTGAGGTTCCCGGTTTCACCAGAGCGACTTCCACGAGAACATGGGCAATTCGGGTTGTATGGGGCTCGCGGGAGGCTGGTTGTGTCCTGATCGCGCACAAACGGGGGTAGCCCCGGATCCCGCAGTGTGCGGCGTCCGGGGCCGTGGTGCTCAGGTACCTCGATTCGCTAGTGCGGTGTCCTGCACCTCGGGCAAGCGCAGGGCGGATACGTCGACATGAAGGGGACCGGGTCGTTGCGTCCGCCGGCCAGGATCTCGACTTCGCCACGGTCGTCGGTCACCTTGCCTCCTGCGTCGATCTTGTATACGCGGAGGGTGAGCGGGAGCGGCGATGGGGCGGGTTCGGGATTTCGATGGGGTCTGTCGGAGGCGGGTAGTGGGTGGAGCAGTTCGGGCAGGCGTACACGTTGAAGCCGAGGCCTGTGGGGGCGTGGACCCGGTGGACCAGGACTGGTTCGTCCGTGTTGCGCTGGCAGCGGGCGCACATCCGGAGGGTCGGGCGGGTCATCGGGTGGCCGCCGGGACTCGTACGACGTGGATGCGCTTCGGGCCCGTGTCGATGTCGGAAGCGGCCAGGTGAGCGGGTCGGTGGTGTTCGACGGGATCCAGGACGTAGGGGCGTACGAGGCGGGACGCGTTGCCGTCGAGGAGTTCGGTGAAGCGGGGAGGGGGTGGTGGGACGGGGTTGAACCGTAGGCGGCGTAGTGCGCCGAGGCGGTGACGACCGCGAGGCCGTGGGGTGCACAGGCTCAGTGCCCACGAGAGGGTGCGGACGATAAGGTCCAGCATGTCGACGCTCCTTGCAGCGTTGGCCATGCCCCGGGACGGCGGTCGTTCCCGTCGTCGCGGGAGTGGCGCTGGGCATCTTCGGGACCGGGGAAGGCGATCGGGTCGCCCTCGCGGAGCGGGGCGAGTGGGCCGACGCCGTGGTCGTTCGCAAGGACGACACCAAGACCAACTACTGTGACCTGCGGCTGGTCGGCGGTCGCGAGATCTCTCCCGCGCTCTCGGAAGGCGGAGGGTGCAGGGACTGGGTGGGGGCCGGGTACAAGCTGCGGGTTCGGTACGACCCCGCAGGCGTCGCCAGCCCGACCACCGACCTGGAGCGCAGCTCGGACGCCGGGTTCCTCGCGGTTCTTTTCGGCCTCGCGGTCGTGATGGGCACATGGGGCGGCGTGCGGCAGAGTCGGTGGGACAGGGAGTACGTCCCGGCCTGAGCGGACGCCCGTACTCAGTACATGGCTTCCTTCGGCACCTCGATCTGCCGGTACTCCACCCACCGCCCCAGCCGTTCAAACCGCCCCGCCACGACGAACAGCACGAACGGCGCCGGAAGCCCGATCAGGGCCACCGCCCACACCGGCAGGAACCAGCCCAGTTGGGACACGCACAGGCAGCAAGTCAGGATCGACGCTGCCGTGCGGGCGAATGACTTCGCGTCGGCGGTCATCCTGCGGTGGCTGTCCGGCGAGTTCGTGATCAGGGCGCCGGCCCGCATGCCCAGCGCCGCGCCCGCCAGCGCGCCCCAGAGGATGCCGCCGGGCAGGAACATGGCCGGGAAGCCGTCCTGAGGGAAGTCGAAGGCGAAGCCCACCGTGAGGCCCGTGACCGCGCCGATGAGCGTGCAGCAGAGCACGGTGACGGCAGCCAGTTGGTCCCGGATCTGGGCCGCTGCCGTGCTGTCGCCCTCCCGCACCTGACGGAACACCCCGCCCGAGCCCACCACGAACAACGGCGTGCCGATCACCATCATGATCGCCGCGCCGAACCAGCCCCCATTCTTGCCGGGCGCGTCGGTAGCGGGGAAGAAGTCTTGTACGTGCCACGCCACACCCGCGGTCACCGCGACGTACAACCAGTACCCGGCGATCAGCGCCCAGCCCGTGCCGATCTTGGCACGTCGTGCGAGTGCCAGTGGGGTGTGGAGGAGGCCTGCCACAGGGATGGCGATCAAGGCCCACACGAAGATGAAGGCTTCTGAGGAGCGTCCCTCGGCGCGGACTCTCTCGCACAGTGCAGGGAAGGGCGGGAGGCCGAATCTTTCCGGGGACGAACTGAGCAGAACTGCCATGACCAGGGCGGCTACTCCCGCTGTGACGCCCGCAGTGATCCGCGCGGCCTTGCCCCACCGCGTCGGTGTCTGGCTTTCCCCTCCGCCCGTCGCCGCAGTCATCCGTTCCCTCCCCGGTTCCCGTCCCTGTGAAGCTCACCGTTCCGCCCCTACAGCCAGGCCTCCGAAACTACACTCGCGCCCCATGCGTAACTCCCGCAGCATGAAGACGTCCGCTTCACCCGGTGAGTTCTACGGAAGCGCGTGGAGAAGACGGCCCGCGGGAGTCGGTGCCCGATCCGAGCCCTGGGGCGGTGACGCACCCTGACCCCCGCCAAAGCCAAGGCCAAACCCAAGGCAAAATCCAAGGCCCGGGCCCGTCACAAACAGTCCCGAGACCCCCGCGCCCACTGGCTGTTACTCGCCCTCACCCTTCCCCTCGTCTTCGCCCTCCTGCTCTTCGAGGGCTGGACCCAGCACGAGGTCGACGCCGCGAAGGCGCGGACGCCCTGTGCCTCGCCCGTGCCGGACGCCGTCGCCAGGGGCGGGCCCGTGATCGGGATCAACCGGGACGGGATCCGGTCCGGTTCGATGCCCGCCCGGACCGTCGCGCTCACCTTCGACGGGGGGCCCGACCCCGTATGGACCCCGCGGCTGCTGGATCTGCTGCGCCGCAACCGGGCACGCGCGACCTTCTTCGTGCACGGCGCCCAGGCCGCCCGCCACCCCGAGCTGATCCGGCGTATCCGTGCCGAGGGGCACGAGATCGGGTCCAACACCTACACCGGAGCCGTCCTGGGCGAGTCGTCCGCGCCCCGCTTCCGGTCCGAGCTCGAACTGACCCAGAGCGCGCTGGCCGGAGCCACCGGAGTGCGTACCAATCTGCTGCGCATGCCGCGGACCACCACCCCCGACACCCTGTGCGGCCGTGAGTGGCGGGCGGCGCGGCGGGCCACCGGGTACGGGTACGTGCTCGTCGCCGCCGACAAGGGGTCGCGCAAGCCGGCGCAGGGGATCGTGCGGCAGCTCAGCCAGACGGAGAGCGCCTATCTGGAGGCGCGCAGGCTGCTGAGGGACCGGAGTGTCGACCGGTTCACCACCGTGTCCCAAGGGCTCGGGCTGGTTCCGTACGCGGCCCCGTCCGTCGTCGAGAAGTGGCTGGGGGCCGGGCTGATCCAGGTCACGCGCGCCGGGCAGGTCTTCTCCACCGCCATGATCTGGATCCTCGGTGTCGCCGGCGGGCTCGGCGTACTGCGGCTGTTGCTGCTCGCCCTGTTCGCCCGCGCCCATGTGCGCCGGCTGGAGCGGTTCCGGACCGGGGCGCCCTGGATGCGTGAGGGGTCCGGGCCGGTGACCGTGCTCGTCCCGGCGTACAACGAGGAGGCCGGAATCGGGTCGACCCTGCGGTCGCTGCTCGATTCCACCCACCGGGAGCTCCAGGTCATCGTGATCGACGACGGGTCGGGCGACCGGACCGCCGACATCGCCGAGAACACGGGGGACGCGAGGGTGGAGGTCGTCCGCCAGCCCAACTCCGGCAAGGCCGCCGCCCTCAACACCGGGCTCGCCCACGCGCGGTACGACATCGTCGTGATGGTCGACGCCGACACCGTCTTCGAGCCCGATGCCATCGAGCGGATCGTCCAGCCGCTCGCGCATCCCGCCGTGGGGGCCGTCAGCGGCAACACCAAGGTCGGCAACCGGCGCAGTCTGCTGGCCCGTTGGCAGCACCTGGAGTACGTCTTCGGGTTCAATCTCGACCGCCGCATGTTCGAGGTGCTGGAGTGCATGCCGACCGTGCCGGGTGCCATCGGGGCGTTCCGCCGGGACGCGGTGATCGGCGTCGGCGGGGTCAGCGAGGACACGCTCGCCGAGGACACCGACCTGACGATGGCCCTGTGGCGGGCCGGCTGGCGGGTGCTGTACGAGGAGTCCGCCGTCGCCTGGACCGAAGTGCCCACCACACTGCGGCAGTTGTGGCGGCAGCGGTACCGGTGGTGTTACGGCACCTTGCAGGCGACGTGGAAGCATCGCAGGGCTCTCCTCGGCATGGGGCCCGCCGGGCGGTTCGGGCGGCGCGGGCTGACCTACCTCGCGCTCTTCCAGGTCGCGCTGCCGCTGCTCGCGCCCGTCATCGACGTCTACGCCCTGTACGGGGTGCTGTTCCGCGACCCGTGGGAGTCGGCCGCGGTGTGGTTCGCGTTCCTCGGCGTGCAGATCGTCTGCTCCGGTTACGCGCTGAGACTCGACGGCGAGCCGGTCCGGGCCCTGTGGTCGATGCCGTTCCAGATCGTCGTCTACCGGCAGTTGATGTATCTCGTCGTCATCCAGTCGCTCGTCGCGCTGCTGCTCGGCAGCCGGCTGAGGTGGCAGCGGATGAAGCGCTCCGGGACGGCCGCTGAACAGATCGGCGGGCCGGTTCCGTATAGGAGCGTGCCAATGCGCTGACCCGAGAGCCCCCCACAGCACCTTCGAGGCGTCGATGAGCGACTGGACCGACCGTCCGGGACAACCCCCTCCGGAGTGGACCCCACGGCGGGAACCTCCCGCGCCCTCCGTAGGGCGTGTCCGCAAAGTCCCGCCTGCCCCGCGACGCCCGGCACGCTCCCCCACTGCCTCAGGGGCGTGGGAGGTGCCCCCACTCGCCGCACCGGACGAACACCCTCGTACAACCAGTACGCGGGCGTCCGCCCGGCACGCCGAGAGCACGCACCGGACGCTGCAGGGCCCGCCCTCCGGGCCGACGACGGGACTTCACGGACACGCCCTGGCGCCACCGCCCTCGACCCGCACCGCCCCCCTGCCGGGCATGCCCTCGCTCGCCGCCCCCGGACGCTACGACAGCGGGCCTCACGGACGCGACGGCCGCGGCAGCAGGAACCGGCGCCGCCCCAGCCGGCGCCGCCGGTTCCTGCGGAGCGCGGCCGTGCTGTCGTCCGCCTTGCTGCTCGCCGGTGCCGGTACGTACGTCTGGGCCGACACCCGGCTCAACCAGCAGGTCGACCTCGGCACGCTCTCCGGCCGGGTGCCGCGCGGCGAGGGCACCAACTACCTGGTCGTGGGCTCCGACAGCCGCGAGGGACTGTCGCGGCAGGACCGGAAGGAGCTGAACACCGGATCGACCGAGGGACGCCGCACCGACTCGGTGATCCTGCTGCACACCGGGGCGAACGGCACCACGATGCTCAGCCTGCCGCGCGACTCCTGGGTGACCCTGCCGCCGTACATCGATCCCGACACCGGCCGGAGCTACCGGGCCACGCCGAACAAACTGAACGCGGCGTTCTCCCTGGGCGGCCCGGACCTGCTCGTGCGGACCGTGGAACGCAACACCGGCGTGCACATCGACCACTACGCGGAGATCGGCTTCGCCGGTTTCGTGGGGGTGGTGGACGCGGTCGGCGGCGTGAACCTGTGCCTGGACAAGCCCGTACGGGACGAGGACTCCGGCGCCGACCTGCCCGCCGGCTGCCAGACCCTCGACGGCGCCGAGGCGCTGGCCTTCGTACGGCAGCGCAAGCAGGAGGCGCAGGGGGACCTGGGCCGCACCCGCAACCAGCAGAAGTTCCTCGCCGCCCTCGCCCGCAAGGCCGTCACCCCGTCCACCCTCGCCGACCCGTCCAAGACCTTCCCCACCCTGCGCGCCGGCCTCGACACGCTCATCGTCGACGAGAGCACGGAACTGCCCGACCTCATGTCGCTGTTCGAGGCCATGCGGAAGGCCGCGTCGGGCGGGGGCAGACAGCTCAACGTGCCCGTGGCCGACCCGGACCTGCGTACGCCCCAGGGCAGCGCGGTGAAGTGGGACGACCGGCGGGCCCGCGCCCTGTTCACGGCGCTGCGCGAGGACCGGCCGCCCGGTTGATCAACCAGCCTTGGCACTACGGGAGTTGAAACCCTCCAGCAGTGACGCCAGTGACCCGTACCCCGTCGCCGACCACACGCTCCGCCCGGCCGGGAGCTCGAAGGTGAGCGCGGCCAGCAGCAGCGCCGCGAGGACGGTGACAAGGCGCTTGACGTCATTGGACACCTGCGGTCTCCCTCACCTTGCCGATGAGCCGGGCGATGCCGCCGGGTACGGCGGTCAGCGGGCCGTCGGTCGCGTCGTAGTAGGGCGGTCGGCCGCCGTCACCGGACGTGGAGCCGGGCAGTCTGAGCAATCTGCCCGGGATGCCGCTCGGTTGGGCGATGGCCGTGTCGCGGCAGGGCGCGCAGACGGGGAGCAGGCGCCTGCGGTTGCCCTCCGCCGCCTCCGCCGAAACGCGTACGTGGTGGCGGCTGACGGCGGGCCCGTGCAGGGGGTTGACGCCGCAGCACAGGTCGTTGGTGTCGCCGGTGAGCGCGGCCCGGCCCGCCCGGGCGAGTACGACGACGGCGGTGAGCGTCGCGGGATCCGTGCCCGGCCGCCGGGCGCGGTCCAAGTCACCGTCCAGGAGGAGCATCGCCGCGTCGAGGCAGTCCCAGGCGCGGGCGTTCCCCTCGGCGTTAATGAACTCACTTGTCAGTGCGCTGAGTTCGGCGTGAGCGGTGCGGCGCAGGTAGGACGCCGACGGCTCGGTCGGGGAGGTGGCGGGCAGGAGGCCGGCCGGCTCGGGTTCGGGTGAGCGCCACCGCCGCAGCCCGGTCACGATCCACACCGCCCCGGCCATGACCCCGGACAGCAGGAGTGCCAGGAAGGCGCCCATGAGCAGGCCGGGCCAGAAGTCGGTGGCGAAGAGGGGCGGGAGGGCGTCCTCGTCGGCGGCCCTCGGGGCGGGTGCCGGCGCGGGTTCCGACCCGGGCCGGTCCGTGCGCGGGGTCTCGTCGAGGAAGTCCATCAGCTGGTCGAGACGTTGGCCGAGGAGGTGGTCGTCGGCCTCGTCCGCCTTGCTGTCGCCGAACGTGACGGAGTCCGGCAGATTGAAGGACAGGTGGTTGGTGTCCAGGCGCAGGCCGTGGTTGTAGAAGTCGATCGTGCCGTCGCCGGGGTCGGCGATCACGTACAGCCCGTCCTCGCGCACCTTGGCGTGCACCGCCGCGGCGAACAGCATCGGGTCACCGGCCGACTCGCTCTCGGGGGTCTGCGGCACCACCGAGACGAACACGGGGCCGCCTCCTTCGGAGCGCCGGAAGTCCCGGATCCGGTCGTGCAGCCGGTCCAGTTGACGGGCGTCGAGCACCCGCGGGCTCTCCGGATCGGCGTACACGGGGTCCTTCTCGAGACCCGCCGCCACCCGTTCGACGCGGGCGGACAGGTCGCCGGGGGTGGGCGGGGGCGCCGCGCTCGACCTGGTCTGGTCGAAGACGGCGGGGGCGGTGAGGACGATGGCGGCGGCGCTGAGGACGGCCGCGCCGGGGACGACCCAGCGGGGGACGCGCCACTCGGCCCCGGCAGGCCCGCGGCGGCGCCTGGCGTACCCGGCCGTCAGCAGGATCAGCAGGGGTACGCCGGTGAGCAGGATCCCGGTGAGGAACGACTGGTTGCGGCGGTCGGACGGGCCGATGTACATGTCGGCGGGTCCGTCGTCCCCGTAATTCTCACGTGCCGCCTCGGCACGGGCCGTGGCCTTCTCCCCGCCCAGGGCGACGACGTCGACGAAGCGCTCGAAGCTGAGCAGCGGCCCCGCGTCGAAGGGCAGTTCGTACAGCGCGACGGTCGAGGCGGCGTCGGCCGGCGCGCGCACCCCGTAGGCCGTGGCCTCCGCGACCTGGGTGTCATCGACCAGTACGTACAACCCGTCCCGCCCGAGCCGGTCGTGCACCGCGCCGAGCAACTGCTTGCCGTCGACGCCGCTCAGGCCGGGCAGGACCAGGACGTAGGTCGGGACGCCGGTCTTCTTCGCGAGCCTCGCGAAGGCGGGGGCCGTGGAACGAGGGATCTCGCGGGGGAGTTGGTCGGTGACGTAGACCGGGTCCTCGCGGAGGCGGTCGGCGAAGTACGCGGCCTGGGTGACGGGAGCGGTGTCCGCCGCTCGGGCCGGGGTGGCGGTCGCGAACAGAGCCGTCAGCGAGCAGAGGGCGAGGAGGAGCAGGGGGAGGGCGCGGGTCCGGTGGGGGCTCGATGCCCCCAACGCACCTGTCCATACTGCGTGTTCCTCCGTCGCCCTGACTGTTCTCACCGGTGTGCCCCCCGACGGTCCGATCGCTGTCCGGGCCGCACTTTACTCGGGG
The DNA here is from genome assembly GCF_029813805.1 of Streptomyces sp. DH10. Lineage (NCBI taxonomy): Bacteria > Bacillati > Actinomycetota > Actinomycetes > Kitasatosporales > Streptomycetaceae > Streptomyces > Streptomyces sp. DH10. The sequence continues at coordinate 123,773 of NZ_JARVKU010000003.1, forward strand.
CTTCGCGAGTGCTACAGATCGCCGCCCACTGCGAATCCGGCATCCCCGCGGTCAGCCCAGCTTCGCGTTCTGGGCCTTCACCACCGTCGCCGGGAGCTTCGCGTCGCCCGGCCTGTCCTGGACCATGGCCATGCCGTCCACGGAGACGTAGACGGCCATGACATCGCCCTTGCGGACGGCCTGGGCGTGCAGGGTGTGGGTGATGCCCTTGAAGGGCATCGTGGCGCGGAAGGCGAGTGACTCGTCACCGGCCTTCGCCACCGGCTCCTCGGCGGTGACGGAGTCGTACGTCACCGTGCCGTTCGCCTTCGCCGTGAAGCCGCCGCCGCATGACTCGACGCCCTTGGCCAGCCCGGCGAACGCGGACTCGGCCTTGCCGGGCGCGTACGTGGTGAGCGTGATGTACGTGAACTCGCTGCCCTGCGGGACATAGTGGGTCAGGTCGCCCTGCGGCTCGCCGACGGGCAGCTGGTTCATCGCGTAAGCGGGCTCGGCGCAGCCCGGCTTGTCGACCGTGACGTCGTCCGCGGACTTGGCGAAGACGTACTTGTCGTCCCCCTTGTCCCTGGAGGTGGCCTTCACGTCCAGTCCCGGCACGTCGGCCTTCGTGATCATGAGCTTCGCGAGCCGCTCGGCCGGGGTCGCCTGCTTCGCCCGGGGCGCGGAGGGCCGGGGCTCCCCGGCCGCGGCGTCCGAGTCGGCGCTTGCGCCGCACGCCGTGAGGGACAGCAGGGACAGGGTCGAGACGGCGAGCGCGGCTCGCTTCATGGGACTCTCCTCGTGGGGGGACAAAGCGAAGATCATGGCACGGCCACGCCGGTGCCACGTGAGTGAATGGTGTGGGCCTCATGGCCGGGATGTGACGAGGACCCCGGCGGCCGGACGCCCGCCCACCAGGCGTCCCCCCGTGCCGAATTCGCTCGCGCACAGCAAAGTGCCTGTCCGCGCGCCGCCATCAACGGGTTTGTGCAGCCCTGAAGTTGCAGATGAGTAACGGTGCGCGTGGCGAGATGCGTGACGCCGGGTGCGCCTTGAGGGGCTTATGTGCGGCTGATACGGTGCGATGGCTTGACACTCACCCCCAGTGCTGGCTATTCGCCCAGGTGGGGCGGGTACGTTCGGCCCATCCTGCATTCCTTCGTGCGGGAGGGTGCGGGTGAAGTGTCCACTTTTGCAGGCAAATTGACAGACATAATCTTGGGTGTACGGGGAGCGGTTGCGTGAAGATCCAAGAGCGTACGGGGGCGGGCGCCGGTCGTTCCGCCGCTCCGGCTCAGCCGTCGGTCGGAGACCGGCTTCCCACACCACCTCGCGAGCGCAAACCGGCACTGGCCGCGCTCGCCGTGCTGCTCATTCTGGTGGGGGCGCTGGGGGCGACGATGCTCGTGCTCCAGGCCGGGGACCGGATCGAGGTCGTCAAGGTGACGGACGAGATCCAGGCCGGGGAGTCCGTCGGTGACAACGTGACCTCGGTGATGGTCGCGGCCGACGACAACATCAACTACATCAAGTGGTCGCAGCTCGGCACGCTGAAGACCCTCAAGGCCAAGTCCACGATCTACAAGGACACGGTCGTGATGGGCCAGATGTTCGCCAAGAAGGCCAGCCTTCCCGCCGGCAAGGCCGCCGTCGGCCTCGCCCTCAAGGAGGGCCAGTACCCGTCCGACATCAAGGCCGGTGACGTCGTCTCCGCCTACCGCGTCGGCACCAGCGGCTCCAGCTCGAACAGCTCCGACGACAACACCGGTTCGAGCGGCACCTCGTCCTCCGGCGGCGGCATCGTCGACAACGCGCGCGTGAACGCCGTCAACGACGACAACGACGCCACCGTGAGCACGGGCAACCTCTCGCTCACCCTCCTCGTCGACCAGGCCGACGCGGCCGCGCTCGCCTCCGCGGCGGCCGCGGGCGAGGTCGCCATCGTGCACGTCCCCGGCAACTAGAAGGCGGCACCCGACCCATGGCGCTCATCGCTCTCGCCGCCGACAAGGGTTCCCCCGGCGTCACCACCGCGGCCGTCGCCCTCGCGGCGGTCTGGCCGCGGCGCGTCCTGCTCGCCGAGACGGACCCGGCGGGCGGTGACCTCGTCTACCGCAGTGCCGCCGCGCACGGCGGACCGCTCAACCCCAACACCGGCATGCTGTCCATCGCCGCGACCGCGCGCCGCGGCCTGGTGCCGGACCAGCTCTGGGACCACGTACAGCCGTTGAGCGGGGGACTGGAGGTGCTCGTCGGGCTCGGTATCGCCGAGCAGGCCGCCGGGCTCGCCGGGCTGTGGCCCACCCTCGGGCACGCCTTCGCCTCCCTCGCCGACTCTCCGAACGCCGCCGCCGACGTCATCGCCGACTGCGGACGCATCAGCGGGGACACCCCCGCCGTCGAGCTGTTCCCGCACGCCTCGCTCGTGCTGCTGCTCTCCCGCACCGAGCCCGAGGCGATCGCGCGGGTGCGTGACCGTGCCGCCACCCTGGCCGGCAAGCTGCACGGCGGCCCGCGCGGCGCCGCGAGCCTGGCCAACCCGGTGATCGGCGTCGTCCTGATCGCCGACACGGGCAACGCCGCCAAGCTCGCCTCGCAGGTCAACGACATGCTCGTGCACGCCCAGACCGGCGCCCGCGTGGTCGGCACTATCGCCGACGACCCGGCCGGTGCCGACCAGTTGGCCGGCCGCAGGCGCGGCCGTCTCGACAAGTCGCTGCTGATCCGCTCGGCCCGCAAGGTCGCCGCCGACCTGTACCAGCAGTACGGCGCCGCCTGGGCCGCCTCCGCCCAGGCGAACCAGGCCCACCAGGTTCAGCAGGCCCAGCACGTCCAGCACAACCACCCGGGCCAGATGCAGGGCCACGCGGGGGCCGGCACATGACCGCTGTCGACCACCAGTTGGTCAAGCGGTTCCGCCAGGACGCCGGCGACCGCATCGCCGAGCAGCGCCGACAGGACCAGATCAGCAACGTCACTCCGATGTCCACGGAGGACGAACGGCAGTACGCCCGTGCCGTCATAGCCCAGATCCTGGAGGAGTACGCCCGCGCCGAGATCAACGCGGGCCGTACGCCGCTGGACGCCGAGACCGAGGAGCAGTACGCGGCCGCCGTGCACGCGGCGCTGTTCGGTGTGGGCCGGCTCCAGCCGCTGCTGGACAACCCCGAGGTCGAGAACATCGACATCAACGGGTGCGACCAGGTCTTCGTCGGCTACGCCGACGGGCGCGAGGTGAAGGGCGACCCCGTCGCCGAGACCGACGAGGAGCTCATCGAGCTCATCCAGGTCCTCGGCGCCTACTCGGGGCTGTCCTCCCGCCCCTTCGACTCGGCCAACCCGCAGCTCGACCTGAGGCTTCCGGACGGTTCGCGTCTGTCCGCCGTCATGGACGTCGCCCGGCGCCCCGCGCTGTCCATCCGCCGCGCGCGCATGGGCAAGGTGTTCATCTCGGACCTCGTCGGCAACGGCACGCTGACTCCCGAGGTCGCCCACTTCCTGGCCTGCGCGGTCCGCGCCCGCAAGAACATCATGATCGCCGGCGCCACCAACGCCGGTAAGACGACGCTCCTGCGCGCCCTCGCCAACGAGATCCCGCCGCACGAGCGCCTCATCACCGTCGAGCGGGCCCTGGAGCTCGGACTCGACACCTTCCCCGACCTGCACCCCAACGTCGTCGCCTTCGAGGAGCGCCTGCCCAACTCCGAGGGCCAGGGCGCCATCTCGATGGCGGAACTGGTGCGACGCTCGCTGCGTATGAACCCCTCTCGCGTCATCGTCGGCGAGGTCCTCGGCGACGAGATCGTCACCATGCTCAACGCGATGTCGCAGGGCAACGACGGCTCGCTGTCCACGATCCACGCCAACAGCTCCAGCGAGGTCTTCAACCGTATTTCCACCTACGCGTTGCAGGCCTCCGAGCGGCTGCCCATCGAGGCCAGCCAGTTGCTGATCGCGGGCGCGGTGAACTTCGTGGTCTTCATCCAGCGGCGCAACGACTTCGGCAACGGCGGCCGCCTCCAGCGCATGGTCACCTCCGTCCGCGAGGTCAACGGCGTCGACGGACGCGTCCTGTCCAGCGAGGTGTTCGCGGAGGCCCCCGACGGCCGGATCGTGCCCCACGCCCCACTGGCCTGCCTGGAGGAACTGATGGCACATGGCTACCGGCCGTCCGGGACCTGGGGGTGAGCCGGGGATGAACACGACTCTCGCAGCAATCGGCTCGCTCGGCTCCATGGGCGGCCTGTTCTCCACGACCGTCCTGTACTCGATAGGAAGCGGCGTCGCCGTCGGCGGCGGCCTCGCCCTCCTCCTCGTCGCCGTACGCGGACTTCCCGCCAAGCCCGACCACGAGAAGCAGAAGGCCGCCGAGCGGGCGAGCGAACTCATCCGCTTCGCCGGCCAGCGCGGCTCGCTCGCCGCCATCGTCGGCCTGGTCGTCCTCGTCCTCACCCGCTGGGCGGTCGCGGGCATCGCGGCCGGCGTCCTCGTCTTCTTCTGGGACCGCCTGTTCGGCGGCGCGGGCGAGGAGCGCGCCGCCATGCGGCGCGTGGAGGCCCTGGCCTCCTGGACCGAGTCGCTGCGCGACACCATCGCCGGCGCGGTGGGCCTGGAGCAGGCCATCCCGGCCTCCGCCCGCGCCGCCGCCCCGGTCCTGCGTCCCCACCTCGACGCCCTCGTCGACCGCCTGCGCGCCCGCACCCCGCTGCCGGAGGCGCTCCAGCACCTCGCCGACGAGATCGACGACGCCTCCGCCGACATCATCGTCGCGGCCCTGATCCTCAACGCCCGCCTGCGCGGACCCGGTCTGCGCCAGGTGCTGGGCGCGCTGGCGAAGTCGGCGCGCGAGGAAGTGGACATGCGGCAGCGGGTGATGGCGCAGCGCGCCTCGACCCGCCGGTCCGTGCAGATCGTCGTGGCGGTCTCGATCGCCTTCGTCCTCGGCCTGTCGATCTTCAACCGTGACTTCGTGGAGCCGTACGGCACCGCCGTCGGCCAGCTCGTCCTGGCCTGTGTCTGCGGCCTGTTCGCGCTCGGCTTCTGGTGGCTGCGCAAGCTGTCCACCATCGAGACGCCCGAACGCTTCCTGGTCCGGGACGAGGCAGCCGTCCAGTTCGTCCGTCCCAGGACGCCGTCGCAGCAGTCCCAGCAGCAATTGCCGCAGGAAGAGGGGGCACGCCGGTGAACCTCACGATGCCGCTCGTCGTCGGCGCCGTCATCGGCCTGGGCATCTACGCCCTCGTACGCGCCCTCATGCCCAGCAAGCGGAGCGCGATCTCGCAGGTCGCGCGGATCGACGCGATGCGGGCGCGCGGCGCGGCGTACGAGTCGGCCCGCGCCGAGCGGGACAAGGGGCGCCTCGGCTCCCTGCGGGCCGAAGTCGGCCTGCGGGTGTCCGAGTTCTACCTCCAGCAGGGCTGGGAGCAGCGCTCGCTGCGCGCGGACCTGGCGGTCCTGGACCGCAGCTGGGAGAAGTTCCTGGCGACGAAGGTGCTGCTGGGTGTGGCGGGCCTGTTCTTCGGCCCGTTCCTGTTCGCCATCGTCTACACGCTCGGTGTCGGCCGGAGCCCGATCATCCCGGTGTGGCTGGCGCTGCTCTTCGCGGTGATCTTCTTCTTCCTGCCCGACCTCGAGGTACGGCGTGACGCGGCCCGGAAGCGGCGCGACCTCAGGCGCGTGATCGGGGCCTACCTCGACCTGGTGTCGATGAGCCTCGCCGGCGGACGCGGTCTGCCCGAGGCGCTGATGGCGGCGGCCGAGATCTCCGAAGGCTGGGCCAACCAGCGCATCCGCAACGCCCTGTCCGACGCCCGCATCACCGGCGTCAGCCAGTGGCAGGCGCTCGGCGCGCTCGGTGAGGAGATCGGTGTGGAGGAGCTCAAGGACCTCTCCGCCTCCCTGGCCCTGGTCGCGGACGACGGTGCGAAGGTGCGCGAGTCCCTCGCGTCCCGGGCCGAGACCATGCGGCACCGGGAGCTCGCGGAGATCGAGGGCAGCGCGGGTGAGAAGTCCCAGTCGATGCTCGTGGCGCAGCTGCTGCTGTGCGCCGGGTTCCTGGTGTTCCTGATCTTTCCGGCGGCGATGCGGGTGTTCCAGGTGCAGTGAGCCGTGCAGTGAGCCGACCTTCACAACTCCAGAACTTCCCGGAACCGATTTCGAAAGGACAAGACGTCATGAACGGACGCAACTTCCACACGGGCATCCCGGCCGTGGACTTCCTGGTCACCTTCCTCCAGGCCCGCACCGAGCGCGCCCGCTCCGGCGAGCTGGACCGCGGTGCCTCCGCGGTCGAGTGGGTCATCATCTCGGCGGTCGTCGTGGCGATCGTCGGTGTCGTGGCCGCCATCATCAACGCCGCGCTGAGCGAGGGCGCCAACAAGGTCGGCGACTGCATCAAGGGCGCGGACGCGGGCAAGACCTGCTGATCGCCGCGAGAGCAGACGCAGGGACAGTCACAGGACAGTCGTACGGACAACGGGGTTCACGGGGATGCCGGCAGACGTGAGCAGACGGATACGCCGCAGGGTGCGGGCCGCGCGGAGAGCGGCGGACGCCCGCGGTGACTCCGGCATGACCGCGATCGAGTTCGTGCTGCTCACTCCCGTACTGTTCTTCATGATCTTCGCGACCGTGCAGTTCGCCCTGTACTTCTTCGCGGACCACGTCGCCCAGGCGGCGGCCCAGGCGGGAGCGCGCAAGGCGCGTGCCACGGCCGACGAACGACCGGGCGCGTGGCGGGGCGAGGCCCGGGACGTGGTGGACAGCTACATCAGCCAGCTGGGCCCGCAGCTGGTGCTGGCGCCGGACGTGAAGATGCTCCAGCCGGATCAGAACACGGTCGGGGTGGAGATCGCGGCCCGGGTGCCGACGGTGTTCCCGGGGCTGGACCTGACGGTGCACGCGCAGTCGGCCGGCCCGGTGGAGCGGTTCGTACAGGAGGAGAACTGATGACTCCGTTCCCTCCGGCTCTCCGGAAGGACAGCGGCCGGACGGACGACCGGGGCCTGTCCACGATCGAGGTCGTGATCCTCGCACCGGTGATGATCCTGTTCATCCTCGTCCTGGTGGCCTTCGGCCAGCTCGTCGACGGCCGCGGAGCGCTCGACGGAGCGGCTCGGGACGCGGCCCGCGCGGGCTCGATCCAGAAGGACCGCGCCACCGCCATGGCCGAGGCCGAGAAGGCCGCCGAGGCGAACCTGGCGGACGTCTGCTCCGGCCCCGTGTCGGTCGTCCAGACGAGCGAGGGCTTCGAGCCCGACACCATCTTCACGGTCGAGGTGAGCTGCCAGGTGCGGGGTCTCGCCACGATCGGCCTCGACGTCCCGACGACGCTGTCGGCGAGCTTCAGCTCCCCGCTCGACCCGTTCCGGAGGTCGGCGTGAAACACCTTCCGCCCTTCCGGCGGTCGTGGTGGGCGGTCCGTCGCGCCCGCCTGGACGACCGTGGCTCCGGCGCCGGCGCGGTCATCATCTTCGCGCTGGTCTTCCTCTCCCTCTCCGCGTTCGTGATCGACGGCGGCCTGTCCATCTCCAAGCGGGAACGGGCGGCCGACATCGCGGAACAGGCGGCCCGGTTCGCCGCCCAGGACATCGACCGCGACGCCCTCTACGAGAACGAGGGCGGCCCGGCTCCGATCAACTTCGAGAACTGCAACGCCCGCGTGAAGACCTTCGCCCGCGAGATGGACATGACGGGCGCGGACATCGCGGCGACCCACTGCGTGGCGGCGGACGCCCAGCAGGTCCAGGTCGAGGTGCAGCTCACCTACTCCCCGGTCTTCACGGGGATGTTCTACGGCGGTGACGTGGTCGTCCACGGGCAGGCGGTGGCGGAGAACGAGGTCGGCTGATGCCCGCCGCGCCCGTTTCCCGACCCTCTCGGCTTCGCTGAGCACTGAGCACGATTCCCCCCCACTGGAGGTACAACCCCATGCGCACACGCACGACCACGGCGGCCGCGACCGCCCTGACCGCGGCGGTGGCGCTGCTGCTGACGGGCTGTGGCGGCTCGGACTCGTCGGACCCGAAGGACTCGGACAAGAGTCGGTGAACCGCTGATCCCGAACATTCGACGGATCTGCACACCATTCACCGTGAGGTCGTGAGAAAGCACAGCGGGGGCCGAGCACCGCTCGCTCACCCCACCCCGCATTGCACTCCGATACCGCGCAGTGGCGGAATATGTGAAGGCCACGGGTATTTCGGTGACCGAAGGGTCACACTCATGACTTCGGTCACCGAATTCCTTCGCACCCCGATAACCACTGACTGGCCGACCCTTCTCCCGACGTGCTTTGATCGGTCGCGCTCGAGCACTTCGAATTATTGAACGAAGGGAACCGCCTTCCATGGCCTTCACCCCGCAGATCCAGACCGCCCACATGTCCGACGCCGAGCTGGACACCATCGCCGGCGGCCAGGCGGGCGGCACCGCGGGTGCCGGCGCCGCGGCCGGTCTCTACGTCGAGACGTCGGCCGCCGGCGTCAACGCCGGTGTCGGCGGCGGCGTGGGCCTCGCCGTCTCGCCCGCGGGCATCGCGGCGGACCTGCACCTCAACGCCGCGGTCGCTTCCTGACCCCAGGCGCGCGAAAGGCCCCGGATCTCTGGATCCGGGGCCTTTTCACGTCAGAGGCACGGCCTTACTCGCCGCCGCCACCGTTCCCCTTGCCGCCCTTTTCGCCCCGCTTGTCCTCGGTCTTCATGGCATCGTTGACCTGCTTGGCGAGTTCGTCGTCAAGCTTCTTGAACTCACGGACAACTGCATCGGACATACTCGCCAGCGCATCGAGCTGCTGCGTGATGTCCTCGCGTCCGTCCTCCCAGTTGGACTCGAAATCCCCGAGCGCGTCATTGACACCGCCGTCGCCGATGTCGTCCCTGTAGGACTCGAAGAGCTTCTTCGTGTGATTCAGACGGGTCTTGATGGAACGCAGCCGGCGACCGTAGCCCTCCAGCTCGCTCAGCGGGAGCGCGAGGTCGCTCTTGCCCTTGCCCATGTGGAGTCCCCCGGCAGGTTCAGACGGTGCAATGAAACGTAACGTACTCCGTACTCGTCACACCGTCGAAGGTGTCATGGCGTCGTCTTCGGTGCTCATCAGCCAGTCGAACAGCACCGGTAGCGGTCCCGGACCTCGGGGAGTTGCTGGAAGCCGGCTGACTTGTACGTGGCGACGGCGCCGGCATTGGAGCTCGGGGTGCAGACGATCGCGCTGGAGGAGCCCAGCTCCTGGAGCGTGGCCGCCGCGGCGACGCTGATGGCCTTGCCGTAGCCGTGACCGCGATGCTTCCGGTGCACGCCCATCGGTTCGAGCAGCCCGGGCTTACCCGGGCCGGCGGACCACACCGTCACCGCCGCCACCGCGTTGCCCCGGCCGTCGTACGCGACCAGACACCGTGCGTCGGCGTACGGCAGTCCGGCCGCCATCGCTTGCCAGCGCTCGTCCGTGAACCTCGACCCGTCCCACGCTGCCCGATGGACGGCCACGAACTCGTGCGCCTGCTCCGGCCCGACCGCCACGATCCGCACGCCTGGGTCCCGCATCGGCTCCGTGAGGTCACGGCGCAGCGGCGTCCAGGGCTCGTCGGTTTTCCAGCCGTCCTCGGACAGCAGATCCTGGAGCAGCGCACCCATCGGCGCCTCGATGTTCACTTTCCCCTCGGGCAGTACGCCGCGCTCCGGTTCGGTCACGTCTTGGACCAACTGCCGCGCCAGTTCCCGGTCCTGGTGGGCGTCCGGCGCGATCGTCAGCCGCAACAGCCCGGGACCGTCCAGCAGTCCCACGGCGAGGATCCGTCCGTCCCGGCTCCACGTCCGCACCGCGGCGGCGGTCGCTTCCGCACCGGACCGCCAGAACCAGCCCAGGTCCCCCGGATGCAGTTGCATCGGCGCCCCCTCGTACTGCCAGTCGCGCAGCACGCCCACGGCCTCGCTCAGGCCGTCAACTCCCGGCTTGCCCAACACAGTCGCCATGCCCTGATCACACAGCACCGCACCGACCGTCCGCATCCGGGTTTCGGCCGGCGGGTGTGGTCACCTGGAGCTATCGCCGCCGTCACGGTCGGCATGGCGGCGGTGGTGGTCAGAGCGCGGCGTGCCACGGTTCGTCTTCCCCGGTGTTCGAGCGTTTCAGAGGCGTGCGGTGCGGCGGCGCGTCAGCGGTTGATGGACTGGATCTCCTGGACGTTCATGTCCTGGGTCGTCTCGAAGGTGCCGTCGGGGAGGTCGCCGCCGGTGCCGTCGGAGCCTTCCCAGGTGATCTGCCAGGTGACGCTGGCCGAGAGCTGGTACGGAGTGCCGTTGGTGGCACGGAGATAGCGGATGCCGCAGGGCGGGGTCTTTTCGGCGTCGCCCTCTGTGTACGGGGTACCGATCGAACCGTCCTCGTTGATCTCGCAGTCACCGGAAGCGGGGAAGACCTCGGCGTCCTCAGTGCCCGGCTCCAGGTGGAGGGCGATCGGTTTGGCGGTCGTCTCCGCCCACAGCCCCGTGTTCGGGAGCTCGGCGCGGACCTTGACCTCCTTGAAGGTGCCCTTGTCCAGCCAGACCCAGGTGGGGAGGTTCACGGTCGACTTGGCCTGCGGCCTGAGTTCGACCTGGGTGCCGGGAACCTCGATCTTGTTGTACGCGTAGTCCGCAAGCGTCTTGGACGTGGGGGCGTTCGGGACCTTGGGTATCTCTGCGGCGTCCTGCCAGAACATGATGCGGCCGCAGTCCCAGGATTCGGGGTCGGTCTTGTCCGGAGCGACGCTGCGCCAGAAGTAGCCGTCCTTGCCGATGTTGTAGTTCTTGTAACCCGGCGCGGTCGACAGGGTGTCGTCCCAGTTCTCGGAGTCCTCCTTGTCCCGGTAGTGGTCGGTCCAGAGTTCCTTGCCCCACCACGACTCGTGGACGCTGACGTCACCCCCGCCGACGGTCTCCGAGAACTTCTTCAACTGCTCGGGCGTGAAGACGGGCTCGTACCAGCAGGCCGGGGGCTTCCAATTGACGTCCGCGGAGGAGAGGGTGCCGCGCTTGCCGCCGGTGGGACCACCGGCTTGAGTGACCCTGATCCGGGATGTGCCGGCGGAGGCGTAGATGTCCTTGCCGTCGCTTCCGCCGGAAGTGGCGGGCGGCGTAGTTGTCTTGCCAGGGGTGTAGTTGGCGTATGCGTTGCCGCCGCTGCAGAGCACAAGGGTGACGGCAGCGATCGAAGCCCAGCACCGAGCGGGAGCTGGGGTCCTCATGCCCGGCACTCCTTCGCCTTGCCGATGACCTCGATGACCTGGACCTTCCACACCTGGGGAGAGCCGGACGAGGGGACCATGAGCAGCCGATGTTTCAGGTAACTGTCGAGATTCTCCTCACCACGGAGAACCTTGTCGGTCTTGACGTCCTTGCTGTAGGCCTTGCCTTGGTTCTCGCAGAACGTGACGAGGACGCGTTTACCGCCGGTCAGAGTGGTCGTCTCGGCGTCGTAATACTGGTCCGTCCCGGTGGGTGCCCAGCCACCCTTCACCCAGGTCTGGATCTGCGACTTGACGTACTTTTCGGCTTGGCCGTCCGAGTAGAACCGGTACGCCGGGTCGTTCGGGTCCTGCGCGGCGATGCCGTGGTACATCGCCTTGACGTAGTTCTCCGCATCGGCAAGCGCCGCCGCGTGCTTCGCGTCCGACGGCTCGTCGAAGTCGAAGACGAGCTTGAGGTCCTTCGGCACGCTGACGTCCGGGCGGTCGACCCCCGCCGAGTCGGACGCGGATGCCGACGGGCTCTTGGTGCCCGAGTCAGCCCCCTTGATGTCGTCCGGCGATTTGTCGTCTCCGCCTCCGCCGCATGCGGTGAGCAGAAGCGCCGCTGTTGCGGTGAACGCGGCAGCTGTGGTGGTCAGAGCGCGGCGGGCCACGGTTTCTCCCCCGAGGTTCGACGTGTGCGACAGGGAACGAAGCTATCAGGGGCTGCTCATGCCCTCGTGGGAGGCCATGGCGGATTGTGTGGGATGCGTGATGAGTATGCGTAGCAGTCGCGAAGAGGGGGCTTCCGTCCGCTCGGCCGCCGGGTCAACCGCATGCGGTCGGGGGGCAAATCGGGCGTCAACGGCCTTCGCCCTCTACGCACTTCGACGACCTCAATAAGAGTCCATAAGATCTCTGTAGGCTCAGCACACCTCTCGGCCCACAGTTCGCCTCACGGCACTCCGCACACGACCCCAGGACACCCGCCATGCCGCGACGCCGCACCTCAAGCTCGTCAAGCTCGACGGGAAGTACGTCGGGAACGACGGGAACGACGGCTCCGAGGAATCGGACGCCGCAGCCGGTGAGGATCCGGCGGCGGTCGTTCGGGGACTTCGTCAAGGCGTTCCTCGCGTTCGTCGCCCTGGCCGTTCTCCTCGTCGGTGTGCCCGGCGCGCTGGCCACGCAGATCGGGTGGCCGCTGCCGAGCGGCATGCCGAGCCTCGACTGGCTCCAGCAAGAGATCACCGTCGACACGTTCCTGAACATCCTCACCGTCGTGGTGTGGCTGGCGTGGGCCCAGTTCACCGCCTGCGTGCTGGTGGAGATGAAGGCCGCGCTGTCCGGTGTCGGTGTGCCGGGGCGGGTGCCGGGGGCCGGGCCCAGTCAGATGCTCGCCCGGCAGCTCGTCGCCGCGCTGCTGCTCGTCGGCGCCACCGCGGCCAGCTTCGCGCCCGGGCTGTCGCAGCTCGGGCAGAGCGGCTACGACGCCAATCACAAGCCCGCCGCCGCCGCGGCCCAGCAGACCCCGGGTCTCTTCGCCCAGCAGCAGGAGCAGGCCGCCGACACCGCGGCCGCCCTCGCCGAGCAGGCCTCGCACGCCGCCTCGCACGCCGACGCCGGTGGCAGCACCGCCAAGCAGGGCGACACGAAGTACTACCGGATCCAGCCGCCCGAGGGGCGTCACCACGACTCCCTGTGGGAGATAGCGGAACGGCACCTCGGTGACGGGCGTCGCTACAAGGAGATCTTCGAGCTCAACAAGGACCGCGTCCAGCCGGACGGGTCCAAGCTCTCCGAGGCCAGTCTCATCCGGCCCGGATGGATCATGGAGATGCCGGGCGACGCGCGCGGCGGCGAGCTCGTCGAGATGCCCGACGAGGCTCCCAACGTGTCGCCGGACGTGCAGCAGCAGATCGCCGACTACGCCCAGACAGGGGACCACGCCCAAGGCGGGGGCAGCGGTGCCCAGGGCGGCGGGCACGAGCACGCCGGTGGTGGTCCCTCCACCTCCCAGGTCTCCCTGCCCGAGCAGCGGCCCGCTCCCGACACAGGTCACCAGCAGGCCACCGGTGTCGGCGCCGAGTCCGGCAGCTCCTTCGGCCTGCCCGAGGCCCTCCTCGCCGCACCCCTCCTCGCCGCCGGTCTCCTCGGTGCCCTGGGGCGGCGGCGCCGGCAGGCGCTGTGGCAGTCGGCGTTCGGGGCCGTCGGCGGGCGGCGCGGTATGGAGCCGCCCACGCCGAGCGGGGACGCGCAGGACGTCCAGGACGCCCTGCTCGTCGGTGCCGACCCCGAGGGCGTGCGGCTGCTCGACCGGAGCCTGCGCGGTCTCGCCGCTTCCCTCGCCGAGGAGTCGCGGCCGCTGCCGGTCGTGTACGCCGCCTGGCTCAGCAACGGCGACCTGCACCTCCAGCTCGCCCAGCCCGCCGGGAAGCCGCCCGCCCCCTGGCAGCAGGGGCAGGACCAGACGTTCTGGATGCTGGCCCGGACGGACGCCGAGCGCTACGAGGACGTCGACACGGCCGCGCCCTACCCGGGGCTCGTCAGCCTCGGCACCATGGACGACTCGCGGCTGCTGCTCAACCTGGAGGCCGTGCCCGGCATCGTGTCGCTGAGCGGCCGGGAGGCCGACCGGGCCGCCGTCTTCGCGTCCGTCGCCGCCGAGTTGGCGACCAACGGGTGGTCCGACCGCATGACCATCACGCTCGTCGGCTTCGGGCAGGACCTGACGCCTCTCGCCCCCAACCGGATCCGGCATCTGGAGGACATCGAGGCGCTCGTCGAGACCATGGAGGCCGAGACGCGGCAGCGGCGGGGCGCCCTGGGCGCGGCCGGGCACGACTCCGTCCTCACCGGGCGTACCGGGCCCGCCCAGCACACCCGCTGGGCCCCGCACCTGGTCCTGCTCGCCGCCCAGCCGTCCGCCGAGGACGCCGTCAAGCTCGCCGAACTCGCCGCGGACGCCGGCCGTCTCGGCATCGGCTACCTCGTCGGCACCGAGACCGGCGACCTGCCGGGCGCAGCCTGGGAGATGGAGATCACCGGCCAGGGCAAGCTGCTCGCGCCCCTCCTCGGGCTCGAACTGGACGCCCAGCTGCTGCCCGCCGCCCAGCAGCGGGCCGTGGTCGAACTGTTCGTGGACGCCGATCCCGAGAACGGGCCCGAGGGCGGCCCGGCCAACAGGCCGCCGTTCCTCGTCGACATCAGCGAGCAGGGGCGGCCGGCCGTCTACGCCCGGCTCGTCGGGCCGTACGAGATCATCGGCCTCGACACCCCGGACGGGGACCGCAGCGCCCTCCTCCACGAGGCGCTCGCCCTGCTGCTCCTGCATCGCGAGGGCGTGCACCCGCGCGTGCTGTCCTCGGCGCTGTGGCCGCGCGGCGTCACCGACGACGTACGCAACGCGCTGCTGGACCGGCTGCGCGACTGGCTCGGCGCCGACCCGGACGGCACCCCTCGCCTCGGCACCGACGGCAGCGGCCGGCTCACGCTCGCCAAGTCCGTCGTCTCCGACCTGGACGTCCTGCGGTCCCTCTACCACGAGGCCACGCAGGGCAAGGGCGTCGACAGCCGGGCCGTGCGCGGGCGGCTGCTCACCGACGCGCTCGTGCTGGTGCGCGGGCCGCTGCTCGCCGACCGGCCCGAGGGCCGCTACCGGTGGCTCACCCACGAGATCGTCGACGCCCAGCTGCCGCTGCTCGTCGCGGACACGGGTCTCGCGCTGTGCGAGTTCCACATGGAGAAGAACCGCGCCGAGAAGGCCATCGAGGCCCTCAACGCGGCCCTGCGCACCGCCCCGGCCGACGAGCGCCTGTGGCACGAGCTGCTGCGCGCCACCCACGCCACCGGCGACACGTCCCGGCTGACCGCGCTCGCCACCGATCTCATCGGCCGCAGCGGGGCCCGCGGGCTTCCGCCGCGTACCGAGGCACTGCTCGACGAGCTGCTGCCGACGTGGCGCGACGCGATCGCCGCGGTGGGATGAACACCGGGGTCCTGGTCATCGCCGCCGCGCTGTGGGGCGCGGCGGCGGGTGCGTTTCTGCCGCGTGCGGTCTATCGGTTCTCCGCACCGTCCGGGGAGCCGTGGCGGGAGCAGTGCCCGGGCGGGCATCCCGTACGGGGTTGGCTCGGGCGGGCGCGGTGCGGGGACTGCGCGGAGGCCGAGGCGCGGTACGGCTCCGCTCCGGCACTCCTCTCCCTCACCACCGCCCTCGTCTGCGCCGCCCTCGCCGCCGCCACCGGCACCCGGCCCGAACTCGGCGTCTGGCTGCTGCTCGCGCCCGTCGGGGTACTGCTGACAGCCGTCGACTTCCGGGTGCGGAGGCTGCCCGACCCGCTCACGCTCCCGTTCGCCGCGGCCGCGCTCGTCCTGCTCGGGCTCACCGCGCTCGTGCCCGAGCACGCGGGGGAGTGGACGACCGCCCTGCTCGGCTCGCTCGCGCTGGGCGGCGGCTATTTCGTGCTGTTCCTCATCAACCCCGCGGGTATGGGCTTCGGCGACGTCAAGCTCGCCCTGGGCGCGGGGGCGGTACTCGGCTGGTACGGCTGGCCGACGGTGATGCTCGGCACGTTCGCCGGGTTCCTGCTGGGCGCGCTGTACGGCGGTGCCCTCGTCGTCGCGCGCCGGGCCGGACGCAAGACGGCCATCCCCTTCGGGCCGTTCCTGATCTCCGGCGCCTTCCTCGGGCTCCTGCTCGGGGCCTACGCGGCCTGACGTCCAGCGGCCCGAACGGCTGGCGTACGCTGGGCTGGTCCGTCCACAACCCTTACGAAAGGGACGCCCGGTGACCGAGAAGGCCGACCTTCAGCCCATCCTCGACCGTGCTGCCGCCGGTGGGCGGATCACCCCCGACGAGGCGCTCCTGCTGTACCGGGACGCCCCGCTGCACGCGCTGGGCGCCGCCGCCGACGCCGTACGCCGCCGCAGGTACGCCGGCACCGAGCACATCGCGACGTACATCATCGAGCGCAACATCAACTACACGAACGTCTGCGTCACGGCGTGCCGCTTCTGCGCCTTCTACGCCGCCCCCAAGGACACCGCCAAGGGCTGGACCCGCGACCTGGACGACATCCTGCGCCGGTGCGCCGAGACGGTCGAGCTGGGCGGCACCCAGATCATGTTCCAGGGCGGACACCACCCGGACTACGGCGTCGAGTACTACGAGAAGCACTTCTCCGCCATCAAGCAGGCCTTCCCGCAGCTGGTCATCCACAGCCTGGGGGCGTCCGAGGTCGAGCACATGGCCCGGATCTCCAAGGTCAGCGTCGAGGAGGCGATCCAGCGCATCCACGCCGCCGGGCTCGACTCCTTCGCCGGTGCGGGTGCCGAGCTGCTGCCCGAGCGGCCCCGCAAGGCCATCGCCCCGCTGAAGGAGTCCGGCGAGCGCTGGCTGGAGATCATGGAGATCGCGCACGGGCTGGGCGTGGAGTCCACCTCGACCATGCTCATGGGCACCGGCGAGACCAACGCCGAGCGCATCGAGCACCTGCGGATGATCCGGGACGTCCAGGACCGCACGGGCGGCTTCCGCGCCTTCATCCCCTACACCTACCAGCCCGAGAACAACCACCTGAAGGGCCGGACGCAGGCGACCCTCTTCGAGTACCTGCGGATGATCGCGGTCGCCCGGCTGTTCATGGACAACATCGCCCACATCCAGGGCTCGTGGCTGACCACGGGCAAGGAGGTCGGGCAGCTCTCCCTGCACTACGGCGCCGACGACCTCGGCTCGATCATGCTGGAGGAGAACGTCGTCTCCTCCGCGGGCGCCAAGCACCGCTCCAACCGGATGGAGATCATCGACCTCATCCGGAAGGCCGGGCGGGTGCCCGCGCAGCGGTCGACCACGTACGAGCACCTCGTCGTGCACGACGACCCGGCGAACGACCCCGTCGACGACCGCGTGGTCTCGCACATCTCCTCCACGGCCATCGAGGGCGGCACGGCTCATCCCGAGCTGAAGCTGCTCGCCTCCAACTGAGCCGGCGCGGAGAGGCAGTTGGAAACCATTCACACGGCCGAGGCCGTCCGCGTCACCTGGGACTCCGAGCCCGTCAAGGGCGGTGCCGTGGCCGTCGGACGGGACCGGATCGGTGCCGTCGGCAAGCTCGACGACGTCCGCGAGGCGTTCCCCCGGGCCAGGGTCCGCAGGTGGCCCGGGACCCTCGGTCCCGCCCGCGTCCACGAAGGGCCGCTCCCGGACGCCCCGAGCCCGCGCGAACGCGTCCACGAGGTGCTGAAGCTCGGCGCGGTCGCGGTCCTGGAGGAGTACGTCGACTCGGCGGAACTCCGGTCCGCCGCCGAGCGCAACGACATCGTCGTCCTGCCGAGCGGGCGCCGCACCGCGATCGTCCCGACCGGCCGCGCCGACCTCGCCGTCTTCGACGAGGCGGGGGAGTGCGTCGCGACGGTGTGCGCGGGGCGGCTGGTGCACCGGCGGCGCTGATCAGCGCCCCTTGCCGATCAGCCCCTTCGGTCCGTCAGCCCGCGAAGGCTTCCCCGAACGCCCCCGAACTCTGCCTCACCCCACTGCAATCGGTCGCCGGCCGGTCCGGGGCGGAGCCGTTCGCGCACTGCCGGTCCCGCGCGGCCGACCACATCGACACCCACCCGATGCCCTTCTCCTCGGCGAAGGCCCGGACCTCGGCCGCGTCGGCGAGCGTGAAGGTCTCGCCGTCGACGTCGTTGACGCCGATCATCGAGGTGAGCGCCATGCCCTGCCAGGCGGCCGCGTCCGATGTGCCGAAGACCTTCTTCAGCTGGGTGTGCGCGGCCTTGGCGGCCGTGAGCGCGTAGCCGCCCATGTCACCGTCGTACGACGTGCCGTAGTTCATCGTCATCAGGTTGACCGTGGCGACCTGGACGCCGTTGTCGTCGGCGGAGCCGAGCAGCGCCAGGCTGTCCCTGCCGAGGCCGGAGGGCATGACCGGGAGCGTGAAGGAGACCTCCAGGTCCGTACGCTCCTTCTGGAGCAGCGCGATCGCCTTCGAACGCAGGGCGACGGAGGCGGAGTCGGCCAGTTCGTCGCCCTCGACGTCGAAGTCGGCCCGGGTGGCACCGGCCGCGTCGAGGGCCTTGCCGTACGCCGCCGCCAGTTCAGTCGCGCTGCCGCAGGCCGCGGCGAGCTCCTTGCCGGACGCGCCGCCGAAGGAGACCCGGACCTGGCCGCCGTTCTTCTCCAGCCGGGCGATGCGGGACTTCACCGCCGGGTCGCCGATGGCGCGGGCACCGTCCCAGCGCGGGGTGCAGTCGTCGCCGTCGGCCAGGACGAAGGCGAGGTTGTACGTCGCCGGGGAGCCGGCGGACTCGGTGCCGGCGGCCTCCGTGGCGCTCACGTACGGGGCGTACTCGGTGCCGTCCTCGGCAGGGGGCGAGGAGGACGCAGGGGGTGAGATGGTGGGTGCGGGCGCCGGGCGGGCCGCCTCGCCCTGTCCGGAGCATGCCGTGGTGACCAGGGCGACCAGGCAGCCCAGTGCGACCGCCGCCGGCTTCCGGTAACTCCTCATGGCACGCGCTCCCGTTCTCGTGAGACCAAAGGGGTACGCCCACCAAGTACGTTTCCCGGCGGCGATCGTCTCCCGGGGCAGGGAACGCCGTGTCACGGCGCAAGCCGCGGCTTCTCCCTGGCGGGCGTACTGCAACAATGGGCCCGTGACCCGCGCATCCCTGGACAAGCAGCCGCACGAAGTCGCCTCGATGTTCGACGACGTGGCGGAACGGTACGACCTGACCAACGACGTGCTGTCCCTGGGCCAGGACCGGCGATGGCGCAAGGAGGTCGCCAAGGCGGTCGACGCGCGCCCGGCGCAGAAGGTCCTCGACCTGGCGGCGGGCACGGGCACGTCCTCGCTTCCCTTCGCCCGGACCGGCGCGTACGTCGTCCCCTGCGACTTCTCCCAGGGCATGCTCCGGGTCGGCAAGCAGCGGCAGCCCTGGCTGCCCTACACCGCCGGTGACGCGACGCGGCTCCCCTTCAAGGACGACACCTTCGACGCCGTCACCATCTCCTTCGGGCTGCGCAACGTGCAGGACACGGACGCCGCCCTGCGGGAGCTGTACCGGGTGACCCGGCCCGGCGGACGGGTCGTGATCTGCGAGTTCTCGCACCCCACCTGGGCGCCGTTCCGCACGGTCTACACCGAGTACCTGATGCGCGCCCTGCCGCCGGTGGCGCGGGCCGTTTCCTCCAGCCCCGACGCCTACGTCTACCTCGCCGAGTCCATCCGGGCCTGGCCCGACCAGCCCGCTCTGGCCGGGCGGCTGGGCAAGGCCGGCTGGTCGCGGGTGGCCTGGCGCAACCTGAGCGGCGGGATCGTCGCCCTGCACCGGGGCTTCAAGGACAGCTGACCGACAGGCCCTAAGGGGAGCTGAGGGCCATGTACGGGTCGCCGGGCTCGTCCAGTTCCCGCTGGAGACCACCCCTGGGCGGCCTCGGGATCCGCGGCTCGTGCACGCCCCCGCCGCCCTCGCCGGGCCCGAAGTCGAACCACACGTAGACCATCGACTCCCGCGGCACCGCCGCACCGGGCTGCGGATACTGGCGTACGACGTAGTCGACGACGGCGAGATGGAAGTCGGGCCGGTCCGGTGCGTTGAGGAGCAGGCCCTGCGCCCGGGCCGTCTCCCGCGCGTCCACGGCCATCAGGCCCACCAGACGCGGAACACACACTTCGGGTGTTTTGCGGGACATGTGCACAGATGTCACCCCCAGCGGTACAGGCAGGGTAACTCCCGCTCCACACCGGCCGGAAGCGACAGATGTCTTTCTGTGACAGTCGACTACGCAGCGTCAACGGACGGTGGCCGGAGGTCGAGCCGGTAGCAGTGTCCCGACCGCTCCGAGGCCGGTGTCGTGAACGTCTGCGCGAGGCGCATTCCCAGCCGACGTGCGACCGCGATGGACCGGGTGTTGCGGGCGTCGACCATCGCCACCACGCCCGGGACGCCGGCCGCCCGCGTCCGCTCCAGCGTCTGCCGGGCGGCCGCGGTGACATAGCCCTTGCCCCAGTGCTCCCGGCCCAGCCGCCAGCCGATCTCGATCTGGCCCGTCGGCCCCCAGCCCCGCTCCCAGGGCTGGGCACCGGTGAAGCCGATGACGTGCCCGGACTCGTCGAGCATGCTCCACAGACAGAAGCCGAGCTCGGCGTCGTGCCGGCGCTGGCGGGCAGTGAGCTCCTCGTAGACCGACAGCTCGGCGGCCCTGCCGCCGTGGAACTCCATGACGTCCGGGTCGTCGAAGAGCCGGTGCCAGACGAACGCGTCCTCGTGGGTGGGGACGCGCAGCCGCACGGCGGGGAGAGCTCGGTTCATGGAGGCAGCCCTTCAGCAGGTGACGATCGCCGCTGCATAGACTGCCCATGTCCTGTGCCGGTCGGCACGCAGATTTCGAACTTGGGGAGATCCCGCCGTGACCGTCGTGACCGAGCCGCTCTCCGAGAACACCGCCGATGTGATCGTCGTGGGCGCGGGGCCGGCCGGCTCCACGACCGCCTACCACCTCGCCAAGGCGGGACTCGACGTCCTTCTGCTGGAGAAGACCGAGTTCCCACGCGAGAAGGTCTGCGGCGACGGCCTCACCCCACGCGCCGTCAAACAGCTGGTGGCCATGGGCATCGACATCTCGGAAGGGGCCGGCTGGCTGCGCAACAAGGGCCTGAGGATCATCGGCGGCGGGGTGCGGCTCCAGCTCGACTGGCCGGATCTCGCCTCCTTCCCCGACTACGGCCTCGTCCGCAAGCGTGACGACTTCGACGAGCAGCTCGCCCGGCAGGCCCAGAAGGCGGGCGCCCGGCTGTTCGAGCGCTGCAACGTCGGCGCGCCGATCATCGACGACCGCACGGGCCGTATCACCGGCGTGCACGCCAAGCTCGGCGAGGAGAAGCGCGAGGTCACTTTCCGCGCGCCGCTCGTCGTGGCCGCCGACGGCAACTCCACGCGGCTGTCCCTCGCGATGGGCCTGCACCGCCGCGAGGACCGCCCGATGGGCGTGGCCGTGCGGACGTACTTCACCAGCCCCCGCCACGAGGACGACTACCTGGAGTCCTGGCTGGAGCTGTGGGACCGCCGCGGCCCGCAGGACCGTCTCCTGCCCGGCTACGGCTGGATCTTCGGCATGGGCGACGGCACCTCGAACGTCGGCCTGGGCGTGCTGAACACCTCCGACTCCTTCAAGGAGCTGGACTGGCGCGAGGTCCTGAAGGCATGGTGCGCGTCCATGCCGGAGGACTGGGGCTACACCCCCGACAACATGACCGGGCCCATCCGGGGCGCCGCGCTCCCCATGGCCTTCAACCGCCAGCCCCACTACACCAAGGGGCTGCTGCTGGTGGGCGACGCCGGCGGCCTGGTGAACCCCTTCAACGGCGAGGGCATCGCCTACGCCATGGAGTCCGGCCAGATCGCCGCCGACGTCATCGTCCAGGCCCACGCGCGCTCCACCCCCGCGGGGCGTGAACTGGCACTCCAGCGCTACCCGCGCGTCCTGAAGGACACCTACGGCGGCTACTACACGCTCGGCCGGGCCTTCGTGAAGCTCATCGGCAACCCGAAGGTCATGCAGATCGCCGCCCAGCGCGGCCTCACGCACCCGCTGCTGATGAAGTTCACGCTGAAGCTCCTCGCGAACCTCACCGACCCGACCGGGGGCGACGCGATGGACCGCATCATCAACGGCCTGAGCAAGGTGGCACCGAAGGCCTGACCAGGCAGGCCCGTCAGCTGCTCAGGGCCGCGACGTTGGCGGCTCGGCGCGCGAACACCGCCTCGCGCCGGTCCGCCATCTGCCGCAGCGCGTCCTTCCGCTCCCGCCGGGAGAGCCGGTCCAGGTACGCCTGCCCACGAGGCCGCGTGCTTCGCGAACCGGCCCGGTTCTGGGACGTACGGGACTTCTCGTGCGACCACGGCGACGGCCGCGCCCGCGACTGTCTCTCCGCGATCATCTCGGAGTGGGACAAGTGTCAGCGCGGCACGCCGTCAACGCCCCGCTGGAGGCGGACAATTCGGACGCCGAGCGCTGCCGGGCCTGGGAGCTGTACCGGACGCCGGAGCTGGAGCCCCTGAAGCGCGTGGACGCACTGCGGTACCGGCTGGGGCGGCCGAACACCTTCGACCTCGGCCAGGCGGCCTGAGGGGCCCTGGAAGGCCTTGACGGCCCATGGGGGGTGTTCCGGACAGTCCGGGAGGGCCGTTGCCTCGTTCGGCAACGGCCCTCTGACCCGTTATGCGTGAATTCGGTGCGGGCGCGGCCTCAGAGGACGCGCACCGCGCCATCCGCCGGGTAACCCGACAGGTCCTGGATGACGACGCCCTTGGACGGGTTGGCCGCGTCCAGGTACTGGCCGTCTCCGATGTAGACACCCACGTGGTACGCGGAGCCCTTGCCACCCCAGTAGAGGATGTCGCCGACCTGGAGGTTGGACAGCGAGACGTCCGTGCCGGCCATCGACTGGTCCTGCGAGACGCGCGGCAGGTCCACACCAACCTGCTTGTACGCGGCCTGCACGAGGGAGGAGCAGTCCCAGGCGTTGGGACCGGTGGCGCCCATGACGTAGGCGTCGCCCACCTGGGCCTTCAGGAAGGCGATGACGGTCGCGACGCTGCCGCTGGAGGGCGCCGACACCGACGTGGAGGCGGAGGCGGAGGTGGACGCGGAAGCGGTGGAGAGCGTGGCGCGCTCGGCGCTGCGCGCGGCGCGCTCGGCGGCTGCCTTGCGGGCGGCCTCGGCGGCCTTCTTCTTGGCCTCCGCCTTCTTCTTCGCCTCGGCGAGGTCCTTCTTGGCCTCGGCGGCGGCCTTGGCGGCGGCGGCGTCACGCTCGGCGCGCAGTTCGTAGTTCGCGGCCGCCTGCTGGGTGGCGGCGGCGGACTGGGCGACCTGGGCGGACATGTCGGCCGTCAGGGTGGGCAGTTCGATGGTCTGGGTGACCGGCTCGGCGGCGTTCGCCGAGGCCGACGCACCCGCCGCTGCCATGCTGAGAACGCCACCGGCAACTCCGGCACGCAGGGCGATCGAAGAGGTCGCGCTGCGGCGGGGCTTCCGGTGGCTGCGTATGTGAGCGGTGTGGGACATGGGAACAACCGGTACCAGGGGCTCCTTCATATCTTCAAGAAACGTGTGCTGCGCCACAGTTGTTCAATCGGACCCTCAAAAACCCCGCACGAGGCCCTTTATTGACGCCGTAACGGACATTGCGGACTCCCCGTGACCGGCCTGTGATCACGGTCTTTGATCAATACGCCCGAATTGCCCCGCACCTACCATCGGTTGGGTTGATTGGCCAAGCCCCGTTCTCATGGATCTCTCATGCGTGTGACGGAGGTCACGGAACGGTTGCCCAGGCGGGCGCGTCCGGCGCCGTAGATCACGACCGGATCACGGCCTCGCGAAGATCGTGAACGAATGCACGCGTCCACACCCCGCTCCGTGCGCCCTCCGATGTGTGAACGCGCCTCTATCAAGAGATCCAGTACATCGCCAATTTGCATGCAAGGGAACCCTCTTGATATTGAGACGCCCCCTCCGGCCTGCGCCGACGAGGCAATATGTCACCTCTGGTGATCACTCGGACGCTTCAGGTGTGAAGATCACCGCTCATCCGACTTCATGATCGATCGTCAGGTGGTGGAGATCACAAAGCTTGTGCAATACCCCGTGTCGCAGATCACAGAGGGTCGGGCATAAGATGCACGCGGTTGGGCTTGTGACCTGCTTCACATGTTCCCGATCTTCGCCGGGGCGGGCGGGGTTCGAGGGGCAGGTGGGGCGGACGTGAGCCCGACGCAAACCGCCAGCAGTCAGTGCCGACTGAGAGGAGCGAGGAGCGGTGAACGCTTATGCGCCCATCCTCGTACTGGGAGCCCTCGGGGCAGGCTTTGCGATCTTCTCCGTGGTCATGGCCACGTTGATCGGGCCGAAGCGGTACAACCGCGCCAAGCTCGAGGCCTACGAGTGCGGTATCGAGCCGACCCCCACGCCGGCCGGCGGCGGGCGCTTCCCGATCAAGTACTACCTGACGGCGATGCTCTTCATCATTTTCGATATCGAGATCGTCTTCCTCTACCCCTGGGCCGTCACGTTCGACGCCCTGGGGATCTTCGGGCTCGTGGAGATGCTGCTCTTCGTGCTCACCGTCTTCGTCGCGTACGCGTACGTATGGCGGCGCGGCGGCCTGGAATGGGACTGAGGGGCCACAAGTCATGGGACTCGAAGAAAAGCTGCCGAGCGGCTTCCTGCTGACCACCGTCGAGCAGGCCGCGGGCTGGGTGCGCAAGTCGTCCGTCTTCCCCGCCACGTTCGGCCTCGCCTGCTGTGCCATCGAGATGATGACCACCGGCGCCGGCCGCTACGACCTGGCGCGCTTCGGCATGGAGGTCTTCCGGGGCTCGCCGCGCCAGGCGGACCTGATGATCGTCGCCGGCCGGGTGAGCCAGAAGATGGCGCCGGTGCTGCGGCAGGTCTACGACCAGATGCCGAACCCCAAGTGGGTGATCTCCATGGGGGTCTGCGCCTCCTCCGGCGGCATGTTCAACAACTACGCCATCGTCCAGGGCGTCGACCACATCGTGCCGGTCGACATCTATCTCCCCGGCTGCCCGCCACGGCCGGAGATGCTGATGGACGCCATCCTCAAGCTCCACCAGAAGATCCAGAGCTCCAAGCTCGGCGTGAACGCCGAGGAGGCGGCCCGCGAGGCGGAGGAGGCGGCGCTCAAGGCCCTGCCCACGATCGAGATGAAGGGGCTGCTGCGGTGAGCGACGCGAACGACAACGGGGTCAACCCCGAGAAGGACCTCAGCGCCTCGAACCTCCCGGGCCAGCGCGGCCAGGGCGGTGAGGAGATCCGCGTCCAGCGCGGTATGTTCGGCGCGAACAACGGCGGCGACACCTCCGGCTATGGCGGCCTGGTCCGCTCGGTCCGGCTCCCGGGACCGGCGGCCCGCCCCTACGGCGGCTGGTTCGACGAGGTCGCCGACGAGCTGGAGGGCGCGCTGGAGGAGCAGGGGCTGCTCCCCGCCAACGCCATCGAGAAGACGGTCGTCGACCGCGACGAGCTGACCTTCCACATCGAGCGCGAGCACCTGGTGAAAGTCGCCAGGACCCTGCGCGACGACCCGGCCCTGCGCTTCGAACTGTGCACCGGCGTCAGCGGCGTCCACTACCCGAACGACAAGGGCCGCGAGCTGCACGCCATCTACCACCTGCGCTCGATCACCCACAACCGGGTGATCCGCCTGGAGGTCAGCTGCCCCGACAGCGACCCGCACATCCCGTCGCTGTTCTCCGTCTATCCGACGAACGACTGGCACGAGCGCGAGACGTACGACTTCTTCGGCATCGTCTTCGACGGCCACCCCGCCCTGACGCGGATCATGATGCCGGACGACTGGCAGGGCTTTCCGCAGCGCAAGGACTATCCCCTCGGCGGCATCCCCGTCGAGTACAAGGGCGCCCAGATCCCGGCTCCGGACCAGCGGAGGTCGTACTCATGAGCACTTCGCACGCCTCCCCTCGGGAGACCACAGAGGGCACCGTCTACACGGTCACCGGCGGCGACTGGGACGAGGTCGTCCAGTCCGCGGCCCGCACCGACGACGAGCGCATCGTCGTCAACATGGGCCCGCAGCATCCGTCCACGCACGGCGTGCTCCGGCTGATCCTGGAGATCGACGGCGAGACCGTCACCGAGGCCCGCTGCGGCATCGGCTACCTGCACACCGGCATCGAGAAGAACCTCGAGTACCGGACGTGGACGCAGGGCACCACGTTCGTGACGCGCATGGACTACCTGACGCCGTTCTTCAACGAGACGGCGTACTGCCTCGGGGTCGAGAAGCTCCTCGGCATCGAGGACCAGATCCCGGACCGCGCCTCGATCATCCGCGTGCTCCTGATGGAGCTGAACCGGCTGTCGTCGCACCTGGTGTGCATCGCCACCGGCGGCATGGAGCTCGGCGCCACCACGATCATGATCTACGGATTCCGTGATCGTGAACTCATTCTCGATATCTACGAGCTGATCACCGGCCTGCGGATGAACCACGCGTACATCCGCCCCGGCGGACTCGCCCAGGACCTGCCGCCCGGCGCCGTGGACCAGATCCGCGAGTTCGTGAAGAAGATGAAGAAGAACCTCCCGGAGTACGACAAGCTCGCCACCGGGAACCCCATCTTCAAGGCCCGTATGCAGGACGTCGGCTACCTCGACCTGGCCGGCTGCATGGCCCTCGGCGCGACGGGACCGATCCTGCGCTCCACCGGCCTGCCGCACGACCTGCGCAAGGCCCAGCCGTACTGCGGCTACGAGACGTACGACTTCGAGATCCCGACCGCCGACACCTGCGACTCCTACGGCCGCTTCCTGATCCGGCTGGAGGAGATGCGCCAGTCGCTCAGGATCATCGAGCAGTGCCTGGACCGGCTCCAGCCCGGCCCGGTCATGGTCGCCGACAAGAAGATCGCCTGGCCGGCCCAGCTCGCCCTGGGGCCCGACGGCCTCGGCAACTCCCTCGACCACATCAAGAAGATCATGGGCACCTCCATGGAGGCCCTGATCCACCACTTCAAGCTGGTCACCGAGGGCTTCCGCGTCCCGCCGGGACAGACGTACGCGGCGGTCGAGTCGCCCAAGGGCGAACTCGGGGTGCACGTCGTGTCCGACGGCGGCACCCGCCCCTACCGGGTCCACTTCCGCGACCCGTCCTTCACCAACCTTCAGGCCATGGCGGCGATGTGCGAGGGCGGCCAGGTCGCCGACGTCATCGTCGCCGTCGCGTCCATCGACCCCGTGATGGGAGGCGTCGACCGGTGACCACCTCTTCTTCCGAGCGGGGCGTCAGCCTGGGCATGCCCGAACTGCCCGCACCCGCCTACCCGGACGACGTCCGGGCCCGGCTGGAGACCGACGCGCGCGAGATCATCGCCCGCTACCCGGACTCCCGGTCCGCCCTCCTGCCGCTGCTGCACCTCGTGCAGTCCGAGGAAGGCCACGTCACGCGCACCGGGATGCGGTTCTGCGCGGACATGCTCGGCCTGACCACGGCCGAGGTCACCGCGGTCGCCACCTTCTACACCATGTACCGCCGCCGGCCGAGCGGTGACTACCAGGTCGGGGTGTGCACCAACACCCTGTGCGCCGTCATGGGCGGGGACGCGATCTTCGAGGAGCTCCAGGAGCACCTGGGCGTCGGCAACGGCGAGACCACCGGCGACGGCAAGGTCACCCTGGAGCACATCGAGTGCAACGCGGCCTGCGACTTCGCGCCGGTCGTGATGGTCAACTGGGAGTTCTTCGACAACCAGACCCCGGCGAGCGCCAAACGCCTCGTCGACGACCTGCGCGCGGGACGGCCGGTCACCCCCACGCGCGGGGCACCGATGTGCACCTTCAAGGAGACCGCCCGGGTCCTGGCCGGTTTCCCCGACGAGCGGGACGGGGCCGTCGAGTCCGGGGGCAGCGCGGGACCCGCCTCCCTGGTCGGCCTGAAGCTCGCCAAGGGCGAGTCCGCCGCCGCGCGCGTGGTGCACCCGCGCGGCGAGGCGCCCCGGGACGACAAGCCGCACGAGCCGTCACCGACGGAGCACTTGAGCTCGCACGACGCGCCGCAGGACACGTCGGCCTCCGACCCGGCCCACCCGGCCGGGCCTGCCGCCGAGGAGGGGGAGTGATGACCTTGGCACCCGAGCTGAAAGACATGAGCCCCGAGAAGCTGCTCGCACCGGTGCTGTCGGCCTTCTGGGACGAGGACAGGTCCTGGACGCTGGACGTCTACCGGCGGCACGACGGCTACGAAGGGCTGCGCAAGGCGCTCGCCATGTCGCCGGACGACGTGATCGCGTACGTCAAGGACTCCGGTCTGCGCGGGCGCGGCGGCGCGGGATTCCCCACGGGCATGAAGTGGCAGTTCATTCCCCAGGGGGATGGAAAGCCGCACTATCTAGTTGTCAACGCCGACGAGTCGGAGCCCGGGACGTGCAAGGACATCCCGCTCCTCTTCGCGAACCCGCACAGCCTCATCGAGGGCATGATCATCGCGTGCTACGCCATCAGGTCTTCGCACGCCTTCATCTATCTGCGTGGTGAAGTCGTCCCGGTGCTGCGGCGGTTGCACTCGGCAGTACGCGAGGCCTACGAGGCGGGCTTCCTCGGCGAGAACATCCTGGGCAGCGGACTCGACCTCGACATCACCGTGCACGCGGGGGCGGGCGCGTACATCTGCGGTGAGGAGACCGCACTGCTGGACTCGCTCGAAGGCCGCCGGGGTCAACCGCGGCTTCGTCCCCCCTTCCCTGCCGTCGCGGGCCTCTACGCGTGCCCGACTGTGGTGAACAACGTCGAATCGATCGCGTCGGTTCCCGCGATCATGAACCGGGGCAAGGAATGGTTCCGGTCGATGGGGAGTGAGAAGTCGCCCGGCTTCACGCTCTACTCCCTGTCCGGCCACGTCGCCAACCCCGGCCAGTACGAGGCGCCGCTCGGGATCACGCTCCGCCAGCTCCTCGACATGAGCGGCGGGATGCGCCCCGGGCACCGCCTCAAGTTCTGGACGCCGGGCGGCTCCTCGACCCCGATGTTCACCGACGAGCACCTCGACGTCCCTCTTGATTACGAAGGAGTGGGCGCCGCGGGTTCCATGCTCGGCACAAAAGCCCTCCAGTGCTTCGACGAGACGACCTGCGTGGTGCGGGCCGTGACGCGCTGGACCGAGTTCTACGCCCACGAGTCCTGCGGCAAGTGCACGCCCTGCCGCGAAGGCACGTACTGGCTCGTGCAGCTGCTGCGCGACATCGAGGCCGGCAAGGGACAGATGTCCGATCTCGACAAGCTGAACGACATCGCCGACAACATCAACGGCAAGTCCTTCTGCGCCCTCGGCGACGGCGCCGCCTCGCCGATCTTCTCCTCGCTCAAGTACTTCCGCGAGGAGTACGAGCAGCACATCACGGGCCGGGGCTGCCCCTTCGACCCGGCCAAGTCGACGGCCTGGGCCGACCGCACGGAGGTGAACGCATGACCGTGACCACCAGCTCTCCCTCAGGCGGGGGAGAGGCGGCGGTCCCGCCGGAGGACCTCGTGTCGCTGACGATCGACGGCATCGAGATCAGCGTGCCCAAGGGCACCCTGGTCATCCGGGCCGCCGAGCAGCTCGGCATCGAGATCCCCCGGTTCTGCGACCACCCCCTCCTCGACCCGGCCGGCGCCTGCCGCCAGTGCATCGTCGAAGTCGAGGGCCAGCGCAAGCCCATGGCGTCCTGCACCATCACCTGCACCGACGGGATGGTGGTCAAGACCCACCTCACCTCACCGGTCGCCGAGAAGGCCCAGAAGGGTGTGATGGAGCTCCTGCTCATCAACCACCCGCTGGACTGCCCGGTCTGCGACAAGGGCGGCGAGTGCCCGTTGCAGAACCAGGCGATGTCGCACGGCGACGCCGAGTCCCGCTTCGACGGCCGCAAGAGGACCTACGAGAAGCCCGTCCCGATCTCCACGCAGGTGCTGCTCGACCGCGAGCGGTGCGTGCTGTGCGCCCGCTGCACCCGGTTCTCCAACCAGGTCGCGGGCGACCCGATGATCGAGCTGATCGAGCGGGGCGCGCTCCAGCAGGTCGGCACCGGCGAGGGCGACCCGTTCGAGTCGTACTTCTCCGGCAACACGATCCAGATCTGCCCGGTCGGCGCGCTGACCTCGGCGGCGTACCGATTCCGCTCCCGCCCCTTCGACCTCGTCTCGTCCCCGTCGGTCTGCGAGCACTGCTCCGGCGGCTGCGCCACGCGCACCGACCACCGGCGCGGCAAGGTCATGCGGCGGCTCGCGGCCCACGACCCCGAGGTCAACGAGGAGTGGATCTGCGACAAGGGGCGGTTCGCCTTCCGGTACGCGCAGCAGCGGGACCGGCTGGAGACGCCGCTCGTGCGCAACGCCGAGGGCGAGCTGGAACCGGCCTCCTGGCCGGAGGCCCTCCAGATCGCGGCCCAGGGGCTGCTGGCCTCCCGGGGCCGCACCGGTGTCCTGACCGGCGGCCGGCTCACCATCGAGGACGCCTACGCGTACAGCAAGTTCGCGCGCGTGGCGCTCGACACCAACGACATCGACTTCCGCGCGCGCGTGCACAGCGGTGAGGAGGCCGACTTCCTCGCCGCCCAGGTCGCCGGGCGCGGCCGGGACCTCGACGGTACGGGCGTCACGTACACCGCACTGGAGAAGGCACCCGCCGTCCTGCTGGTCGGTTTCGAGGCGGAGGAGGAGGCGCCCGGCGTCTTCCTGCGGCTGCGCAAGGCCTGGCGCAAGCACGGGCAGAAGGTGTTCTCCCTGGCCACGCACTCCACGCGCGGTCTGGAGAAGGCCGGCGGGACGCTGCTGCCGGCGGCCCCCGGCACCGAGACCGAGTGGCTGGACGCGCTCGCGAGCAACGTCGGCCTGGAGGACGACGGCGCTCTCGCCGCCGAGGCGCTGCGCGCCGAGGGGGCCGTGATCGTCGTCGGTGAGCGGCTGGCCGCGGTGGCCGGCGGCCTGACCGCCGCCGTACGCACCGCTTCGGCGACCGGAGCGCGGCTCGCGTGGATCCCGCGCCGGGCCGGGGAGCGTGGCGCCGTCGAGGCGGGCGCGCTGCCGTCGCTGCTGCCGGGCGGGCGTCCGGCCACCGACCCACGCGCGCGTGACGAGGTCGCCGGCGTCTGGGGCGTCGCCGGTCTCCCGCACCGCTACGGCCGCGACACCGGGCAGATCGTGGAGGCCGCCGCGACCGGCGAACTCCAGGCGCTGCTGGTGGCGGGTGTGGAGATCGCCGACCTGCCCGACCCGGCACGCGCCCGTGCGGCACTCGACGAGGTCGGCTTCCTGGTCTCGCTCGAACTGCGGCCCAGCGAGATCACCCGCAAGGCCGACGTGGTCCTGCCTGTCGCCGCGGTCGCCGAGAAGGCCGGCACCTTCCTCAACTGGGAAGGCCGGGTCCGCTTCTTCGAGGCCGCGCTCAAGCCCGACCACATGACCCGTCGCCTCGCGCCCACCGACGCGCGCGTCCTCCAGATGGTGGCCGACGCCATGGACGTCCACCTCGGACTGCCCGATCTGCGCACCGTACGCGCGGAGATCGACCGGCTCGGCGCCTGGGACGGCCCGCGGGCCACCGAACCCCTGGAGACGGCGGGCGTCCTGCCCCGTCCGGCCGCCGGTGAGGCGGTGCTCGCCGGTCACCGGCTGCTGCTCGACCAGGGCGTCCTCCAGCAGGGCGACGAGGCACTCGCCGGCACCCGGCACGCCGCACGCGCGCGTGTGTCGCCCGCGACGGCCGCCGAGGCGGGCGTCAAGGAGGGCGACCTCCTCGCGGTGACCGGCCCCCAGGGAGTCGTCGAACTCCCGCTCCAGATCAGTGAGGTGCCCGACCGGGTGGTGTGGCTCCCGCTGAACTCCACCGGCGGCGGCGTCGCCTCCGACACCGGGGCGCGGCCCGGCTCCCTCGTCCGCATCGGCCCGGCGACCCTCGCCGGCGAGGCCCCCAAGGAGGTGGAGGCATGAGCCCGTACCTCGCCGCTGAAGACCTCTCGATGTTCGGCCACGACCCCTGGTGGCTGGTCGTCATCAAGGCGGTGTTCTGCTTCGCCTTCCTGATGGTGACCGTGCTGATCTCCATCGTCATGGAGCGCAAGGTCGTCGCCTGGATGCAGCTGCGCATCGGCCCCAACCGGCACGGCCCCTGGGGCATGCTCCAGTCGCTCGCCGACGGCATCAAGCTGATGCTCAAGGAAGACGTCATCGTCAAGCGCGCGGACAAGGCGGTGTACGTCCTCGCGCCGATCATCGCGGCCATCCCCGCCTTCATGGCGATCGCGGTGATCCCCTTCGGCCCGGCCGGCAACGAGGTCTCGATCTTCGGCCAGCGCACCACGATGCAGCTCACCGACCTGCCGATCGCGATGCTCTACATCCTCGCGGTCGCGTCCGTCGGCATCTACGGCATCGTGCTGGCGGGTTGGAGCTCCGGATCGACGTACCCGCTGCTGGGTGGTCTGCGCTCGTGCGCGCAGATGATCTCGTACGAGATCGCGATGGGCGCCGCCTTCGCCTCCGTGTTCCTCTACTCCGGGTCGATGTCGACCTCGACGATCGTGGAGCAGCAGACCGACCGCTGGTACATCCTGCTGCTGCCGCTCTCCTTCGTCCTCTACATCGTGACGATGGTCGGCGAGACCAACCGCGCCCCCTTCGACATGCCGGAGTCCGAGGGTGACCTGGTCGGCGGCTTCAACACCGAGTACTCGTCGATCAAGTTCGCGATGTTCATGCTCGCCGAGTACGTCAACATGGTGACCGTCTCGGCCGTCGCCACGACGCTGTTCCTCGGCGGCTGGCGGGCCCCCTGGCCGATCAGCACCTTCTGGGAGGGCGCGAACCACGGCTGGTGGCCGATGCTCTGGTTCACGGTCAAGGTCCAGTTGCTGCTGTTCATGTTCATCTGGATCCGCGGCACGCTCCCGCGCGTCCGCTACGACCAGCTGATGAAGCTCGGCTGGAAGGTCCTCATCCCGGTCTCGCTGGTCTGGCTGATGCTCGTCGCGACCGTGCGGGCCTTCCGGAACGAGGGCTACGACTTCGCCGACATCGCCCTCTACGTCGGCGGCGGCGTACTGGCCCTGCTGGTGCTCTCCTTCGTCGTCGACATGTTCCGCGAGAAGGCGAAGCAGGCCGAGCCGCCGGCCGAGACCCCGGCTGCCTTCGACCCGATGGCGGGCGGATTCCCCGTACCGCCCCTGCCGGGACAGGAACTTCCACCGGTCCCGCGACGCCGCTCGCGCAGTGAGCGGGAGCTGATTGTCAGTGGTGGGCCCGATACTCAGAGTGACGGATCTCTGGGCGGAACTACGGATGGAAAGGAGGCGTCCGATGGCTGAGGAACCGAAGGACACCAAGCCCGGGTTCCAGAACCCGGTGGCCGGCTTCGGCGTGACCTTCAAGGCCATGTTCAAGAAGCGGCTGACCGAGCAGTACCCGGAGCAGCAGAAGACCACGGCTCCGCGCTTCCACGGACGGCACCAGCTCAACCGCCATCCCGACGGCCTGGAGAAGTGCGTCGGCTGCGAACTGTGCGCGTGGGCCTGCCCCGCCGACGCCATCTACGTGGAGGGCGCGGACAACACCGACGAGGAGCGCTACTCGCCGGGCGAGCGGTACGGCCGCGTCTACCAGATCAACTACGCCCGCTGCATCCTGTGCGGCCTGTGCATCGAGGCGTGCCCCACGCGCGCACTCACGATGACGAACGAGTTCGAGCTGGCCGACTCCAGCCGGGCCAACCTCATCTACACCAAGGAGCAGCTGCTCGCCGGTCTGGAGGAGGGCATGGTCGACAGCCCTCACGCCATCTATCCGGGGACGGACGAACAGGACTACTACCGGGGCCTGGTCACCGAAGCCGCACCCGGGACGGAGCGGCAGGTCGCCCACTCCAAGGGCGAGGTCGTCCAGGAGGCCGACTCGACCTTCGGCGGGACGGAACCGGCGTCGGAGAAGGTGATCGACCGATGACCGCCCAGCTCGCCGCCTACTCCACCTCCACCGGAGAGGCCGTCCAGTTCTGGATCCTCGGCACCATCGCGGTGATCGGCGCCCTGTGCACCATCCTCATGAAGAGGGCCGTGCACAGCGCGCTCTGCCTCGCCGGGACCATGATCATCCTGGCGGTGTTCTACCTCGCCAACGGCGCCTACTTCCTGGGCGTCGTACAGATCGTCGTCTACACCGGCGCGATCATGATGCTGTT
Source organism: Streptomyces sp. DH10 (assembly GCF_029813805.1). Classification (NCBI taxonomy): domain Bacteria; kingdom Bacillati; phylum Actinomycetota; class Actinomycetes; order Kitasatosporales; family Streptomycetaceae; genus Streptomyces; species Streptomyces sp. DH10. The sequence continues at coordinate 157,714 of NZ_JARVKU010000003.1, forward strand.
CCTGTTCGTGGTGATGCTCGTCGGCGTCACCGCGGCGGACTCCCTGAAGGAGACCATCAAGGGCCAGCGCTGGCTGGCCCTGCTGTGCGGCCTCGGCTTCGGCGTCCTGCTGATCGCCGGCATCGGCAACGCCTCCCTCAGCGAGTTCAACGGCATCGGCCAGGCGAACGCCGGCGGCAACGTGGAGGGCATCGCCGCCCTCCTGTTCACCCGGTACGTCTTCGCGTTCGAGATCACCGGCGCCCTGCTCATCACGGCCGCCGTCGGCGCGATGGTGCTCACGCACCGCGAGCGCACCGAGCGTGCCAAGACCCAGCGCGAACTCTCCGAGGAGCGGGTCCGCGAAGGCAGGCAACTGCCGCCCCTGCCGGCCCCTGGTGTGTACGCCCGGCACAACGCGGTCGACATCGCGGGCCTGCTGCCCGACGGCACACCGTCCGACCTCACCGTCAGCAAGACCCTGCGGGAGCGCGGCCAGATCCGGGACGTGTCGCAGGAGGCGCTCAACGACCTCAAGGCCCTGGAACAGCGGTCCGAGGAGCGCCTGGAGCGCAGGGCGGTCGGGCCGGCGAACCTCAAGCGGCCCGAGGAGGCGTCGAAGTGAACCCGGTCAACTACCTCTATCTCGCGGCCCTGCTGTTCACGATCGGTGCCACCGGCGTGCTGATCAGGCGCAACGCGATCGTCGTGTTCATGTGCATCGAGCTCATGCTCAACGCCTGCAACCTCGCGTTCGTCGCCTTCTCCCGGATGCACGGCAACCTCGACGGCCAGATCATCGCCTTCTTCACGATGGTCGTCGCCGCCGCGGAGGTCGTGGTCGGGCTCGCGATCATCGTGTCCCTGTTCCGCGCCCGCCACTCGGCCTCGGTCGACGACGCCAGCCTGATGAAGCTGTAAGGGGTCGGAAGAATCGTGGAGAACCTCATTGCGCTGCTGGTGGCGGCGCCCCTGCTCGGAGCGGCGGTCCTGCTGTGCGGCGGACGCAGGCTGGACGCCGTGGGCCACTGGATCGGCACGCTGCTCGCGGCCGCCTCCTTCGTGCTCGGCCTGGTGCTGTTCACCGACATGCTCGGCCAGGACCCCGAACACCGGGTCATGGCCCAGCACCTGTTCAGCTGGATCCCGGTGGAGGGCTTCCAGGCGGACGTCGCCTTCCAGCTCGACCAGCTGTCCATGACGTTCGTGCTGCTGATCACGGGCGTCGGATCGCTGATCCACCTCTACTCCGTCGGGTACATGGAGCACGACGAGCGGCGCCGCCGCTTCTTCGGCTACCTGAACCTGTTCCTCGCGGCGATGCTGATCCTCGTCCTCGCCGACAACTACCTGCTGCTGTACGTCGGCTGGGAGGGCGTCGGTCTCGCCTCCTACCTGCTGATCGGCTTCTGGCAGCACAAGCCCAGCGCCGCCACGGCCGCGAAGAAGGCCTTCCTGGTCAACCGCGTCGGCGACATGGGCCTTTCCATCGCGATCATGCTGATGTTCCTGTGGTTCGGCACCTTCGCCTTCGGGCCGGTGCTCGGCAGCCACGAGGAGGCCGGGCTCGCCGGAGCCGCCGGTGAGGACAAGCTCACCGCGATCGCGCTGATGCTGCTGCTCGCCGCCTGCGGCAAGTCAGCCCAGGTGCCACTCCAGTCCTGGCTCGGGGACGCGATGGAGGGCCCGACCCCGGTCTCGGCCCTCATCCACGCCGCGACCATGGTGACGGCGGGCGTCTACCTGATCGTCCGCTCCGGGGCCGTCTTCAACGGCGCGCCGGACGCGCAGCTGGTCGTCACGATCGTCGGCGCGGTCACGCTTCTGTTCGGTGCGATCGTCGGTTGCGCGAAGGACGACATCAAGAAGGCCCTGGCCGGCTCGACCATGTCGCAGATCGGCTACATGATCCTCGCCGCGGGCCTCGGCCCCATCGGCTACGTCTTCGCGATCATGCACCTGGTGACGCACGGCTTCTTCAAGGCGGGGCTGTTCCTCGGCGCCGGTTCGGTCATGCACGGCATGAACGACGAGGTGGACATGAGGAGGTACGGCGGCCTGAGGAAGTACATGCCGGTCACCTTCGTCACCTTCGGCCTCGGCTATCTGGCCATCATCGGCTTCCCGGGCCTGTCCGGCTTCTTCTCCAAGGACAAGATCATCGAGGCGGCGTTCGCCAAGGGCGGCACCGAGGGCTGGATCCTCGGCGCCTGTGCCCTGCTCGGCGCGGCCATCACGGCGTACTACATGACGCGCGTGATGCTGATGACGTTCTTCGGCGAGGAGCGCTGGCGCAACGCCCCGACGCCGTCCCCGGCCGAACCGGACGTGGAGCCCGCCGCCGAGACCCGCGGCGAGTACACCCCGCCGCACCCCCACGAGTCGCCCAAGGTCATGACGATCCCGATGATCGTGCTGGCCGTCGGGTCGGTGGGAGGCGGTGCGTTCTTCAGCATCGGCGACCGCTTCATGCACTGGCTGGAGCCGATCACCGGGCACAGCCACGGCAACCCGCCCATCAGCGCCCTCACGGTCACACTGGCCACGGTCGCCGTGATGGTCCTCGGCGTCGCCGTCGCCTGGGCGCAGTACGGCCGCCGCCCGGTCCCGGCCGTCGCCCCGCGCGGCTCGCTGCTCACCCGGGCCGCCCGGCGCGACCTGCTCCAGGACGACTTCAACCACGTCGTTCTGGTCCGCGGCGGCGAGCACCTCACGCGGTCCCTGGTCTACGTCGACCACACCCTGGTCGACGGCGTCGTCAACGGCACGGCGGCCTCGGTCGGCGGCCTCTCCGGGCGGATGCGCAGGCTGCAGAACGGCTTCGCCCGCTCCTACGCGGTCTCGATGTTCGGCGGCGCGGCGGTCATCGTCGCCGCGACCCTGCTGATGAGGGCGGTCTGATACCGATGTCCTTTCCTCTGCTGACAGTGACAGCGGCGCTCCCGGCCGTCGGGGCGATCGCCACGGCCGCCGTACCGGCCGCGAAGCGCACCGCCGCCAAGTGGCTGGCGCTGCTCTTCTCGCTCGCCACGCTCGTCCTGGCGATCACCGTCCTGGTGCGCTTCGACCCGGACGGCGAGCGTTACCAGCTCACCGAGTCCCACGCCTGGATCGCGGACTTCGGCGTCCGTTACGAACTGGGCGTGGACGGCATCGCGGTGGCGCTGATCGCGCTGACCGCGCTGCTGATCCCGTTCATCATCCTCGCGGGCTGGCACGACGCCGACCCGCTGGAGACCGGCAGCACCCGGTGGCGGCCCACGCAGGGCTTCTTCGCCCTGATCCTGGCCGTCGAGGCGATGGTGATCCTCTCCTTCGAGGCCACCGACGTCTTCCTCTTCTACATCTTCTTCGAAGCCATGCTGATCCCGATGTACTTCCTCATCGGCGGCTTCGGGGACCGTGCCCACGAGCACGGCGAGAAGACGGCGGCGACGCAACGCTCATACGCGGCGGTGAAGTTCCTCCTCTACAACCTGGCCGGCGGTCTGATCATGCTGGCCGCGGTGATCGGCCTGTACGTGGTCGCCGGAAACTTCTCGCTCACGGAGATCGCCGAGGCCCGCGCCAACGGCTCGCTCGACATGGCGACCAGCACCGAGCGCTGGCTGTTCCTCGGTTTCTTCTTCGCCTTCGCGGTGAAGGCACCGCTGTGGCCGCTGCACACCTGGCTGCCCAACGCGATGCAGGAGTCCACCGCCCCGGTCGCCGTACTGATCACGGCGGTCGTCGACAAGGTGGGCACCTTCGCGATGCTCCGCTTCTGCCTCCAGCTGTTCCCGGAGGCCAGCAAGTGGGCGACGCCCGCCATCCTGGTCCTGGCCCTGATCAGCATCATCTACGGGGCGCTGCTCGCGGTCGGCCAGCGGGACATCAAGCGGCTGATCGCCTACGCGTCGATCTCCCACTTCGGCTTCATCATCATGGGCATCTTCGCGATGACCAGCCAGGGCCAGTCCGGGGCGACGCTCTACATGGTCAACCACGGCATCTCGACCGCCGCGCTGATGCTGGTGGCGGGCTTCCTGATCTCCCGGCGCGGCTCGCGGCTCATCGCCGACTACGGCGGAGTGCAGAAGGTCGCCCCGGTGCTCGCCGGCACGTTCCTGATCGGCAGCCTCGCGACCCTCTCCCTGCCGGGGCTCGCGCCGTTCGTCAGTGAGTTCCTGGTCCTGGTCGGCACGTTCACGCGCTACCCGGTGATCGGCATCATCGCCACCTTCGGCATCGTCCTCGCCGCGCTCTACACCCTCGTCCTCTACCAGCGGACGATGACCGGGCCGGTGAAACCCGAGGTCAGCGCGATGCCGGACCTCAGGGTGCGTGAAGTCGTGGTCGTCGCCCCGCTGGTCGTACTGCTGATCTTCCTGGGCGTCTACCCGAAGCCCGTCACGGACATCGTCGACCCGGCGGTCAAACAGACCATGTCCGACGTACAGAAGAAGGACCCCCAGCCCGAGGTGGAGGCGGCCAAGTGAGCGCAACAGCCGTCCACAGCCTGTGGACAACCGCGGCCGAACCGATCACCAAGATCGACGCGCCGAAGTTCGAGTACGGACAGTTGGCGCCCACCCTGATCGTCGTCGGAGCGGCGATCGTCGGGATCCTCGTCGAGGCGTTCGTACCGCGCAAATCGCGTTATTACGTCCAGATGTTCGTGTCCGTCGTCGCCCTCGCGGCCGCCTTCGCCGCGGTCGTCGCCCTCGCGGCCGACGGATACGGCACGACCAAGGCGCGCATCGCGGCGATGGGCGCGATCGCCGTCGACGGACCGGCCCTCTTCCTCCAGGGCACGATCCTGCTGGCGGCACTGGTCGGCCTGTTCACCTTCGCCGAGCGGCGGCTCGACCCGGTGGCGCACGGCAACCGCGTCGACTCCTTCGCCGCGCAGGCCGCGTCCGTGCCGGGCAGCGAGAGCGAGAAGGCGGCGGTCAAAGCCGGGTTCACCACCACCGAGGTGTTCCCGCTGCTGCTGTTCGCCGTCGCCGGCATGCTGATCTTCCCGGCGGCCAACGACCTGCTGACGCTCTTCGTGGCCCTGGAGGTCTTCTCCCTCCCGCTGTACCTGCTGTGCGCGCTGGCCCGCCGCAAGCGGCTGATGTCGCAGGAGGCGGCGGTCAAGTACTTCCTGCTCGGCGCGTTCGCCTCCGCGTTCACCCTGTTCGGCATCGCCCTGCTGTACGGCTACGCGGGCTCGATGTCGTACGCGACGATCGCGCAGGTCGTCGACGGCACGGTCGCGGACGTCAACCCGGCGCTCGCGGACACCATGGGCAACGACGCGCTGCTGCTGATCGGTGCCGCGCTGGTGGTGATGGGCCTGCTGTTCAAGGTGGGCGCGGTGCCGTTCCACATGTGGACGCCGGACGTGTACCAGGGCGCGCCGACGCCGGTGACCGGCTTCATGGCGGCGGCGACCAAGGTGGCGGCCTTCGGCGCGCTGCTGCGGCTGCTGTACGTCGTCCTGCCCGGTCTGCGCTGGGACTGGCGGCCGGTCATGTGGGCCGTGGCCATCGTCACCATGCTGGGCGGCGCCATCGTCGCGATCACGCAGACCGACATCAAGCGGCTGCTGGCGTACTCGTCGATCGCGCACGCCGGGTTCATCCTCGCGGGTGTCATCGCGACCACGCCCGACGGTGTCTCGTCGGTGCTGTTCTACCTGGCCGCGTACTCGTTCGTGACGATCGGCGCCTTCGCGGTGGTCACGCTCGTGCGCGACGCGGGCGGCGAGGCGACGCACCTGTCCAAGTGGGCGGGGCTCGGCCGGCGTTCGCCGCTGGTGGCGGCCGTGTTCGCGGTGTTCCTGCTGGCCTTCGCTGGCATTCCGCTGACCTCCGGCTTCGCCGGGAAGTTCGCCGTGTTCAAGGCGGCGGCGGAGGGCGGGGCCGCCCCGCTCGTCGTCATCGGTGTGATCTCGTCGGCGATCGCGGCGTTCTTCTACATCCGCGTCATCGTGCTGATGTTCTTCAGCGAGCCGCGGCCCGAGGGCCCGACGGTGGCCGTGCCGTCGCCGCTGACGATCACGGCGATCGGGGTGGGCGTGGCGGTCACGCTGGTGCTCGGTGTGGCGCCGCAGTACTTCCTGGATCTGGCGGGACAGGCAGGCGTGTTCGTGCGCTGACACCCGGCCTGGCGGTACACGTGAGCGGGACCCGGTCTCCTTGGGGGCCGGGTCCCGCTCACGTGTGTCAGGGGCGGCGGTCGGTCACGGGCACGTCACCCTGGGGTTCCAGGGGTAGAAGACACCCCTGGGGTTCCAGGGGTAGAAGACACCCCTGGGGTTGTCCTTGAAGATCCAGGCGTGCAGCGTGTAGACGATGCCCAGACCGGGGATCTCCTCCGGCCCGTCGAAGTGCCGGTCGCCGAACATGACCGGACGGTCGTCGTCCGTCTCCACGTTCTGGTCGGCGTCACGGACGATCCACTCCACGGCTCCGAGACGAAGCTTGCCGTGCTTGCCTTGTGGTAGGCGAGCCCGGCGGGCTTGGTGGGGTCGGTGGAGTTGATGAGCCGCTGCTTGACGTAGTGGTAGCCCATGCCGCCCTCGCCCGGCAGGGCGGTGCACGGGCCCGCGGGGAGGTAGCCGTCCTTGATCGCGCGCTTCACGTGCTGGTAGTGGCGCGTGGCGGCGTAGGTCTGGACGAGTTCGGGCTCGCCTCCGTCGTCGTGTCCGGTGGCGTGGGCGGGGGCCGCGGCGCATGCGAGCGCGGTGGTCAGCGTGAGGGCACAGGCGGCCTTGAGGAAGGACATGTCGTGTCGCTCCTTGCCGGAGGGGCGCCCGGAGGCGGGCGTCCGTCATGGGGGCGCGGTCGCGCCCGGTGAGGGATCGGCGGGCCTCCCCCGTCCCGCGTCAGCAGCATCGCCCGGCCGGTGGGGGCGTGCCAGGCGGGGCGACCGTTCGGGATGGGTATGGGCCGACCGTTCGGGATGGGCACGGGCCGTCTGTTCGGGATGGGCACGGGCAGTCCATCCGCGTTGGATACGGGCCGCCCATCCGGGCCGGATACCGGGCGTCTGTTCGGGCCGGGGACGGAAGCGACGCGATCCGTCGAGCGGGGCCTGTGGATAACTCCGGGAGTGTCGGTGCGGGCCCCTATGGTGGACGCAGTGGTCGAGGGGCGACGCACGGGGGACAGGACGATGGGCGCGATGGGCGGGACGGAAGTGATGACGGACGTGGACGCGGTGACCGGGACCGGCATGCCAGGCGGTGCCGGCGACAGCGCGGCGCTGGCCACGCTGCACCGGGTCTTCGGATACGAGGCCTTCCGCGGCGAGCAGGAAGCGGTCATCGAGCACGTGGTCGCGGGCGGCGACGCGGTGGTGCTCATGCCGACCGGCGCCGGCAAGTCCCTCTGCTATCAGGTCCCGGCCCTGGTCAGACCCGGTACGGGTGTGGTCGTCTCCCCGCTCATCGCCCTGATGCAGGACCAGGTGAACGCACTGCGGGCGCTGGGCGTGCGGGCCGGGTTCATGAACTCCACGCAGGACTTCGACGAGCGCAGGGTGGTGGAGGCGGAGTTCCTCGCCGGTGAGCTCGACCTGGTCTACCTGGCGCCGGAGCGGCTGCGGCTGGAGAACACGCTCGACCTGCTCTCACGCGGCAAGATCTCCGTCTTCGCGATCGACGAGGCGCACTGCGTCTCCCAGTGGGGACACGACTTCCGGCCGGACTACCTGTCGCTGTCGCTGCTCGGCGAGCGCTGGCCGGACGTACCGCGGATCGCGCTCACGGCGACGGCCACGCACGCGACGCACCAGGAGATCACCGAGCGGCTGAACATGCCGTCGGCCCGGCACTTCGTGGCGAGCTTCGACCGGCCCAACATCCAGTACCGGATCGTGCCGAAGGCCGACCCGAAGAAGCAGCTGCTGAGCTTCCTGCGCGAGGAGCACGCGGGCGACGCGGGCATCGTCTACTGCCTGTCGCGCAACTCGGTCGAGAAGACCGCCGAGTTCCTCAGCCGCAACGGCATCGAGGCGGTGCCGTACCACGCCGGGCTGGACGCGGGTACGCGCGCGGCCCACCAGTCCCGCTTCCTGCGGGAGGACGGCCTGGTCGTGGTGGCGACCATCGCCTTCGGAATGGGCATCGACAAACCGGACGTACGCTTCGTCGCCCACCTCGACCTGCCCAAGTCGGTCGAGGGCTACTACCAGGAGACGGGCCGGGCGGGACGTGACGGGCTGCCGTCGACGGCCTGGATGACGTACGGGCTGAACGACGTCATACAGCAGCGCAAGCTGATCCAGTCGGGCGAGGGCGACGAGGCGTTCCGGCGGCGGGCCCAGGCCCACCTGGACTCGATGCTGGCGCTGTGCGAGACGGCCCAGTGCCGCCGGGGCCAGCTGCTCGCCTACTTCGGCCAGGACCCGGACCAGCCTGCCTGCGGCAACTGCGACACCTGCCTGACCCCGCCGGAGACCTGGGACGGCACGGTCGCGGCGCAGAAGGTGCTCTCGACGGTGGTGCGGCTCCAGCGGGAGCGCGGGCAGAAGTTCGGCGCGGTGCAGATCGTCGACATCCTGCTGGGCAAGCGGACCGCCAAGGTGATCCAGTTCGACCACGACCAGCTGTCGGTGTTCGGCATCGGCGACGAGCTGACCGAGGGCGAATGGCGCGGTGTGATACGGCAGCTGCTGGCCCAGGGGCTGCTCGCGGTGGAGGGCGAGTACGGCACGCTGGTGCTGACCGAGGCGAGCGGGGAGGTGCTGCGGCGGGAGCGGGAGGTGCCGCTGCGGAAGGAGCCGAAGAAGCCGGTGACCTCCCGGTCGGGAGCGTCGGGGTCCTCGGGCTCCGGACGGGGCGAGCGCAAGAGCAAGACGGCAGCCGCCGAGTTGCCCGAGGAACTGCTGCCGGCCTTCGAGGCACTGCGCGCCTGGCGGGCCGAGCAGGCACGCGAGCAGGGCGTCCCGGCGTACGTCATCTTCCACGACGCCACGCTGCGGGAGATCGCCACGGTGTGGCCCGGCTCCGTGGCCGAGCTCGGCGGGATCAGCGGGGTGGGGGAGAAGAAGCTCACCACGTACGGAGAGGGCGTGCTGGAAGTGCTCGCCTCACTGGGCGGACCGGCAGGCTCTGCTCCTGCGGGCGACTCACCCTCGGCCCAGGTGTCCGGCCGGGCTCCGGCTCACGCCGCCGCCGGTCAGGAGGCGGGGGAGCCGGACCACTGGCCCGAGATGGACATGGAGCCGGAGCCCGACGACTGGATGTAGCGACGGGCTCCGGCCACGTCACGGGGAGTGGCGAGCCGGGCCGGTCACAACGCCCGTGCCGCGTACGCCCTGACATCCGCGTCGGCGTCCGACGTCGCCGTCGCGAGGGCCGCACGGGCCTCCTCGGTGGCGCGGTGCCGGGTCAGTGCCAGGACGGCGGCCTTGCGGACATCGGCGTTGGCGTCCGCGAGTGCCTTGGCGAGGGCGGGGACGGCCACCTCGGGGTCGATGACGGACAGGGCCGTGGCGGCTCCCGCGCGCACCTGCCAGGCCTGCTCGGACAGGGCGGCCACGGCACGCTCGGTGAGGGATGCCGGGCAGCCGGTGGTGCCCAGTGCCCCGTAGGCCGCCGCGCGTACCAGGGCGTCGGGGTCGTCGAGGAGGGCGGTGAGGGCCGCGGCGATCAGGTCGGCGGCAGGGTCGGTGTCCGACGGGAGGTCATCCGCGAGCCGCTCCGCACCCACCGTGGCCAGCCCCTTGGCGATCGCCACCCGGACCTCGCGGGACGGGTCGGTGTCCGCCGCTCGGGCCAGTTCGCCGGCGGCGTCGACCGACACCAGCGCCCGCACGGCCTCGATACGGACGGCTGTGTCGGAGTCCGCCAGGGCGTCCGCGAACAGGTCGACGTCGCCGAGGCGCAGGGCACGCAGGACGTCCAGCGCGGCGGCGCGGACCACCGGGTCGGGCTCGGTCAGGGCGGCGGCGAGGCCGTCGCGCAGCTCGGGCTCCGGCGGGAGCGTCTCGACGAGCTCGCGCAGTGAGGCGGCCGCGGTGGCACGGACCTCGGCGGTGGTGTCGCGCAGGGCGGCGGCGAGGGCGGAGCCGGTTCCCGGCGGCAGCGTCTCGGTGAGCACGGCGACCGCCTCGCGCCGGACCGCGGGCACGGGATCGCTCAGGTACGGCTGGAGGGCGGCGAGTTCGGGCTCCTCATCGGCGAGCGCGACGAGTTCGAGCAGGCGGGCGGAGGACTGCTCCGGGGCGGGAGCGGAGGGCTCGTACCGCTCACTCGGAGTTCGCCCCTGCCCGGAGTCTTCCGCTTCGGACAGGGCCGCCACCGGCGCCACATCCCGCGACCCCGCCGTCGCCACGTCCTCGGCGTGGACCTCGCCGAGGGAACGGGACAGGCCGCCGACGGGCGTGAAGCCCTCGACCGGAACGAGATAGGGAGCCACGGGACGGGCCGTGAACTCCATCGCACCAGAGGGGGACTTGTGCAGATCGAGATGGTGGAACCAGGACGCGTCGTCGCGAGCGGGATGGTCGAGACGGTCGTGGTAGAGGCCCCAGCGGGACTCCGTCCTGGCCAGGGAGGACCGCGCGGCCATCTCCGCGCAGTCGCGGATGAAGGTCACCTCCGCGCAGCGCATCAGCTCGTGCGCGGTGCGGGCGCCCATCGCGGCGATGTCGGCGCGCATCCGCTCGAACGCCTCCAGGGCCAGCGACAGGCGGGCACCGGACTTCGGCGGAGCCACGTAGTCGTTCACGAAGCGGCGCAGCTTGTACTCGACCTGGGGCTGCGGCGGGCCGTCGGGGTTGCGCAGCGGACGGTAGATCAGCTCGTGCGCCTCCCGGAGCTGCTCGCCGGGCAACTCCCCTTCATACGCCGGGTACTGGGACGCGTCCGCGCCGGCCAGGTCGCCGAAGACGAACGCGCCGATCATGTAGTTGTGCGGCACGCAGGCCAGGTCGCCCGCCGCGTACAGGCGGGGGACGGTCGTGCGGGCATGGTCGTCCACTCGGACGCCGGAAGCGGAGTGGCCGCCGCACAGGCCGATCTCGGAGATGTGCATCTCGACGTCGTGGGTGCGGTAGTCGTGGCCGCGGCCGGAGTGGAAGGTGCCGCGGGTCGGGCGTTCGGTCGAGTGGAGGATCGTCTCCAGGGCGGAGACCGATTCCTCGGGGAGATGGCTCAGCTTCAGGTAGACCGGACCCCGGTCGGACGCCACCTCCGCCGCGAACTCGGCCATCATCTGGCCGGACCAGTAGTCGGAGTCGACGAAGCGTTCGCCGTGCCGGTTGACCTGGTAGCCGCCGAAGGGGTTGGCGACATAGGCGCAGGCCGGGCCGTTGTAGTCCTTGATCAGCGGGTTGATCTGGAAGCACTCGATGCCGGTGAGCTCGGCACCCGCGTGGTAGGCCATGGCGTAGCCGTCGCCCGCGTTGGTGGGGTTCTCGTAGGTGCCGTAGAGGTAGCCGGAGGCGGGCAGGCCGAGGCGGCCGCAGGCGCCCGTCGCGAGGATCACCGCACCGGCGCGGACCTGGACGAACCGCCCTGTACGCGTGTTGAAGCCGGCCGCGCCCACGGCCCGGCCCCCGGACGTGAGCACACGCACCGGCATCACCCGGTTCTCGATGCGGATCCTCTCCCGCATCTCGCGCCGCCGCAGCTGCCGGTACAGGACCTTCTTGACGTCTTTGCCCTCCGGCATCGGCAGGACGTAGGAGCCGGAGCGGTGGACCTGGCGGACCGCGTAGTCACCGTGCTCGTCCTTCTCGAACTTCACGCCGTACGACTCCAGCCGCTGCACCATGGCGAAGCCGCGGGTGGCGGTCTGGCGGACGGTGGACTGGTCGACGATGCCGTCGTTGGCGCGGGTGATCTCGGCGACGTAGTCGTCGGGTTCGGCGCGGCCCGGGATGACCGCGTTGTTGACGCCGTCCATGCCCATGGCGAGCGCGCCGGAGTGGCGGACGTGGGCTTTCTCCAGGAGCAGTACGTTCGCGCCGTGCTCGGCGGCGGTCAGGGCCGCCATGGTGCCGGCGGTGCCGCCGCCGACGACGAGGACGTCGCAGGTCAGTTCCTCGGCGTCGGTCAGGGGCGGGACGGCCAGGGGGGTGTCCGCAGGGCGGTTCACGGAGGTGGTCACCGGGGTGCCTTTCACGTACCGAGCGAGGTGAGGACGTCGCGCCGCAGGGCCAGGCGCGCAGGGTCGTCGTGCGCGCCGCGGTCGCGGGGGCGGGGCACGTCCCGTACGGCGACGAGGCCGCCCGCGCCGAGCAGGGCGACGCGGTCGCCGAGGAAGAGTGCCTCGTCCACGTCGTGGGTGACGAAGACGACGGTCGCGCCGGTGCCGTGCAGCACCTCGACCAGCAGTCCCTGCATGCCCGCGCGGGTCTGCGCGTCGAGCGCGCCGAACGGCTCGTCCATCAGCACGGCGCGGGGGCGTGCGGCCAGGGCGCGCGCCAGCTGGACGCGCTGGCGCTGGCCGCCGGAGACCCGGTGCGGCAACTGCCGTTCCCGCGTGCCGAGTCCGACCCGCTCCAGCCAGGCCTGGGCCTGTTCCCGGCGCTCGGCGCGGGGCACGCCGCGGATGGCGAGGGGGAGTTCGACGTTGGCGCGCAGGGTGCGCCAGGGGAGCAGGGCGTCCTCCTGGAAGACCAGGGCGCGGTCGGCCGAGGGACCGGTCAGCGGGCTCCCGTCCTCGGTGATCTCCCCGGCGAGCGGCGGCAGCAGGCCGGCCAGGGTGCGCAGGAGGGTCGACTTGCCGCAGCCGGAGGGGCCGACGACGGTGAGGATCTCACCGGGGGCGATGTCCAGGTCGACGCCGTCCAGGGCGGGCGCGCCGGGGCGGCCGAGGGAGGCGCCGGACAGGGCGAGCCGGGTGCCGTGGACCGGGGCGCCGGCGGCGATGGCCTCCGGCGAGGTGCTCAGGACGGTCTCAGACGAGGTGCTCATCGCGTGCCTCCTCGGATGCGGGTCCGCCGGGTACGGCGGCGGGGGCGGTCGGCGCGGGCTTCACGGAACGGGTGGGCCCGGACGGCCGGGCGCCGGGGGCGTACGCCGTGCGGGGCAGCCAGCGGGTGAGGCGGCGGCCCAGCAGTTCCACGGCCGTGGAGGTGACCCAGCCGAGCACGCCGATGGTGACCATGCCGACGAACACCCCCGGGTAGTCGACGACGGTGTAGTCCTGCCAGGTCCGGTAGCCGACCCCGTACTGGCCGGAGATCATCTCGGCGGAGATCACACAGATCCAGGACACGCCGATGCCGACGGACAGGCCGCCGAACACGCCGGGCAGCGCGCCCGGCAGGACGACGGAGCCGAGGATCCGCCACCGGCCGCCGCCCATGGTGCGCACGGCCTCCTCCCACATGGGGGTCAGGACGCGCACCGCGTGCCGGGTGGAGACCAGGACCGGGAAGAAGGCGGCGGCGCAGGTGATGAAGACGATGCCCTGTTCGTTGGAGGGGAAGAGCAGGATCGCGACGGGGACGAGCGCGATGGCCGGGATCGGGCGGATCACCTCCAGCACCGGGCCGAGCAGGTCCTCGGCGAGACGCGAGCGGGCCACGAGCACGCCCGTGGCCACGCCCAGGACGGCGGCCAGCAGGAAGCCGGTGAGGATCCGGACGAGGCTGTCGGTGAGGTCCGTCCAGTAGTCCGGCCCGGACAGCCGGGCGGCGAAGGCCCGGGCCACGTCGGTGACCGTCGGGAACTGCGAGAAGCGCAGCCACAGGTCGACATTCAGGCTGGTCAGTGCCTGCCACAGGGCGAGGGCGGCGGCCAGCGAGATCACCCGGAGCACATACCGCTTCACGAGGCCCGCTCCAGAGCGTCGGCGTAGGAGACGACACGCGCCCCGGCGTGCCCGCCGACGTACGCCTGCGCCGTGTCGGGGGCGACGAAGGGCAGCAGTTCGCCGCCGTCGGCCACCCACACGGCCTTGTCGGCGAACCAGAGGGTGCCGGTGGTGGTGTCGGGGACGTAGGCGGCCCGGAGACCGTCGCGGTGCCCGGCGACGTAGCGCAGCAGTTCGGAGGGGGATGGGAAGGTGACGGTCTTCGAGGCGCCCTTGGGCCAGGCCTCGCTCGCGGCCGGTGCCGGCTTCGTGGCGAGACGCCCGGCGTACGCCTTCGCTCCGAGGGCCTTCTTCACGTACTGGTCGTCGACGAAGGAGTCGACGTCCACGTCGCCGGTGAGTTTCGCCGACTTGAGGACCGAGACGTCCTGCTTCAGCGCGGAGACGAGCTGCGGCTTGATCGCCGGGTCGAAGGTGGCGATGCCGTGCGCGCCGTTGTAGAGGTAGACGACCTCGGCGGGCAGGCCGGTCGCCTTCGCGACCTTCTCGGCGGCGTCCACCGGGTGCTCGTTCAGGTAGTCGGTCGCCTCCGCCTGGGCCTTCAGGAACGCCTCCAGCACGGCCGGGCGTTTGTGCGCGAAGTCCTCGCGGGCGGTGACGCCGTGGAAGGTGGGCAGGTTCAGCCGGGCGCCGTCGTAGATCGCCTTGGCCTTGCCCTGGTAGGCGAGCAGGCCGGGCCAGGCGACGAACTGCGACAGCGCGTCCGTGCTGCCCGCCGCGAGGGCGGACGCGCCGACCGAAGGCTGCTGGTTGAGCTTCTCGATGCCGCTGTCCGGGTCGATTCCGGCGCGCTGGAGAGCCCGTACAAGGGTGCCGTCGGCGGCCGAGCCGACGCTGGTGGAGACCTTCTGGCCCTTCAGGTCCTTCAGGGAGGTCAGCTTGGAATCGGGCGCGGTGACGATGGTGTTGAGGCCGCCGCGCAGGTTGTAGCCGGTGACGGAGACCAGCCGGGTCGGGCTGTTCAGCTGCTTGCCGCGGGCCGCGTTGATGAGCAGCGGGAAGTCGCCCATCGAGCCGATGTCGATCTTTCCCGCGGTCATCTGGGCGGTGATGGGCGCGCCGGTGGCGTAGTCCTGCCAGTCCACCTTGTAGCGGACGCCGTCGCGCAGGGCGTTCAGCTGTTTCTCGAAGGAGCCCAGGGAGCGGAGGAGGGTTCCCGCCGTGACGGTGTTGATCGTCCTGGACTGGTAGCCGACGGTGACGGTGACCGTGGAGCCGCTGCCGGCCTCGGCGTCACCGCCGCAGGCGCTCAGCGGGAGCAGGAGGACGATTGCGGAGACGGCGACTGCTGTGCGTTTCACGGAGTTCGGGACATGGGGGTTCGGGCCTCTCACCGGAGCAGATAGGGCATGTTGACCGTGACGGCTCCGGTGGGGCAGCGGGCCGCGCACGGGCCGCAGTACCAGCACTCGTCGACATGCATGTAGGCCTTGCCGTTGCGCTCGTCGATGGCGAGGGAGTCCAGCGGGCACATGTCCACGCAGAGCGTGCAGCCGTCGATGCACTTCGACTCGTCGATGGTCACGGGCACGTCGGCCCGCTGGGGCGACAAGGGCATGGCTGTCTCCAGGAGAGTGCGCGAGCGGGGTGGTTACCGGGAGCGGTGCAGCAGGCCGCTCATGGTGATGCGGTCGCCGCGGAAGCGGATGAACTCCAGGTCGACCGGGCGGCCGTCCGCGAGGTGGGTGAGGCGTTCCAGCATGAGGACGGCGGCGCCGCGCGGGGCCTCGAGCACGGTTGCCGAGTGGGGGTCCGCGCTGACCGCTTCCAGGGTGATCTCGGCGTGGCCGAGGGCTTGTCCGGTGACGGCTTCCAGAAGGCGGAAGACGTCGGTGTTCTCCAGGTCGGCGCCGAGCAGTCCGGTGCCGATGTCGAGGGGGATGTAGGTGAGGTCGAGGGACAGGGGCAGGCCGTTCAGGCGGCGCAGGCGCTCGATGCAGAGGACGTCGGTGCCGGGCGCGAGGTGAAGGCGTTCGGCGACCGGCGCGGGTGCCGGGGCGGGGCCCATCGTGCGGACCTCGTTGGTGACCCGGCCGTGCTCACGGAGGGTTTCCGCGAGGCCCATCAGACGGTCGAGGCCGTGGGGGTACTTGTGGGCCACGACCACGGTGCCGACGCCGGGCTGGCGTTCCACGAGGCCCTCGGCCCGCAACAGGTCGAGAGCCTCGCGGACCGTGTTGCGGCTGGCGCCGTAGTCGGCGGCGAGGGTCGACTCGTGGGGGAGGGTGCCCTCGGGGAAGGCACCGGCGAGCAACTGCCGGCGGAGCAGGTCGGCCAGTTGCCGGGCCCGGTCGGCGCGCAGCCGGCGCCGCGCGCGGTGGGCGGCGACGGTGGTCGCGGCTCCCTGTCCGGCGTGGTCTCGGATGCGGTCACTGGGCATGGCTCGGACCATACCTATCCGATAGGAAAAGTGGTGTTGCGGGAATGTTGCGCCATCGGGAGTGCGACCGGTTCGGTCGGTGAGCTGGGTTTTCGGCGGGCCGGTGAGGAGATCCGCCACCGGCCACGGGTCCGGTACGGCTGTGACAGAGACTCGCCGTCGGCCGCCGGTCCGGTACGGCTGTGACAGAGACTCGCCGTCGGCCGCCGGTCCCGTCCGGCTACGACAGGGCAGTCAGGCCCGGCGCGAACACGATCAGCAGGGGCAGCAGCGGGACCAGTGCGGCCGTGGTGGTCGTCAGGGCCCGGTGCCGGCGGCCCAGCCGGGGCGGCGGTTCCAGGAGCCGGTCGACCCGCTCGCCCAGCAGGCGGTGGCTGGAGGCGCAGGACAGGACGCCGCGGTGCTGATTGAGCTCGATCAGGGCCAGGGCCGTGGTCAGGTGGCCGCAGCGGCGGGACGCCGTGTCGTCGGCGGCCAGTTCTACCAGGCGGTGCGTCTGGTCGCAGAAGTGCGCGAACAGCGGGATGCGGGGGAAACCGGTGGCCAGAGCGGTGGACAGGTGCAGCAGCCAGTCGTGGCGGGCGCGGGCGTGGCCGCGCTCGTGGGTGAGGACGGCGTCGAGCTGGTGGTCCGTGAGGCGGTGCAGGGCGCCCGTGGTGACGATCAGCTGGGGCGGGCTGCCGGGCATCCACCAGGCGTCGGGGTATTCGTCCTCCAGGACCAGGAGGGGGCCGCGGGCGGCGGGCAGTCCGGCGGGCAGGTCGGGGGCGCGTTCGCGGAGGTGGGCGCGGGCCTGTGCGCGGCGCCGGCGCGCCTCGACGAGTTCACGCGCGAGCATCGCGGTCGTCCAGGCGGCACCGCAGGCCAGCAGCAGGGTGAGGGCGGCCGCCCCGGGCGGGGCGGTGGACAGGTCGTACGCCGCCGTCACCGCGGGCGGCGCCGGGGCGAAAAGCTGGGCGCGGACCGTGCCGAAGACGGCGGCGGCGCCCAGGGCGAGTGCCGTCACGCAGCACAGCAGGACGGTGGCGACCAGGCACTGCCACACCCACAGCGCCACCACCGGTTCCCGCTCGGGCCAGTCGGCCCGGGTCAGCGCACGGGGAACGGGTACGGCGGCCGTCACGGCGACAACGCTCAGCAGGAGCAGGCAGACGGTCATGGCCACGGGCTCCGGTCGGTCGGAAGAGGGGCGGCTACGGGTCGTGCGGGGGAGGGCGGTTGCCGGGCGCACCGGTGACGTGGCTGAAGTGCACACCGACGAGCGCCCCGAACGTGCCGTGCGCCGCGCACGCGCGGGCACACCGCCCGACGCCCAGTATGACGGTGCCGGGCGGTGTGAGTCAGGAGTCGAGCGGCATCAGAAGCGCCGGGAGGGGTGACTGTCGGCCAGACCCGGGCCGTTGTCGGCCAGCCCTGGGCCGTTACCGGCCGGACCCGGGCCGTTACCGGCCGGACCCGGACCGTGGAGCGCCGTCAGGCCGGTACCACCCGCCCCGTCACCTCGCCCAGCCCCACCCGCACGCCGTCCGGCCCCGGGGCCCAGGCCGACAGGGTCACCACGTCGCCGTCCTCCAGGAACGTCCGCTTGCCGTCGGGGAGTTCGAGCGGGTCGCGGCCGTTCCAGGTCAGTTCGAGGAGGGAGCCGCGCTCACGGTCCGCCGGGCCGCTGACCGTGCCCGAGCCGTACAGGTCGCCGGTGCGCAGGGAGGCGCCGTTGACGGTCATGTGGGCCAGTTGCTGGGCGGCCGTCCAGTACATGGTGGAGAAGGGCGGCTCGGAGACGACGTGGCCGTTCACGGCGACGGTGATCCGCAGGTCGTAGCCGCCGGGTTCCTCGCCGCTGTCGTCCAGGTAGGGCAGCAGCTCGTGCGTCCGGGCCGGCGGGGCCACCCGGGCCTCCTCCAGGGCGTCCAGCGGGGTGATCCACGCCGACACCGACGTGGCGAAGGACTTGCCGAGGAACGGGCCGAGCGGGACGTACTCCCAGGCCTGGATGTCGCGCGCCGACCAGTCGTTGAGGAGGCAGAGGCCGAAGACGTGCTCGCGGAAGTCGTCGAGAGACACCGGCTCGCCCATCCGGGACGGCACGCCGACCACGAAGCCGACCTCCGCCTCGATGTCCAGCCGGACGGACGGACCGAAGACGGGAGCCGGGTCCGCGGGCGCCTTGCGCTGGCCCGAGGGGCGTACGACGTCCGTGCCCGAGACGACGACCGTGCCGGAGCGGCCGTGGTAGCCGATCGGCAGGTGCTTCCAGTTGGGGGTCAGGGAGTCCTCGGCGTCGGGGCGGAAGATCCGGCCGACGTTCCGGGCGTGGTTCTCGGAGGCGTAGAAGTCGACGTAGTCCGCGACCTCGAAGGGGAGGTGCAGGGTCACCGAGGACAGGGGGTGGAACATCGGTTCGACGGTCTCGCGGTGGGACGGCACGGACACCCAGGCCGTCAGCGCCCGGCGTACGTCCGACCAGGCGGTGCGGCCCGCGGCCAGCAGCGGGTTGAGGGTCGGCCGCGCGAGCAGGGAGGCGTACGGGGAGCCGAGGGCGTGGGCCGCCGCGCCGGCGTCCAGCACATGGTCGCCGAGCCGGACGCCCACGGTCCGGTCGGAGGAACCGGGCAGGGAGAACACGCCGTACGGCAGGTTGTGCGGACCGAAGGGGTCGCCCTCGGGGACATCGAAGGGGGGCATCGGGTGCTGCCTCGCTTTCGGGTGTGCCATGTCGTCGCCACGTGTTCGTGGTCGTGCCACACGTTACGGGTGGCACACCGGTCCTGGGCAGTGTCCGAGGAGGCGGATACGGGCGAACGGGGCAGGTGGGACCGGGTGGGACCGGACGGTGCGACTCCGGCGCGGCGGACGGGACGCCCCATTCGTGCGTGCCGGAAGTTATCCACAGGACGCGACGCAATCTTGACGGAGCGGTGCGAACGGGGCGACTCTGGGCGGGTGCCGGAAGGCCTCGGGGAGGGGGCGTTCCGACGGCACACCAGGGGGGCGGATGGCCATTGGGGAGGCCGGTCCGGGCTCGGTACGGCATGGTTCGCAGCTCAAAGGGCTGGAAGAGACCATGCGCGTGCGGCTCGGCCGGGAATGCGTGTATGTACCGTCATGTCGTTTCGGGCTGTACGTGGCGCTGCGCCACTGGTGCCCGCCCGGCGGGCGGGTGCTGATGTCGCCGGTCAACGACGACGTCATCTTCTTCGTCGTGCTCGCGGCCGGACTGCGCCCGGTGCAGGCGCCGTTGAACCCGCTCGACGCCTCCATCGACATCGATGCCGTGCCGGACGGGACGTGGAGATCGGTGTCGGCCGTGCTCACGACGAACCTGTACGGGAACCCGGACCCGGCGCCGCGCCTCAGGCAGAAGTGCGACGCGCTGGGAATCCCGCTGTTCGAGGACGCGGCGCACGCCATCGGCAGCCGGGCGGGGGACCGGCCGGTCGGGGCGTGGGGCGAGGCCTCCGCGTTCAGCCTGTCCAAGCACGTCGGGGCCAAGGCCGGAGGCATGCTCTCCCTCGCCGACCCGGGGCTGCGCGAGGCGGTGGAGAAGACCTGCGCGGGACTGCTCGCACCGCGCCGAACGAGCTCCGAACTCGCCTACGCGGTCCGGCCGTACGCGGAGGCGGCGGTGCGCGGGCTGCGGCTGCGGCGCGCCGCCTGGGCCGCGATCCGGCTGCTGGGGCTGGCGGACCGGGAGGAGATCCGGATGCCGCTGCGCCCTGACGAACTCGCGCACGCCGCCCGCCGGGCGCCCGGGCTCGACGCCCACCACCCCTGGGTACGCGTCGACATGCACGACTACCGCCAGGAGTCCGGCCGCCTGCGCCTGCGGCGCATCGGGCACAAGCTCGACCGGCTGGACGACGTGCTGGACGCCTGCCGCGCGGGCACGGAGCTGCTGCTGTCCACGCCCTGGGCCAAGCCGCGTGACGCGTACGGCACTCAGCCGTTGTTCCGCGTCCCGCTGTTCGTGGCGGACCGGGACGCGGCGATCGCCGCACTGGCACGGCAGGGCGTCGTCGTCGGCTACCTCTACGACCCGCCCCTGGACGACTACGCCGGCGCGGAGTTCACCGACCCCTCACCGGCCCCCGAGGCGGCCCGCTGGTTCGCGCGGCACGCGCTGCCCGTGGACCCGCTGCGGGCCCGGACGGTCGTCGAGGTGCTGGAGCGGTCCGGGGCACGGCCGGTCGAGGCACCGGGAGAACCACCCCGCGACAGGCCGGCCTCAGGCAGACCGGCCTCGGGAAGGCTGGATCAGTCCCGTGGCTGAGATCCAGGTGCACGAGCCCGCCACCACGCGCGCCGACGGCGGCGGACCGAAGCCCGCCGCCGACGAGCACACGCACGACTCGCTGTTCAAGAACGCGTACTTCCTCATGCTCAGCACCGGCGTGTCCGCCGTACTGGGCCTGGGATTCTGGCTGGTGGCCGCCCGCTACTACTCCGAGGAGGCCGTCGGCCAGGGTTCCGCCGCCATCGCCGCGATGCGGCTGCTCGCCAGCATCACGGCGACGACGATGATCGGCGCGGTGGTCCGGTTCGTCCCGCGCGCGGGACGGGAGACCGGGCGTCTGGTGTGGGGCACGTACGCGGCCAGTTCGCTGATCGTGGCGCTCGCCGCCGCCGTCTTCCTGCTCACGCTCGACGCGTGGGGAGCGTCGTACGCCCCTCTGGGCACGCCCATGGCGGGCGCGGTGTTCGTCGCGGCGTGCGTGGCCTGGGCGCTGCTCACGCTCCAGGACGGGGTGCTCACCGGGCTGCGCAAGGCGGAGTGGGTGCCGGCCGGGAACGCGGTGTTCTCGGTCGGGAAGCTGGTCCTGCTGGCCGTCTTCGCCGGCACGCTGCCCGTCCTCGGCATCTTCGTCTCCTGGGCCGTCGCGATCGCCTTCTCCACACTGCCGCTGGGCTGGCTGATCTTCCGTCGGCTCATCCCGCGCCAGGCGGAGCTCGAGCGCGAGAAGGAGCCCCCGAAATTCCGCGACATGGGCCGCTTCCTGGCCGGGGACTCGCTGGGCGCGCTGTTCAGCCTGGCGATGATCAACCTGCTGCCGGTGATGGTCGCGGTCCGCTTCAGCGCCGCGGAGAACGGCTACTTCTACGTGGCGTACACCGTCGGCGGCACGATGGAGTTCATGGCCATCAACATGGCCTCGTCCCTCACCGCGCACGCCTCCCACGACCCGCGACAGCTCGCCGACGGAGTCCGGGGCGCCCTGCGGCGCATGACGCTGCTGCTGGTCCCGGTCGTGCTGGTGCTGGTCCTTTTCGCCCCCTACATCCTCACGCCCTTCAGCCCGGACTACGCCGAGCACGGCTCGACCGTGCTGCGGCTGCTCGCCCTCGGCGCGCTGCCGCGGGTGGTGGTGGAGCTGTACATCGGCGTACTGCGCGTACAGGGGCGCACGGGTGTGCTCGCCGCGCTCCAAGGCGCCATGTGCGTCCTGGTGCTGGGCAGCGCGGCCGTGCTGTTCACCCCGGCCGGGATCGCGGGGGCCGGCTGGGCGGTGCTGCTGAGCATGACGCTCATCGCCGTCATCTCCACGGCCGGGCTGCGCGCGGCGCTGCGGCACAACGACAGCGCCCCCGCGGTCCGTACGCCCGCCGACCCCTCCTACGGCACCCGCTGGGCGAAACTGAACGCCACCGCCGGGTACGGCACGACCTGGGCCCGCCGGGCCGCGTACCAGCCCAAGGAGGGCGACGAGGACACGGTCACGTTGTTTATAGGGCGCCCGGGATACGAGCGTGAGGCACTCCAGGCGGACACGCTGGCGCTGATCGTGCGGCCGCATCATCCGGACGGGCGGCACCATCCCGACGGGCCGCATCATCCCGACGGGCCGCATCATCCGGGCGCCGCGGAGAAGGGGGCGATCGCCGACGAGGCCGAGGCCGTCGAGACGGCGGATGCTGGCGAGGAGCGTGACGGTCTCCGGGAGCCGAGAGCACCCCAGCGCGAGGGAACCGCCGACCACGAGGAGACCGGCGGGTACGAGGAAACCGCCGGTGCCGAGGACGACACCCGGGAGCGGCGGCTGAGAGGCGCCCTCTGGGGCCTGCTCGGCGTCGCCACCGTCTTCTTCTGGGCGCCGCTGCGCGACCTGCCCTGGCTCGACGGTGCCGCCGAAGCGGCACTGACGGGACGTCAGCTGATGGAGGGCCTGCCGCTGCCGTCGCTCACCGCGGGAGGCCTGCTGCTCGTGGTGTTCGTCGCCGCCATCACGCTGTGCACCCGGCGCGACCCGTCGCTGCCCGGCACGGCGCTGTACACCGCCCTGCTCGCCATGTACGCCGCACCGGTCGCCCTCGGGCGGGAACCGCGGCCGGTGGACGGGGCGTTGTATGTGAAGACGGCCGGCTTCCTCGCGGACGCGTTCGGGCTCGACGGGCCCGAGCCGCTGCTTCGCTGGGCGCCGCCGGTCTGCCAGCTGCTGTGCCTCGTACCGCTGTGGCTGCTGCTCGCGAGCGCGGGCGGACGGCTGCCGTGGCCGGGGCGCTGGGGGGTTCTGTATCTCGTCGCGGTCGGCGGCTGGGTGTGGCGTGAGGCGCTGGCACCGGTCGCGCCGCCCCTGCTCGCCGTACTCGCCGTACTCGTCCTGCTCCTGCCGGTCTGCCGCCGCGCCGTGTCGGCCATGGGGCGAGGGCCCTTCTGATGGATCTCCGCAGCGTCACGACGCCCGGCACGCACGCTCGCCGCACGGTGCGCAGGGCCAGGTGGCTCCGCCACATGACCCTCCGCACCGCACGCCGATCGCACGCACCGAACGCCGCTCCCTTCTCCTGCGGATATCCATCAGAAGGGCCCTACCACACCGCACAAGGCCGAACGGCCGACCCAGCGACTGATCAAGCTCCAGAGCCGAACAGAGCCGAACCGCCAGGGGGGAACCACCGTGCGTCCGCCAGTAACTCCGAGGGAGAGATCCACGCCGGAACCCACACCCGCGCGGGACGGCGCGAGCACCCCCGGCAGCAGCCCCGAAGCCTCCAGCCAGTCCGCCAGCCCCTCCTCCTCGGAGTCGTCGAGCCCCGCCCATGAGCCCGTGACGGACCTGTCCGACCTGCCCCCCGCCCGGTCCGGGCGGCGCGCTCCGGCCTGGCCCGGCGTTCCGCTGCTCGTCGCGCTCGCCCTGTGGGCGTACGCCGTGCGGCACACCGACGTGTCGCGGCTCGACGACTACGGGCTGGTCACCGCGCTGCACCCCACCTTCTGGGCAGGTCTCGTCGTGCTCACGACCGGGTTCTGGTTCACGGTCCGCGATCCGCGCCGGCCGGGCGCCTGGGCGGCCGCGTACGTCCTCGGGCTGCTGGTGATGGAGCGGGTGACGCAGGCCGTGGTCTACCCGACCCCGCTGTACGCGTGGGCGTGGAAGCACGAGGCGGTCATCGACCATCTGCTGACGGCGGGCGGCCTGCAAACGGCCGACCAGGTCGGCGACATGGCGGTGTACGACCAGTGGCCCGGCTTCTTCGCCGCGCAGGCCGCCCTGATGCGGCTGCTGGGCGTGGACTCGGCGGCGATGTTCATGGCCTGGTGGCCCCTGGTCTCCAGCCTGATGCTGCTGGTCCCGCTGCTGCTGATCTACCGCACGTTCACGGAGGACCGGCGGCTGATCTGGACCGCGGTCTGGCTCTTCTACGTCGCCAACTGGGTCGGGCAGGACTACTTCTCCCCCCAGTCCGTGGCCTACGCGCTGCACGTGGGCGTCCTGGCCGTGGTGCTGCGCCGCTTCGGCCGGTCCGCCGGGCAGCGCGGGCGGCCCCGGCAGGCCGTGTGGACGGTGGTGCTCACCGTCATGATCACGGCGATCGTCATCTCCCACCAGCTCACCCCGGGCATGCTGGTCGTCTGTCTGCTCGCCCTGTGCCTCAGCCGCCGCTACCGCGACTGGGTCCCGGTGGTCACCACCGTCGTGATCTTCCTCGCCTGGTGTCTCACGGCAGCGCTGCCCTTCCTGTCCGCGGCGATGCCGGACATGATCCGCTCCATCGGCGACGTCGGCGCCAACGTGGAGACGGGGTACGGCGCCACCCCCACCGGCACCGGAGCGATCGCGACCTCATGGGCGGCCCGGCTGCTGTCCGGCTCCGTCCTGCTGCTCGCGGCCCTCGGCGTCCTGCGCCAACGGGTGCTGCGGCACCGGGCCCGGCCCCTGCTGCTGATCGCCGCTGCCCCGCTGCCGATGTTCGCGGCGAGCAGCTACGGCAGCGAGATGATCTTCCGGGTGCTGCTGTTCATGCTGCCCGGCGCCGCGTTCTTCGCCGCCGCCGCGCTGCTGCCCAAGGTCCGTACGCTGGCCGCCGACGCCGCGGCGAAGGAGGCCGCCGGCCGGCAGGCCGCCCCCGTGAAGAGCCGCGGACGAGGGATCGGCACCTGGGTGGGGCTGGCCGCACTGCTGGGCGGAACCCTGGCGTTCGTCCCGGCCTACTCGGGCAAGGACCGGATCAACTACTTCCCGCCGCAGGAAGTGGCCCTCGTACGGCAGCTCTTCGACCAGGCGCCCGACGGCTCGCTCGTCGTGGCCGCCAACCGCAACTACCCGCTCGCGTACGCCTCCTACTGGAGCGTCGACCACTACTGGTTCCTCGACGACGCCCGCAGCCACGTCGACCGGATCGTCAAGGACCCGGCCGGCACCCTCGCCAGTGACATGGCCGGGGTGGAGCGGCCGGCCCGGGCCTACTTCCTGCTCACCCAGGGGCAGTTGGCCAACTCCGAGATGAACGGGCAGCTCGACGAGGCGCAGCTGGACCGGATACAGAAGTCCGTCGCCGCCTCGCCACGGTTCCGGCTCGTGGCGGAGAACAGCGCCGGATGGCTCTACGTACTGAAGCAGGACGGGGGAGCGGAGCGATGACACCGCAGGAACTCGTGGTCCGGATGCTGCCGCCGTTCAGCGGCTGGCTCGCGCTCGCCGCGCTCGCGCTGCCCGGCGGATCACCGCTGCGGGGCGCCGCCGTCGCCCTCTTCCTGGCGGCGGGGCCGGGCGCGGCCGTGGTCAGAGTCTGCGCCCCCGCGCTGGAGGCGAGGCCGGCCGAAGGACCCGTCGAGCGCCGGGATCCGGACTTCGCCCGCCACTCCGACCAGCTGGAGCGGCTGATGCTGGTGCTGTTCCTGAGCATCGGCGCCGTGATGCTCGTCGCGACCGTGCTGATCGCCACGCACACCTTCAGCGCGCAACGGGTGCTGCTGACGCTGACGCTGCTGACCACAGTCGCCGCGTTCTGTCCGCCGCTGCGCGCCTCCCCGCCGCCGAGGACGACACCGAGGACACCGAAGGGTTCCGCTCCGTGAGGTTCAACCGTCCCCACCGTCCCTTTCGCCGCAAGCCGACCACGACCGGACAGCACCGCAGGAGGCCCCAGCCGCACGAGGAGCAGCCGTCCGCCGGCCGGTTCACATCGAGCCGGCGCCGTCTGCTGATCACGTCCGCCACGATCGTCAGCGCGGTCCTGGTCGGCGTACTCGCCCTGCGGAACGCCTCCGGGCCGGACCCGGGAGCCGCCGGTTCCAAGGCGGACTGCCGCCCCACGGCGCTCCTGGAACCACCCTGCGGCGCCTGGTTCGGGGCGTTCGTGCCGCACGAGCGGGACGACCTGCCGGAGAAGGTCCGCGCCTACGAAAAACGCGTCGGCCGTGAGCTCGACATCGTGTACACGTACCACGACATGTCCCTGCCCGAGGGCACCCGCCGGGAGGGCCGGCTGCTCACTCCGGAGGAACAGCGCGTCGGCGAGGACCACCTGCTGCTGCTGTCCTGGGAGAGCAAGTGGTGGGGCGGCACGAAGAAGCAGCAGCCGACCTGGAAGCAGATCGCCTCCGGCGAGCTGGACAGGACCGTCATCGACGTCCAGGCCCGGCGCGTCAAGGACTACGGCAAGAAGGTGTTCCTCTCCTTCGACCTGGAGATGGACACCCGCACGCCGGACAACGGCACCCCCGCCGAGTACGTGAAGGCGTACCGGCACATCCACGACCGTTTCCGCGAGCTGGGCGTCGACAACGTCGTGTGGACGTGGATCACCACCGGCTACCTGGAGAACGCCGACGAGATGAAGGCGATGTATCCCGGCGACGAGTACGTCGACTGGGTCGGCTACAACCAGTACAACTACTACCGCTGCCACAAGACCGGCTGGCTCAGCTTCGCGCAGACACAGCACGCCGCGCACGAGTGGATCCGTAAGAACATCTCCGACGACAAGCCGCTGATGCTCTCGGAGTTCGGCACCGCCGCGGACCCGTCCCGCCCGCAGCGGCAGGCCGAGTGGTACGCGCAGGTGCCCGGGGTGCTGAAGGGCCTGGAGGGCGTCAAGGCCGCCCTCCAGTGGAACTACCGCGACCCCGGACCGCACTGCAACCTGGCCCTGGCGAACGACGCCGCCTGGGACAGCCTGCGCAAGTCGGTCGCCGACCCGTACTTCAACCAGCCGCTCGAGTAACCCAGGCGGGGATCAGCCCGCGAACTCGGGCCCGCGCACCATCGCGCGGGCCCGCCGGTACCAGCGCCACGCGATCGTCTTCGGCCCGTCCCGGTACGGCGCGACCCGGGCACCCGCGCCCGCCAGCCAGCCCTCGACGTCGGCGACGGTGTGGGTGCGCCGGACGATGAGCCGGGCGATGCGGTAGCGCTCGTCGCGGTCGGAGCTGAGCGCGTGCCGCACGGCGGTCGCCGTCTCGTAGCCGGCCCGGGCCGACATCGCCCGCACGCGCGGGCTGTTGTAGCCGTGCGGATAGGCGAGATGGCGGACCTCGTGCCCGAGGGCGTCCTCCAGCACGGCCTTCGACGAGCGCAGTTCGTACGCCAGTTCCTTGCCGGACAGGGTGTCGAGCTGTGCGTGCGTGACCGTGTGGCTGCCGATCTCCATGCCGTAACGTTCCAGCTCCGCCGCCCGGTCCAGGGTCATCATCGGCGCGGGCGGCAGCAGACTGCGGCCGCCCGGGGCGATGGCGCCGGTGGTGAGATAGGCGGTGGCGGGCAGCGCCCGCTCGGCCAGCGCCTCGGCGGTGGGCCCGGGCAGATCGGCGAAGCCGTCGTCGAAGGTGAGCAGCACGGGCCGGGACGGCAAGGGCGCGCGCCCGGCCAGGTGGTCGGCGATCGTGCTGATCGTGACGGGTGTACGGCCGCTGCGGACCACGGCGTCGAGATGCGCGGCGAACTGCTTCGGCGTGACCGTGAACTCGGCGATCCAGTCGGGCGGGTCGTCCATCACGGAGTGGTACAGGAAGACCGGGATGGCCGGGGTACGGGCCGCACCCGGTGGCGATATCGGCCCCTCACCGTCCTGCGCCCCCCGCTCCGCCCGGCCTCTGCCGCCCCCCTGCCTCTCACCACGCGTGCGTGCAGACGTCCTCATCCCGCCCCCTCAACACGCGCGCGCAGCGCCCGCCGCGCGCGCAGATAGCCGACAGGCCCGTACACCATCCCCCTGCGCTGCAACCGCGACAGCCGCCGCGGCCACGGATGCGTCCGCACGTCGTGGTCGCCCGGCGCCCCGCCGCCCTCCGTCTCACGTACGGCGGTCAGCGTGCGCGCGTGGGCGAGACCCCGGGGCAGCCGCGCGAGAAACGCCGGCAGCAGCGCCGGGCGGTTCACGAGCACCGCGGTGAGATAGGCGGTGAGCCCGGCGCCGTAGCCGTACGCCTGGGTCTCCAGGTCCCGCCAGGTCTCCCGGTGGTGGTGCCACACCAGGGCGTGCGGGGTGTAGCGCAGCCGGTGGCCCTGCGTAAGGACGCGGACGAAGCCGTACAGGTCGTCACCGCCCCGGGCGGCCGTCCCGGCACCGGTGGCCGGGTCAAAACCGCCGACCTCACGCAGCACGGCCGTACGGAACGCCATGTTGGCGCCCGAGCCGAACCGCCCCGCCGTGAACGGGAACAGCGGCTCGTCGCCCGGGGGACGCGCCGGGTCGTACGTCCTTGGAGTGAAGCCTTTCGCGAAGCCGCCGTGGCTCTCCAGCAGCACCTGGGCCGGGGTGGTCAGCCTCGCGGGCAGGATGAGCCCGGTGCTGCACCCCAGTCCGGGGTCGGCGGCGAAGGGCGCGGTCAGCTCGGTCAGCCAGCGCGGATCGGCCACCACGTCGTCGTCCGTGAAGGCGACCACCTCGCCCCGTACGGCCGCGAGCCCCGTGTTGTGCGCGACCGCGAGGCCGGGTACCGGCTCGCAGACGTACCGCACGCGCTCGGCGTACTTCCGCTCGACCAGCTCCCGCGTCTCGTTCGTCACGGGAGCGTTGTCCACGACGACGATCTCGAACCGCGGATGGTCCTGCGCCAGCAGCGAGTCCAGCGCCCGGGCCAGCTGCCCGGCTCGCTCCCGGGTCGCGATGACGACACTCGTGTACGGCGGCTCCCCCAACTCGCCGGCTTCCCCGGGGGCACCGGCTTCCCCGGCTTCTGCGGGGCCACCGGTTGCCCCCGGTCCACGAGCGGGCGCGGGCGCCGGCGCACACTCCGCCCGCGCCCGCGCCGCGAGCACGGACTTCGCGTCCGCCCCCTCCGGCACTCGCGCGAGCAGCGTCCCCACGGGCCGCCCGCCCTGCCTGACCAGCACGAACACCTCGCCGTGCGTCACTGGAGGACTCCCCGGGCCCGGTCTGAGCGCGACCTCGTCGCCGTCGAGGTCCAACTCGGCGACCTGCACCGCCCCGATGTCCAGGAACCGCCGAATCTCCTCCTGCGCACGTGCCGAACGCGCCATGCGCCCACCCCCCTCGTCGTCAGGTACGGCGCAGCCGAGCCGCGCCCTTCAGGGTCCGTGCGGCCAGCGACGCGAGCCGTGGCCTGCCGCGGACGAAACTGTGCACGCGGCGCGCCGGCTCGCGGCTCAGCCAGTGCAGCGCCGCGCCCGCCCCCGGAAGCGTCACCGCGCCCTCGTACACGGGCAGTTCGCCCGTCTTCAGCGCGTCCTTGTACTCGGCCGCACCCCGCCCCAGATCGAGCATGCCGATGCCCTCGGCGGCGGCCGCCTCGGCCATGCGCAGGTGCAGCACCAGACCCGGCGAGTACTTCGCGAACTCCGGGTCGTAGGCCGGGAACCAGCAGGCCAGGACCGAGGCCGAGCGCAGCCCGAAGTGCGCGGCCAGCGGCCGGTCCCCGGCGTACAGCACGGACAGCGTGCCGCTGCACTCCGGCGCCCGGGTCCGGGCCAGCCGCCCCACGAGCCGGGTGATCCACTCCCGGGCGAACCGGTCCCGGCGGCCCGTCCTGCGGTACTGCGCCGACTTCCACTCCATGAGCGTGCGCAGCGCGGCCGGGTCGCGCTCGTCGAAGACGAACCGCAGGTCGCCGACCTGCCGGCCCAGCCTGCGCTCCTTGGCCAGGGTGGTCTTCAGGAACTTCGGCGACTGGGCACGCAGCACCGACTCGTACGTCTCGTAGCCCTTCTCCACGTCGATGACGTAGGTGGCGTGCTCCTCGGCCGTGTACCGGACGAACAGCCGCTGTCCGGCCTCCAGGTTGTCGAAGGCGAAGCTCGACAGCGCGCAGGCCCGCAGCAGTTCACCCGTGTCCAGGTCCAGGCCGGGCCGCAGGATCGCGCCCTGGGCGTCCGAGACGCCGAGTCCGATCGCCCGGCCTTGCCCCAACGGGCCGCGTTCATGGGGCAGGAAGCCGGCCGGCTCCAGCCCGTCGTACACCACCGCGACCCGCGCCCGCGGCCTCACCAGGCCGACGGCATCGGTGAACTCCGGTTCCATGAAGGGGTTGCGCGGTGCCTCCGACGCAGCGCGCAGCGCACGCCAGCGCTCCCTCTCCCCCTCGCCGAGCTCTCCGGGCCGAGCCACACGTATGCGCCCACTGCTCAACCTGACCCCCCGATCAAGTCCCCCCTGGACACTTGGAAGGTACCGCCCGAGACGGCCTCACGGGTAGGTAGCGGACCATGTTGTTGCCAACTGGTGCAGAGGCCTTCAACCGGGCAATCGGTGTCCGGGGCGCGATGAAACGAAGGGGCGCGCTGTCCGTATTCTCTGATCATGGCCGCACCCATCGCATATTCACTCATCGCCACCGACCTGGACGGGACGCTGCTGCGCGGCGACGACACCCTGTCAGACCGGTCCCTCGCCGCGCTCACGCGGGTGGCGGACGCCGGTGCCCAGCACCTCGTGGTGACGGGCCGGCCGGCGCCGAGAGTGCGGCCGCTCCTGGACGACCTCGGCTGTACGGGGCTCGCGGTGTGCGGGCAGGGCGCGCAGGTGTACGACGCCGGCGCGGACCGGCTGCTGTGGTCCATCACCCTGGACCGGGAGCTGGCCGAGACCGCCCTCGGCAAGATCGAGGCCGAGGTGGGGCAGGTGTACGCCGCGGTCGACCAGGACGGGGTCGACGGGCTCACGCTCATCGAGCCGGGCTACCTCATGCCGCACCCGACCCTGCCCGCGGTACGGGTCGACCGGCGCGACGAGCTGTGGGGCGAGCCCATCAGCAAGGTGCTGCTGCGCCACCCGTACCTGACGGACGACGAGTTGGCGGCGACGGCCCGCTCGGTGGTCGGTTCACTCGCGACGGTGACGATGTCGGGGCCCGGCACGGTCGAGCTCCAGCCGTGCGGGATCACCAAGGCGACGGGCCTGGCGCTGGCGGCCGAGCACCTGGGGCTGCGGCCCGCGGACACCGTCGCCTTCGGCGACATGCCCAACGACATCCCGATGTTCGACTGGGCCGCCCACGGCGTCGCCATGGCCAACGCCCATCCCGAACTCAAGGCCGTGGCCGACGAGGTCACCCTGTCGAACGAGGACGACGGCATCGCCGTCGTCCTCGAACGACTGCTGGGCGGGGCGGCTCAGTACGGGCCGTTGACGTTGTCGATCGAGCCGTAGCGGTCGGCCGCGTAGTTGCAGGCCGCGGTGATGTTGGCGACCGGGTCGTACGGGTCCCACGACGTGCCGTCCACGTGGTAGGCCTGGAAGGTCGGGTCGATGGTCTGGAGGAGACCCTTGGACGGGGTGCCCTTCGCGGCGTTCGAGTCCCAGTTGTTGATCGCCTGGGGGTTGCCGGACGACTCGCGCATGATGTTGCGGTGGATGCCCTCGTACGAACCCGGGATCCCCTTCTGCGCCATGATGTCCAGCGCCTCGCGGATCCAGCCGTCCAGGTTGTCGGCGTAGGTCTTCGCGGAGGCCTGGGTGGCCTTCGCGACGCCGCCGGCGGGCTTCGCGGCGGGCTTGGCGGGGGCGGAGGACTTGGTCGCCGTCTTCTTCTTCACGGCGTCCGTCTTGGCCGTCTTCACCTTCAGCTTCAGACCCGGGTGGATCAGCTTCGGGTCGTCGCCGACGGTGGCGCGGTTGTCCTTGTAGAGCTGCTTCCAGCCGCCCGACACGTCGTACTTGTCCGCGATGCGGTAGAGCGAGTCGCCCTTGGCCACGGTGTACGTGAGGGACTTGGCGGGCTGGGCCGCCTGCGGCACGGACTGTGCGGCGGCGGGTGCGCTCTGGCTCGGCTGGGCGGCGGCCTGCGTCGCGCCGAGCAGCGGGAGGGTGAGTGCCGCTCCGCCGGTGCCGACGGCCACGGCACGGCGGGTGAGCTGGTTGCTTCTGGGGCGACGGTGCTTGCCTCGGGGCATGGCGATATTCCTCTCCGACGCCTGCGAGGTGAGCTGTCGGGTTCGGGCCGGGAGGTGCCCGGCCGCCCACGGTGCTGTATGCCGTGGGCGGCTTCACCCCGAGCCGTTCCGCTGTGCGGACCGGCGACTTACCTGGGTCCCCCGCTCCTGCCATGCGTGAGTGAGT
The DNA here is from genome assembly GCF_029813805.1 of Streptomyces sp. DH10. Classification (NCBI taxonomy): domain Bacteria; kingdom Bacillati; phylum Actinomycetota; class Actinomycetes; order Kitasatosporales; family Streptomycetaceae; genus Streptomyces; species Streptomyces sp. DH10. The sequence goes on from NZ_JARVKU010000003.1 coordinate 189,607, forward strand.
GGGTTCGTGTGGGGAGTCCGGGCGGTGGCAGGATTCGGCGTCCGCCGGACAGGCCCGGAACGTATGCGAGAGCACATGTCGGGAACAAGCACCTGAGTCACACGTCGCGCCGGTCGACCTTGGTCAGGGGGATATGAGCCGCTTGATCCTTTGCTGGAGCCAAGGCTCAACTGGCTTTCGGCGGAAGGAGGTACGGGCCGGTGCCGGAGTGGGGCGTCGCAGGGGATAACGTGATTCAACTCACTGATCACAAGTCCGTGGGGCAATGTACGCCAAGGGGAATTTGCTTACTCAATACGGCAAATCGCATATAACGCACTACTTCCCGGTAAGTCGATAAATGTCTGCTCTTATGAGCTGATCGAAAATATCGCGGTCGTGATCGGATACCGCCCGGCCTGTAACCATGGGCGCTGGCGGTGATCGAAACGTGACCGGATACGCTGACTCGAGTGATGGCAGCGACCTATCGACAAACCGCGTAATCACCGGCAGACACCAGCAGACACACCGGCAGACACCAGCAGACAGGAGACCCCTCGTGACCGACGTCGGGCCGTTCGGGCTGAGCGTGCGGGACCAGGCTCTGGAAGCCGATGTCCAGGCCGGGATGGCGGCTGTCGAGGAAGGCTTGCTCGAGGCCACCAAGAGTGAGGTGCCCTTCATCACGGAGGCCGCCCAGCACCTGGTCCGGGCCGGCGGCAAGCGGTTCCGTCCGCTGCTCGTGATGCTCTCCGCCCAGTTCGGCGACCGGTACGCGCCCGGGATCGTGCCGTCGGCCGTCGTCGTGGAGCTGACCCACCTCGCCACGCTGTACCACGACGACGTGATGGACGAGGCCGCCGTGCGCCGCGGGGTGGCGAGCGCGAACGCCCGCTGGGGCAACTCCGTCGCGGTCCTCACCGGCGACTTCCTCTTCGCCCGCGCCTCGCACATCCTGGCCGACCTCGGCCCGGAGGCGGTGCGGGTGCAGGCCGAGGCGTTCGAGCGGCTGGTGACCGGGCAGATCCTGGAGACGGCCGGCCCTCAGGACGGCCGCGACCCCGTCGAGCACTACCTGGACGTGCTGGGCGGCAAGACCGGTTCCCTGGTGGCGGTGTCGTGCCGGTTCGGCGCGATGATGTCCGGCGCCGACGACACGGTCGTGGACGTGCTGACCCAGTACGGCGAGCGGCTCGGCGTCGCCTTCCAGCTCGCGGACGACGTCCTGGACATCGCCTCCGACTCCCACGAGTCCGGCAAGACCCCCGGCACCGACCTGCGCGAGGGCATCCCCACGCTGCCGGTGCTGCGGCTGCGCGAGCGCGCCGCCCGGCTCGGACTCGCGGACGACATCGCCCTGTGCGAGCTGCTGGACTCCGACCTCACCGACGACGACCGGCACGCCGAGGCCCTGCGCCTGCTGCGCGCCCACCCGGCGCTGGAACAGGCCCGGCAGGACACGATCCGCTACGCCCAGGACGCCCGCTCGGCGCTGGCGCCGCTGCCCGAGTGCACCGCGAAGACGGCGCTGGTGGAGCTGTCCGACGCGGTCGTGCACCGGGCCGGCTAGCCCCTCTTTCCCGTACGACCCCTACGGGTCGGGGGAGAAGCGGCGCTGTCGTGTCATACCGCAGCAGTACGTGGAGTTGAGCCCGGGGTCTGACGTATCTGCCTGGCCGATTTGGTCAGATGGACACCACGGAAGACACCACTCCTCACCAGTTCGGGTGAGAATGGCGGCACAGGGACGAGTGCGTGGACGACACGGACAGCCGCCGCCGACCACGGAGGTAGGGCACACATGGCACCGTACGCATCCGACGACAGCACGACCGGCGGGGAGGGCGACGAGCGGCGCTCCGGGCGGCGCAAAGCCGCGCGGTACGTCGTCCCGGTCACGGTGATGGGGGTGGCGGCCGCGACGATCGGGCTGGTCCCCGCACTCGCCGACTCCGGTGACCCCGACCTCCCGAAGATCACCGCCCAGCAGCTCATCGAGAAGATGGCCAAGTCGGACGTCCAGCAGCTGTCCGGCACGGTGAAGATCAGCACGGACCTCGGCCTGCCGGACCTCGGCGGCCTGGAGAGCAGCCTGATGTCCGGCGCCGCGGGCCAGGGCGAGGGCGGCTCCTCCGCCGACCCGACGGCCAAGCTCACGGAACTGGCCTCCGGCACGCACACCCTGCGCGTCGCGGCCGACGGCCCGGACAAGCAGAAGCTGTCCCTGCTGGAGAACGCCGCCGAGTACAGCCTCGTCCACAACGGCAAGGACGTCTGGGGCTACGACAGCAAGTCGAACGAGGTCTACCACGGCACCGCCTCTCAGAGCCCGGAGCACGAGAAGGAGCAGCCGCCGGCGACGCCGAAGGACTTCGCCGAGGAGGCCCTGAAGGCCGTCGACGACACGACCTCCGTGACCGTGGACGGCACCGCCCAGGTCGCCGGCCGCGACGCCTACAAGCTGGTCGTCAAGCCGAAGCAGTCGGGCTCGACGGTCGGCGCGATCAGCGTGGCCGTGGACGCCGAGACCGGCATGCCGCTGAAGTTCACGCTGACCCCGGCGAGCGGCGGCGCCGCCGTCGTCGACGCGGGCTTCACCCAGGTCAGCTTCGCCAAGCCGGCCGCCTCCACCTTCGACTTCACCCCGCCCAAGGGTGCGAAGGTCACCGAGGAGAAGGACGCCGCCAAGGACTTCGGCAAGGGCTCCGACAAGCACTTCGGCAAGGGCTTCGAGAAGGGCGGGCTGCGTGAGCACGCCCCCAAGGCCGGGGAGGACTTCGGCAAGGGCCTCGACGGCATGAAGACCATCGGCGAGGGCTGGAGCTCCATAGCCACCTTCGACACCGGCGGCGAGGGCATGCCCTCCGGCGAGGCCGGCGGCGAGTTCGGCGGCTTCATCGACTCGCTCGGCGACAAGGTCACCGGCAAGTTCGGCTCGGGCACGGTCTTCTCGACCCGCCTGATCAACGCCCTCATCACCGACGACGGCAAGGTCTACGTGGGCGCCGTCACCAAGGACGCGCTCGTGAAGGCGGCCGACGCCGGGAAGTAAGTCCTTTCGACGGAACGAGGAAGCCGATGGGCGAACTGTCCGCCGCGGAGCCGGAGCACAGTGACGTGCGGGCCGAGGCCGGGGAACCGGTCATCGCCACCCGCGCGCTCACCAAGCGCTACCGCGGCGGACAGCTCGCCGTCGACGGCCTCGACCTGACCGTCCCGGCGGGCAGCGTCTTCGGCTTCCTCGGCCCCAACGGCTCCGGCAAGACCACTACCATCCGCATGCTGATGGGCCTCATCGAGCCCACCTCCGGCACGGCACGGGTGCTCGGGCAGCTCATGCCCCGGGCCACCCGCGCCGTGCTGCCGCACGTCGGCGCCCTCATCGAGGGCCCGGCCCTGTACGGCTTCCTCTCCGGCCGCGACAACCTGATCCGGTACGACTCCGCCGACCCGGCCGCCGATCCCCGCACCCGGAGGGCCCGGGTCGCCGCCGCGCTGGACCGGGTGGGCCTGACGGCCGCCGCGGGCAAGAAGGCCAAGGCGTACTCGCTGGGCATGAAACAGCGCCTGGGCCTGGCGGCCGCGCTGCTCCAGCCGCGCCGGCTGCTCGTGCTCGACGAGCCGACCAACGGCCTCGACCCGCAGGGCATGCGCGAGATCCGCACCCTGATACGCGAGCTGGCCTCGGACGGCACGACCGTCTTCCTCTCCTCCCACCTGCTCGACGAGATCGAGCAGGTCTGCACGCACGCGGCCGTGATGACGCAGGGCCGTCTGATCACCCAGGGCCCGGTCGCCGAGCTGTCCGCCGGGGCGCGCGGCCGGCTGGTGGTGACCACGCCGGACCCGGCGGAGGCGGCCCGGGTGCTGAAGGAACAGGGCGTCGGCGACGTCGTCGTCACGGACGACCGGGTGACCGGCGAACCACCGGAGAGCGACCTCGCCGACGTGAACACCGCGCTGGTGACGGCCGGTGTGCGCGTACGCGGCTTCACGGTCGAACGCGCCTCGCTGGAGGACGCGTTCGTGGCACTGACCGGGGAGGGCTTCGATGTCGCGGGCTGAAGTCGGTCAGACCGTACGGCCGGTGAGCCCGCTGTGGACCTTCGGGCTGCTGCGCAGCGAGCTCACCACCACCTTCCGGCGCTGGCGCACCCTCGCGCTGCTCGCCGTGCTGGCGGCCGTTCCCGTCCTGGTCGGCATCGCCGTCAAGTTGGAGACGAGCGACGGTTCGTCGCCAGGCGGTGGCGGCGGCGGGGGGCCGGCCTTCATCTCGCAGATCACCAACAACGGCCTGTTCCTGGTCTTCACCGCGCTGGCCGCCACACTCCCGTTCTTCCTGCCGATGGCGATCGGTGTCGTCGCGGGCGACGCGATCGCCGGCGAGTCGAACGCCGGCACGCTGCGCTATCTGCTGGTCGCCCCGGCCGGCCGCAGCCGTCTGCTGCTCACCAAGTACGCGACCGTCGTCATCTTCTGCCTGGCCGCCACCCTCGTCGTGGCCGTCTCGGCACTGACGGTCGGCGCGTTGCTGTTCCCGCTCGGCGACCTGACGACCATCTCCGGCACGCAGATCAGCTTCGCCGAGGGTCTGGGCAGATCCCTGCTGATCGCCCTGGCCGTCGCCGCGTCACTGATCGGCGTCGCCGCGCTCGGGCTGTTCGTCTCGACGCTCACGGGCAGCGGCATCGCGGCGATGGCGACCACGGTCGGCCTGCTGATCACGGTGCAGATCCTCGACCAGATCCCGCAACTGCACGCTCTCCAGCCGTACTTCTTCTCGCACTACTGGCTGTCCTTCGCCGACCTCATGCGCGAGCCCGTCTACTGGGACGACCTGACGAAGAACCTCGGCCTCCAGGCCCTGTACGCGGTGGTGTTCGGCTCGGCGGCCTGGGCGCGCTTCACGACGAAGGACATCACCGCGTAGCGCTCAGCCCTCGTAACAGTCGTCCTCGAGCACTCAGTTCTAGTACACGAACCGGGCCGGTGGCGCCTCCTGTGCGAAGAACGTCTTCGCGCGGGCCAGCGCCTCGGTGTCGTTCAGCACGTCACCCGGCTTGCTGCCGTTACCGAGCAGCACCCCTCCGAACCGCATCCCCATGTACGCGGCCGAGTTGTTGAGCGTCCCGACCAGCGGGTCGGCCACCTCCGGCTGACTGTGCGCGAGCGCGGTGACGCCCCACAGGGTGCGGCCGGCCAGGGTCGCCTTGAAGTCGAGGCCGGGGGTGCGCAGCCAGCCCGACCAGTAGTCCAGGTAGCGCTTGGTCTGTGCGGAGACCGAGTACCAGTACAGGGGCGAGGCGATCACGATGTCCGTGGCCGCGAGGGTGGCGTCGAGCAGCAGCGCCACGTTGCCCTCGGTCGGGCGGACGTGGTCGCTGTCGTGCCGCAGGTCCTCGAAGTCGGGCACCGGGTGCTCGGCGAGGTCGATCCACTGCTGTTCGACGTCCGGGGGCAACTGCTCGGCGGCCCGGCGGGCGAGCAGCTCGGTGTTGCCGTCGGCACGGGCGCTGCCCAGGACGAAGAGGAAGCGACGGGTCATGGGTGTCCCCCCAAAAGGTAGGCGCACATCAATTGCACGCGCATGCATCATATGCGTGTGCATTCAGATCCGCCAGGGTCTGCCGTCATCCCCAGAGTCGGCCCGTCCGCCAAGGCCGCCCGTCAGCTCCCGGTACGCAGCTCCGTCTCCCGTGCCACGGCCAGCAGCAGCGCCTCCCGCCCGTGCGGCGCCACCAGGTGCAGCCCGGCCGGGCAGCCGTCACCGCCGAAGCCGGCCGGAAGGCTCAGCGCCGGATGCCCACTGAGATTGAACGCCCAGGTGAGAGAGGTGGAGTAGCGATCGCCCGGGCCGTCGTGTCCATGCGGTGCGGTGGGTGTGGTCGGCGTCAGCAGCAGCTCCGCTTCGGCGAACAGTCCCGCCAGCCGCCGGTCGTTCTCCGCCCGGACGCGGTGGGCCTCGCCCGGATCGGCACCGGGTGTGCGCAGGGCGAGCCAGGCGGGCCCGGGGTCCAGGAGCCGCAACGGCGCCCGAGGCCGCACGAGCCGTACGACACCCGCCGCCACGAGCCGTTCGACCGCCGCCCGGGCGAGCGCGACGGGCTCCGGGTCGGGCCCGGCGAACCCCAGGTCGGGCGACCAGACGGCGGTGACGGGCAGAGGCGGGCCGGTCGGCACCGGTTCCTCCGACACCACCCGCCACCAGCTCGCCGCGTCCGACGCCGAGCGGGCGAGCACCCCCTGCACGGCGAGCCCCGTCCGGTCGGCGGAGGGCAGCCGTCCGGCCGTGGTCTTCAGGCCGGTCACCCCGCACCACGCCGCCGGGATGCGCACCGAACCGGCCCCGTCGCTGCCCGTCGCCAGCGGCACCAGCCCGGCCGCCACCGCCACCGCGGCCCCGGCCGAGGAGCCGCCCGGCGTACGGTCCGCCCGCCACGGATTGACCGTCCGGCCACGAGCGCCGAGCCCCCAGGTCTGCCAGGGCGTTCCCGGCCCCGGCACGGAGGTCGCGCCCACGGCGACACAACCCGCCGCGAGCAGCGGGCCCGCCGCACGCAGCCCGTGCCGCCCCTTCACGGCGATCGGCACCCCGGCGAGCGGCAGCGCTTCCCCCTTTCGAGGGACTCCCCCCTTTCGAGGGACATCCCCGGCCCGCAGGCCGAGGCGCGCGTCCAGCTCGCCCGCCCGCCGCAGCGCCTCCTCGTGCCACACCTCGACGAACGCGCACAGCTCCGGATCGGCCCGCTCGATCCGCTCCAGCGCCGCCGCGACCACGTCGACCGCGCGCAGCTCCCGGGCCCGTACGCCCGCCGCGATCTCCCCGGCCGACAGGGGCACCGCCGTCAGCGTGCCGCTCCCGTCAGCCGGACCAGGGCCGAGGTCTCACGCGGCGGATGCCCGAGCTCCCCCAGCCGCCAGGCCGGCACCCACGGCACGCGGTACACGTCGATGACCGACTCCAGGGACCTGACCCGCTGGGCGAGCGGACGCGGCAGCCGGCCCGGAGCGTCCGCCACGAGGACGACGGCGTCGAGGTCCAGCCCGGGCGGGGCCTGACCGCGCCGGAAGATCTCCACCGCCCCGGCGACCGTGTCCAGCCCGGCCGCGTGCGTCCGCGCGACCAGCAGCACCGACGCCGGGTCGCCCGGCCCGGGCCAGGCGCGGCCGCTGTCATGACCGCCGTAGACCGCGGCGAGGGTGGAGGCACCCGCGCCGCCGTGTGTGCCGACCCAGGAGAAGCGCCGTGCCGCGGCATGGGCGTGAGCGGGCCCCGGCGCCCCTGGCTCCTGGCTGGTCACCGGGCCGCGGATCCAGATCTCCGGCCCCTGTCGCATGCCTGTCTGCATGCCCCTCTCCTCCCTCGTACTCTCGATCCTCATGCCATCCGGAACGATCCATGCCGGGCCCGGGAACCCTTGGGACGAGCCTGTGACACCGCGGTGACGTGAGAAACCGGAGCGAGCGGACACACTCGACACTAGGTGTACGACGCCGAATGAGGGGACGATGGCTCGACTCAGCCGCGAGAAGAAGCGGGAACAGAAGCAGGCCGCACACGCGGCGACCCCGGCGGCGCCGATCGACGTCCGTGTCCCCGGGGCCGGAACGGACCCGGCGGGAGCGGTGCCGGGCGCCGGCGCGGGGGGTGTCTCCGATGGTGCGTCGGTCGGCGGTGTCCCCGTCTTCGCGGCCCCCGGCGAAGAGATCCAGCAGGCCGTCCTGAACCGCCTTCACCACATCGCCCAGGCCACCGGCCATCCCGTCCTCGCCACGGTCCACGACGAGCGCATCGGCTACGTCGTGCCGCTCCAGGTCGACCCGGACGGCTCCAGCCGCTTCACCGCCGAGCCGGTCCGCACGGCCCCGCCGGAGGACGCCGTCGCCCCGGAAGCGCCCGCGGCGGGCGCCGCGGCGGAGCCGCCCGCCCCGCCGCCGCCCGCGCCGGAGCGGCGGGACCCCCAGGACGACAGGGCCACGCACGTCCTTCGTCCCGTCCCGGAGCCCGGCCGTGGCACGGCCCCGACGTTCCCGCTGCGGGCGGTCCCCGAGCGGCAGCCGGCCGATCAGCCCCCACCGGCGTTCGAGTCGCGAGCCGTACCGGAGACGCCATTCGCCGAGCCGGAGGACGCACCTCCGGGCCCGGCCACGCCCCCCGGCACCGTCGCACCCCCGACCGGCGAGTTCGGGCCGCCTCCGCTCATGGACGTCAGGCCGCTCCCCGTCCCCGGAACCGGCCCGGGTCCGAAGCGCACGCGGGAACCCCTGCCGATGTCCGAAGCGGAGCTGCTCGCGGCCGAGGCCGACGCCAAGCCGACTCCCGTCAGGGGCTTCGACGCCGTCGCTGAGGCCATGCTCGGCGACGAACCCGTCGGCGCCCAGGGCGCTCCCGCCCTCCTCGCGGAGCCGATCGCGCGGATCAACGAGGCCGTCAAGGAGGGCCGGATCGACGCGGCGGCCGGGCTGGCGGACCAGACCGTCACGGACGCGTCGGGGACGCTCGGGCCGGAGCACCCCGAAGTGCTCCGGCTGCGCGAACTCACCGCGTACGTCGCCTACTTGGCGGGTGACCCGCTCCGTGCCTTCCGGCTGTCCCTCGACCTGGCCGGTGCCCACCGCCGCGCGGGCGACGCGGAGGCCGCCTACGGCAACGTGCTGAGCGCGGCCACCGCCTGGCGCGCGGTGCGTGACCCGGCGGTGGGCCTTGAGCTGGGCCGGGACCTGATCGGACTGTGGACCGAACTCGCCGCCGAGGAAGGCCCCGCCGCCGAGGAGATCGAGCAACTGGAGTCGGCCCGCGCCCGCATGGGCCGCCTGACGGAACGCGCCCGCAACCAGTAGGCGCCCCTACCGCGACAGCTCCCACACCGCGTGCGCCACGGCGTCGCTGTTGCGGTCGAGGGCGGTGTCGTCGATGTTGGCGGTGGTGTCGCAGGAGGAGTGGTAGCAGCGGTCGAAGGCCCGCCCGGCCGTGCCGCCCCACTTGGCCGCCTGCGCCGCCGTCTTCGTCCGGCTCGCCCCGGTGAACAGGCCGCCCACCGGCACGCCCGCGCTCTTGAAGGGTGCGTGGTCGGAGCGGCCGTCGCCCTCGGTCTCGATCTCGGTCGGGACGCCGAGGCCGGCGAAGTACTCCTTGAAGGTCTTCTCGATCGCCGGGTCGTCGTCGTAGACGAAGTAGCCGGGGTTCGGGGAGCCGATCATGTCGAAGTTCAGGTAGGCGCTGATCCTCGAACGGTCCCCGGTGGCCAGCCGGTTGACGTAGTGGCGGGAGCCGACCAGGCCGACTTCCTCCGCGCCCCACCAGGCGAAGCGCAGGTGCTTGGCGGGCTTGTACTGCGCCCGGGACACGGCGAGCGCGGTCTCCAGGACGGCGGCCGAGCCGGAGCCGTTGTCGTTGATGCCGGGGCCGGAGGAGACGCTGTCGAGGTGCGAGCCGGCCATCACGACCTGGTTCGCGTCGCCGCCGGGCCAGTCGGCGATCAGGTTGTAGCCGGTGCGGCCGGAGGCGGTGAACTGCTGGACCGCGGTGGTGTATCCGGCCGCGTCCAGCTTGGCCTTGATGTGGTCGAGCGAGGCCTTGTAGCCGGGGCGGCCGTGCGCGCGGTTGCCGCCGTTGGCGGTGGCTATGGACTGGAGCTGGGACAGGTGGGCCTTGACGCCCGCCAGGGGTATGTCGGGCGCGGCGGCCGGTCTCGGGGGAGCGGACGCGGCGTCCGCCGCGGCCCCGCCGGTCAGGAGCATGGCGGTGGCCACGGCACCGGCCGCCACGGCACGCGCGGAAACGGAGAGCTTCATGTGGGGGCTCCGACTTCCTTCGGGAAGCCCGTGGGGTGGCCACAGGCAGCCCACGGTGAATGGGGTGCCTGGATGGTGAAGCTGGTACTGACTCTCCGTCAAGAGACGTAACAAGTCACGGTGTTGATGCGCACCGGGCCGTCGGCGCTCACGGGAAGGTCACTGAACGCAGAACTCGTTCCCCTCCGGGTCCGCCATCACGACCCACTCGCCGCCCTGCTCGGCCACCCGCCGCAGCGCACGCGCACCGAGTCCCTCCAGTCGCGCGACCTCCTCCTCGCGCCGCCCCTCGCCCGGGTGTAGATCGAGGTGGAGCCGGTTCTTGACCGTCTTCGCCTCCGGCACCCGCTGGAACAGCAGCCGCCGCCCCAGCCCGGTCCCGCTCTCCTCCTCGAACGGGTCCTCGGGGTGCCGCACGGCGACCAGGTCCCGGAAGGCGCGGCGGCCGTGGAACTCGACCGTGGCCTCTTCGGGCAGGGCGCCGAAGCCGAGCAGCTTCTCGATGAGGGCGTTGTTGTCCTCGACCTCGTACCGGAGGGCGGCGGCCCAGAAGTCGGCCTGTGCCTGCGGGTCGTTCGCGTCGATGACGATCTTCCAGTGCAGGGGGGCGGGTGATGCCGGGGTCTGTGTCATGTAACCAGTTATACTGGTTACATGAGTGGGCGCGCAGGGGAAACGCCGGACCGGACACCCGGCCTGACACTGGTCTCGCACCAGGGGAAGGCCTACCGCTTCGATCCCGGAGCCCTGTGCCTGGAGCTGCTGACGACAGGCGGCCCAGGGGAGTTCGCCCGCTACGAGGTGCTGCACGAGCCCGCCGACCTCGTCGCCTGGACCGCACGCAGCCGCCTCCCGGACGGCCTGGACATCACCGTCACCGAGAGCGAGGTGGAGCGCGTCCGCACCCTGCGCGACGCCCTGTTCCCGCTCGCCGCCGACCGCGCCCACGGCCGCCCGCTGCGGGCCGCCCACCTGGACGTCGTCAACGCCGCCGCGGCCGGGCCCCCGCTCGTCGCCCGCATCGAGCCGGACGGCACCCGCGCCTGGGCCCCGGGCGCCACCGGAGCCCAGCTGCTCTCCACGATCGCCCGGGACGCGATCGACCTGTTCACCGGCCCCTACGCGCACCGCGTCCGCGAGTGCGGCGCCCACAACTGCTACCTGCTCTTCGTCGACACCTCCCGTCCGGGCCGCCGCCGCTGGTGCGCGATGGAGCACTGCGGCAACCGCGAGAAGGCCCGGGCACACCGGTCCCGCCGGGCTCCTGAGGTGCCGTAGCCCGTGCGGACATCCCCTGGGGCGGCGTAGCCTCCGGGGTCCGCTGGGGCGCCGTAGCCCCGCGGTCCGCTAGGACGCCGTGGCCTCCGCGCCCCGTGTCTGTGCCTCGCGGGCGTCGTACGCGCTGCGGGCCGCCGCGATCTCCTCCTGGTGCCGTTCCGTCCAGGTCACCAGGGACTGGACGGTGGTGTGCAGCGTCCTGCCGAGGGAGGTCAGTTCGTACTCGACCCGCGGCGGCACCACCGGGTGCACCGTCCGCTTCACCAGGCCGTCCCGCTCCAGCGACCGCAGGGTCACCGTCAGCATCCGCTGGCTGACCCCGTCGATCTCCCGGCGCAGCTCGGTGAAGCGCAGCCGCCGGTTCTCCAGCAGCGCGATGACGAGCAGGGACCACTTGTCGGCGATCCGGTCGAGGATCTGCCGGACCTGGCAGTCCTCGCGGGTGTCCCACTGGAAGGGGTCGGCGTCGCCGTGGTCCACGGTGCTCTCGCAGTTACTCGGTGACTTCGAAGTGCCTGCTTCCATGTCTGTCGATGCTGCCGCAGAGTGGTCGCGGTTACAAGAGGGAACCGACCCCCGCTTGCGTAACCGATTCTGACAAGAGGAGTGTTGACTCATGGGCACCCGTGCCTGGGCGCTGCTGTTCGTCCTCTGCGGAACGATCTTCCTCGAAGGCATCGATGTCGCGATGATGGCGGTGGCGATCCCTGCCATCCGCGCCGACCTCGGGCTGGCCACCGACACCGCGGCCTGGGTGATGAGCGGCTATGTGCTCGGTTACGCCGGCTTCACGCTGCTCGGCGGCCGCGCGGCCGACCTGCTCGGCCGGCGGCGGATGTTCCTCCTCTGGCTGACCGTCTTCCTCGCCTTCTCGGGACTCGGCGGCTTCGCGACCGAGGGCTGGATGCTGGTCGTCGCCCGGTTCGCCACGGGCGTCGCCGCCGCGTTCATGACCCCGGCCGCGCTCTCCCTGATCACGACCTCGTACGAGGAAGGCCCGAAACGCAACAAGGCGCTGCTGGTCTACGCCGGAACGGGCGCCGCCGGCTTCTCGCTCGGCCTGGTCATCGGCGGTCTGCTCACCGAGCTCGGCTGGCGTTGGGTGTTCTTCGCGCCGGTGCTGCTGGCCGCCGCGCTGCTGGTCGCGGCCGTACGCCTGGTGCCCCGGCAGGACGGCCCGCCGGCGCGCCGGCGCGGGTTCGACCTGCCCGGCGTGTTCACCGCCGCCGGCGCCATGCTGCTCGCCGCCTACACCGTCATACGCCTCGAGCACGGCCTGCACGACTGGCCGCTCACCGTGGTCTCCGGTCTCGCGTCGCTCGCCCTGGCCGGTGTCTTCGTCGTGGTCGAACGCCGCAACCCGGATCCGCTCGTCCGCCTCGGCATCCTGCGCCAGGGTCCGGTCGTGCGCGCCGACCTGGGAGCGCTGCTCTTCCTCGGCGCCTTCTTCGGCTTCCAGTTCGTCGTCACGCTCTACCTCCAGGAGCTGCGTGGCTGGTCGCCCCTCATGACGGCGGTGGCCCTGATCGTCATGGGCGTCGACGCCGTCCTCGCCCCGACGCTGACCCCGAGACTGGTCGCCCGCTTCGGCAACGCCCAGGTGATCGTCGGAGGCTTCGTCCTGGCCGTGATCGGGTACGCGCTGTTCCTGCCGGTCGGCATGGACTGGTCCTACGCCGCGATGTTCCCCACCCTGTTCCTCTCGGGCCTCGCCTTCGCCCTGGCCGCCGGGCCGCTGATGATCGCGGCCACGGACGGGGTCACCGAGTCGGAGCAGGGTCTGGCCGGTGGGCTGCTGACCACCGCCACGCAGTTCGGCTCCGCGATCGGCATCGCGGCGGTGACCGCGGTCTACGGTCTGGCGTCCACCGGGTCCGGCCCCGAGGCCACGCTGTCGGCGTTCCGGGTGGCGCTGATCGTGCCGGTGGTGCTGGTGGTGCTGGGCGCGCTGCTCTCGGTGGTGAGTGCGCGGGAGGCCCGGCGGGCGGTGCGCAGGGCGTCCCAGGTGAGCAGTGACAGTGCCAGCCAGACCAGCGCGAACCCGGCCCAGCGCTCCGGCGGCATCGCCTCGCCGAAGTAGAAGACGCCGAGCAGGAACTGGAAGACCGGCGTCAGGTACTGCAACAGGCCGATCGTGGACAGGGGCACGCGGATGGCGGCCGCGCCGAAGCAGACCAGGGGCAGCGCGGTGACGATCCCGGCCGAGGCGAGCAGCGCCGCGTGCCCCGCGCCCTCGGTGGTGAACGTGGAATCGCCCCGCGCGGTCAGCCACACCAGGAAGCCGAGCGCGGGCAGGAACTGGACCACGGTCTCGGCGGCCAGCGACTCCACGCCGCCGAGGTTCAGCTTCTTCTTCACCAGCCCGTACGTGGCGAAGGAGAAGGCGAGGCCGAGCGAGATCCACGGGGGCCGGCCGTAGCCGACGGTCAGCACGACGACCGCCGCGCCGCCGGTCCCGACCGCCACCCACTGCACCGGCCGCAGCCGCTCCTTCAGCAGCAGCACACCCATCGCGATGGTGACCAGCGGGTTGATGAAGTACCCGAGCGAGGCCTCGACGACGTGCCCGGAGTTCACGGACCAGATGTACAGGCCCCAGTTGATGGTGATGAAGGTCGCGGCGACCGCGACGAGGCCCAGCCTGCGCGGCTGCCGCAGCAGCTCTCCGGCCCAGGCCCAGCGGCGCAGCACGAGCAGGGCGGCGCCCACGAAGACCAGCGACCACACCATCCGGTGGGCCAGGATCTCCAGCGCCCCGGCGGGTTTCAGCAGCGGCCAGAACAGCGGGACGAGGCCCCACATCCCGTAGGCCGCGAAGCCGTTCAGCAGTCCTATGTGCCGCTCACCTCTCGGCTTGCCGCTCACGGGCCCCTCCTCCGTACGTGTGTTCCGCGTTCACGACGGTAACGCCGAGCGCCCCCGGCTGTCATGCCCGTATCGTTATACGGTCATGACAGCCGGGGGCGGGGCGGCTCAAGGGCCCGCCGGGGGAGTTCAGCCCTTGAGCGCCGCGGTGATGGCCTCGGAGAACGGGGTGGTCGGACGGCCGGTCAGCCGGGACAGATCGCCGGTGGAGACGACCAGCTCGCCCTTCTCGATGGAGGCGTCCACGCCCGCGAGCGTCTGCGCCAGCGGCTCGGGCAGGCCGGCGCCGGTCAGGATTCCGGTGAGCACGTCGGTCGAGACCGGGTTGTAGGTGATCTCCTTGCCGGTCTGACGGCTCAGCTCGGCCGCGTACTCGGCGAAGCTCCACGCGGTGTCGCCACCCAGCTCGTAGGTCTTGTTCTCGTGCCCCTCGCCGGTCAGCACGGCGGCGGCGGCAGCGGCGTAGTCGGCGCGGGCGGCGGAGGAGACCTTGCCCTCGCCGGCGGCGGCCACGACCGCGTTGTGCTCCAGCACCGGGGCGAGGTTCTCGGTGTAGTTCTCGTGGTACCAGCCGTTGCGCAGCAGGGTGTAGGGCACGCCGGAGTCCAGCAGCAGCTCCTCGGTCCCGCGGTGGTCGTCGGCGAGTGCGGCGGTCAGCGTGCCCGGGGCGCTGGTGTAGGCGAGCAGGGCCACACCGGCCGCCTTGGCGGCGTCGATGACGACCTTGTGCTGCTGCACCCGGCCCTTGTCGAACTCGTTGCCCGAGACCAGCAGCACCTTGTCACCGGCGGAGAAGAGGCCGTCGAAGGACGCGGGCGCGTTGTAGTCGGCCAGCGCGATCTTCACACCGCGCTCCGCGAAGTCGGCGGCCTTCTCCGTGTTGCGGACGACCGCGGTGATCTGCTCGGCCGGGACCTTCTCCAGCAGCTGCTCCACGACGTGACGGCCGAGGTTTCCGGTGGCTCCGGTGACGACGATGCTCATGGTGATGACTCTCCTTGTGGGGTGCGTGGCACTAACCCTAGGGGGAGCGCTAACTCTTGGAAAGTACCCACTTTGAAGTAAGGTACTGGCATGGCAGTAAGTGATGATGAGGCCCTGTGCCCGAACCGGCTGGTGCTGGAACACGTCACCAGCCGCTGGGGCGTGCTCGTGCTGATCGAGCTGCTGGACCGCTCCTACCGGTTCAGCGAGCTGCGCCGGGCGATCAGCGACTACGGGGGCCGGGGCGTCAGCGAGAAGATGCTCACGCAGACGCTCCAGACCCTGGAGCGCGACGGCCTCGTCCACCGCGACGCCAAGCCCGTGATCCCGCCCCGCGTCGACTACTCCCTCACCGACCTCGGCCGCGAGGCCGCCGAGCAGGTGCGGGCCCTGTCGCGGTGGACGGACCGGCGCATGGACGACGTGGAGAAGGCCCGCCGGGCATACGACGAGGCCCGGGCCGCGTCCTGAGACGGTCCCGGGCCTCGCTGTCCCAAGGGATGATCAGCCGACGACCGTCCAGGTGTCGCCGCCCGCCAGCAGCGCGGCCAGGTCGCCCTTGCCGTGCTGTTCGATCGCGTTGTCCAGCTGGTCGGCCATCTGCGTGTCGTACACGGGCCGGTCGACGGAGCGCAGCACACCGATCGGGGTGTGGTGCAGGGTGTCCGGGTCGGCGAGGCGGGACAGCGCGAACGCCGTGGTCGGGGACTCGGCGTGCGCGTCGTGGACGAGCACTTGGTCCTCGTTGTCCGGCGTCACCGCCACCACCTTCAGATCACCGGTCACCGGGTCCCGGACGACACCCTTGGCCAGGTCGCTGCCGAAGCGGATCGGCTTGCCGTGCTCCAGCCGGATCACGGCCTCCTCGGCCTGCTGCTTGTCCTTCAGGGCGTCGAAGGCGCCGTCGTTGAAGATGTTGCAGTTCTGGTAGATCTCGATGAGGGCCGTGCCCTGGTGGGCGGAGGCCTGGCGCAGCACCTCCGTCAGGTGCTTGCGGTCGGAGTCGACCGTCCGCGCCACGAACGACGCCTCCGCGCCGATCGCCAGGGAGACGGGGTTGAAGGGCGCGTCCAGCGAGCCCATCGGCGTCGATTTGGTGATCTTGCCGACTTCGGAGGTCGGGGAGTACTGGCCCTTGGTCAGGCCGTAGATCCGGTTGTTGAACAGCAGGATCTTGAGGTTGACGTTGCGGCGCAGGGCGTGGATGAGGTGGTTGCCGCCGATGGACAGCGCGTCGCCGTCACCCGTGACGACCCACACCGACAGGTCGCGGCGCGAGGAGGCGAGGCCGGTGGCGATGGCGGGGGCGCGGCCGTGGATGGAGTGCATCCCGTAGGTGTTCATGTAGTACGGGAAGCGGGAGGAGCAGCCGATGCCCGAGACGAAGACGATGTTCTCCTTCGCCAGTCCCAGCTCGGGCATGAAGCCCTGCACCGCGGCGAGGATGGCGTAGTCACCGCAGCCGGGGCACCAACGCACCTCCTGATCGGACTTGAAGTCCTTCATCGACTGCCTGCCCTCGGCCTTGGGGACGAGGGAAAGCGCCTCGATGGTGCCCGTGCCTTGTGTGGACGTCTCAGCCATCGATGGCCTCCTTCAGAGCCGTGGCGAGCTGCTCCGCCTTGAACGGCATACCGTTGACCTGGGTGTACGAGTGGGCGTCGACCAGGTACTTCGCCCGGATGAGCGTGGCGAGCTGCCCGAGGTTCATCTCGGGGATCACCACCTTGTCGTAACGCTCGAGGACCGCGCCCAGGTTCTTCGGGAAGGGGTTGAGGTGGCGCAGGTGGGCCTGCGCGATCGACTCCCCGGCCCGGCGCAGCCGCCGCACCGCGGCCGTGATCGGCCCGTACGTCGATCCCCAGCCGAGGACGAGGGTCCTGGCCTCGTGCGGGTCGTCCACGTCGAGGTCGGGAACCTCGATGCCGTCCACCTTCGCCTGCCGGGTGCGCACCATGAAGTCGTGGTTGGCCGGGGCGTAGGAGATGTTGCCCGTGCCGTCCTCCTTCTCGATGCCCCCGATCCGGTGCTCCAGACCCGGCGTGCCCGGGATCGCCCACGGCCGCGCCAGCGTCTGCGGATCCCGCTTGTACGGCCAGAACACCTCCGTGCCGTCGTCGAGGGTGTGGTTGGGGCCTTGCGCGAACTGCACCCGCAGATCCGGCAGCTCCTCCAGATCCGGGATGCGCCACGGCTCGGAGCCGTTGGCCAGGTAACCGTCGGAGAGGAGGAACACCGGGGTCCGGTAGGTCAGCGCGATCCGCGCCGCCTCCAGCGCCGCCTCGAAGCAGTCCGCCGGCGTACGGGGCGCGACGATCGGCACCGGCGCCTCACC
The DNA here is from genome assembly GCF_029813805.1 of Streptomyces sp. DH10. Classification (NCBI taxonomy): domain Bacteria; kingdom Bacillati; phylum Actinomycetota; class Actinomycetes; order Kitasatosporales; family Streptomycetaceae; genus Streptomyces; species Streptomyces sp. DH10. The sequence continues at coordinate 206,846 of NZ_JARVKU010000003.1, forward strand.
GTTACGCCCGAACATCGCTTGCAACAGGTCGGCCTGCTCGGTCTTGGTGGGCAGACCGGTCGACGGGCCACCACGCTGGATGTCCACCACCAGCAACGGCAGCTCCAGCGACACCGCCAGACCGATGGTCTCCGACTTCAGCGCCACACCCGGCCCGGAGGTCGTGGTCACGGCCAGCGAACCGCCGAAGGCCGCCCCCAGAGCCGCCCCGATCCCGGCGATCTCGTCCTCGGCCTGGAAGGTCCGCACCCCGAAATTCTTGTGCTTGGACAGCTCGTGCAGGATGTCCGACGCCGGCGTGATCGGGTACGAGCCCAGGTACAGCGGCAGATCCGCCTGCCGGGACGCGGCGATCAGGCCGTAGGACAGCGCCAGGTTGCCGGAGATGTTGCGGTAGATACCGGGCGGGAACGCGGTGGCCGCCGGGGCGACCTCGTAGGAGACGGCGAAGTCCTCGGTGGTCTCGCCGAAGTTCCAGCCGGCACGGAATGCGGCGATGTTGGCCGCAGCGATGTCGGGTTTCTTGGCGAACTTCGAGCGGAGGAATCTCTCCGTGCCCTCGGTGGGCCGGTGGTACATCCAGCTCAGAAGGCCCAGCGCGAACATGTTCTTGCTGCGCTCGGCCTCCTTGCGGGTGAGGTCGAACTCCTTCAGCGCCTCGACGGTGAGCGTGGTCAGCGGCACGGGGTGGACCTGGTAGCCGTCCAGTGACCCGTCCTCCAGCGGACTGGTGTCGTAGCCGACCTTCTGCATCGCCCGCTTGGTGAACTCGTCCGTGTTGACGATCACCTCCGCCCCGCGCGGCAGGTCGCCGATGTTCGCCTTCAGCGCGGCCGGGTTCATCGCCACCAGCACGTTCGGCGCGTCACCGGGCGTGAGGATGTCATGGTCCGCGAAGTGCAGCTGGAAGGACGACACACCCGGCAGGGTCCCGGCGGGCGCGCGGATCTCGGCCGGGAAGTTCGGCAGCGTCGACAGGTCGTTGCCGAACGACGCGGTCTCCGAGGTGAAACGGTCACCGGTGAGCTGCATACCGTCACCCGAGTCCCCCGCGAACCTGATGATCACCCGGTCGAGGCGACGAACGTCCTTCGCGTCCGTCGCTTTGCGCTGCTCTCCTACGACTGCTTCGTCGGCCTGCTCCGCTGGGCTACTGACCTGGCTGGTCACTGAACTGGACCTCCCTCGAGGTGGCTGTCCGGGAAGGCCTTCCCGGAGGCATTCCCAGGATCAACACTACGACCGCAAGGGTCGCCTTCCTCGGGTCATTCGCATGTTGGACACGACTTTGAGACGATCGCGCGGCCTGATTCGTCCTGTTTTCCGATCCCCGCTGCTGCCCTCCAAGACGCTCCGGACCCGCCCGGTGGTTCGGTCGGGGACTGGTCGGCCGGTCAGGAATTCAGGTACGTCAGGACGGCCAGCACCCGGCGGTGGTCCCCCTCGCTCTGGGAGAGCCCCAGCTTCAGGAAGATGTTGCTGACGTGCTTCTCGACCGCCCCGTCGCTGACCACGAGCTGCCGGGCGATCGCCGAGTTCGTCCGCCCCTCGGCCATCAGCTCCAGCACCTCACGCTCCCGCGGGGTCAGCCTCGCGAGCACGTCCTGCTTACGGCTGCGGCCCAGCAGCTGCGCGACGACCTCCGGGTCGAGGGCCGTCCCGCCCTCGGCCACCCGCACCACCGCGTCCACGAACTCACGCACCTCGGCCACGCGGTCCTTCAGCAGATAGCCGACGCCCCGGCTGGACCCCGCGAGCAGCTCCGTGGCGTAGCGCTCCTCAACGTACTGGGACAGCACCAGCACGCCGAGCCCCGGGTGCGCCTTGCGCAGCTGCACCGCGGCCCGCACCCCCTCGTCGGTGTGCGTGGGCGGCATCCGCACATCGGCGACCACGACGTCCGGCAGCTCGCTCTGCGCGTCCAGCTCCGTGATGGTCTTGATCAGAGCCTCGCCGTCACCGACACCGGCGACGACGTCGTGCCCCCGGTCGGTCAGCAACCGGGTCAGGCCCTCCCTGAGCAGCACCGAATCCTCGGCGATGACCACCCGCACCCTGTCCTCCACGATGTTCGGCCCCCACAGCCCCATGTCGCCCGTCCGCAGCCCACAACGGCCCCGCGCCCACCCGTGCGACGGGTCCAGCATTTCAGGATCGGGCGCCGGATGGGGGCGGACAGGCTTGTTGTCCGGCGGATCCGGCGATTCGGGGGCTGGGGAGGCTTGCGGGTGGTGGGGCGGGTTCGCAGGTGGTGGTGCGGGCTCGCGGGTAGTGGGGCGGGCCAAGGCCGAGGGGCCGGGGGGAGAGACCCGGCCGAGCGCAACCGTGAGTCCGGGGGAGAGACCCAGGCCGGGCACAACCGTCAGTCCGGGGGAGAGACCCAGGCCGGGCACAACCGGCAGGGGGTGGCAGGGCTCAGCCCCTGCCACCCCTCGCCCCAAGCCGAAGGTCGGCTCACCCCACGTGCGCGCCCCGCCACGGCAACTCCGCGGTCACCCGGGTCGGCCCGCCCGTCGGCGAGTCCACCACCAGGATCCCGTCCACCGCGTCGAGCCGCTCCGCCAGCCCTGCCAGCCCCGACCCCCGGGATGTGTCGGCCCCGCCCACGCCGTTGTCCACGACCTGGAGCATCAGCCGGTTCTCCGTCCGCCACACCTCCACGCCGGCCTGGGTGGCCCGCGCGTGCTTGCTGACGTTCTGGAGCAGCTCCGACACCGTGAAGTACGCGATCCCCTCGATGGCCGGCGCCGGCCGCTCCGCCAGGTCGACCTCGACCTGCACCGGCACGGTGCACCGCGACGCCACCGCTGACAGCGCCGCGTCCAGCCCCCGGTCCGTCAGCACCGCCGGGTGGATGCCCCGGGCCAGGTCCCGCAGCTCCTGCAAAGCCGTCTTCACCTCGCCGTGCGCCTCGTCCACCATCCGCGCGGCCTCCTCCGGATCCTCGTGGAGCTTCTCCTTCGCCATCCCCAGATCCATGGCCAGTGCCACCAGCCGCGCCTGTGCGCCGTCGTGCAGATCCCGCTCGATGCGCCGCAGGTCGGCCGCCGCCGTGTCGACCACGACGCCCCGGTCCGACTCCAGCTCCACCACCCGCGAGGCCAGCCGCGACGGCCCGAGCAGCCCGTGCACCAGCAGCCGGTCCACCATCGTCAGCGCCCGTACGATCCACGGCGTGGCGATCGTGAACAGCAGACCCACCAGCGCGGTCACCGTGATCTCGAAGGGGTTGTCCAGGTAGACCCGGTGCGTCTCGTCGCCGTACAGCTGCATCCCGTCCTGCCCGCCGTACATGGGGAACACCCAGAACCACACCGGGTACGTCAGCAGCGCCCAGCCCAGCGCCCAGACGTTCACGGCGACGACGAAGGAGAACACCGCCCACGGCAGGTGCAGCGCCGCGTACAGCAGGGCCCGCCACGACGCGCCGCTCTTGAGGACGGCCCCCATCCAGGCCATGGCGCCGGGCTTCTTCATCCGCAGCGGCTCCGGCTCGGCCACGTCCATGCCCAGCAGCGCCCGCGCCCGCAGCCGCTCCAGCGCCCCGAGGCCACGGCACCCGGCGAGCGCCGCCGCCAGCACCGGTATGCCGAGGAACGTCACCAGCAGGCCCGCCCCCAGCGACACCATCGTGACCGCGTAGGTGAACAGCAGGATGCTGATCGGCAGGCTGAGCAGCACATAGCCGAGCTCGCGCCAGGTGCGGCCCTCGACCGGCGCCCGCAGCGCGGCGGGCAGCCGGTGCCGCCGCTCGGTGCTCCCGGGGAACCCGGGCCTGCCGTCGAGCCCGTATCCCTGTCCGTACTCCGTGGCCATCGGCGCCGTCCTTCTCCTCGTCCTGCGGCTGTTCCCTCGTACCTCCACCCTGCTCCGCCGCAGGTCGGCGGACCATGGAGTCCGTCGGCGTCTTGGACGGGGGGTTTTCCCTACCTCGCGCGTGCGCCTACGGGCCGGGCGGCTGTGGCCTTCGCCCGGGCGTCTGGGGCTTTCGTCCTGCGCTGCGGCCACGGTTGCGGGCCTGCGGCTGTCACTTTGTGCGTGTGTGTCCACCGGGCCCGCGCCTGCGGACTTGGGCCCGTGCGTGTGTGGCCACCGGTTCCGCGCCTGCGGGACTTCGGCCCGTGCGTGTGTGGCCGCTGAGCTCGCGACTCCGGCCTTCGCACCGTTGGTCACCAGGCCCGGGCCTGGCGCCCTCGGCTCGCGTGTGGGGCCACGGGGCCCGCGTCTCTGGTCACCGGCCCGGCTTTCGCCCGGCGCCTGCGGCTGCGTCCTGCGATGCGGCCTGCGCCCCGCGCTGCGGCCGCAGTCCCGCGCCTGAGGCCTTCACCTCGTGCGTCTGTGGCCGCCGGGCCCGCGTTCCCGGCCTGCATCCCGCGCGTGTGGTCACCAGACCCGTGCCTGTGGTCCTCGGTTCTCGGTCCGCCTGTCCGGCCACCGGGCCCGCCTCTCTGGCTGCCGGCCCGGCTTCCACCCGGCGCCTGCGTCCTGCGCTGCGGCCACGGCCCCGCGCCTGCCGCTGTCTCACCCCGTGCGCGTGTGGCCACGATCCCGCGTCTCCGACCTTCCACCCAGCGCAGGGCCCCGCCCCTCTGTACACCGGCCCGGCCTTCGCCCCGTACCTGCGGGCATGGTCCCGCGTTGCGGCCCTCGGCCGCGTCTCCGGTCACCGGCCCCGCGCCGGTCGGCGACAGGACCTGGTCGGCGACAGGTCTGGTCGGCGCCAGGACCTGGTCGGTGGCCGGACCTAGCGGTTGTCCGCGCCGGAGGCGTCCGTGCGGTTGCGCCAGGGGAGTTCGGCCGTGACCGTCGTCGGGCCGCCCTCGGGCGACTCCAGGACGAAGAGTCCGTCGACGGCGTCCAGCCGCTCGGCCAGGCCCTTCATTCCCGTACCACCGTCGAGGCTCGCGCCGCCGCGGCCGTCGTCCCAGACCTGGATGAGCAGCCGGTCGTTCGTCCGCCACACATCCACCGAGGCCGACCTCGCCGCGCTGTGCTTGCTGACGTTCTGGAGCAGTTCCGAGACGGTGAAGTAGGCGATGCCCTCGATGGCCGCGGCCGGCCGCGCCGGCAGGTCGACCGTCACCTTGACCGGGACCGTGCAGCGCGAGGAGACCGCGGACAGGGCCGCGTCCAGACCACGGTCGGTCAGCACCGCCGGGTGGATGCCGCGGGCCAGGTCGCGCAGCTCCTGGAGCGCCAGTTTCACCTCGCCGTGCGCCTCCTCGACCATCGTCGCCGCCGCGTCGGGGTCTTCCAGCACCTTCTCCTTCGCCAGGCCCAGCCCCATGGCCAGGTTGACCAGTCGGGCCTGCGCCCCGTCGTGCAGATCCCGCTCGATGCGCCGCAGGTCGGCCGCCGCCGTGTCGACCACGACCCCCCGGTCCGACTCCAGCTCGGCGATGCGCCGCTCCAGCTCGTCGGAGGGGGACAACAACGCGCGCACCATGGCCCGGTCGGCATTGGCCAGGCCCCGCGCCACGAACGGCAGCACGGGCCACAGCACGAACAGCGAGGTCAGTGTGATGGTGAAGGTGAGGACGCCCCACGGCAGCCGGATGGACTCGTACAGCACCGTGCGCCAGCCCACCGGGTCCTTCAGCGACATCCACAGCCACTGGAGCAGACCGCCCGCGCCGCGCAGCGGCAGCCGGCTCGGCTCGTCCACCCGCACCCCCAGCAGCACCCTCGCCCTCGCCCGCTCCATCCGCCCCAGCAACCGCGCGCCCATGAGCGCGGCCGCGAGCAGCGGGAACCCGATCACCGTGATCGTCAGCCCCAAGCTCATGAACAGCGCCGTCATGACGTAGGTGAATCCGAGCAGCGCGACCGGAAGGTTCGCCAGGAGGTGCGCGATCTCCTTCCAGGTGTGCCAGTCGTAGGCGAGACGGGCCGGCGGCGGACGGTCGTCCTGCCCGGCCGCCGCGGTGGCCGGGCTCGTGCCGGAGGACGGAAAACGTTCGGTCATATGCGTTAGCGTGCCCGGCGGCGGGCAGCCGCGCCATGAGGCAGACCGCCCGGATCAACTGAGGTAAACCCCACCCCCGCATGCCAGGGCGTGACGGGCTGCTTACCCTGCCTTTATCAGGGCCTAGACTCCCGTGCGTACAGATCGTCGAACGGCGGCGTCCGTGGTTCCCGGCCGTACTCCGGAGTCGCGGAATCGATCGTCGCAGGATCCAGTCCTAGTTTCAGGGAGCGAGGGACGGACGTGCCGGAACCGACCGTCGTCACCACGACCGTCGTCGCGGCGGACTACTTCCAGTCCTATTCGGTCGTCGGGCTGCTCGCCGTCGTCGGCGTGCTGTTCGTCGCCGTCGCCTTCGGGGCGGGACGTCTGCTGCGGCCCGTGGTCCCCACACCTGAGAAGCTCCTGACGTACGAGTGCGGCGTCGACCCCGTCGGCGAGGGCTGGGCCCACACCCAGGTCCGCTACTACGTCTACGCCTTCCTGTACGTGATCTTCGCCGTCGACTCGATCTTCCTGTTCCCCTGGGCGACCGTGTTCGCAGCCCCCGGCTACGGCGCGACGACCCTGGTGGAGATGTTCATCTTCCTCGGCTTCCTGGCCGTGGGCCTGCTCTACGCATACAAGAAGGGCGTGCTGGCATGGACGTGACCCCCTCCAGCCCCGAGCCCGTGCTGCTTCCGGAGCCGAAGCGGCTCGGCGCCCTCGCGCGTCTCGCGCCCGAGCCGATGAAGGTGATCCTCAACTGGGGCCGCCGCTACTCGCTCTGGGTCTTCAACTTCGGCCTCGCCTGCTGCGCGATCGAGTTCATCGCCGCGTCGATGGCCCGCCACGACTTCATCCGGCTCGGAGTCATCCCCTTCGCGCCGGGCCCCCGCCAGGCCGACCTGATGGTGGTGTCCGGCACGGTCACGGACAAGATGGCGCCGGCGGTGAAGCGCCTCTACGAGCAGATGCCGGAACCCAAGTACGTCATCTCCTTCGGCGCGTGCAGCAACTGCGGCGGCCCCTACTGGGACTCGTACTCCGTCACCAAGGGCGTCGACCAGATCATCCCCGTCGACGTCTACGTCCCCGGCTGCCCGCCCCGGCCCGAGGCGCTGCTCCAGGGCATCCTCAAGCTCCAGGAGAAGATCGCCCGCGAGTCGCTGGGGGAGCGGTACGGCAGCGGCGCCGCCCGTCCTTCGGCAGCGGCGTTGCAGAGCGGTCTGGTGCAGCCGCCGGCTCCCGCCCCGGCCTCCGATGCGACGCGGGGGGAGGGACGATGACCGCGGTCGGCTGGCTCCCCGCCGACGCCGAGGAACTCTTCGGCCCGGACGCCACGGCCGAGGAGTCGTACGAGGTCCTGACGGTCGACGTACCGCCGACGACCTGGATCTCCGCCTTGGAGGCCGCACGCGACCGGCTGGGCTGCACGTACTTCGACTGGCTGAGCGCGGTCGACGAACCGGGCACGGGCTTCCGCGTCACGGCCCACGTCGCCGCGCTGTCCCCGCTCCGGCGCCTCCTCCTGCGTACGACGGTCCCGCACGAGGCCCCCGCCCTGCCCTCGGCCGTCGACGTCTACGCTGGTGCCGCCTGGCACGAACGCGAGACGCACGAGATGTTCGGCATCACCTTCGAAGGCCACCCGGCGCTGGACCACCTGCTCCTGCCCGAGAACTTCGAAGGCCATCCGCTGCGCAAGGACTTCGTCCTGGCCGCACGCGTCGCCAAGGCCTGGCCCGGTGCGAAGGAACCCGGCGAGTCGGAACACGGCGGGCCCAAGCGCCGCCAGATGCTTCCCCCCGGCGTCCCCGACCCGAACGAGTGGGGCCCCCTGAAGGGCCAACTCCCCCCGGCCGCGGCCCGCGGCGCCGGCCGCGCGGCAGGCGACCGCCCGGCCCGGGGCACCGCCCGCCCCGCAGGCGAACGCCCGGTACGGCGGACCCGTTCGGCGTCGGAGGGCTCGGCCAGTCAGTCCGCCGCCGGTGACGCGGGTACTCCGTCCCCCACGGCCCCGCGCCGCAACCGCTCAGCCGCGGCGGGCTCGGCGAGCCAGTCCGCTGCGGGCGACACGGGTACTCCGTCTCCGGCCGCCCCGGACCGCGACCGCCCTGCGGAAGAGGGCTCGGCAGGCCCGGCCCCTTCCGGCGACGCTGGTGCTCCGTCTCCGGCTGCCCCACGCCGTGCCCGGACGGCCGCGGAGGGTTCGGCGAGCCAGACCGTGCCGGGGGAGTCGGCTGCTCCGGCTTCGGCGAAACCGCGTCGCGACCGCTCGGCGTCGGAGGGTTCGGCCAGTCAGACCCCGACGGGTGACACGCCCTCCGAGCCGCCGGCCGCACCGCGCCGTACCCGCACAGCGGCGGAGGGCTCGGCGAGCCAGACGTCCACCGACCCTGAAGCCATGACCCCCGGCACCGAATCCCAGGCGACCGAAGCCGAACCAGCGGCGACCGCGACGGGTACCCAGCCGCCGGCCACCGAGCCGGAGCCGCCGGCCCCCGAGCCCGGGTCCCTGACCACCTCGGCGGAGCCGTCGTCCACCGAGCCGAAGGCGTCGTCCACCGAGCGGGAGCCGACCACCTCGGCGGAGTCGTCGTCCACCCAGCAGGAGCCGTCGGCCACTGAGCCCGGGTCCCCGACGACCTCGGCGGAACCGCGCCGGGCGCGCAGCGCATCGGAGGGCTCCGTCGGCCGGCGTGCCGCGTCCCAACCCGGCGACAGCCGGCCGGGCGGGGCTTCGCGAGCCCCGCGCAGCACGGACGCCCCCTGGCACCACGCCCGCCCGGCCTTCGAGGAACCGGCTCCCGAGCCGTCGCCCGAGGCCGGACCGTTGCCGACTCCCGAGCCACCGGACAGCGGCAAGTCGCCCGACAGCTCGGAGACATCGAGCAGTCCGGAAACCTCAGAGCCTCAGGAGACTCCCGAGCCCTCTGCCACATCCGGCCCCGCGGACGGTCCCGAGCCCTCGGACGCCCCCGACACCCCGGAACCGGCGAACGACCAGCAGCCCACCGACAGCCCCGAAACCCCCGAAACCCCCGAAGACCCGGCAGGAGGCCCGCGGTGAACGACGTGCTCGACGTCATCCTGCGACTCCTGATCGTGTTCGTCGTCTTCCTCACCTTCCCTCTGATCATCGGTCAGACCGAACACAAGGTGATGGCCCACATGCAGGGCCGCCTCGGCCCCATGTACGCCGGCGGCTTCCACGGCTGGGCCCAGCTGATCGCCGACGGTGTGAAGTTCGCGCAGAAGGAGGACGTCGTCCCCGCGGGCGCGGACCGCCGAATCTTCCAGCTGGCTCCCGCCGTCGCCCTCCTGCCCTACCTCCTCGTCCTGCTCGCCATCCCCATCGGCCCGGGCGAGGGAGCCGTCGGCCAGGTCATCGACGCGGGCGTCTTCTTCGTCCTGGCCGTCATGGGCGTCGGCGTCCTCGGCTCGCTCATGGCCGGCTGGGCGTCCGCGAACAAGTTCTCCCTCCTCGGCGGCCTCCGCACCGCCGCCCAGCTCCTCGCCTACGAACTGCCGATGCTCCTGACCGCCGCCTCGGTGGCGATGGCGGCCGGCACCGTCTCGATCCCCGGCATCCTGGACGCCTTCGAGTGGTGGTGGCTGCCCTGGCAGATCGTCGGCGCGATCGTCTTCTTCGTGGCCGGCCTCGCCGAACTCCAGCGCCCGCCCTTCGACATGCCCGTCGCCGACTCGGAGATCATCTTCGGCGCGTACACCGAGTACACCGGCCTCCGCTTCGCCCTGTTCCTCCTCGCCGAGTACGCCGGAATCGTCGTCCTGTGCGGTCTGACCACCGTCCTCTTCCTGGGCGGCTGGCACGGCCCCTGGGGTGCCGACGGACTCGGCTGGGTCTGGACCCTGCTGAAGACCGCCGTCCTCGCCTTCGTCGTCATCTGGCTGCGCGTCACCTACCCCCGGCTGCGCGAGGACCAGCTCCAGAAGCTCGCCTGGACCCTCCTCGTCCCCCTCTCCCTCGCCCAGATCGCCCTCACCGGCGTCGTCAAGGTGGTGATCCAGTAACCATGGCCCCCATCCCCGGCAGCGGCCTGGCCAAGGGCCTGGCCGTCACCCTCCGCACGATGACGAAGAAGTCCGTCACCGCGCAGTACCCCGACGCCCAGCCCGACCTCCCGCCCCGTACCCGCGGCGTGATCGGCCTGTTCGAGGAGAACTGCACGGTCTGCATGCTGTGCGCGCGCGAGTGCCCGGACTGGTGCATCTACATCGACTCCCACAAGGAGACGGTCCCGGCGGCGACCCCCGGCGGCCGCGAACGCAGCCGCAACGTCCTCGACCGCTTCGCCATCGACTTCTCCCTGTGCATGTACTGCGGTATCTGCATCGAGGTCTGTCCTTTCGACGCCCTGTTCTGGTCCCCGGAGTTCGAGTACGCCGAGACCGACATCCGCGACCTCACCCACGAGCGCGACAAGCTCCGCGAGTGGATGTGGACCGTCCCGGCCCCGCCGGCCCTTGACCCCGGCGCGGAGGAACCGAAGGAACTCGCCACCGCCCGCAAGACCGCCGACAAGCTGGCCGCCCGGCAGGCCCCGCCCGCCACCGAGCCGCACGCCGACGAGCAGGCCCGGGCAGCCGAGCGACCGACCCGCCCGCAGGGCGACTCCAAGCAGCAGACCGACCAGCCGAAGCCAGATCAGCCGACGCCAGATCAACCGACGCCAGATCAGCCGAAGCCAGACCAGCCGACGCCGGGGCAGGAGGGCCGGGAATGACCCTCGCCGCAACCGCAGGCCTCCTCACGACGGGCCCGGCCACCAGAGCCGCCGCCGAGACCCACGGCTTTCTCTCCCCGACCGGCGTCGAGATCGCCTTCCTCCTCGTCGGCCTGGTCACCTTCGGCGCCGCGCTCGTCACCGTCACCACCCGGCAGCTGGTGCACGCCGCACTGTGGCTCGTGGTCACCCTCGGCGGCCTGGCCGTCGAGTACCTCCTGCTCACCGCCGAGTTCATCGCCTGGGTGCAGGTCCTCATCTACGTCGGCTCCGTCGTCGTCCTCCTCCTGTTCGGTCTGATGCTCACCAGGGCCCCCATCGGCCGCTCCCCGGACGCCGACTCCGGCAACCGCTGGGCCGCCCTCACCGTCGCCGTCGCCGCCGCCGCCGCCCTGGTCTGGGTCGTCGTCGACGCCTTCCGCACCACTTGGATCGACCTGGACGGCCCCGCCGCCGGCTCCACCGAGGCCACCGGCGCGAGCCTCTTCCAGAACTGGGTCCTCCCCTTCGAGGCCCTCTCCGTCCTCCTCCTCGCCGCCCTCGTGGGCGCGATCGTCCTGTCCCGCAAGGCGAAGGCCGCCGCGGCGCCCGCGGCCGAGGACATCCCGGCCGCCCCGAGCGAGCCGGACCGGAGCGAGCCGGACCGGAGCGAGAAGGAAGAGACCCGCTGATGCACCTCGCCTACCCCGCCGTCCTCTCCGCCCTCCTCTTCTGCACGGGCCTGTACGGCGTCCTCGCCCGCCGCAACGCGATCCTGGTCCTGATGTCGGTCGAGCTGATGCTCAACGCCGTCAACCTCAACCTGGTCGCCTTCGACGTCTGGCTCAGCAAGACCGCCGAGGAGACCCTGCACTCCGGCCAGGCCCTCACTCTGTTCACCATCGCCATCGCCGCGGCCGAGATCGGCATCGGCCTGGCCATCGTCCTCGCCGTCCACCGCAACCGCGGCACCGCGGACATCGACAAGCTCCGCGACACCGCCGAACGGCACGACCCCGACGGCACCGACCACGACGCCCTTACGGCCGAGCAGTCCGGCGAGGCCCAGAAGGCTGAGGCCACCGCGTGACCACGACCACCCTCGCCGTCCTCGTCCCCCTCCTTCCGTTCCTCGGTGCCGTCGCCGGCCTGCTCCTGGGCCGCACGGCACCCGGCTTCGTCCGCCCGCTCGCCGTCCTGCCGACGCTCACCTCCCTGGTGCTCGCCGCGCTGGTCGCCGTGCGCCAGGGCGGCGACGCGGCCGTCAACGCGGCCACGGAACTCACCCCCACCGGCTCCGTCCCGATCGAACTCGCCCTGCACATCGACGGCTTCGCCGCCCTTGTCGCCGTCCTCGTCGGCCTGGTCGCCTCCTGTGTGCAGATCTACTCGACGGGCTACCTGCGCGACGATCCGCGCTACGCCTCGTATGCCGCCCTCGTCTCCCTGTTCACCTCCGCGATGCTCCTGGTCGTCTACTCCGGCGACCTGATCGTGCTGCTGGTCGGCTGGGAAGTCATGGGCATCTGCTCCTACTTCCTGGTCGGCCACTACTGGGAGACCCCGGAGGCCCGCGCCGCCTCCCTCAAGGCCTTCCTGGTCACCAAGCTCGGCGACGTCCCCTTCCTCATCGGCCTGTTCGCCCTGGCCACCGACGTCGGTTCGTTCCGCATCACCCGGGTCCTGGGTGCTGTCGCGAACGGCGGACTCGACCACCCGACGCTGATCGCCCTGCTCCTCCTCGCGGGCGTGGCGGGCAAGTCCGCGCAGTTCCCGCTGCACACCTGGCTCCCCGACGCGATGGCGGGCCCGACCCCCGTCTCCGCGCTGATCCACGCCGCGACGATGGTCGCCGCCGGTGTCTACTTCATCGCCCGTCTCCTGCCGCTGTTCGAGGCCTCCCAGGCCGCGATGGTCGTCCTGGCCGTCATGGCCGCCGTCACGATGGCCGGCTCGGCGCTCGCCGCGCTCGCCCAGGACGACATCAAGCGCGTCCTCGCCTACTCGACGATCGGTCAGCTCGGCTACATGTCGGGTGCCCTCGCCGTCGGCGACCGCGGAGCCGCCGTCTTCCACCTCCTGTCCCACGGCGCCTTCAAGGCGCTGCTGTTCCTCGCGGCCGGCGTGATCATCCACGCCGCCGGCACCAACTCGCTCGCCGCGATGTCCCGCATGCGCAACCTGCGCGACCGCATCCCCGACGCCTACTGGACGATGACTGTGGCGCTCCTCGCGCTCGCCGCGATCCCGCCGTTCAGCGGCTTCTTCTCCAAGGAGGCCGTCCTCGGCGTCGCCGAACACGTCGTCACCGGACACACCGAGCACGCCCCCGCCGCCGCGGGCTGGATCGTCCTCGTCGCAGGCCTGCTCACGGCCGTGCTCACCGCCGCCTACGCGATGCGCCTGTGGCTGCTGGCCTTCCGCGGCCGGGGCGCCGAAGCCCCCGACCACGGCAGGCAGCCGCTGACGATGACCGTCGTGCTGTGGGTGCTCGCCGCCCCGTCCCTGGCCCTCGGCGGATTCGCGTTCCGCCTGCTGCCCGACTGGTTCGACGGCCGCGACCTCAGCCCGACCCTCACCACCTCCGTGCTCGGCACGGGCGTGGCCCTGGTCGGCGGCATCGTCACCTACGGCGCCTGGCGGCACACCACCGCTCTCACCGCACGCGTCCCGCTGGGCGCGGTCGCGGCCCACCCCGAGGGCGACGCCGCCCAGGTCGAGGCGGAGGCCATCGCCACCCACAAGCCGGCCTACGGCGACATCGCCTACGCGCCCGACCCCGCCGACCCCGGACGGCTCCTGCTCGGCCCGCTGCACCGCCACGCGGCCGCCGGCTTCCACATGGACGCCGTGTACAGGGCACTCTTCGTCCGGCCGGTCCAGGCCGGGGCGAGCCTCGTCCGGTTCCTCGACCGGGAGGTCGTCGAGACCTACGTACGCGGCGCGGGTGCGCTGCCCCGCTGGCTCGGTGCCGCCGTACGGCGCGCCCAGACCGGCAACGTCCAGACCTATGTGAGCGCGCTGCTCGCCGGCACCGTCGTCCTCGCGGTCGCCGTCGTCCTCGTCGCCACGGGAGCGTGAGCAGGCGTGATCGATATCAACGAGTCCGTGATGCAGTTCCTTCTGGCGTTCGTCGTCGTCGGGCCGCTCCTGGGCGCCGCCGCGGCTCTCCTGCCGGCCCCGCCCGGACTGAAGGGGAAGTCACCCGAGCAGGCCGTGCTCCGGCACGGCGTCACCGTCACCGGCGCGGTCCTCATCGCGGCGATCGTCCTCGCGCTCGGCTTCGACCACGACCAGACGTCGAAGATGCAGGCCAGCACGGACATCAGCTGGATCCCCGCACTCGACGTACGCATCCACCTCGGCATCGACGGCATCTCCCTCCCCCTTCTGGTCCTGACCGCGCTGCTGACCTTCCTCTGCGCGATCTACTCGTACTTCAAGATGCCCGCGGGGCCGACCCCGAAGGCCTTCGTCGCGCTGCTGCTCGTCCTCGAGTCCGGCACGCTCGCGACCTTCGCCGTCCTCGACCTGCTGCTGTTCTTCCTCGCCTTCGAGATGGTCCTCATCCCGATGTACTTCCTCATCGCCCGCTGGGGCGGCGAGGGCCGGAGCCAGGCCGCGTGGCGGTTCATCCTCTACACACTGCTCGGCTCCGTGGTCATGCTGCTCGGCCTGCTCCTGATCGGGATCAAGGCGGGCACGTTCGACATGATGGCACTCGCCACTGACAACGGCCGGTCGCTGACCACATCTGTGCAGGTCATCGCCGTTCTGGCGATCGGGATCGGCCTCGCGGTCAAGACGCCGATGTGGCCGCTGCACAGCTGGCTGCCCGACGCCCACACCGCCGCGCCGACCGTCGGCTCGGTCCTGCTGGCCGGTGTCCTGCTGAAGATGGGTACGTACGGGTTCGTCCGGATCATCCTCCCCGTCGCGCCGGACGGCTTCCGCACGTTCGCGCCCTACCTCGCAGCGCTCGCCGTCGTCGGCATCATCTACGGATCCCTGGCCTGCCTGGCTCTCGCCAAGCAGGGCGCGAAGGGCGACCTCAAACGCCTCATCGCCTACTCGTCCGTCGGCCACATGGGCTTCGTCCTGCTCGGCATCGCCACCATGACCCCGACCGGCGTGAACGGCGCCCTGTTCGCCAACATCGCGCACGGCCTCATCACCGGCCTGCTCTTCTTCCTGGTCGGCGCGCTCAAGGACCGCACCGGCACCACCGACCTCGACACCCTCGCCAAGGAGACCGGAGCCGCGCTCTACGGCAAGGCCCCGCGCCTCGGCGGCCTGCTCGCCTTCGCCGCGGTCGCCTCGCTCGGTCTGCCGGGCCTGGCCGGGTTCTGGGGCGAGATGCTGGCCCTGTTCGGCGCGTTCCAGCCGGCGGCAGGCCTCAGCCGTCCCGCCTTCCTCACCTTCATGGCGATCGGCGCGTTCGGCACGCTGCTGACGGCCGCGTACCTGCTGATCGTGGTCCGCCGCGTCTGCATGGGTGCCCTGCCCCCGGACGCCCCCACGCTCACCGACGTCCGCAGTTACGAGTTCGCGGCCTGGACCCCGCTCGTCGTCCTCACCGTCGTCGCGGGCCTGTGGCCCAAGGCTCTCCTGGGCCTGAGCGACCCGGCCGTCCAGCAGCTCCTCGCAGGAGGCACCCGATGAGCTCCCCGGCCCAGCCCCTGGCCGCGTCGCTGGTCCAGTCGGTCGACTGGCTCGCGATCGCACCGCCCACCATCGCGGCGGTCGTCGGCCTCGCCGTCCTCGTCGCCGACCTGTTCGTCACCGAGAACCGGAAGACGCTGTTCGGCTGGACGTCCGTGGCCGGCCTGGCCGCCGCCACGCTGATGCTGCTGCCCCTCCTGGACGGCGACCGCAGCACCTTCTGCCTGACCGGCGACGCCACCGTGTGCAGCTACACGGCCGACCGCTTCACCCTGGTCATCCAGTTCCTGGTCCTCGGCGGCGCCCTCCTCGCCGCCCTCCTGTCGGTCACCGCCCTGAAGGACGCCCGCAAGGAGCTTCCCGAAGGGGAGTACTGGTTCCTCCTGCTGTCCTCCGCGGCCGGAGCAGCCCTCCTGCCCGCCTCCCGCGACCTCGCGACACTGATCGTCGCCCTCGAGGTCGCCTCCCTGCCCGCCTTCGCGCTGGTCGGCCTCAGGTACGGCGACCGGAAGTCCTCCGAAGCGGCCCTGAAGTTCTTCCTGTCCTCGGTCACCGCGACCGCGGTCAGCCTCATGGGCATCAGCTTCCTGTACGCCTCCACGGGCACCCTTTACCTCACCCAGGTCGCCGACCGCATCCAGGACGTCGACGGGCAGCTCCACACGCTCGCCCAGACCGGCGTCGTCCTCACCCTCGTCGGCTTCGCCTTCAAGACGGCCGCCGTGCCCTTCCACTTCTGGGTGCCCGACACCTACGTGGGGGCGCCCCTGCCCATCGCCGCCTACCTGTCGGTCATCGGCAAGGCGGTCGGCTTCAGCGGCCTCATCCTCGTCACGGTCGTCGCCCTCCCCTCGTACGCCGACGTCTGGGGCCCGGCCCTGGCGGTCCTCGCCGCGCTCACCATGACCGTGGGCAACGTCGGCGCCCTGCGCCAGCAGGCCACGCGCGCGTACAGCGCGGTACGCCTGCTCGCCTGGTCGTCCGTCGGCCAGGCCGGCTACCTCCTGGTCCCGATCGCGGCCGCCGCGTACTCCGGCGACGCCGAGAAGTCGATCGGCTCCACCGTCGCCTACGCCCTGATGTACGGCGCGGTGAACCTCGGCGCCTTCGCCGTGGCCGCCCTCGTCGGCCGGACGAAGTCCCTCAACCGTGTCTCCGACTACCGCGGCCTGTACGCGTCCAGCCCGCTGTCCGCGCTGCTCCTGGCGTTCTTCCTGCTCTGCCTCGCCGGGCTGCCGCCGGGCATCATCGGCCTCTTCGCCAAGGTCACCGTCTTCTCGGCGGCCGTCGACGCCGGCCTCGGCTGGCTGGCCGTGATCATGGCCGTCAACGTCGTCATCGCGCTGTTCTACTACCTCCAGTGGACGGCCCTGCTCTTCCGCGCTCCCGAAGGCGAACCCGAAAAACACCGCGTCCCCGCCCCGCTCACGGCCGCTATCGCGCTGACCGGCGTCCTCGGCATCGCCCTGTCCGGCGCACCCCAGTTGGTCCTGCGCTTCACCGACACAGCCCTCTTCTGAACATCAGGCGCATTCGGTACGCGCGCGTGGGGCACCCGGCCCTCCACGCGCGCGTGCCGCTTTCCCGGCGCCGTTCACCCGGACGGTCCACACCCCCCGCCGCGCGCACAAGGGAACTAGTGCCTCCCGCCTGGCGTTGACCAGTACGGGAAGGTCCACTGGACGTGACATCACGGCACCAGTGGCACCGCAGATCAGCAAGCAAGGGTCCCCCTGCCGCACCACTTGGAGGGCGTACCGTGCACCGCCGGCACAACGGGCTCAGGACAGCAGTCCTCCTCGGAGGACTGTCCGCACTCATCATCGTCATCGGCAGCTTCTTCGGCCGCATGGGGCTCGTCATCGCCGTCCTGGTAGCGCTGGCCACCAACGCGTACGCGTACTGGAACAGCGACAAGCTGGCCCTCCGCGCGATGCGCGCCCGCCCGGTGAGCGAGTTCGAGGCCCCGGGGCTCTACCGCATGGTCCGCGAGCTCTCCACACAGGCCCGCCAGCCCATGCCGCGCCTGTACATCTCCCCGACGGAGGCGCCCAACGCCTTCGCCACGGGCCGCAACCCGCGCAACGCCGCCGTGTGCTGCACCGACGGGATCCTGCGCCTCCTGGACGAGCGCGAGCTGCGCGGCGTCATCGGCCACGAGCTCAGCCATGTCTACAACCGCGACATCCTCATCTCGTCAGTCGCCGGCGCGCTCGCCTCCGTGATCATGTTCCTGGTCAACTTCGCCTGGCTGATCCCGATCGGGCGCTCGGACGACGACGACGGCCCCGGCCTGCTCGGCATGTTGCTGATCATGATCCTGGGCCCGCTGGCCGCCTCCCTCATCCAACTGGCCGTCAGCCGCTCCCGGGAGTACCAGGCGGACGCCTCCGGCGCCCAGCTCACCGGCGACCCGCTCGCCCTGGCCAGCGCCCTGCGCAAGCTCGAACTCGGCACCAAGCAGCTGCCGCTCCCCCCCGAGCCCCGCATCGAGACCGCCAGCCACATGATGATCGCGAACCCGTTCCGGCCCGGCCAGGGCCTTTCGAAGATGTTCTCCACACACCCGCCGATGGCGGACCGCATCGCCCGGCTCGAGAAGATGGCAGGTGGAAATCAATGAAGACCATCCTGAACGTCATATGGCTCGTCTTCAGCGGCTTCTGGCTGTTCCTCGCCTACATGCTCGCGGGCCTGCTCCTCTGCATCACCATCATCGGCATCCCGTTCGGCGTCGCGGCCTTCCGCATCGGCGTCTACGCGCTGTGGCCCTTCGGGTACACGACGGTCGAGCGCCGTGACGCGGGCGCGCCGTCCTGCCTCGGAAACGTGCTGTGGCTCGTACTCGCGGGCTGGTGGCTGACCCTCGGCCACATCGTCACCGGCATCGCGCTGTGCGTCACGATCATCGGCATCCCGCTCGGCGTCGCCAACTTCAAGCTCATCCCGGTCTCGCTGCTCCCGCTGGGCCGCGACATCGTGCGGACGAACGAGCCGTTCGCGGTGCGCTGACCCAGGGCAACGCGGCCCGGTGTCCACAGGCCCGGGGTTATCCACAGGCCCGCCCGGCTGTCAGTAGCGGCCTGCATCATGAACCCATGACCGCGATCGAGCAGTTGCAGACACGACCGAGGGGCAAGGCCCACAACACCTGCCCACGCAGTCGGACTTCACGTCCTGAGCCCTCCGACCCGGACCGAGACCTCTGACCGGCAGCAACCGAAGCGGGCCTAGACAGCAGCCATGAGGCCATGGCCACGGCAAACAGGGCAGTCCTACGCCCTCCCGGCCCTCGCCCGCACCACCCGCCGCACTCCGTACGCAACGACACCCACCACCAGCACACCCGCGCCCACGACCACCGAAACCCACGGCAGCGAGAACGCCAGCACTGCGCACCCGACCAGCCCGACCACCGGCACCACCCGTGCCGTGGGCGCAGAATCCAGCGTCCAGGCCGACGCGTTGGCCACGGCGTAGTACGCCAGCACCCCGAAGGAGGAGAACCCGATCGCGCCCCGGACGTCCACCGTGGCGGCCAGGACGGCGACCACCGCACCCACGGCCAGCTCCGCCCGGTGCGGCACCTGGAAACGCGGATGCACGGCCGCCAGCGCGCCCGGCAGATGCCGGTCCCGGGCCATGGCCAGAGTCGTCCGCGAGACGCCGAGGATCAGGGCGAGCAGTGACCCCAGTGCGGCGACGGCCGCACCGATCCGCACCACCGGCACGAGCCAGGGCATCCCGGCCGCCCGAACAGCGTCGGCCAGCGGCGCCGTCGCGTCCCCGAGACCGTCCGACCCCAGCACCGAAAGCACAGCCACCGCCACACCCGCGTACACCACCAGCGCGATGCCCAGCGCCAGCGGGATCGCGCGCGGAATGGTGCGCGCCGGGTCCCGCACCTCCTCACCGAGGGTCGCGATCCGGGCGTACCCGGCGAACGCGAAGAACAGTAGACCGGCCGCCTGAAGCACGCCGCCCGCACCGTCCGAGGCCCCGATGTCCAGCCGCCCGGCATCCGCCTCGCCGGACACCAGACACACGACCACCACAGCAGCGAGGACAGCCAGGACCACCGCCACGATCACCCGCGTCAGCCACGCGGACTTCTGGACACCGCCGTAGTTCACCGCCGTCAGCGCCACCACGGCCGCGACCGCCACCGCGTGCGCCTGCCCCGGCCAGACGTACGTGCCCACGGTGAGCGCCATCGCAGCACAGGAGGCCGTCTTCCCGACCACGAACGACCAGCCCGCGAGATACCCCCAGAACTCCCCGAGCCGCTCACGCCCGTACACGTACGTACCGCCCGAGGCCGGATACAGGGCGGCGAGGCGAGCTGACGACATGGCGTTGCAGTACGCGACCACGGCGGCGACGGCGAGCCCGAGGAGCAGTCCGGAGCCGGCCGCGTGCGCCGCGGGCGCGAGGGCGGCGAAGATCCCGGCTCCCACCATCGAGCCGAGTCCGACGACGACGGCGTCCCCGACGCCGAGGGTGCGGCGCAGTCCGGAAGCGGAGGCTGTCATGCACCGCACCCTACTGATCAGTGCAACCGGCGGATGCCGTCAGGGCGTCCTCCGCACCAAGACGGTGTGAACGCGCCCGGCAAGGACGCCGCACGCGGAACACCGGCGTACGACGCACGAGCACGGCCCGCCGGGAGCAAGATCACATGGCCGGGCAGTGCGGGCACAGCGCGAAAGGGCAGGTTCACGGCATGACCATCATCAGCTGGATCCTCCTGGGACTGTTGGCCGGAGCCATCGCGAAGTTCCTGCTGCCGGGGCGCGACCCGGGCGGCCTCATCGGCACGACTCTGATAGGCATCGCGGGAGCCTTCATCGGCGGCTGGATATCGGCCCGCTGGATGGACCACCCGATCACCCAGAACTTCTACGACGGCGCGACCTGGGGTGCGGCGATCGGCGGATCGCTCGTCCTCCTGATCGCCTACCGCCTCCTGTTCGGCAACTCACGCAGCTGACCGCGCGCGACGCGCGGCCGGCATACGCCCACCGCCCCGCACAGCCCCAGTACGGGTCGGCGCCCACCGCCCGTGAGCACGCGCCACGACTGGCCGGCGCCCACGGCCCACGCCGTGCCCGGCACGCACACCGCCCGCGCCCGGGACGCGCCCATCGACCGCGGCCTGCATGCGAGAAGGGTGGGCACCCAGCAGGTGCCCACCCTTCCTCGTAACCATGCAGACCGGGAGCCAGCCCGTGCAGACCGGGAGCCCCGAGGCCCCGACCGGACCTACCGGTAGTTCACGAACTGCATGGCGAAGTCGAAGTCCTTGCCCTTCAGCAGGGTGATGACGGCCTGAAGATCGTCACGGCTCTTGGAGCTGACCCGCAGCTCCTCGCCCTGCACCTGCGCCTTCACGCCCTTGGGGCCCTCGTCGCGGATGGTCTTCGCAACCTTCTTCGCGTTCTCCTGGGAGATGCCCTCCTTGATCGACGCGAAGATCTTGTACTCCTTGCCGGAGAGCTGCGGCTCGCCCGCGTCCAGAGCCTTCAGCGAGATGCCGCGCTTGATCAGCTTGGACTGGAAGACGTCGAGGATGGCCTTCACCCGGTCCTCGGAGTTCGCCTCCATGAGGATCTGCTCACCGGACCACGAGATCGAGGCACCCACGCCCTTGAAGTCGTAGCGCTGCGAGATCTCCTTGGCGGCCTGATTCAGTGCGTTGTCGACCTCCTGCCGCTCGACCTTCGAGACGATGTCGAAACTGGAGTCGGCCATGTCCTGTGGCTCCTTGTATCGGGGTGCGTATCGTGCGTACCGGCGTACGTGGGCGGCCGCCGGGCCTGTTCAGATCCCGGGCCGCATCCGCACAAGCCTAGCCACCCCCCGCCCTCCGAGCGCCGATCAATCGGGTGGCGAAGCACCCCTCCACATCAGGTATTGTTTACGTCGTTGCCACGGAGCGCCGCCGGAAAGGCGGTTCGACGGGCAGCAACCCCGGCGGTGTGCCCGAGCGGCCAAAGGGAGCAGACTGTAAATCTGCCGGCTCAGCCTTCCCAGGTTCGAATCCTGGCGCCGCCACAAGACCGAAAGGGTCTGTGACCAGCAGCAATGCTGATCGCAGGCCCTTTTGGCGTTGACGGGCCCGAACTGATCGTTATGGGTGCTTTTTCCCAGTGTGTCTCACCCTGATTCGGGTGCTGACCAGTGCGTGTGGGGCAGGCGTGGGGCAGCTTCCGGGCGTCCTAGCTGCCGTTCTTCAGCGCCCGCTCGATTCGGGCGTTCGCCGTGGCGGCGCCGCCGTCCAGGCACTTCGCGTACACCCGGAACAACACGGCCACACTGTGGCCGGCCCGTGCGGCCACCTCCTGTGGTTCCACCCCGGAGCTGAGCCACGTGGACACGGCGGCGTGGCGAAGATCATATGGACGCTTCGCCAGCAGCGACGCGCACTGGGCGGGCGTGAGCGCACGCGCACGGGCTTCCGCCCACACCTCGCCGTATCCGGTGTCCTGGATGAGTCCGCCGCGTTGTGTCCGGAACAGCCGCCCGTCAGGGGCGACGCCGTACGCCGTGACGTGCCACCGGAGCAGGTTCACGAGATCGGGCGGGATCGGCACGGTGCGGACTGCTTTCCGGGGCCGGTGCTTGAGCCCTCGCCGGTCGTGAGCCTCGCCGCTGTCAGTCCAGGCTGACCCCGAGCGAGGACGGGTCTCCCGCAGTCGCAGAGTGCCCCATCCCCGGCGGGGCAGGTCGCAGTCCTGGAGACGGAGACCGATGACTTCCGCCGGCCGTGCTGCCGCGTAGTACATGCAGCCGAAGAACGCGACCAAGCGCCGGCCGCGGGGGCTCTGTGTACGCACGGCATTGAGCAGGGCGAGAGCCTGCCGGGGCTCTGGCACTGAAGCGGGGTCCAGTTCCTCAGCTACCTGCTCCGGAGCCTTCCACTGCACCTGTGGCAGGGGGTTATCCGTCAGGCGTCCGGCCTCAACGGCGTAGCCGAGTGAGTTGTGGAAGATGGCCCGCTTCCGGCGGATGGTCGACGCCGCCGCCGTGGTGCCGTCTAGCTTCCTGGTCAGGGCGTCCAGGGCGGCGCGTACCTGCATGCGGTCGGCCAGCGCGGACGTGGGCAGGGACTTCCGCTCGAACCACGCCAGCACGGCGGCTACATCGTCGGGCGGGTCCTGGTCACGGCGGCTCACGTTGAATGCCCAGCTATAGAGAGCCGTTCGAACCGTCGTGGCGTCGGCCATGCCCTTGGTGTCCTTGACGAGAGCCGGCGTCACAGTGGCCATGGCTTCCGCGAGTGTCCGGCGAGTCGAGCCGGGGGAGTGCTGCCACTTCATCTCGATGTACTCGCGGGCGTGCTGGTACCAACTCACGTCGTTGCGCTGTCGCAACTCAGAGAGCGGTACCCCGGTGGACTCGTCGAACGGCTCGCCGGCGTGTGCCGCCCGCAGCAGCTCAGCACGTCGGCCCTCGGCCAGCGTCTTGGTGCGGAACGTCTGAGAGTGCGGAGTCTCACCCGTTTTCCAGCGCAGTTCCGCGGAGGTCTGTCCTCGGTCCTTCCGTTGCCGAACGGACCAGATTCGAACGTCGTACGTCTTCCCCATCGGGGGCCTTCCTGCGAACGGGGCCCGGTATGAGCCGGGCCCCGTGGGTGGGTTGGTCAGTCGGAGTAATCAATAGGCGGGGGAGTCCAGGTTGTTGAGCCAGTCGTCCAGGTCGTTGCGGCGGACGCGCAGGTGACCGTTGGGCAGCTTCACGAGTCGCGGCGCCTGTCCACGGGCACGCATGCGGTAGAAGGCGGCGCGGCTCATGCCGATCTCAGTGAGGACTTCGGGGAGCTTGAGCATCTGGGGGCGGGCCAAGGTGCACTCCTTGTCTCTGTCTCTCTTCTGGGGAACCCGCAACATCCGCCACGCCGCAACATTGCTGGTCAGCGGCTGGAATCTGTGGCGGATGCCGGTTGTGTTGCGGATAGATGCAGCCACGCGTGCTGCGCGGCGGCATGGTCGGGGAACGGCTGGTCAGCCAGCGATGCGGAGCTGGCGTGTGTCGGTTTCCGCGTGCATGTGGCGGCTGCCGGAAGGGTCTTCCGCCACAGATTCACCCCCGTTGACCTGCGGTGTTGCGGGTGTTGCGGATGTTGCGGATTCTCGGGGGCCCGGGGGGCAGTATCGGGCCCAGGCGTCGCTGAGGTCCTCGGCGTAGTAGCCCTTCGGGGTCGTGCTGCCGACCCGGATTCCGCGCGGCTTGATCGGGGTGTTGTCGGGGCGCACGTACTGGCTCAGGAGCTTGGACAGGGCGCGCGCGGTGAGCGGCTTGCTGCTCTGTCCGTCCTCGCTCATGTCGGACCAGGGAGCGTCATCGAGCTGGAGGAGGACTTCCAGGATGGCGGCGGTGGGCATGCGGTCCACGCCGCAGAACACGCGGTCCCGAAGGTCTGTGAGGAGCTTGACGCCGAGGGAGGCCTGGTCACCCTCGGATGCGGCCTTGATGAGCGCGACACACGCGGCGCGCGCCCGCTCGGGCCAGTGTCCGCCGGCCGCGTCCGCGACTGCGAGCAGTGGTTCCCACACGTCCGCCGGCCGGTCGGTTACGCCCTCGGGCATCTCCGGCCACGCGGCGGCGATCTCGTCGTGGATGGTGGCGGTCCACTCTGCGAGCCGGTCACGCAGGATGTGGCCCTGCTTCTCGTGGATGCGGCGCCGGTAGGGCTCACACTTTTCGTTGGGCGCCTTCTTACGCATGCGGATGATGACCGACCTGGTCAGGATCGTGTCGGGCAGCGAGCCGAGTCCGGCCATGGCGACCGCGCAGAACGACGGGAAGAACCCTGCCTTCTGCTCGGAGCCTTCTCCGACGCAGCGCAGGGACTTGGCGCCGCGCCGGTAGCCGGAGTTGAGGAAGCCGCGGACCTCTTCGTTCCCGCCGGCCTTGGGCCCGAAAACGGTGTCGATCTCGTCGAACAGCAGCGTAGGTGTTCCAGCATCCGCCGCCACGAGTCGGAACAGGGCGTTGGCGGAGGCGTTGACGGTGGTCGCGGAGCGCGGGGTGAGCGTTTCGATGATCTCCAGCGCGCGGGACTTCCCGGATCCGGGTTCGGGGCTCAGGAACGCGATGCGGGCGGTGCCGTCGAGTGCGTCGATGAGGTGGGCGTGGGCGTCCCACAACGTGACGGCGACGTAGGCGTGTTCGGTGGGGAAGACGTTGAAGCGCCGGTGGAAGGCTTCCACCTCGTCGAGCAGCGCGGCGCCGTCGATGGCGTTGATGGGGGTCATGCGGCGTTCCTCCCTTCGGTGGGCGCGGCGGGCGCCCCGGTGCAGGCGGACTTGTGGGCCTCGTACTCGGCGACCAGTGCGGCCACGGCGTCCGGGCCAGTGGCGGTGGCTGTCAGTCCGCAGGTGCAGGCGTAGGCGGCGGTGGGCAGGGCGCCGGGCCGGGTGGACCAGCGGGCCCCGTCGTAGTGGTGGCGGTAGACCGGTGGGGCGAAGATCCGGATACCAGGTTCGTCCGGCGTCGGGTCTGCTCCCGGCCGGGCCGGGGAGCGGTTCGAGCGACCAAGACCAGTGACGACGCCCTTGCGGGCGGCGCCTTTCGGCTCGCCCCCGGCCGCGCGGTCCACAGGCTGTGGAGCGGCGTTCGGCCCGGTGGGGCGGGATGTGGGGCAATCCAGGCGGGGGGAGTCGGGGGCGGTCATGAGGCTGCCTGCCGTGGGGTGGCGTGGGCGATGACCCAGTCCATGGCGCTGCGGATGGTGGTGCGGCACTCGGCCGACGGCAGTCCGCTGGCCTCCCCCGCCGCCTGGATTGCCTGCTCCGCCGCATCCCGGGGGAGGTCGCCCCACGCGACGAACCGCGCCACCTTGCAGGCGCTTCTGTGCAGGGTGTTGTTGCGGCCGTTCGGCCCGCCCTCGCTCGTCCCGGCGATAACCGCGCACTCCCGTTCCAGGGCGGCCCGGGCGGCCTTGGTGCCGTCCCGCAGCGGGGCAAGGTCCACCACGGTGGGCTTGCGGGGCTCGGTTAGCAGCACGGCGAGCCACTCCGGGAGCGGCGCGACCGGCGCATCGTCGGTCACCTCGTAGGCCCCGTCGGGGGTGGTGCTGCCGGGGGCGACGACGTATCCGCCCCATGCGCGGGTGTCGATGTGCGGCCCGAGCCGGTTCGCGCTGCACTTCAACCGCACCCCGGGCGGGGCGGTGAGATACAGGTGCTCGCCTCCTCGCGCGGTCCGCACCCGGTAGGTGGCGGGGACGGTCTGGCCGGTGCGCTCGCAGAGCGCCGCAAGGGAAGTCGCGCCGTCAGGCGCCCCTTTCGGCTCTTCGGGCTTGCACACGTCCAGGTCGACCACGAGCAGACCGGCCGGGCCGGTCGCAATCCCCACGTTGTACGGGCGCGTGGCCCACGTGGTGTGGATCAGTCCGGGGTTGGTGGTGGCGCGCTGTTCGGGGGTGCGGTGTCCGCTGGCGCAGCGGCCCGTGCCGGGGCAGTCCCGTTCGGCATGCCCTGCCGGGCGCTTGGCATGCGGGATCAGCGGGATGACGGGCCAGCCGCGTTCCGCCGCGGTGAGCGCGGAGGCAAGCCGGGGGAGGCAGGCCAGATCGGCGGACATGATGCTGCTCATGCCGCCACCCCCAGCATGGGGGCGAGCCGATCGAGTGCGGCGTGGCCGATGTGCTCGGTGTAGGCCGGGGGGATGCACTCGCGGATGCCGTCGCGGTTCATCCACGGCACACCCATCACGCGACGGGCGAGGTCGACGCCGGAGAAGTTGCCGACGAACTGTCCGTAGTGCCCGGGCGGGACGGGGCGGCCCATCTTGGCCTGTGGCACCAGATGGGCCGGGTGATCGGGTTGGGTGAGGGTGAAGCCGCCGCCGGTCTCGAAGTACCGGTGCCGGTAGTTGGCCAGCCGGAACATCTGCCCGCACAGCATCACCGGAGCGCGGAGCTTAGGCACCGCGCCCCGCACGTTCTCCAGCACCCACGGACGGCCGGTCGTCTCCAGCGCCGCGCGGGTTGGGGCGATCAGGTCGGGGTGATCGTTGCCTTGGATGCGCTGGCATTCGGTGTCGTGCTGGCAGGGCGGGGAGGCATGGATGAAGTCGAACTCCGAGCCGTGCTCCAGGACGAACGCGATCGCGTCCGCCTGCACGAACCGGAACGGGTAGCGGGGCTGCGGGTCTTTGTCGACGCCGGTCACGTCGAACCCGGCGTCGCCGTAGCCCTTGCCGGCGCCGCCCTGGCAGCAGTACAGGTCCAGTAAGCGCGGCCGTCGGCCGTGCACTCGCCGGAAGATGGCACATTGCGTCATGCTGGGAGACCTCCACAGGTCAAGTGCTTGGCAGGTGGACAAGGGCGGCCCCGGTTCTTGGCGGAGTGGGGGCCGCCCTTGGCATAGCTAGGTCTTGCTGCGGGCCAGGCGCAGGGTGATGCCGCCGATGCCGATGGGTCCGGCGACTCCGGCGATGACGGTGGCGGTGTGGGCCGCGGCGTCGAGCAGGAGGCACAGGGCGGCAACCAGTCCCCAGCCGCCGGCCGCGGTGGCACCGGCAATGGCGAACGGGATCAGTAAGCGCCGCCACGGGATGCCGGTCGGGGCGGGGTCGCGGACGACGATGACAACCGGCTGTCCGGTGGCTTCGGCGCGGCGGTAGGCGTCGGCGGGAATGTGCGGGGCGATGTTGCCCGGCGGGGTGCGGTGGTCCATTTCGCAGGCTCCTTGGGTGAGCCGCGGGCCCGCACCAACAGGTGGTGCGGGCCCCCTCGGATGGGTGGTGGTGCTTGTCGCGTGCTTGTCGTGTGGCTTGTCGCTTGTCTTGTCTTGTCGCTTGTCGCCTTGCAGGTCACAAGCCGTTTCAGGGCCTCTCAGACCCGTGAGAGCGGCTTGTGTTTTGGGGCGCGACAAGCGACAAGTGATCAGCTCTCGGGAGGCTGTTCGGGGGCGTGCTGGCGGTGGACGTAACGGGCCTTGGTGCCCTCCCCGACGCGGACAGCGGTGCCGTCCTTGACCCAGTCCCGCAGCCATCCGACGACCGTCTGACGGGATGTGCCGTGCTCGTCGGCGAGCGCGCGGGCGATCGCGGATGCTCCGGTGCCTTCACGGCCGGCGGCGAGCAGCAGCGCCAGGGCGGCCTGTTGGGCGGGGTTGTCCTGCTCGCCGCGCAGCGCGGACAGGTTCAGCCCGCCCGGGGCCGGTAGCCGGTCGCTTCCCGTGGGGGTCTGCGGTTCGGGGGCGGTGCCGAACTGGGCGTCGATCTGCTCGCGGAAGCGGCGCAGCATCTCGTCTTCCGGCGAGGCGGGAACCTGCTCCGAGCTGTTCAGGGCGGACAGGTTCAGCCCCGTCGCCACCGTGCCGGTGGTGTTGGTGTCGGCGTCGCTGGAGGCCTGCTCGCGCATCCAGGCGGTGCGGTCGCTGTCCCAGCGGCGGGCGTAGGCGGGCCCGGCGGCCTTGGCGGACACGGCGTCGAGGGTGGGGTGCCGGTCGGAGGTGGCGGCGATGATCTCCCGAATCTGGTTGGGAAGGATCCGCCAGGCCTTGAACAGCGCGGCCGGGGACTCCGGGGTGCCCATGAACCCGGCGCCCTTGTGGGGTGCCTGGTCGACGCGCAGTCCGCGGGAGCCGGGGAACATCTTGGACAGGTCCATGCCCTCGGTCTCACCGCCGGTCAGGGCAACCCTGACCTTGGCCTCCCGGCGGATCATGAGGTTGCTCAGCACGCTGCCGGTCGCTCCGAGAGCGGTCAGCACGGTGCGGATGCCCATGGCGCGGGCGATCCGGATCACTTCCAGGATCTTCTCTCCGAGCTTGCGCACCTGCCGGTCCGGGCTGGAAAGGATCTCCGCACCCTCGTCGATGACCAGCATGATCTGCGGAATCTTCGCGCTAATCGGCAGCAAATCGGTATTGGCCTTGGCCAACAGGTCCTGGTAGCCCATCTTGCGGTGCTTGGCGACCCTGACCGCGGCCTCCAGCATGACCATGGCCTCGTCGTACGTCCCGGCCAACCAGTCGATACCAGGCCGGACCGCCCTGCCGTCCGGAGCGCTGATCTCGCCGTTGAGGGCGGGGAGCACCCAGGGCAGGCCCGCGGATCCGGCGTTGAGGTCGATCACCCAGGTCAGGATGTCGTCGGCGCGGGCGAACCCGGCGAGGATCGAGTGGACCATGTTGGTCTTGCCCGATCCGGTCGGGCCGACGATGAGGGCGCACTGCTCGCGCAGGTAGGTGAGGATCTGTTCGGCGTTGGTCCGGTAGCCCCACGGGATGCCCGTGTGTACGGAGAGGGGCCCGTAGTCGCTGGGGTAGGTGCGTTCCTGCTCCAGGACGTTGACGGTGGTCACGTCGATGATGACGCGGCCTTGGTGGATGCCGGGCCCAGCGGTGGCGGTGCAGCCGTGCGGCAGGCCCGCGTCCGCGGACAACGCTGCCGATTGGGCAGCAATCCTGTTCCAGGTGGCGCCGCCGGGCGGGAGTTCAGCGTCGATGGAGTACCCCGCACCGGTCTCCCACCGCTCGACTCCGACCACGCGCACGGTGATCGAGCAGACCCGCTGAATGCGGTCGACCCATTCCGCGGCGATGGCCCGACGGTCGGCGGACAGCTCGGCAGCGATCTGCCGCTGCTCGGCCGCGATGGCCTCCTCCTCGCGGGCTTCCTCGAACAGGGCACTAGAGCGGGCGGCAGCACCCATGCCCACACCCATCGTGGCGAGGGAGCCGAGAGCGGCCCAGGTCAGAGGGCCGTGGGTCATGGCCCAGGTGGTCCAGCCAGCACCGATCAACCAACTGGCGGCGCGGGTGGCGAGGGTGCGGCCGGCGTTGCGCACGCGCAGGCCGACCACGGTGTGGCCGAGGGCGCCGGCCGCGCCGACGGCGAGGGCCCAGCCCGGGGGCATGGAGGTGGCGGCGCCGGTGGTGGCGACGGCGAAGGCTCCGGTGGTGGCGGACAGGGCGCCGGTCACGGGTCCGTGACCGGCCGCCCAGTCCAGCACCGGGCCACTGGGCTGCTGTTGCTTCGTGGCGGTGGTGGCCATGATCAGACGTTCCAGCCCTTCTCGGCCTCGGTGCCGTTGCGGGGGTCCTCGTGCCGGGCGATGTCCTGGGCGTGGACCTGGCGGAACACCGGGCCCATGTCCTCGGCCACGGCGACGGCGCTCATCAGGGCGCCGAAGATGTCGTTGAAGTTGTCGGCGATCTGCTTCTCCAGCGGGAACTCACTGTCGGAGCGCTCGGCGAGGATCTTCATCACGTTCGCCACGCTGGCCAGCGCGGCGGGCAGGCTCTCGACCATCGCCAGGATCTCCATGCAGCCATCGGGCTCGTAGGAGTTGGCGGCCTCCTCCATCTCGGAAGCGGCCTCTTCAAAGCGGAAACCGGACACGTGCTCTCCCTCGATCGACGGGGTGTTCGTGCTGGTGGGAACGGTGGATGCGGGCCGCTCGACGCCGTCCGCGATGCCCTCGGTGCCGTCCTTGACTGCCTCCGCATCGGCGGCAGCTTCCTGCTCGGCCTGTTCCTGGCGGATCAACTCATCCCGCGCGGCCCGCTGCTCGGCAGCGACACCGGCCAGCCGCCGGTACAGGCGCCGCCCCGGGTGGACGAGGGCGGGGATGCCGAGCTTGCGGCCGATCGGGCTGGTGACCAGCCCAAGCAGCCCGGCCGGGAGGGCGAGCAGCGCGGCGAGCAGGCGACGGCCGTGACAGCGGGCCGCGGACCGGCGCAGCGCCTGTCGGGCCTCCCTGCGAGCCGGGGCCTTACGGACTGCCGCGCGCTTGGCCGCGACCGTGCCGGCCGCCTGCGCATCCCGCAGCGCACGGCTCTTGCCGACCGCCCCGTCCCGAGCGGCGCGGGCCTTACGGACAGCGGCCCCGAGCATCCGGCCTGCCAGGCCGCCCCGGCGCCCTGCCCGGGACGCTTTCCCGGTGCCGCCGCCTGCTGCGCGGGCCTTGGCGTTGCGGCGGGCGTCCGCGACCGCGCGGCGTGCGGCGGTGGTCTGCGCCCGCTGCCCGGCACGGGACCCGGCCGCAGCCTGCTCCGCCGACCGCAGAGCCTTGACCTGCCCAACCCGGCCCGCAGCCCTACCGAGGGCGGCGGCCGCGCGCTTGGACACACCATGACCAGCCTTGCTGCGGGCCTTCCCGACCGTGGCGGCGGTGCTGCCGTGCCGGGCAGACGAGCCGGATCCGCGGCGGTGCTGACCGGGCACACTGCCAGACCGGCCACCGGAGCGACCACTGCGAGCCGCAGACGAACGCCCCGCGGCGCGGCTGCTGGGAGCTCCGGCACCGCTGCGGCGCAGGCCCGCACTGTGGGCGACGGACCGGCCGGCGGTACGGGCGGCGGCCCGACGGGCCTCCTTGCGGGGGTTGGCCTTGCGGCTGCGAGTGGCGGCGACGGTGCCGAGGACCACGGCGCCGGTCGCGGCAACCATCGCGGCGACCGGGCCGCCGGCCAGGGCCGCGGTGGCGACCATGCCCACGGTGCTGTTCGCCCCGGAAAGAGCGAGCGGGACGACCGGCCAGCCGCCGGGCGTGTGCTCCACCTCGGCCTCAACCGGGGCCGGAGCTTGCTCCGTTGGTGCAGGTGGGGGCGGGGGCGGTGCGGGTGCGGGAGCCTCTACGGCTACCGGCTCTGTGCTGAGTTCCGTCATGCTGTGAGCACTCCTTAAGGGGAGTAGGGCCCGGCCAGGGCTGTAGGAGGTTGCTGGCCGGGCCTGCCAACAGGGGTCAGGCGGCGCGCTGTTCGTCGGGGTAGGCGCAGGTGACGCACATGCCGAGCGAAGTGGGGATGACGTATCCGGCATCCCGTCGGCATTCGGGGCAGATGCGGCGGGCGGCGTTGGCCTTGGCCAGGGCCGCCCACTTCGCGGGCGTCATCGGGCGGACGGGCTTCGCGGTGTCGATGCGGTAGAGGTAGGCGACCAGCGGTGCGCGGCGGCGCCGCGGGCGTTCGATCTGCGCGGCTACGTCCTGCCCGCCGGGCCGCAAGCCGCGCGCCCGGAGCTGTCGCAGGGTCGCTAGTCTTTCCGGGGCCAGGTGCCACGGGTAGGTGGGGATGCTGGCCATGGCGTCAGGCGGTGCTCAGCGCGCGCGGCTGCGCGGCAAGCTGCGCGGCGCGCGCGGCACGGAAGTCCCGCAGCCAGTTCCGCGCGTTTCCGGGGTCCACCCCGAACCGCTCCGCCAGCTCCGCAGCGCTCGGCTCAGTAGGGTCGGGGCCGCTGAGGGCGTTCAGGTAGTACACCCAGCCGTTCTGCTTTGCGGGCGACTTCCACGCCGTCTCCCCGCCCACCATGGCCCCGTCCGGGCCTTGCGGGTTCAGGGCGGCCAGGTCGCCGCAGAGCCGCTCATACAGGGCCCTGGCCTCGTTGATCTGCCCGTCCAGCACCTGCACCGCGCGCACCCGGGCCTGGTAGTTGGCCTGCGCCTGCTCGGCCTGAGCGTTGAGTGCATCGAGGGTCTGCCGCTTGGCGTCGACCTTCTGTTGCGCCTCGTTGATGACCTCCTGCGCATGCTGCCGCGCGTGCTGTTCGTCCAGCTGCGCGGCTTCCGCGCGCTGCCGCGCGGCCTGCTCCTCTTGCCGCGCAGCCTCCGCGCGACCGGCCACATCGTCGCCCTGCTCCAGCAGGCTTGCCTGCTGCCGGCGAACCTCTTCGAGCTCGGTGCGCGCGGCGGCCAGTTCCTCGGCCGCGCGCTGCCGCGCACTCTCGGCCTCGTGCCGTGCGGCTTCCGCGCGCTGCCGCGCATCCTCCGCCTGCTCGGCCAGTGTGGAGACCTGCTCACGCTCCACCGCCGGGGTGATCGCGAGATTCTCGATCAGGGCCAGGATGGCGGCCGGTTGACGGTAGTCCAGGGCGGCGAACGCGTCCGCGCCCGTCAGACAGGACAGTCGGCGAGCCAGGGCGAGCGCCTGCTCGCGGTCGACGGCAACGTCGGCCCGATCCAGCGCCTTCTGTGCCTTGCGCCGCCAGCGGCGCACCTTCCGCGCCTTCCCGGCCTCCAGGGCCAGGCGCAGCCGGTAGACACGCAGCGCAGCCCGCTGCGCCAATGCAGCTCGCGCGATCGCCGACGACGAGGTGCGGGCGTCCAGTCCGAGCAGGGCGAACAGCTCAGCCCAGGCGTGCTGCCACAGCAGCGCCACCATCCGGGCGGGGCCCGGCCGGGCGGTGTCGTCGTCCTGGTCGGGGCGGATGTGGTGCAGCTTGCTGCGCAGCTGGAGTTCGATCAGCCACGCGGCCAGCGCCGGCACTGCGGCCAGCACGGGACGGGCCCACCAGTTCGGGGCGTGTACCGCGTTCATGGCTGCGGAGAAGGCCACCAGCATCCACGCGGTGCGGTGCATCAGCCGCAGCTCACGCGTCCACCCCTGCTCGGGGTCGGCCGCGCGGTACATCATGACCAGCAGCGTCATCTCCGCGGCATCGAACACCGCGATGAAAGCGACCGCCAGAGGTACCGGCAGGTTGCAGGTGTCGGTGGCGAAGCCCCACAGGCCGTGCACGCTGACCGCCACGCCCCCAAGGGCGACCACGGCCTGCGGGCCGATGCCGGACAGCCACGACGACCTGCGCAGCTGCCCCACACCCCACATCGCCAAAGCGAGGGCGGCCACCGCGCCGGCCAGCCACAGCCAGGGGCCGGAGGGGAGGTCAGGAAGCCAGGACAGCACCGCCGGCCACCTCCCCAGCGGCCTCAGCGGGGCCGGTGGCGCGGTTGGCGAGCGCCGCCCGCTCGGCCAACACCTTGTTCGCCGCCCGGCGCAGCCGCCGCGCACCGAGAGCGGACGCCGGCCGGTCCAGCAGCGCAATCTGCACGTCCAGCAGCTCCAGCTCCGCCTCAATCAGCGGCGCCTCACGCTCGATGGCATCCAGCTCCGCATCCGTGGGCTCCATGAACGGAGCGAACGCGGTAACAGCGGCCTGAACAGTAACGATGGTCTTCATTGGGTCGTGTGTCCTCTCACAGGTGTACGGCCCGACAGCGCCCCCGGAGTGCCAGCTCCGGGGGCGCGCCGTTGATGGATGAAGCAGGTCTGAAGTCAGCGGCGCAGGGCCCAGGAGATGAGGCCACTGACGGCGTTGGTGCAGTCGGTAACCCGGCCCGACTCCAGCTCGTCGGCCCGGTCCTCCATCTGCTTAGCGGCAGCGTCCTTGCCCCGGTCACGCAGAACCTGCGCCGCCTCACGGTTTTTCGAGGCCTGTGCCTTCAGGCGGTCCATGAACAGTCCTCTCGACTGAGAAAGGTTGAAGCCCACACGGCTCCCCGCACCCCGCCCGTACGGCACGCGCACTAGGTGCGGAGCCGGACGGACGGGGGAGGCAACCGGCCCGCAGCCGCTCAGGGCTGCGGAGAGGTCGAATCGCGCTGTTCGTCACGCGGGAGTTCCGCGTGGCCGCCTACTTGGCCGAGGAGAGGCGGCGTGATCCCCATGCAGTTGTCAAGGAACATCCAGTTCAGGGACTTACGGCGAACCGCAGTAGCCCTGTCCGGCATAAAGACCGACTCAACGGTGTTGGTGGTGTTGTACCAACAACCGATGCCCTGAGTGTTGCCTCAAGTCGCTACGACCGTCAAGGCAAAGGGCGTATGTTGTTGGCACAAGTCAGCCAACTAGCAGGGAGGCACCGTGCGGGAGCAGCGCCCCAGGTATCACCGAATCGCGGATGACCTGCGAGGACAGATCGAGCGGGGAGAGCTGGAACCGGGTCAACAGCTCCCAACGGAGTTCGAGTTGGTCGAGCGATACGAAGCGAGTCGTAACACGGTCCGCCTTGCTCTGCGACGCCTGACTGAAGAAGGGCTCATCATCGCTGGTCAGGGGCGGGGTAGCTTCGTTCGTCGCAGCCTGACACCGGCCGTCTGGGACTGGTCCGTGCTGGAGTCACGGACCCGGCACCAGTCCAACGATCGCGGTGACCAGTGGGCCAGCATCGTGGCCGAAAGCGGTCGCCAGCCTCGCCAGGAAGTTCGTGTCTCCATCCGGCGCCCACCAGCCGAAGTGGCGGAACGTCTGGAGCTAGATCCTGAGACGGCGCTGACTGTCGTCCGGGAACGAGTGCGCATAGTGGATCACGACCCGTATGCCCTAGCTGACTCCTACTTCCCGGAAGAGCTAGTCCGAGGCACGCCGTTGATGCTGCCCGAAGACGTGTCAGCGCCGGGTGGCGTGCTGGCCAGCGTCGGCCTTGTCCAGGCTCGCTATCGGGACGAGATCACTGTGCGGATGCCGACTCGTGCTGAGGTCGAAAAGCTATCTCTGCCCTCCGCCACCCCTGTCGCTGTACACATGCGCACCGGCTACGACGAGAACAACCGGCCCCTACGAGTAATGATCACGATCCTTCCGGGAGACCGTCATGTCATCAGGTACGACGTTTCGGCAGACTGAGCGCGTCTCCCAGGAGCAGGTAAGAGTGAAGGCCCTACACAGCATCGATCCGACGTTGCCGACCGACCAATACCCGGAACGGGTCTGGTACACGTCCTACGGCTCGAACATGCACCTCGATCGA
The DNA here is from genome assembly GCF_029813805.1 of Streptomyces sp. DH10. Classification (NCBI taxonomy): domain Bacteria; kingdom Bacillati; phylum Actinomycetota; class Actinomycetes; order Kitasatosporales; family Streptomycetaceae; genus Streptomyces; species Streptomyces sp. DH10. Next base: position 241,667 of record NZ_JARVKU010000003.1, read on the forward strand.
CTTGCCGCGTACATCCAGGGTGGTCGCCCACCCGGTGCGGCAAGGAAGTACCCAGGGTGCCGAAACCCGGCAATGCCCGCCCGGTCCATCCCAGTTGAACTGACCGGCGCAATGTACTTCGCAACCGAGTCACCTGTGTGGGGAGGGGGGAGGGCCTTCTATGACCCCCAGGTGAGTGGGCGAGTGCTGGCCAGAGCTCACCTGGTGACTACCGATCAGTTTTATGACATCGCTGCTCAAGAGATGTACAGGCAACCGGGCGCAGGCCTTGATCTGGTGGACGTGCTCGCACAGGGCCGCGCAGTGCTAGGTGAGGGCCGATACGAGACCCTTGTGTGCGCTGGTCAGGTCGATAAATTGCCGGTCCTGACCTTCACCGCCCCGTGGGGCGTGCAGGACGTCGAATGGGTTCCGCCTTCCGCCGCCTACGTACGTTTCTTGGCTTCAGGACTACTGACCGCCGGCGCATGGGACGTAGAGGCGGTGGCTTCATACGTATCGACATGCCCCGGTGCCGCCGGTCACTGGTCGGAGCAGGCCATCTGTGATCTCTTGGGCGAGGAAATTTGAACCGCTGGGCTGCCGGCGCGGTACAACATTCTCTACTGCATCAAGGTTGCGGCGATCCCAGCGCCGCGCCGACGATTGTCCACCGCAGCATCCCCCAGTTCATAGGTTGCCTGCCGTGGATTCATGGTCGCTGGATGCCCCGTACGGAATCAAGCAGTTCAAGTGATCGTGGATTGGTGTGTCCGTAAACCGCGGAGAAGCACACCAATCCGACCCCGCCGATGAGCAGGGGGGTGGCTGCTGCTGGCGCATCGAGGAAGCCGATACCGATGGCGGCGGCTAGGGTGAGTATGACGGCACCGAACAACCGCAAAGTTTCATGACTTCGGAGAGGAGTGAGGCCGGAAAGATTTGCGCTGTCCAGTAGTGCACCTGGGCGGCATTCTGCACAGCGAATCGCGATCACGAAGCTCAATTCGGCGAGCTCACTCAGTCCAGCACTGGGATCGACGTCAACTTTTGATGTGGCTCTTTGGATTGCTGCTGCTACTAGGGCAGTGTGTTCCTTGAGTGCTTTGCGGCGGCCTGATCCTCTCGAAGTCAAACGTCGATCCGTAGCCACCTTCGGAAGAACTTTTATGAGTTGCTGGGCGATCTGGTCGACTCGGCGGTAGGCCGATCTGCGGTGCGGTATTGAAGCGTTCAACGCTAGCGTGGTTTCCCACAATAATGCGGCACATAGTGCCGGTATGGGTTGGCGAATGCTGCGGTTGTAGTCAGTGGGTCGATCATGGAACAACAGCGCATTAACTTTTTGGCCAGCCGCCTCAATAAGCAACATAATGTAGGCCGCGGAGATGAGGACCCAGCCAGCCCATGATTGATCGGCGCCAAGGAGCCAGGAAAGTGAAAGAGGTTGAAAAGGAGGCGAACCATTAACGCTCGGGTACGTCCCTGTTTTGGTTAGGATGTAATCCAGGGTGGATAAGCCGCCGAAGATGATCGCCAGGCGAAAGAGTATGAGCCGGCGAGCCTGAAATTCGTATGCCGAGCGTCGTATCTCTGCGCGAACGTGTAGAGGGGTGCGGCCCGTCTGCAAGCCGTGAGTGCGAGCCGCGCCATCAAATGCGTGTACTAATATGTCGGCGTCGAGAAGAACCTGCGACCTCTGTTTGCGTGTCAGCCGGAATATCATACTTCTCCTACTTCAGTGCAGGTGAGCGCCCCCCCCGCATCGGTGCTAGTGATTGTGCCGGTTTCCGCTGGGTTGTGTGGGCTCTTCGCAGTGGCTCGTCATCGGAATGAGAGCCCACTGAGCCGAGCAGCCGCAGGGGACTCAAGCGACGCTTTGGCCACACTGCAAACATCCCCAGCCAACACAGGTGGATCACACTGCAAACGGAGCGAGGGTGCGGAGGCCGCTCGAACGGCACGGAGACCGCTCCGACCTGCAAGAAGGGTGCAGGTTGTTTGACCTGTTTTTCATTCCGCGAGGATCAGTTTTTAGCCAACTATCGTCCCCCTGGGACACCTTCCGGGACAACCCCCGGTGCGACCCTCGACCTGCGCGGAAAGGGGTGCGGGTGCCTTGCGCACCCTACGTGGATTGGCCACCGCGACATGGGCCACTTCCCTGCACGGAGTATGGGTGACACGCTTCGTGATCGAACGGGAAACGCGGAGTTTTGCCGTTAGGGGCGGCGGCGAGTGACGAGCTGATCAGCCGGTACCACGTGAGCTGCCGCGCTGTTCTAGAAAGTGAGCGACCTCCCGCGCTATCGGGAGGCCGCTCTAACACCCACCCCAGGCATACGAGGAAGAAGGTGTTGTCATGACCTTACGCGGTCGCGCCGCCCGAATGCAGGGCCGCCGAATCAGGCCGTCGATCTATGTGCCCATAATGCTGTCGCTGGGAGTAATCCCAATTGTGTGGGTCTGTCCGGACCTCGCGGCTCCAGTCAGCACAGCCGCCGCTGTCCTGGCCGCTTCCGTCCACGGACTCAGTGGTCGCCGGAGCGCTCAGCAAGAGCAGCGGGCTACGAACCACGACGCAAGCGACGCTATCAACCCCGGCGTGGGTAATCCCTCCTGATCTCGCGGGCTTCAGGTATCGGGGGCGAAAAAGACGTGCGTCCCCCATGCCTCCCCCAGCGAGAGCGCCGCTCGGAAATTGGGCAGGTCAGCCGGGGCTCAGCTAGCCCGCTGTAAAGCTGCCGGTCGGCGTGGTGGGGCCGATGAGGGGCAGTCGGTGGCTGAGTCGGCGCGGGGCGGGCTGCTGGTGGTGTCGTAGCCGCCTGGTAGATGTAGTCCGTGATTCCCTCTCCTCGCTTAGCCGAACTGGACGTTCCCTTCACGGACCTTGGTGAAGCTGACTTGGTGGTCGACGCTGTCTACGCCGGCGGGACCCTTGGACACTCCGGCGATGACCCCATCGGCAAGCTGCTACCCGGTACCGGCAACCAGGGAGGCTTCCGCTATGCCGGGTCCCCGGTGAAGGGGACGGTGCGCCTGGCGGTGCTGTACACCAGCGGCGGAGCGGTGGACTGGCCGGATCACCTGGACACCGAGACCGGCACCTTCACCTACTACGGTGACAACCGCACCCCAGGCAAGGGTCTCCATGAGACACCGCGTAAGGGCAACGTGCTGCTGCGCGATGCCTTCGCTCTCTCTCATGGGTCTGCTGAGGACCGGGCCAGCAGAGTTCCCCCGTTCCTGCTCTTCGAGAAGGCGGCACCCGGCCGTGCGGTCCGCTTCCGCGGATTGCTTGCCCCAGGCGGACCGACACTGGCAACCGACGACGAACTCTCGGCGATCTGGCGCACGACCGACGCGCAGCGGTTCCAGAATTACCGCTCCCGCTTCACCGTGCTGGACCAGGCGCGCATCCCTCGTGCCTGGATCCGGCATGTGTTGGCCGGCGGCAACCCCCTGGAAGGCGAGTGTCCGGAAGCCTGGCGGGCCTGGGTGGAAAGCCGCGTGTATCGGCCGCTGCTCGCACCGGCCACGACGGTCATACGCTCAGCTGCCCAGCAGCTTCCCGATGACCGCGTCGGCCAGGCCATGCTGGCGGAGATCCGGGAGTACTTCCGCGGGTGTGAAACAGACTTCGAGGCGTGCGCCGTAGCCGTCTGGCGGCTGATCGCTCCGGCCACGGGAACAGTTGATGTGACGCGGCCGAGCCGGGACGGTGGACGGGATGCGGTCGGCTCATACGTTCTGGGACCCCCGGCGGCCCCGATCAGCATTGACTTCGCCCTGGAAGCCAAGTGCTACGAACCCGACAACAGCGTCGGCGTCCGGGAGGTCTCCCGCCTTATCTCCCGCCTTCGGCACCGCAATTTCGGCGTGCTGGTCACCACTTCCCATTTCAACCGACAAGTGCAGAGCGAGGTGCACGAGGACGGGCACCCGATTGCGCTCGTCTGTGGCCGCGACATGATTGACGCGCTGAGGCAGCATGACAGGACGACTCCCGCAGCCGTGTGTGAGTGGCTGCGACAGAGCTTCCCGCGCCCAGTCGAGGTAGATGGGCCCGAGTCATCTAATAACCAGTGAGAGTCCCGTATCAGCTGTTTCGTCCAATGCTGCTGTGAAATACCATATTTTTCGAGATATCTCCCCTACCTCCCTGTCGACGTGAAGCGGCCAAATCAGGGCCTGCGCTTACTGGTCGAAGCTCCCGCCCGCGGCCGTCATTCGCAACACGCAAACGTGTCTGGATTCACGTTCATCAGCGGTGTTGCCGGGCGGTAGCTATGATCTCAACATGGCGTCCTCTCGATTCAGGCACATTCTCAACACGGTAAAAGAGTCTCCCGGTGATGCCGTTACATACCTCACGGTTGCGGCAATCGTTGCAGTCACACTGCTCGACATGTTCGAGGTTATTTCCCTTGGTCAGGAGTTCCTGTCCGGGGCGGCTATTGTGGTGCTCAGCGCATTCCTAGTGACCTTGTTGGCTAGCCGGAAGGATGCCATCGAGCAAAAACAAGTGCTGCATGGCGTCGTAACTGACCTAAGCGTCATCAAGCGAGATATCGAAATTCGAGGAGTGGGGGCTCATGTCATTGAGATTCCACAAGAGGAAATCGGTGCCCGCCTTGATGAACTTTTGAATTCGACTCATTCCTGGCATTTTCGTGGAGGATTGGGCGGCTGGCAGCGAAGCACCGCGCTTCCTTCCCTGTCGACTGTTACGAATCGAGATATTACATATTCTATGCACATCTTGAATCCGGCCGACGAGGATCTATGTCGTCGATATGCAAGTTATCGTGCAAGTGCGGGGCAGCGGACCGGTACTACAGATCCTGAGAATGTGCGCGATGAGCTACTTGCTCTTCTTTACGCGGTATCCTGGTATAACGAGCGAACTCGTATCAAGGCTGAAGTGTCATTTCTTCACAGCTACAGCCCGCTACGCTACGACTTGAGTGATGCTGGGCTTATCGTCACCGTGCCCGACATGCAGGAGCGGGCCATCTACGCTCCGGCTGGCGGTTGGTACTGCACTTCGGTTCGGGATGAGATGGATCAGGCAAGTAAGGCGCTTTCAGCTGCCGTACTACCGTCAGGTCAGGGCATGTTTCCGCAACATTGGAGAGATGTCCGCGCGCCTCACGTAAGGGCAGCTTTGGAAGCGGTTAGGATCCGACCTAGCAGGCTCTCTGGCCAGTCAAGTCAGTCGTTGCTGACAGGCTGGGCCGACAGCTCGGCTCTAGACTTCGAGAAGATCGCAAGCATGCCCTTTATGGGGAGGTCCAGCTAACATGAACCCACTCCGGCGTGCCGTTGATATTTTTCGCACAGCTCCACTGAATGGCCAGGATTTTCCTGACGGTCCAGAGCTTCTACGGTTTCTCGCCGATGAATCGGACAGCTTTACTGCGTTTCGGCATCCTCTGGGGTTCGTGCATGCTGAACTCACTGCTCTTGCGGGTGAGGTATCGTGCGGCACTAGGGTGCGCGTGCATGTTTGGACCGAGCCCACTCGGGGCGGCGACGCACTCGGGCTAGTTCACGATCACATGTGGCGCCTCAGTAGTATGGTTTTGCTAGGTCAACTGGCCGATATCGCAATCAGGGCAGTTCCTGATCCGCAAGGCTCTCATGATGCGATCCGCGTAACATATGGGAAAGTGAACGAGTTTGCTCACGAAGGTAGAGTGGTCTTGCAGGAGACTAGTCGCCGATACGTGACGGCTGGTGAGATGTATGAAATCCCATCACGATCGATTCACGAGACCGTTATTGTTCGAGCGCCGGTTGTCACCTTGCTTGTTACACAAGACGATCCCCCCGGTTCCCCCGGGCCAATGATCTTCGCGCCTCACCCGGCTGAACCTGCTGGGACGGCTATTCGGGAGCCTATTGCACCGGAACAATTCGCGGCGCTCTGCAGGGCCGTGGCAGCTGAGGCGGGAACGTGAGGTGAGACTGTACGCCTGTGGCGGCCTGCAGTGTGCTACGGCGCAACTGCAGATGCTCAGCTACCGAGGGTGCCGCCCGACCACGGTAGCTCGGCTGGACGCTGAACCACCGGGTGTCACCAACCGTGGGGCCCCCGCGGGGTAGTCGAGCCTGAAGCGGCCAGAGGTGCAGGCCACACGCCGTCTGTCGCGCAGACTGTAAATCTGCCGGCTCAGCCTTCCCAGGTTCGAATCCTGGCGCCGCCACACTGGGGAAGACCCCCTCTGATCAGGCTTTTCACCTGGTCGGAGGGGGTTTTTGTTGTGCCTCGGTGCTCGACTCACGGTGGACGGGGCGTGGACGTGTCTCACCTCGTACCGCCCGTATCCCGCCTTTGATCAGTGCGTGTCCCCCAGGCGTCCCCCGGGGGTGAGCATGATCACTCCGGCTCGTTCCACTCCCGCAGGGCCGCATCGATCCGGCTGTTCGCCCGCTCGCGCGTCTGGTCAAGGACCTTGGCGTACACCTTGTGCAGCACCGCGATGCTGTGCCCGGCACGGCGGGCACACTCCATCGCATCCACCCCGGAACTGAGCCAGAACGAGACGCCGGCGTGCCGCAGGTCGTAGGGGCGTCGGGCCAGCAGCGAGGCCGTTTCCGCCTCGCTCAACACGTTCTTTCGGGCCTTCGCCCACACCACCTCCCCATAACCGGTTTCCTGTAGCAGGCCATCACGGTTCGTCCGGAAGAGCCGACCATCGGGCGCCGTGCCGTGCGTGTCGATGTGCTGCCGCAGCAGACGAACGAAGTGCGGCGGGATCGGCACCGGACGAGAGTCCTTCTTGGCGCGGGCCTTGAGGTGGCGCGTCTCATGCGCCGATCCGTCGTCGGTCCAGCTCCGTCCGGCCCGGACAACTCCTTGCCGCAGGTGAGCATCCCCCACCCCGTCTCCGGAAGGTGGCACTGGCTAACGCGCGGTCCGGCGGCCTCGGCGGGACGCATGGCCGCGTAGTACAGGCACCCGAAGAACGCTTCCATGTGCCGCCCACGCGGGCCCTGCGCACGCACCCCTGCTAGCAGCGCGCGGACCTGGCGAGGGTTGGCGACGCTCTCAGGGTCCACCGCTTCCACCGACTTCGGGGCGGTCCACTTCACGGCCGTGATCGGGTTGACCGGCATGGTGAAGTACTGCTCTTCCACGGCGAGTCCGAGAACGTCACTCAGGCAGGTCCGCTTGCGCTTCGCGATGCGCGGAGATGCCTCTTTCGCTGAGGACGCGACTCAGCATCAACGCCCTGTACACCCAGATTGGGCCGGCCGGTGATCCGCGAAGTGACGTGCAACGTCGTGCGGATGGGATGAGTTTGTGCCTGGACAGCATCGCCTGCCTCGGCGCCTTCTTGCGCTCTGAGCCCATCCCACAAAGGGACGCTGCAACGCTTGAGGTATTGGCTCGGTGGCCTTAAGGGCAGTCCATGGACAGGTTCATAGTCTCGGGTCCTTCCGTTAGCGCAGATGAGACACCGAACACGCCTACGGGGTAGCGCTTCGCTCTTCGAGCTGGACCGCACAGCGGCCGGACCAGCGACTTTAGCCGGAATCAGGAATCGCGGGGGACACGACAAGCCGCGTCCGCAGCTATCCTGCTCGCGCAAGGACTTCTTTGAGACGGCCGGAGAGGAGCGGGGGAGAAGATGACGGCGAAGATCTGGCAGCCCATGCTCGACGAACCGTGCGACAACGCCGCCCCGCACCTCCCGCACCGCAACTGGCGCGGCGCCGAGTGCGGCGTGTGCCCCGACGTACCCGCCGTCCCCGCCGCCAAGACCCGCCGTACGGAGCCGCCTCATGACCGCCTATCAGGACCTGCATGACGCGGAAAGCGGCGACTGCGGCACTGCGGCCTGCGAAGACGGCTGGGTGCAGGACCTGGTCAGAGAGCTCAAGCGGTCGATGCCACCAGACGGGCTGCTGGGCCTCGGCCTGGCCGCTGACGATCGCCTGCTGGAGCTGCGATACCTGCGGGGATCCATCGGGCACCGCGGCGACGGCCACGACACCCGGGTGCTGGCACGGCTGTGCGCGGAGGCCGACGCCCGCGGACCGGTCCTGGCGTGCACACCCACCGACGAGTTCGGCGCCGACCGAGCCCGTCTGGAAGCCTTCCATTGGCATCACGGTTTCGCTCCCGTCGACCCGGCAGACCGGCTGTCCGAGCACACCTGGCAGCGTTCCCGCATGGCCAAGGCGTCCAGCGTATGAGTGGGGTCTCGTTCGAGCTGCAGCGTGCCGCGTCATCGGGCAAGGGCCCTCATGGCCATACCTACTCGTGGGTGGGGCACGTGGAGGGACTCGGCCGTATCGAGCTGGCCTTCCCCACGGAGTACAGCGACTACCCGCCGGAAATGTGCGAGGTGGCCGCGAGCGGGCAGAACTTGCCGCTCACCACCTACCTCGGGCTGCGCTATCTCCGCCGCCCCCTGCTGGCCAGTGGGGAGCTGCGGGTCGACTGGGACCCGGCGGAGCTCTCCAGGAACGTGTGGTGGCCCGGCCGCAGGGGGCGTGCCCTGCGGATCTCGGTCAAGGGGCGTGAGTACACCTACGCCGAGCGGGGCGGCAAGCGCAGCCATGAACTGGTGCGCGCAGCCGCCGCCGTGCACATGAGGCGTTCGAGCTGGAGCAACCCCCGCACCCTTTCTGGGACATGCCTGGGCGAGGCGGATGCCCTCGACATCAGTCTCGCTCTCGTCCTTGAGGGCGTCTACACGCGCAACCTCACGACGCGCGGTGCTCTGGTGTCACTGCCCGGACGTCTCCTCAACCGCCTCAGCTCTCTATGACCACCCGTCAAACGGCCTCTGCACCCATCCGCACCGCACCCGCGGAGTCCGCGTCATGATGTCGAGCGAACTCGCCCCCGCCGGGCCCGGACACGCCCCGGCCGTCGGCGCCGGCGCCGCGCCGGACATCGTCTCCGCCACCGGCGAGCGGATCTCAGCCTCCGCTGCCCGCAAGCTCATCCACGCCGTCCCGCGCGGCTCCCGCAACGCCCGGGCCAGCCGCTGGCGTTCGTACGCCCTGTGGCGCGCCACCTACGACTGGGCCGAGGACGAGGTCTCCAACTTCTGACCCACCCGGCCGGGCCGGTGGGATGGACCGCGCGGGGATAGCGTCGCCGGGACGCTGCGCGAGCCCTGGGAGTTGCCGTGGAGAGTCACCACCTCAGGCGCGGGCAGGTGTATGTGCCGTGCGGGCAGTCCGAGGGGACGGCTCCCCGGTACGTACGGTTCGTGCACCCGGGCGGCCCCGCGGGTGCGCATCGCGGGCGCGGTCGCCGTGAGCGGGAGGTCGACGTCAACCGGGTGCACGAGTTCCCCACGCGGAACGGGGCTCAGCGGCGCGCCGGCGACGCCCTCGTGGAGACGAGCGAGTGGTGGAGCTGACGGGACGGGCCCTGCGCCAGTACTCGGACACCATCTCGGGCATGGCGATCGACCAGGACGTCAGCCGCGACGGCACCTCACCAATTGAGACGACCTCTAATGGCGGAGCCCTGCTCCGGCTGGTCGGCAAGATGGCGCCCGACGAGGAACTGAGAGAGCCGAGCGTGATTAGAGGCGGGCCCGATTCCCCCACACGTCCCCCAGCTAAGGCAAGGACAGGAAGAAGCGCAGGTCACTGATGCTGAAGGTGGCCCGCTGTAAATCTGCCGGCTCAGCCTTCCCAAGTTCGAATCCTGGCGCCGCCACACTGGGGAAAACCCCCTCTCAACTGCGGAAAAGCAGTGGAGAGGGGGTCTTTTCGTATGGGGGGTCCGTATCTGATGCCGGTCCGAGAGCCGGCTGCCTCCGGGGTGGGTGATGTGGATCACGGCCCAGCGCAACGCGCGCCGGTGCCCCAGGCCCCAGCCGAGGCACCGGTCGGCGTCCGGGGTCAGTACAGCTACGGCGCCGGTGTGTACGTGACGGTCGTGTCCGGGCAGGCCTCGGCGAGGCGGGTCAGGGACTCGCGTTCCTCGGTGTCCGCGGTGAGGCTCCAGCGCAGTTTCACGGCCGTCCATTCGACGATGTAGCGGCACATGGCCTTCGTGTTGGGCGGCAGCCACTGGGCGGGATCCTGGTCGGCCTTGCTGCGGTGCGCCGCGGCGGACACGGCCACCAGGGCGCGCGGGTCGGCGAGGTCGTTGGCGTAGGCCTCGCGGCGGGCGGCCGTCCACTGGGAGGCGCCGGAGTCCCAGGCCTCGGGCAGCGGCACCATGTGGTCGACGTCCATCGCCGCGGCGGAAGTGATCCTGCGGTCGTCGTAATAGGACGACCAGGTGCCGCCCTTCAGCTTGCAGTCCGGGCCGGTGGCCGGTGGTTCGATCGCCTCGGCGATCAGGACCTCGGCGCGGGTGTCGCACCCGTCGTCCGGGGTGGGCGCCGGCGTTCCAGTACGTGAAGCTGGTGCGCTCGTAGCCGTCCCGGGACTCTGCGGCCTGGGGCAGGGCGGCGACGGCTTGGTCCAGCGGCAGCGATTTCGCGGCGTGGGCGGGACAGGACAGGGCGAAGGTGCAGGCGGTGCCCAGCAGGGCGGCGGCACAGGCTCGTGCCAGGGAAGCGATCACGTCCAGCAGGATGAGCGAACGGCTGCCGACCGGGCCGGTGGGACGCGACGGACGGCGCGGGGATCACTCGGCGGCCGTATGCAGAAACGATGCCGCAGGCGCCGGGCGTCAGTCGGAGGTTGACGACGGCAGCGGCATCAGCCTGCACCGCCACGCTCGTCCAGTCGTCTGACCTCGGCTGTAGCACCCTGTACGCCAACTCGCCGATGGCATGGCCGGATTGTCGGCTAGGTGCACCGTAGTAGGGCTGGTCCGGCCAAGTGATCTTTCTGTGGGCGGTGTGCCACCGCTTCGCCAGGGCGTGGGACCGGCGCTTGACTGAGGCCGGTACGTGACCAGGCGGCGATGCCGAACGAGGTCCCCGTTCGCGGTCTTGAGGAGCAGTACATGGCGCAGATCACGACCCGGCCCCGGTCGGCACGTTTCCTCGTCTGGGCTGGGTTGACGACCTGCTGAATCTCGCCCTCCGGTCGGCCGTCGCGGCGCTGCCGACGGACGAGAGCCGGGTGGCCGGTTACCACCGCGGCTGGTGCGAGGCAGACGGCACGCCGATGGCGCCGGTGTCCCGGAGGGGCAAGTCGGTGCGCCCGGCCCTGGTGCTGCTGTCCGCCGCGGCGGTCGGGGGCAGTGCTGAACTCGCCGTACCGGGCGCGGTCGCCGTGGAGTTGGTGCACGACTTCACCCTGCTGCACGACGACGTCATCGACGGCGACGCACTGCGCCGGCACCGGCCGGCCGCCTGGTCGGTGTTCGGCACCCCGGCGGCGGTTCTGACCGGCGACGCCCTAGGTGTCGGCGCTGCGGGTGCTGGCGGATGTTCCCCACAGGCGTGCCGCCGAAGCGGTGAAGGAGCTGGTCACGTCCCTGTGGGAGCTGGTCGAGGGACAGAGCCCGCGATGTGGCGTTCGAGAAGGCGCCGGAGGTGTCGGTGGCCCAGTACCTCGCCATGGCCGAGGGCAAAAGGGGGTCGCTGATGGGGTGTTCGTGCGCCCTGGGCGGCGTTCTGGCCGGGGCGGACAGCGAACGGGTCCGCGGGCTGCGGGAGTTCGGCCGTCGACTGGGCGTGGCCTTCCAGTGCGCCGACGACGTCCTGGGCATCTGGGGCCGCACCGCACGCAGCGGCAAGCCGGTGGGGGCCGACCTCGCGGCGCGGAAGAAGTCGCTGCCCGTCGTGGCGGCCCTGAGCGGTGAGGGTGCGGCGGCCGAGCGGCTCCGCGAGCTGTACGCCGCCACGCACCCCCTGGACGAGCAGGATGTCGCCCTGGCGCGTGAACTGGTCGAGGAGGCCGGTGGCCGCCAGGCCGCCGAGCAGGAGGCGCGCCGCCGGGTGTCGGCCGCGCTGCGGGCCCTGTCGTGGGCGCAGCCCACCCCCGACGTCTACCGGCAACTCCACGACATCGCCTGGGCGATGACCCACCGCGAAACCTGATCCCCGATCCACGTGAGTCGCCCTGTCCGGAGGCAACGCGGGCGCCACCTCGCGCAGACGGGGGAGTGGGACGTCCGCGGCCTGACTTCGGCTGGGGTGGGCCGTTGTCTGTGCGGCGGCCCGGAGCCCTCACCATCCACAGCCGTGAACCAACCGCCGTAGCCCCGGCCTCACCCCGGCCGCTCGGAGCGGAACGATCGTGACGAAACACAGTGGAGCCGTGCAGCAGACCGAGACGAGCACAGCGCTGCCGGGTGACCTTCCCGCCGTGGCCGCCTACGGGCTGCGGGTGGTCCGAGGCCGCCACACCGTCCTTCAGGACGTCAGCTTCACCGTGCCCCGGGGCTGCATCGTGGGCCTGCTCGGGCCGAGCGGCTGCGGGAAGACGACGCTGCTGCGGTCCGTGGTCGGCGTGCAGCAGACCACGGCGGGCCACGTCCAGGTCCTCGGTTACGCGGCCGGCGCCCCGCAGCTGAGGACGCGGGTCGGCTACGTCACCCAGGCGCCGTCGGTCTACGCGGACCTGACGGTGCTGGAGAACCTGCGCTACTTCGCCGCCGCCCTCGGTATGCGGGGCTGGCACCGGGAGGACGCGGTGGTCCGGGTGGTGAAGGAGGTCGATCTGGCCTCCTACGCCGACAAACTGGTCGCCCGTCTGTCGGGCGGCCAGTACTCGCGGGTGTCGCTGGCGGTCGCGCTGCTGAACAAGCCCGACCTGCTCGTGATGGACGAGCCGACCGTCGGCCTGGATCTCATGGTGCGCCGGGAGTTGTGGCTGGTGTTCCAGCGGCTGGCCGAGGAAGGCACGACCCTGCTGGTGTCCAGCCATGTGATGGACGAGGCCGACCGCTGCGACCGGCTGCTGCTGATGCGGTCCGGACGGCTGCTGGCCGGAGCCGACCGGGACACGCTGCTGGAACACACCGGCTGCGACGACGTGGAAGAGGCGTTCATGCATCTGGTGCAGGCCGCGTCCGACGCCGAGGAACGCGCGCGACGGCGGGCGGCGGAGCAGAGCCTGCTGCCCGCTCTGCCGGGCCTCCTCGACCAGGCCGGCGCCCCCGAGGCGGAACGGGCCTACTTCGCCGCGGACACCGTGCGGTGAGCGGCGTCCGCGTGGCCGAGCGGCTGCCGTTCTCGCCCACCATCGCGGGCGCGACCGCGGTCCGGGTGCTCCAGCAGATCTCCCGGGACAAGGGCAGTACCGCACTGCTGCTGGCCATCCCGTGCATGCTCATGGTGCTGCTGAAGCTGATGTTCCATGACTCCGAGGCCACCTTCGAGCGGGTCGGACCCCAGGTCTTCGGCATCTTCCCGGTCATCGTGATGTACCTGGTGGCGTCCGTGTCGACGCTGCGGGAACGCACCACCGGAACCGCCGAGAGACTGCTGACGATGCCCGTGCAGCGGCTGGACATCGTGCTCGGCTACAGCCTCGCCTTCGCCTTCCTGGCCCTGTTGCAGGCGGTGCTCTCCACCCTGCTGTCCATCGGCCCGCTCGGCCTGGACATCAAGGGCCCCGCGTATCTGCTGATGGTCATCGCCATGCACGGAGCCCTGCTGGGCTGGCGCTGGGGTTGCTGGTGAGCGCCTTCGAGCGCAACGAGTTCCAGGCGGTGCAGTTCCTGCCCGCCGGGGTGCTGCCGCAGTTCCTGGTGTGCGGCCTGTTCGTGCCACGCGACGAGCTGCACGGCGCCCTGTCGGCCATCGCCAAGGTCATGCCGATGACGTACGCCGTCCAGGCCGCCGGCGAGGCCGCCACGCACACCGGCATCACCGGACTGTTCGTCCGCGACGCGCTGCTCATCCTGGCGTGCGTGGTCCTGGTCCTCGTCGTCAGCGCGACCACGCTCAAGCGCTGAACAGCAGGCAGGCCCCGCACGTGGCTGAGGCCCCGCACGTGGCTGAGGACCGGCACGTGGCTGAGGACCGGCACGTGGCTGAGGACCGGCACGTGGCTGAGGACCGGCACATGGCAGAGGACCGGCACGTGGCTGAGCACCGGGACATGACTGAGGGCCGCCCCGGCCCGGGGACGGCCCTCGGTGCGATCACCTGCCGTCAGCCCCGCACACCCCAGGAGAAGCCGCCCGAGACGGAGCCGTAGCGGGGGAATTCGAACGGCCCGAAGTGCAGGGGCCTGTCGTGGTGGCCGCCGCCGAATCCTTCGGGGCCGGGGTTGACGACGGTGGTGGCCGCCGGCTGTGCCGAGGCGGCGGCCACCACGGTCCCGCCCGCGGTGAAAGCCAGCGCGGCCAGTGACAGGACAGCGATGCGGCGAACCCGCAGCGACATGAAAAACCTCCGGAAGGGAAAGGAATGGAAGCGCAGAGAAGAGTGAACGAGCGCATCCCACCCTAGTCACCAAGGTGATCGGAAACGGCGCGGGAAATGCCGTGTTCCCCCGAACGAACGGCTGAGCGCAACAGCGGAAATAAATATCGGTACGGTGTGCACGGCAATTCACAGATCGTAGAGAGACCGCAGAGAGACCGCAGAGAAATGCAGAGGAAAAGATGACCGGGATGCGCAGGGCCGCTCTTGCTCTGGGAATCGCCCTCATCGCGGGGGGCGGTCCGCCCGTACCGGCGCCGCCGCCGCACTACGCCGCGCCCCTGTGGCCCGTGCCGGCGCCCGGGTCCTTCCAGGCGTCCGAGGGCGGCACCACGTACTCCCGTCAGGGCCGGTCCCGCGGCGGCCCGGCGGCCGAGGTGGTCGCCGTCGTCAACCGCCACCGCGCCCAGGCCGGCTGCGGTCCCGGGCGGCTGCGGTCGGCCCTCAACCGGGCGGCCCAGCGGCACAGCGCCGACATGGCCCGCGGACAGCGCCTCAGCCACACCGGATCCGACGGCAGCAGCCCGGCCGACCGGATGCGGACCGCCGGCTACCACCCCCGCCACAGCGCCGAGGTCATCGCCGCCGGCGCGGGCACGCCGGAGGCCGCCGTCCGTACATGGATGGACAGCGCCCCGCACCGGGCCATCGTCCTCACCTGCCGTTACACGCACGCCGGGGCCGGTGTGGCCGGCGGCTCGGGAGGACCCTGGTGGACGCTGGACCTGGCCACGGGCCACTGACACGCGAGACGGGGCTCAGCCCAGCTCCTCGTCCCACCACCAGGCGATGCCGGGAGCGCCCTCCAGCGGGCCCGGACGGGTGTCGGACGGTTCCTCGGACCAGGTCAGCGCCGTGTCCTCCATAGCGTCGGGCCAGTGGCCGAGACTGAGGTAGCGGGGCACGCGCATCCCCCATTCGTTGTTGCCGCGGATGCCGTACCGCAGCCCCTGGAGGTAGGTGGCGAGTTCCAGGCCGGCCGTAGGGCGGACACGGTCGTGCAGTTCAAGGAACCGCAGCAGCACGCGGTCCCGCAGCCCGCTCGCGGCCTTCACCGCCTCCTCCAGAGGGAGGCCCCGCTCGTGCATCAGGACCGTGTAGATGTTCTGGTCGGCCTGGTCCCGGGCCAGTTCCTTGTGCAGCGAGTGCCGGTCGTTGTCGAGGGAGGCCACCAGCATGGCCATCTCCGTCAGCGCGCGTACCGCCGGCCGGTGCAGGTCACGGGCGGGTACTTCGGCGCCGGTCGCGATCTCCAGCATCGCGAGGGTCGGCTCCCCGCCCGCCGACAGCAGCCGCATCGTCAGGAAGTCGTCCAGGCCGGGCATCCGGCCCAGCGCCTGGTTGCCGATCTGCCAGGCCACGCCCGACAGCCAGGTGCGGTGCGCGTGCGTGAACCGGCTCACCTGCGTGGGCGTGGCGAGTGACCGGAAGCGGCGCATGATGTCCTGGAGAGCACCGATGTACCGGTCCTCCCCGATCGCCGTGCCGGTCTCGCACGCCCGCTGCACCTGACAGGCCAGTGCGTTGAACTGCGCCGGGCGGTTGCTGAGCGGCCCTTGGTCGCAGCGTGCGTCGTCGAATCCGGCACCCCAGTACACCCACAGGGCCGTCGCCAGCAGCCGGTCGTCGTCCGCGACTGGGGCGAACCGGCCGTAGAAATCGGTGCTGTGCGTGGCGACGACCCAGGCCTTTTCCTCTTCGGAGGCGCACATACCGCTGCTGCCGATCCACTCCACGGCGCGTTTATCGACCTGCCGGACCCGCGGATGAACGGCGGATTCCAGAGGGCAGAAGAGAGGTGGAAGTTCCACCTCGTACACACGAGATCCCATGGGAACGATCATCTGGGACCTGGTGTGCCGATGCGACGGGAACACCCGCTCATACCCAAAAGACAGACAGGTCGCAGAGAACAAGAAAGGAGAAATGAAAACGGGGAAAAGGCAGGGAGGAAATGGTCGAAGTCGAAATCCGGGAAACCGGGGCTGCGGTGGTGGACGTGATCGTGGCCGGCGGGGGACCGACCGGGATGATGCCGGCCGGTGAACTGCGGCTGCGCGGTGTGGAAGCCGCAAGCGCGGCACACTGGCCCCATGTCCTCCCGCCGCAGAATCTGCCCCGAGTGTCGTCGAGAGATCGCCGTCGTCGCCGGGCGGTACGCGCGTCACGACCCGCCCGGCGCCCGGGAACACGGCGAGCTCACCTCATGCCCGGGCTCCCGCCGCCAGGCGCGGCTCGGCCCGGAACAGCCCTCTCTGGACGGCTACGCGCTCCCCGACTTCCCGGGCCAACTGCCCTTGTTCTAGGAACGGTTCCCCGGCGTCGTCAGTTCCCCGCCACCGACTTCACCGCCACGGACACCGGAGCCGGCCCGCTGATCAGCTCCAGCGTGAGGCCGGCCGTCGCGGGGGTGTCCACCAGCTCCGCCAGCACGGCGGCGACGTCGTCGCGCGGAATCGGGCCACGACCCGTGCGCGCCTCCAGGCGGACGAGGCCGGTGCCGGCGTCGTCGGTGAGCTGACCGGGGCGCAGAATCGTCCAGTCCAGGGCGTCCAGGCCGCTCACGTACGCGTCCGCCTCGCCCTTGGCACGCAGGTACACGTCGAAGATCTCGTCGCCCTGGTGCCGCGGGTCGGCGCCCATGGACGACACGATCACGAAGCGCCGTACGCCCGCCCGCACCGCCGCGTCCGCGAAGAGGACCGCCGCGGCCTTGTCCACGGTGTCCTTGCGGGCCGCCCCGCTGCCCGGGCCCGCGCCCGCCGCGAACACCGCCGCGTCGGCACCCCTGAGCCGCTCCGCGACCTCCTCCACGGACGCCGACTCCAGGTCGAGCACGACCGGTTCGGCACCGGCCTCCCGCAGATCGTCGGCTTGTTCGGCCTTGCGGATGATCCCCGCGACCTCGTCCCCGCGCGCGGCGAGCAGCCGCTCGAGCCGCAGCGCGATCTGACCATGACCACCAGCGATGACAGTACGCATGCCTTCGACCGTACGCCCGGACAGCACCGTCCGCCGCATGACTTGAGTCCCACCCCGGCGCCCACGCAGGGCTCTACGACAACTGCCCCCGCCCCTGCCGAGGCAGCCCCAGCTCCACCGAAGCCGCCGAACTGCAGAACTCCCGCACCGCGCTGGTCCGCGCCACCACGCGCCCCTGGTGCACCACCACCCGGCTGTACGCCAGCGAGAGCACCCCCGCCAGCCGGTCCCCGCGCACCGCGAGCAGCTCGGCCGGGAAACCCGCCTCCACCCGCACCTCCGGCAGCCCCAGCACCGCCCGCGCCGACCCGCTCACCGTGTCGTACGCCTCCTCGGGCGACAGTCCGTAGCGCGAGGCCAGCAGGAACGCCGCCTCCAGCGGGTCGCCGCGCCCCACGGGGTTCGACACGTCCCGCAGCGCTCCGCTCCCGGCGGCCACCCGCACCCCCGCCGCGCGCAGCAGCCGCACCGGAGCCGCCCCCCGCCGGTCCACGCCTCCGCAGCCGCCCTGCGGCAGGCACACCACCGCCACCCCGGCCGCCGCGAGTTGGTCAGCGGTGCGCGAGGCCACCTCGGAGGGCAGCCGCCCAAGATCGCCGCACGGGCTGAGGGTCACCCCGGACCGCAGCCCGCCCGCCATCGCCGCGAGCCGGGCCAGCCGCGCCGGATCCCCGGCGTCCGTGTGCAGGTCGACGGGACAGCCGTGCTCGGAGGCCACCTCCAGGACCGCCTCCACGTAGCCCGTCGGATCCGGGTCGAGATCCGGCCGGCCGCCCACCACCGAGGCGCCCATCTTCACCGCGTCCCGCAGCACCGCCAGCCCGTCCGCCCCGGCCATCCCGGTCAGCACCCGGGGCATCGCCACCGTCGTCAGCTCGGCAAGTCCCCGCAGCGCCCGCCGCGCCTGCAACACGGCCGCCAGCGCGGCCAGCCCCTGGACGTCGCCCACGCGCACATGGGCCCGCACCGCCGTCGCCCCGTGCCCGAGCTGGAGCAGCGCGGCCTCGGTCGCCCGGCGCTGGACGTCCTGGGGCTCGTACGAGACCGGGCCCTCGGCATCGGCCGACAGCGCCGTGTCGGCATGGGCGTGCGGCTCGGCCGGGGCCGGCAGCAGCAGATAGCCGCCGAGATCCACTCGCGCCCCGCACGCGCGCGTGCCGCCCGCCGCCAGGCTGCCGGCCGTGCCGACCGCCTCGATACGCCCGCCGCCCAGCCGTACGTCCACGGTCCGGCCGTCGGTGAGCCGCGCCCCGCACAGCAGCAGCGACGACGGGTCGGCCGGATCCGGCGAGGACGACGGGGGTGGCGGTGGCTGCGGCTGGCTGTCGGGCATCGCGCTCCTGGGGCTCGGCTGCGCACGCGAGGACGCATGATCACTCAGAGTGAGTCGAGCCTAGGACGGCCTCCCGCCCGTCGCGGGGAGGAGCGAAATAGTCGTACCGGCGTGGCCCGCCGTGCGGGACGAGAGGCACGCACGAGGCTTCGGGAGGACGGTGCACACGTCCGGGGCGGGTACCCGAAACGGATTTGGGCGAACGGCGGCGGAGCGTGTAATGTCTTCATCGCTCGCCCCAATAGCTCAGTCGGCAGAGCGTCTCCATGGTAAGGAGAAGGTCAACGGTTCGATTCCGTTTTGGGGCTCTGGTGTGAACGGTTCCCGTCGCGAGGCGGGTCCCGACCACATCAAAGCGGTGTAGCTCAGTCGGTAGAGCAAGCGGCTCATAATCGCTGTGTCACCGGTTCAAGTCCGGTCACCGCTACTCTAAGTAGCCGATTGCGGGGTCGGTCCTTCGATCGGCTACTCTTCTTGCGTTAAACAGTCCATCCGTTCGTCTTAGGAGCACTCACGTGGCTGCCACCGACGTCCGCCCGAAGATCACGCTGGCCTGCGTGGAGTGCAAGGAGCGGAACTACATCACCAAGAAGAACCGGCGTAACAACCCGGACCGTCTTGAGATGAAGAAGCACTGCCCGCGTTGCAACGCGCACACCGCGCACCGCGAAACGCGATAAATCAGGCTCGTACGCGAGGCCGTTCCCGAGTGATCGGGGGCGGCCTCGCGTCGTTGAATGACCCCTATCGTTCAGTAGTGCAACCAGGAGGTGCCGGGCCATGGCTCTCGACCAGTCCTTCGTGGGGCGGACGTACCCGCCCACCGAGCCCTACGAGGTGGGCCGGGAGAAGATCCGTGAGTTCGCCGAGGCGGTCGGGGACGCCAACCCGGCGTACACGGACGCGGACGCCGCCAAGGCGCTCGGCCACCCCGACGTGATCGCGCCGCCGACCTTCGTCTTCTCGATCACCTTCAAGGCCGCCGGACAGGTCGTCCAGGACCCCCAGCTCGGCCTGGACTACAGCCGCGTGGTGCACGGCGACCAGAAGTTCGCCTACCGCCGCCCGGTCCGCGTCGGCGACCGGCTCACGGTCACCTCCACCATCGAGGCGATCAAGTCCCTCGCGGGCAACGACATCCTGGACATCCGCGGCGAGGTCCACGACGAGGCCGGCGAGCACGTCGTGACCGCCTGGACCAAGCTCGTGGCCCGCGCGGCCGAGGAGGCGTGAGCGATCTCATGACGGCGAAGATCTCCTACTCCGACGTCGAGGTCGGCACGGAACTGCCCGCGCAGACCTTCACCGTGACCCGCGCGACCCTCGTCCAGTACGCGGGCGCCTCCGGCGACTTCAACCCGATCCACTGGAACGAGAAGTTCGCCAAGGAAGTCGGCTTGCCCGACGTCATCGCGCACGGCATGTTCACCATGGCCGAGGCGATCCGCGTGGTCACCGACTGGGCCGGCGACCCGGGCTCGGTCGTCGAGTACGGCGTCCGCTTCACCAAGCCGGTCGTCGTCCCGAACGACGATGAGGGCGCCGTGATCGAGGTCGGCGGCAAGGTCGCGGCCAAGCTCGACGACAACACGGTCCGCGTCGACCTCACGGCCACGAGCGCCGGGCAGAAGGTGCTGGGCATGTCGCGTGCGGTCGTGCGGCTGGCCTGAGACCGCGGTGCCGGAGGTAAGGGGCGCTCTCCATTGCGGGGCGCCCCTTACTCGTACGCAGACCCTGTCATGCCGTCTCGTACTCTTGAGCCCGTGCAGGAACTCCACGACGCCCCCCTCGCCCCGCTGACCACCTTCCGGCTGGGCGGCCCCGCGACCCGGCTGGTCACCGCGACGACGGACGACGAGGTGATCGCCGTCGTACGGGAAGCCGACGAGGCGGGCACCCCGCTGTTGCTCATCGGCGGCGGCTCGAACCTGGTCATCGGCGACAAGGGCTTCGAGGGCACCGCCCTCGTCATCGCCACCAAGGGCTACTCCCTCGACGGCACGAGACTGGAGCTGGCCGCCGGCGAGGTGTGGACCGACGCCGTCGCCCGCACGGTCGAGGCGGGCCTGGCCGGCATCGAGTGCCTGGCCGGCATCCCCGGCTCGGCGGGCGCGACCCCCATCCAGAACGTCGGGGCGTACGGCCAGGAGGTCTCCTCGACGATCACCGAGGTCGTCGCCTACGACCGCCGGACCGGCGAGACGGTCACCCTGGCCAACGAGGACTGCGCCTTCTCCTACCGCCACAGCCGCTTCAAGTCCGACCCGGAGCGCTACGTGGTCCTGCGCGTCCGCTTCTCCCTGGAGGACGCCGACGGCCTCTCCGCCCCCCTCAGGTACGCCGAGACGGCCCGCGCCCTCGGCGTCGGCCCCGGCGACCGCGTCCCGCTCGCATCGGCCCGCGACACCGTGCTGAAGCTGCGCGCCGGCAAGGGCATGGTCCTGGACCCCGAGGACCACGACACCTGGTCGGCCGGGTCCTTCTTCACCAACCCGATCCTCACGGACGCCGACTTCGCGACGTTCCGCGCGCGTGCGCGGGAGCGCCTCGGCGAGGGCGTGGAGCCGCCCGCGTACCCCGCGGGGGAGGGCCGCACCAAGACGTCCGCGGCCTGGCTGATCGACAAGGCGGGCTTCACCAAGGGCTACGGCGACGGCCCGGCCCGCATCTCCACGAAGCACACCCTGGCCCTCACCAACCGGGGCACCGCGACCACGGAGGACCTGCTCGCCCTGGCCCGCGAGGTCGTGGCCGGTGTCCGCGAGGCCTTCGGGATCACGCTGGTCAACGAGCCGGTGACGGTGGGAGTGAGCCTGTAGGGGCGCGGGCGGTCGGCGCGAGGGCCGAGGACGGGTGGGTCCGCACCCCTACCGGCGCTACGACGCCAGCCAGTCGTCCACCCCGGCCAGCAGCTTCGCCTTCACGTCCTCCGGCGCCGCCGACCCCCGTACCGACTGCCGCGCCACCTCTGCCAGCTCCGCATCCGTGAACCCGTGATGCCGCCGCGCGATCTCGTACTGCGCGGCGAGACGCGACCCGAACAGCAACGGGTCGTCCGCGCCCAGCGCCAGCGGCACCCCCGCCTCGAACAGCGTCCGCAGCGGCACGTCCTCCGGCTTCTCGTACACCCCCAGCGCCACGTTCGACGCCGGGCACACCTCACAGGTCACCTGCCGGTCGGCCAGCCGCTTCATCAGCCGGGGATCCTCCGCGGCGCGCACTCCGTGCCCCACCCGGTTCGCCCCCAGGTCGTCCAGACAGTCCCGCACCGACGACGGCCCCGCCAGCTCGCCCCCGTGCGGCGTCGACAACAGCCCGGCCTCCCGCGCGATCCCGAACGCCCGGTCGAAGTCCCGGGCCATGCCCCGCCGCTCGTCGTTCGACAGCCCGAACCCGACGACCCCCCGGTCCGCGTACCGCACCGCCAGCCGCGCCAGGGTGCGCGCGTCCAGCGGGTGCTTCATCCGGTTCGCCGCGACCAGCACCCGCATACCGAGCCCGGTCTCCCGCGACGTCGTCTCCACCGCGTCCAGGATGACCTCCAGCGCCGGGATCAACCCGCCCAGCATCGGCGCGTACGACGTCGGATCGACCTGGATCTCCAGCCAGCCCGACCCGTCCCGCACGTCCTCCTCCGCGGCTTCCCGCACCAGCCGCTGGATGTCCTCCGGCTCCCGCAGACACGAGCGCGCCGCGTCGTACAGCCGCTGAAAGCGGAACCAGCCCCGCTCGTCCGTCGCCCGCAGTCTCGGCGGCTCCCCGCCGCTCAGCGCCTCGGTCAGCGCGTCGGGCAGGCGCACCCCGTGCTTGTCGGCCAGTTCCAGCACGGTCGCTGGCCGCATCGACCCGGTGAAGTGCAGGTGCAGGTGGGCTTTCGGCAGTTCAGAGACATCACGTACACGCTCCATTCCAGGATCCTGCCGTACGCCCCAGCCGTCCCGGAAGCCGTTTCCCCTTTCGTGGTCTTGCTCGCACAAACAAATGGGGCACATACCGGATTCGGTATGTGCCCCAGGCCGGGAGGCCGACGCGGCGGACGTCAGTCCTTGGCCTCCGCCAGCAGCTTCTGCATCCGGCTCACGCCCTCGACGAGATCCTCGTCACCGAGCGCGTACGACAGCCGCAGATACCCGGGCGTACCGAACGCCTCGCCCGGCACCACCGCGACCTCGGCCTCCTCGAGGATCAGCGCGGCCAGCTCGACCGTGTCCTTGGGCCGCCGGCCCCGGATCTCCTTGCCGACCAGCGCCTTCACCGACGGGTACGCGTAGAACGCGCCCTCCGGCTCCGGGCACACCACGCCGTCGATCTCGTTCAGCATCCGGACCATGGTCTTGCGGCGCCGGTCGAACGCCTCGCGCATCTTCTCCACGGCGACCAGGTCACCGGAGACTGCGGCCAGCGCGGCGGCCTGGGCGACGTTGGACACGTTCGACGTGGCGTGCGACTGGAGGTTCGTCGCGGCCTTGATCACGTCCTTCGGGCCGATGATCCACCCGACGCGCCAGCCGGTCATCGCGTACGTCTTCGCGACACCGTTCACCACGACGCACTTGTCGCGCAGCTCGGGCAGCACCGCCGGCAGCGACACGGCGGCGGCGTCGCCGTAGACCAGGTGCTCGTAGATCTCATCGGTCATCACCCACAGACCGTGCTCGACGGCCCAGCGGCCGATCGCCTCGGTCTCCTGCTCGCTGTAGACCGCGCCGGTCGGGTTCGACGGGGAGACGAACAGGACGACCTTCGTCTTCTCCGTGCGGGCCGCCTCCAACTGCTCGACGGACACCCGGTAGCCGGTCGTCTCGTCGGCGACGACCTCCACCGGGACACCCCCGGCCAGCCGGATCGACTCCGGGTACGTCGTCCAGTACGGCGCGGGCACGATGACCTCGTCGCCCGGGTCGAGGATCGCGGCGAAGGCCTCGTAGATGGCCTGCTTGCCGCCGTTGGTGACGAGGATCTGCGACGCGTCGACCTCGAGGCCCGAGTCGCGCAGCGTCTTCGCGGCGATCGCGGCCTTCAGCTCGGGCAGCCCGCCGGCCGGCGTGTAGCGGTGGAACTTCGGGTTCTTGCAGGCCTCGATCGCGGCCGCGACGATGTAGTCCGGGGTGGGGAAGTCGGGCTCACCGGCGCCGAAGCCGATCACCGGCCGCCCGGCGGCCTTGAGGGCCTTGGCCTTGGCGTCCACGGCGAGGGTGGCGGACTCGGAGATCGCGCCGACTCGGGCGGAGACCCGGCGCTCGGTGGGAGGGGTTGCAGGGCTCATGGGCCCCATCGTTTCAGACAGGAAACCTGGGCGGCACCGGGGTTTCACAGACTGAACAACGTCGGGCAAACCCCAGAACAACAGTCCGGATCGACCGCCCGGCCTGGGCGATCTTCAGCCGGAGCCCGGTCGTCCGCACCCCGTTCCGCAGGCGATCTTCCGCCAACGAGGCCTCCCCGGAGCTCTTTCTGTTCGACGACCGGCCGCGGACCACGTACACTCTCACCTCGTTGGCCTTCAGCAGGCCGCGCCCGTTCGGTGCACACCAAGCATCCGGACGGATGCGGTACGTTGGGGGACACACAAAGGGTCGTAGCTCAATTGGTAGAGCACTGGTCTCCAAAACCAGCGGTTGGGGGTTCAAGTCCCTCCGGCCCTGCTACACACACCTTCGCCAGGATGTGTGCGCATGTACGTACAGCAATGCACCGCCGTGCGGCTCAGACCGGGCGCGGCACGGCCACGACCCGGAATCAGGTGAGGACGAGTGACGGACGCCGTGGGCTCCATCGACATGCCTGATGCCCAGGACGAGGCGCCGGAGTCCAGGAAGGCCCGCAAGGGCGGCAAGCGCGGCAAGAAGGGCCCGCTGAAGCGGCTCGCCCTGTTCTACCGCCAGATCGTCGCGGAGCTGCGCAAGGTCGTCTGGCCGACCCGCAACCAGCTGACGACGTACACGACCGTGGTGATCATCTTCGTGGTCATCATGATCGGCCTGGTCACCGTGATTGACTATGGGCTCAGCAACGCCGCCAAGTACGTGTTCGGCTGATCCACCAGCGAAGAGCGCCGAGGTACCCGGCGCTCCTTTCGCATGTTCCACCCCTATGTATCCAGGAAGAAGCAGCCACCGTGTCTGACCCGAACGTGAACGACGCCATCGAGCCTGTCGAGTCCGTCGAGGACGAGCTCGACACCGTCGAGGGCGCGGACAGCGAGGACACCGAGGCCTCCGCCGAGGTCGAGGCTGCCGACGCCGTCGCGGACGACGCCGTCGAGGCGGAGACCGAGGTCGACGAAGAGGCCGCGGACGAAGCGGAAGAACTCGAGGAAGAGCCCGAGGACGAGCCCGAGGACGACCGCGACCCGATCGAGAAGCTCCGCGAGGAACTGCGGGTCCTGCCCGGCGAGTGGTACGTCATCCACACCTACGCCGGCTACGAGAACCGCGTGAAGACCAACCTGGAGCAGCGCGCCGTCTCGCTGAACGTCGAGGACTACATCTTCCAGGCCGAGGTGCCGCAGGAAGAGGTCGTCCAGATCAAGAACGGCGACCGCAAGACGATCAAGCAGAACAAGCTCCCGGGCTACGTCCTCGTCCGCATGGACCTGACCAACGAGTCCTGGGGCGTCGTCCGCAACACCCCCGGTGTCACCGGCTTCGTGGGCAACGCCTACGACCCGTACCCGCTGACGCTGGACGAGATCGTCAAGATGCTCGCCCCCGAGGCCGAGGAGAAGGCCGCCCGCGAGGCCGCCGAGGCCGAGGGCAAGCCCGCTCCGCAGCGCAAGGTCGAGGTCCAGGTGCTGGACTTCGAGGTCGGCGACTCGGTCACCGTCACCGACGGCCCGTTCGCCACGCTCCAGGCGACCATCAACGAGATCAACCCGGACTCGAAGAAGGTCAAGGGCCTCGTGGAGATCTTCGGCCGCGAGACGCCGGTCGAGCTCTCCTTCGACCAGATCCAGAAGAACTAGCAGCACCCCGACTTCCGAACAGGTCAGGCAGGCCTCGCGGCCCGTCTGACCTGCTCGGTTTTTGGCCGCACATGGATACCCGTTATCGTTGTGCGGTATGCCTCCATCCGGATGATCCGGTTCGGAGGCTGGAAAACTCTCACTAGGACCCGGAGAGAGCACATGCCTCCCAAGAAGAAGAAGGTCACGGGGCTCATCAAGCTCCAGATCCAGGCCGGTGCCGCCAACCCGGCCCCGCCGGTCGGCCCCGCGCTGGGTCAGCACGGCGTGAACATCATGGAGTTCTGCAAGGCCTACAACGCCGCGACCGAGTCGCAGCGTGGCTGGGTGATCCCGGTGGAGATCACGGTCTACGAGGACCGTTCCTTCACCTTCATCACCAAGACGCCGCCGGCCGCGAAGATGATCCTCAAGGCCGCGGGCGTGGACAAGGGCTCCGGCGAGCCGCACAAGACCAAGGTCGCGAAGATCACGCGTGACCAGGTCCGCGAGATCGCCACCACCAAGATGCCCGACCTCAACGCCAACAACCTGGACGCCGCCGAGAAGATCATCGCCGGCACCGCCCGTTCCATGGGCGTCACGGTCGAAGGCTGAGCCCCCACCCCATCAGCAGAAGTGGCAGGGCCTGCTCGGCCCGGACCACGACTCCTAAGAATCCACAGGAGCAGTAGTGAGCAAGCGCAGCAAGTCCCTTCGCGCTGCGGACGCCAAGATCGACCGGGAGAAGCTCTACGCCCCGCTCGAGGCCGTCCGTCTCGCCAAGGAGACCTCCACGACCAAGTTCGACGGCACCGTCGAGGTCGCCTTCCGTCTGGGTGTCGACCCGCGCAAGGCCGACCAGATGGTCCGTGGCACCGTGAACCTCCCGCACGGCACCGGTAAGACCGCCCGGGTCCTGGTCTTCGCGACCGGCGACCGTGCCGAGGCCGCGCGTGCCGCGGGCGCCGACATCGTCGGCGCCGACGAGCTGATCGACGAGGTGTCGAAGGGCCGTCTGGACTTCGACGCCGTCGTCGCCACCCCGGACCTCATGGGCAAGGTCGGCCGCCTCGGCCGCGTGCTCGGTCCGCGTGGTCTGATGCCGAACCCGAAGACCGGCACCGTCACCCCCGACGTCGCCAAGGCCGTCACCGAGATCAAGGGCGGCAAGATCGAGTTCCGTGTCGACAAGCACGCGAACCTGCACTTCATCATCGGCAAGTCGTCCTTCGACGACACCAAGCTGGTGGAGAACTACGGCGCCGCGCTGGAGGAGATCCTCCGTCTGAAGCCGTCCGCCGCCAAGGGCCGCTACATCAAGAAGGCCGCCATCACCACCACGATGGGCCCCGGTATTCCGGTCGACCCGAACCGCACCCGCAACCTCCTCGTCGAGGAGGACCCGGCCGCGGTCTGAGCCTGACGGCTCACCTGTCCGGTCACGGGCCCCGCACCTCTCACAGGTGCGGGGCCCGTTCCCTTTTCCGGTACGTACTTTCCGGTACGTACGCCGGTGGCCTGGGTTAACGTGCGGGAACCGGATGGGAACGGGGGACGTATGCAGGGCAGGACCGTACGCCGCGTGAGCCTGGCGCTCGCGGCGGCGACCGCGCTGACGGGCGTGGCCGCCTGCACGTCCCCGGACTTCTCGGACGGCCCGGGCAAGGACGACCGTGCCGCCCACGGCAGGTCCGTGGAAGCCCTGCGCTCCGCCGAGCGCGCCACCCGGCGGGCCGCGTCGGCCCGGGTCGAGTCCACGACGACCATGGGCTCGCTGATGTCCATGACCGCCGACGGCACCCTCGGCTGGGGCGACGGCATCACCGGCACCCTGACCATCACGTACACCGGCGGCACCCTGGCCGACACCATGCGCCGGCTCGGCAGCACCTCCATGGAGGCGCGCTACCTGCCCGACGCCTACTACGCGCGCATGGGCGAGAAGTTCGCCGAGCAGACCGGCGGCAGACACTGGGTCCGGTACGCCTACGAGGACCTGGAAGCCCTCGCCGGGGGCTCCGGCGCGCACCTCGGCGACCAGATGCGCACCACCACGCCGAACCAGTCCGTGAAGCTCCTGCTGGCCTCCGGGGACGTCCGGAAGGTCGGCGAGGAGTCCGTGCGCGGCCGGCCCGCCACGCACTACTCCGGCACCGTGGCCGCCGCGGACGTCACCGACGCCGCCCTGAAGAAGCAGCTCACCTCGGCCGGCGTCACCAGCGAGACCGTCGACGTCTGGATCGACGAGCGGAACCTGCTGGTCAAGAAGGTGGAGAAGGCGCGGATGACCACGGGCCGGATGACCCAGACCGCGCACTACGGCGACTACGGCGTGCGGGTCCGGGCCCAGCGGCCCCCGCTGTCCGACACCGGGGACTTCGAGGACCTGATGCGGAAGAAGGGCGGTACGTCCTGAGCTCCCCTGATTTCCCATAGATCACTTGTGCCCCTCTGGGATAGGCTCACCGCCTTGCTGTGGAGCAAGCATGTATTCCTTGGGGGGAATCAATGAGGACATCCGTACCTGTCGCCGGGCTGGGCGCTCTGCTTCTCGCCGCCGGTGCGGTCGGCTGCGGTTCCGAGCAGTCGCCTGAGATGACGCCCGTGGCCGCCGTCGCCAAGGCGGCGAAGAACACCGAGGACATCACGTCCGTCCGGTACCGCATGAGCGGCACGTCGCCGGAGTCCGGCAAGGTCGAGGGCGAGGCGTCGATGCGCCTGAAGCCCACGATCGCCGTGAGCATGAAGGTGACGGCGATCGACCAGGGAGCCACCGAGGCCGTGGAGCTTCGCCTCGTCGGCAAGGTCGCGTACCTCGGTGGGGGAGCCGAGATGGCCAAGGAGATGGACGGCAAGACCTGGATGAAGTTCGACCTGTCCGGGTCCGACGCCGGCAAGAAGCCGGACCGGCCGGGGCCCGCGAGCCAGGCCGAGCAGAATCCGGCGGCGGAGTCCACATTCCTCACGAGCGCCAAGGACGTGAAGAAGGTCGGCACCGAGAAGGTCGAGGGCGTCGAGACGACCCACTACTCGGGCACGTTCACCCTCGCCGAGCTCCGCGCCTCCCTGAAGGGCAAGGACGCGAAAGTCCGCGAGAACCGCGAGAAGCGCATCAAGCAGTACGAGCAAATGGGCATCGAGAAGTTCACGATGGACACCTGGATCGGTGACGGCCGCACCAAGCAGTTCCGTATGAAGGGCCAGGGCGACAAGGGCCCGCTCGACATGACCATCACCTTCCTCGACTACAACAAGCCGGTGAACGTCACGGCCCCGCCGGCCAAGGACGTCGCCGACCTCGCCGACCTGTTCAAGGAACTCGACGCGAGCTGATCCGTCGTACGGGCGGATTTGCTTGACGGCGATCCGTTCCCGTACTCTCCTACAGAAGCCAAAGACCGCTGGTCGTTACCGCGCGCTCGGATGAGGGCGCGGTGGCCGAAGGATCCGCTGAACGGCGGACGACCCGCGCAGGTGACACTTGGAGAAGCTCCCGGAGCCCGCCGCCTCGTGCGTGCGTGCAAACGGTCGAGCTACGCCCCGTGCGCCTGCGCCGGGGCGTTTCGTTTTCCCCAGTCCTCCTTCGGGTCCGCGCGGTCCGAATCACCCGGAAGGAGGCCGAGGCTCATGGCGAGGCCTGACAAGGTCGATGCCGTCGAGGAGATGCGGGACAAGTTCCGTAACTCCAACGGCGCCGTCATCACCGCGTACACCGGTCTCACCGTGGCGCAGCTCCAGAAGCTGCGTCGTTCACTCGGTGAGAACGCTAACTACCGTGTGGCAAAGAACACGCTGACCAAGATTGCGGCCAACGAGGCCGGGATCAACGAGATCGACGACCTCTTCACGGGTTCGTCGGCCGTCGCCTTCGTGACCGGTGACCCGGTCGAGGCGGCGAAGGGTCTCCGTGACTTCGCCAAGGACAACCCCAGCCTGGTCATCAAGGGCGGCGTCCTTGACGGCAAGGTGTTGTCCGCTGACGACATCAAGAAGCTTGCGGACCTCGAGTCCCGCGAGGTTCTGCTCTCCAAGCTGGCCGGTGCCATGAAGGGCAAGCAGTCCCAGGCTGCCTCTGTCTTCCAGGCGCTGCCGTCGAAGCTCGTCCGCACCGTGGACGCGCTCCGTGCCAAGCAGGACGAGCAGGGCGGTGCCGAGTAACTCGGCTCGCATCCCGGCTTCCGCTGCCTGAACGCGGAGGCCGTCGCGGGCCAGTAGTACGCCCGCCTCACATGTACATCCGGCACCTGCCGATTTAGTGGAAGGACCGCCAATCATGGCGAAGCTCAGCCAGGAAGACCTGCTCGCGCAGTTCGAGGAGATGACCCTCATCGAGCTCTCCGAGTTCGTGAAGGCGTTCGAGGAGAAGTTCGACGTCACCGCCGCCGCCGCCGCGGTCGCCGTCGCGGGCCCGGCCCAGGGTGGCCCGGCTGCCCCGGCCGAGGAGGAGAAGGACGAGTTCGACGTCGTCCTCACCGGCGCCGGTGACAAGAAGATCCAGGTCATCAAGGTCGTGCGTGAGCTGACCTCCCTGGGCCTGAAGGAGGCCAAGGACCTGGTCGACGGTGCGCCGAAGCCGGTTCTGGAGAAGGTCAACAAGGAGGCCGCCGACAAGGCCAAGGAGTCCCTCGAGGGCGCCGGTGCCTCCGTCGAGGTCAAGTAAGACCTCTCGGATCCGCCAGGATCCACGACACGTCCCACTGGACGTGTAACGCGTAAGCGCGGAAGAGCGATCATCCATCCGGGTGGTCGCTCTTCGGCGTTTCCGGGGTCCGGCCACGGTTGCCTTGAACCCTCTGTGACGGGGGGTATGGTGATCTTCGTCGTGTCTCTGGGCCGGCCCCGGATCGGGCAGGGGGGCCTTGACGAACCGCACGCAGCGCGCAATTCTCAGGACGCGTCGTCACAGGATCCGAATCCGAGGCATGGATCGGCGACGAAGAGGGCAGTATCAACGTGCGTTGAGGGCAGCGCCGTGTCGCAGGAGTGGAACAACGAGGGTGAACACGGGTTTCCGAACCCGGACTGGACATCAGTGTGCCGTATGGCTACACTGACCCTTTGCGCTGCCTGTTAGCTGTCCCCTGCCCGTCACCAGGGGTCTGCCCTCGCCCGAGCATCGACGACAAGACCTGTCTGACCTGGCTTTTCGGCCGGACCGACATAGCTTGTCTCTGTGTACGGGAGAGGGGCCGGTACGCGCGTAGTGAGTCCGAGCCCTCGGAAGGACCCCCTCTTGGCCGCCTCGCGCAACGCCTCGACCGCGAATACGAACAACGCCGCCAGCACTGCCCCGCTGCGCATCTCTTTTGCAAAGATCAAGGAGCCTCTCGAGGTTCCGAACCTGCTCGCGCTGCAGACCGAGAGCTTCGACTGGCTGCTCGGCAACACCGCCTGGCAGAGTCGGGTCGAGGAGGCTCTCGAGAACGGTCAGGACGTCCCCACCAAGTCCGGGCTCGAGGAGATCTTCGAGGAGATCTCCCCGATCGAGGACTTCAGCGGGTCGATGTCGCTGACCTTCCGCGACCACCGCTTCGAGCCGCCGAAGAACTCGATCGACGAGTGCAAGGAGCGCGACTTCACGTACGCGGCCCCGCTCTTCGTCACCGCCGAGTTCACCAACAACGAGACCGGTGAGATCAAGTCCCAGACGGTCTTCATGGGCGACTTCCCGCTCATGACGAACAAGGGCACCTTCGTCATCAACGGCACCGAGCGTGTCGTGGTGTCGCAGCTCGTCCGTTCGCCCGGCGTCTACTTCGACTCCTCCATCGACAAGACGTCCGACAAGGACATCTTCTCCGCGAAGATCATCCCGTCCCGGGGTGCCTGGCTGGAGATGGAGATCGACAAGCGCGACATGGTCGGTGTCCGCATCGACCGCAAGCGCAAGCAGTCCGTCACCGTCCTGCTCAAGGCGCTCGGCTGGACCACCGAGCAGATCCTCGAGGAGTTCGGCGAGTACGAGTCCATGCGCGCCACCCTGGAGAAGGACCACACCCAGGGCCAGGACGACGCGCTGCTCGACATCTACCGCAAGCTGCGCCCGGGCGAGCCCCCCACGCGTGAGGCCGCGCAGACGCTGCTCGAGAACCTCTACTTCAACCCCAAGCGCTACGACCTGGCCAAGGTCGGCCGCTACAAGGTCAACAAGAAGCTGGGTACCGACACCCCGCTGGACGCCGGGATCCTGACCGTCGAGGACATCATCGCGACGATCAAGTACCTGGTGAAGCTGCACGCCGGCGAGACCGAGACGGTCGGTGACAACGGCACGTCCGTGGTCGTCGAGACCGACGACATCGACCACTTCGGCAACCGCCGCCTGCGCAGCGTCGGCGAGCTCATCCAGAACCAGGTCCGTACGGGTCTGGCGCGTATGGAGCGTGTCGTCCGCGAGCGGATGACGACCCAGGACGTCGAGGCGATCACGCCGCAGACCCTGATCAACATCCGGCCGGTCGTCGCCTCCATCAAGGAGTTCTTCGGCACCAGCCAGCTGTCCCAGTTCATGGACCAGAACAACCCGCTGTCGGGTCTGACGCACAAGCGGCGTCTGTCCGCGCTCGGCCCGGGTGGTCTGTCCCGTGAGCGGGCCGGCTTCGAGGTCCGTGACGTGCACCCCTCGCACTACGGCCGCATGTGCCCGATCGAGACCCCTGAAGGCCCGAACATCGGTCTGATCGGCTCGCTCGCCTCCTACGGCCGGGTCAACGCGTTCGGTTTTGTCGAGACCCCGTACCGCAAGGTGTTCGAGGGCCAGGTCACCGACGAGGTCGACTACCTGACCGCCGACGAGGAGGACCGCTTCGTCATCGCGCAGGCCAACGCGCCGCTGACGGACGACCTCCGCTTCGCCGAGGCCCGCGTCCTGGTCCGCCGCAAGGGCGGTGAGGTCGACTACGTCGGCGGCGAGGACGTGGATTACATGGACGTCTCGCCGCGCCAGATGGTGTCGGTCGCGACCGCCATGATCCCCTTCCTGGAGCACGACGACGCCAACCGTGCCCTCATGGGCGCGAACATGATGCGCCAGGCCGTTCCGCTGATCCAGGCGGAAGCCCCGCTCGTCGGCACCGGCATGGAGTACCGCTCCGCGGTCGACGCCGGCGACGTGGTCAAGGCCGAGAAGGCCGGTGTGGTCCAGGAGGTCTCCGCCGACTACATCACCACCGCCAACGACGACGGCACGTACATCACGTACCGCCTGGCCAAGTTCGCCCGCTCCAACCAGGGCACCTCGGTCAACCAGAAGGTCATCGTGGCCGAGGGCGACCGGATCATCGAGGGCCAGGTCCTGGCCGACGGTCCGGCCACCCAGAACGGCGAGATGGCGCTGGGCAAGAACCTGCTCGTGGCGTTCATGCCGTGGGAGGGTCACAACTACGAGGACGCGATCATCCTGTCGCAGCGCCTCGTGCAGGACGACGTCCTCTCCTCGATCCACATCGAGGAGCACGAGGTCGACGCCCGTGACACCAAGCTCGGCCCCGAGGAGATCACGCGGGACATCCCGAACGTCTCCGAGGAGGTCCTCGCCGACCTCGACGAGCGCGGCATCATCCGGATCGGTGCCGAGGTCGTCGCCGGTGACATCCTGGTCGGCAAGGTCACGCCCAAGGGTGAGACCGAGCTGACGCCGGAGGAGCGCCTGCTGCGCGCGATCTTCGGTGAGAAGGCCCGTGAGGTCCGTGACACCTCGCTGAAGGTGCCGCACGGCGAGATCGGCAAGGTCATCGGCGTTCGCGTCTTCGACCGCGAGGAGGGCGACGAGCTTCCCCCCGGTGTGAACCAGCTGGTGCGCGTCTACGTCGCGCAGAAGCGCAAGATCACCGACGGTGACAAGCTCGCCGGCCGCCACGGCAACAAGGGCGTCATCTCGAAGATCCTGCCGATCGAGGACATGCCGTTCCTGGAGGACGGCACCCCGGTCGACATCATCCTCAACCCGCTTGGTGTGCCGTCCCGAATGAACCCGGGACAGGTGCTGGAGATCCACCTCGGCTGGCTCGCCAGCCAGGGCTGGGACGTCTCCGGTCTCGCCGACGAGTGGGCGCAGCGTCTCCAGGCCATCGACGCCGACCAGGTCCCGCCGCGGACCAACGTCGCGACGCCGGTCTTCGACGGTGCCCGCGAGGACGAGCTGGCCGGTCTGCTGAACCACACCATCCCGAACCGCGACGGCGAGCGCATGGTGCTCCCGTCCGGCAAGGCGCGACTGTTCGACGGCCGCTCCGGCGAGCCGTTCCCGGAGCCGATCTCGGTCGGCTACATGTACATCCTGAAGCTGCACCACCTGGTCGACGACAAGCTGCACGCCCGTTCGACCGGCCCGTACTCCATGATCACCCAGCAGCCGCTGGGTGGTAAGGCCCAGTTCGGTGGCCAGCGGTTCGGCGAGATGGAGGTGTGGGCACTCGAGGCGTACGGCGCCGCCTACGCGCTCCAGGAGCTGCTGACCATCAAGTCCGACGACGTCACCGGCCGCGTGAAGGTCTACGAGGCCATCGTCAAGGGCGAGAACATCCCCGAGCCCGGCATCCCCGAGTCCTTCAAGGTGCTCATCAAGGAGATGCAGTCTCTCTGCCTGAACGTGGAGGTGCTGTCCAGCGACGGTATGTCCATCGAGATGCGTGACACCGACGAGGACGTCTTCCGCGCTGCGGAGGAGCTCGGCATCGACCTGTCCCGGCGCGAGCCGAGCAGCGTCGAAGAGGTCTGACGGGAGTTCGGCGGCCTTCGTCATGAAGGCCGCCGGCCCCAGGACCCCCGTATCAGACCAAAGACTTACAACCCTGAGAGGGATTGACGCATAGTGCTCGACGTCAACTTCTTCGACGAGCTCCGGATCGGTCTGGCTACCGCTGACGACATCCGTCAGTGGAGCCACGGCGAGGTCAAGAAGCCCGAGACCATCAACTACCGCACGCTCAAGCCCGAAAAGGACGGACTCTTCTGCGAGAAGATCTTCGGTCCGACCCGGGACTGGGAGTGCTACTGCGGCAAGTACAAGCGTGTCCGCTTCAAGGGCATCATCTGTGAGCGCTGTGGCGTCGAGGTCACGCGTGCCAAGGTGCGCCGTGAGCGGATGGGCCACATCGAGCTCGCCGCGCCCGTCACGCACATCTGGTACTTCAAGGGCGTCCCGTCGCGGCTGGGTTACCTGCTCGACCTCGCCCCGAAGGACCTGGAGAAGGTCATCTACTTCGCGGCGTACATGATCACGTACGTCGACGAGGAGCGCCGCACGCGCGACCTGCCCTCGCTGGAGGCCCACGTCTCCGTCGAGCGCCAGCAGATCGAGCAGCGCCGCGACGCCGACCTGGAGGCCCGGGCCAAGAAGCTCGAGACCGACCTGGCCGAGCTGGAGGCCGAGGGCGCCAAGGCCGACGTGCGCCGCAAGGTGCGCGAGGGTGCCGAGCGCGAGATGAAGCAGCTGCGCGACCGTGCGCAGCGCGAGATCGACCGTCTCGACGAGGTGTGGAACCGGTTCAAGAACCTCAAGGTCCAGGACCTCGAGGGCGACGAGCTGCTCTACCGCGAGCTGCGCGACCGCTTCGGCACGTACTTCGACGGCTCGATGGGTGCCGCGGCGCTGCAGAAGCGCCTGGAGTCCTTCGACCTCGACGAGGAGGCCGAGCGCCTCCGCGAGATCATCCGCACCGGCAAGGGCCAGAAGAAGACCCGTGCGCTCAAGCGCCTGAAGGTCGTCTCCGCGTTCCTCCAGACCAGCAACAGCCCCAAGGGTATGGTGCTGGACTGCGTGCCGGTCATCCCGCCGGACCTTCGCCCGATGGTGCAGCTGGACGGTGGCCGCTTCGCGACCTCCGACCTGAACGACCTGTACCGCCGTGTGATCAACCGGAACAACCGGCTGAAGCGCCTTCTCGACCTCGGTGCGCCCGAGATCATCGTCAACAACGAGAAGCGCATGCTCCAGGAGGCCGTCGACGCGCTGTTCGACAACGGCCGCCGTGGTCGCCCGGTCACCGGTCCCGGTAACCGCCCGCTGAAGTCCCTCAGCGACATGCTGAAGGGTAAGCAGGGTCGCTTCCGTCAGAACCTGCTCGGTAAGCGTGTGGACTACTCCGCGCGTTCCGTGATCGTCGTCGGTCCGCAGCTGAAGCTGCACCAGTGCGGTCTGCCGAAGGCGATGGCGCTGGAGCTCTTCAAGCCGTTCGTGATGAAGCGCCTGGTCGACCTGAACCACGCGCAGAACATCAAGAGCGCCAAGCGCATGGTCGAGCGCGGCCGCACGGTCGTGTACGACGTGCTGGAAGAGGTCATCGCGGAGCACCCGGTTCTGCTGAACCGTGCGCCCACGCTGCACCGCCTCGGCATCCAGGCCTTCGAGCCGCAGCTGGTCGAGGGCAAGGCCATCCAGATCCACCCGCTCGTCTGCACCGCGTTCAACGCGGACTTCGACGGTGACCAGATGGCCGTGCACCTTCCGCTGTCCGCGGAGGCGCAGGCCGAGGCCCGCATCCTGATGCTGTCCTCGAACAACATCCTCAAGCCGGCCGACGGCCGTCCGGTGACGATGCCGACCCAGGACATGGTCCTCGGTCTGTTCTTCCTCACCACCGACGGCGAGATGCGCGACCTCAAGGGCGAGGGCCGTTCCTTCGCCTCGGTCGCCGAGGCGATCATGGCCTTCGACGCGGGCGAGCTGTCGCTCCAGTCGAGGATCGACGTCCGCTTCCCGGTCGGCACCATCCCGCCCCGCGGCTGGACCCCGCCGGCGCGCGAGGAGGGCGAGCCCGAGTGGCAGCAGGGTGACAGCTTCCGGCTGAACACCACGCTGGGCCGCGCGCTCTTCAACGAGCTGCTGCCCGAGGACTACCCGTTCGTCGACTACGAGGTCGGCAAGAAGCAGCTCTCCGAGATCGTCAACGACCTCGCCGAGCGCTACCCGAAGGTCATCGTGGCGGCGACGCTCGACAACCTGAAGGCGTCCGGCTTCTTCTGGGCGACCCGCTCCGGCGTCACCGTGGCCATCTCCGACGTCGTCGTTCCCGAGGCGAAGAAGGAGATCGTCAAGGGCTACGAGGCGCAGGACGAGAAGGTCCAGAAGCAGTACGAGCGCGGTCTGATCACCAAGGACGAGCGCACGCAGGAGCTCATCGCGATCTGGACCAAGGCGACCAACGAGGTCGCCGAGGCGATGAACGACAACTTCCCGAAGACCAACCCGATCTTCATGATGGTGAACTCGGGTGCACGAGGCAACATGATGCAGATGCGTCAGATCGCCGGTATGCGTGGTCTGGTGTCGAACGCGAAGAACGAGACGATCCCGCGTCCGATCAAGGCTTCCTTCCGTGAGGGCCTGTCCGTGCTGGAGTACTTCATCTCCACGCACGGTGCCCGTAAGGGTCTGGCGGACACCGCTCTGCGTACCGCCGACTCGGGTTACCTCACGCGTCGTCTGGTCGACGTCTCCCAGGACGTCATCATTCGCGAGGAGGACTGCGGCACCGAGCGCGGTCTGCGTCTGCAGATCGCGAGCCGGAACGCCGAGGGCACGCTGCTCAAGGCGGAGGACGTCGAGACGTCCGTGTACGCGCGCTGCCTCGCCGAGGACATCGTGGTCGACGGCAAGGTGCTGGCCCCGGCCGGTACCGACCTCGGCGACGTGCTCATCGACGAGCTGGTCCGCCACGGCGTCGAGGAGGTCAAGACCCGCTCGGTCCTGACCTGCGAGTCCGCCGTCGGTACCTGCGCGATGTGCTACGGCCGTTCGCTGGCCACCGGCAAGCTGGTCGACATCGGTGAGGCGGTCGGCATCATCGCCGCCCAGTCCATCGGTGAGCCCGGTACCCAGCTGACGATGCGTACCTTCCACACCGGTGGTGTGGCCGGTGACGACATCACCCAGGGTCTGCCGCGTGTCGTCGAGCTCTTCGAGGCCCGTACCCCGAAGGGTGTCGCCCCGATCTCCGAGGCCTCCGGCCGCGTCCGGATCGAGGAGACCGAGAAGACCAAGAAGATCGTCGTCACTCCGGACGACGGCAGCGACGAGATGGCCTACCCGATCTCGAAGCGTGCCCGTCTGATGGTCAGCGAGGGCGAGCACGTCGAGGTGGGCCAGAAGCTCACCGTGGGTGCCACCAACCCGCACGACGTGCTGCGCATCCTGGGTCAGCGTGCCGTCCAGGTCCACCTGGTCGGCGAGGTCCAGAAGGTCTACAACTCGCAGGGTGTGTCGATCCACGACAAGCACATCGAGATCATCATCCGGCAGATGCTCCGCCGCGTGACGATCATCGAGTCCGGCGACGCCGAGCTGCTGCCCGGCGAGCTGGTCGAGCGCTCGAAGTTCGAGACCGAGAACCGTCGTGTGGTCCAGGAGGGCGGTCACCCGGCCTCCGGTCGTCCGCAGCTGATGGGTATCACCAAGGCCTCGCTGGCGACGGAATCCTGGCTGTCGGCCGCCTCCTTCCAGGAGACGACCCGAGTCCTGACGGACGCGGCGATCAACGCCAAGTCCGACAGCCTCATCGGCCTCAAGGAGAACGTCATCATCGGTAAGCTCATCCCGGCCGGTACGGGTCTGTCCCGCTACCGCAACATCCGGGTCGAGCCGACCGAGGAGGCCAAGGCCGCGATGTACTCGGCCGTCGGCTACGACGACATCGACTACTCGCCGTTCGGCACGGGCTCCGGCCAGGCCGTGCCGCTGGAGGACTACGACTACGGTCCGTACAACCAGTAAGGCGTACGTCGTCTGAGTCACTGAAGGGCGGTCACCTCTCGGGGTGGCCGCCCTTCGGCGTGTCAGCGGGGACGCGCCGGTGCCAGGAGGGCCGCCAGGGCGCATCATGGAGGGACTCCGCGCTCCGGGGAGGTGCCCGACGTGTCCCAGCCGCCCTATCCCTCCTGGCAGCCCTGGCAGGGCCCCAGTGTCCCGTCCATGCTCGCCTCGCATGCCGATCGGGAGCGGGCCGTGGACGTGCTCAGAGCCGGGTACGGCGAGGGGCGGATGGAGCACGGTGAGTTCGAGAAGCGGGTGGCGCGGGCGTACGCGGCGCGGACCGTGGGGGAGCTGGCGATGCTCGTCGCCGATCTGCCTCAGGGGCCCATGCCGCAGCCGGCCGGGGTGATGCCCGTGCCGCGGACGTTTCTGCCCGTGCCGCGGCCGCAGACGAACGGGAAGGCGGTGGCGGCCGGCGTGTGCGGGCTGCTGTGTGTGCCGACCATGGGGCTGACGGGGATCCCGGCCGTGGTGCTGGGGCACGTGGCGCGGGCCGAGATCCGCAGCCGGGGGGAGCTCGGGGACGGGCTCGCGCTGACCGGTCTCGTACTGGGGTGGTTGTCCACCGTCGGCTGGGCACTCGTCCTGGTGTTGCTGACGGTGGTGTCCATCGTGGCGGGGTGACGTCCGGCGCTGCGAGAAACGTGCGCAAAGCGGACAGCCGTCATCGAATTGAAGATCGACAACGGCCGGGGGTCTTGACATGCCCCGTGTGGCGATGCGGCCGACACCCATTTGTTTTGACCGCAGCCAATGCGATAGGTACGCTCAGACCTTGTGCCTGGGGTGTGCCCTGGCTCTCGTGCGTGCCATGAACCGCACGTCGAGCTGATACCGGCCACCGTGATCCGCGCTTAATTCTGCCTGGCGG
Organism: Streptomyces sp. DH10; assembly: GCF_029813805.1. NCBI lineage: Bacteria > Bacillati > Actinomycetota > Actinomycetes > Kitasatosporales > Streptomycetaceae > Streptomyces > Streptomyces sp. DH10. Next base: position 280,841 of record NZ_JARVKU010000003.1, read on the forward strand.
CGGGAGTCCGCGGGATTCGACACACCCGACCGCGTGGGTCGGCGACGTTCCAGGTTAGCTTCACCTATCGGCACACAGAAACCGGAGAAGTAGTGCCTACGATCCAGCAGCTGGTCCGCAAGGGCCGGCAGGACAAGGTCGAGAAGAACAAGACGCCCGCACTCGAGGGTTCCCCTCAGCGTCGTGGCGTCTGCACGCGTGTGTTCACGACCACCCCGAAGAAGCCGAACTCGGCCCTGCGTAAGGTCGCGCGTGTGCGTCTGACCAGCGGGATCGAGGTCACCGCTTACATTCCGGGTGAGGGACACAACCTGCAGGAGCACTCCATCGTGCTCGTGCGCGGCGGCCGTGTGAAGGACCTGCCGGGTGTTCGCTACAAGATCATCCGCGGTTCGCTGGACACCCAGGGTGTCAAGAACCGCAAGCAGGCCCGCAGCCGCTACGGCGCCAAGAAGGAGAAGTAAGAATGCCTCGTAAGGGCCCCGCCCCGAAGCGCCCGGTCATCATCGACCCGGTCTACGGCTCTCCTCTGGTGACCTCCCTGATCAACAAGGTGCTGCTGAACGGCAAGCGCTCCACCGCCGAGCGCATCGTCTACGGCGCCATGGAGGGTCTGCGCGAGAAGACCGGCAACGACCCGGTCATCACGCTGAAGCGCGCTCTCGAGAACATCAAGCCGACCCTCGAGGTCAAGTCCCGCCGTGTCGGTGGTGCCACCTACCAGGTGCCGGTCGAGGTCAAGCCCGGCCGCGCCAACACCCTGGCGCTGCGCTGGCTCGTCGGTTACTCCCGCGCCCGCCGCGAGAAGACCATGACCGAGCGTCTCCTCAACGAGCTTCTCGACGCCTCCAACGGGCTCGGTGCGGCCGTGAAGAAGCGCGAGGACACCCACAAGATGGCCGAGTCCAACAAGGCCTTCGCGCACTACCGCTGGTAGTCGCTACCCACATCGAGACCGAGAGAAGACTGAAGCCTTATGGCTACCACTTCACTTGACCTGGCCAAGGTCCGCAACATCGGGATCATGGCCCACATCGACGCGGGCAAGACGACCACCACCGAGCGGATCCTGTTCTACACCGGCGTTTCCTACAAGATCGGTGAGGTCCACGACGGCGCTGCCACCATGGACTGGATGGAGCAGGAGCAGGAGCGTGGCATCACGATCACCTCTGCTGCCACCACCTGTCACTGGCCGCTCGAGGACAACGACTACACCATCAACATCATCGACACCCCGGGTCACGTCGACTTCACCGTCGAGGTGGAGCGCTCCCTGCGCGTGCTCGACGGTGCCGTGACGGTGTTCGACGGTGTCGCCGGCGTTGAGCCCCAGTCCGAGACGGTGTGGCGTCAGGCGGACCGCTACGGCGTTCCGCGGATCTGCTTCGTCAACAAGCTCGACCGCACCGGTGCCGAGTTCCACCGCTGCGTCGACATGATCAGCGACCGTCTGGGCGCGCAGCCGCTGGTCATGCAGCTGCCGATCGGTGCCGAGGCGGACTTCAAGGGCGTCATCGACCTCGTGACGATGAAGGCCCTGGTCTGGTCGGCCGAGGCGACCAAGGGTGAGATGTACGACACCGTCGACATCCCGGACACCCACGCCGAGGCTGCCGAGGAGTACCGCGGCAAGCTGCTCGAGGCCGTCGCCGAGAACGACGAAGAGCTGATGGAGCTGTACCTGGAGGGCACCGAGCCCACCGTGGAGCAGCTCTACGCCGCGATCCGTCGCATCACCATCGCGTCCGGCAAGGGCGGCGGCACCACCGTCACCCCCGTGTTCTGCGGCACCGCGTTCAAGAACAAGGGCGTTCAGCCCCTGCTCGACGCGGTCGTGCGCTACCTGCCCACTCCGCTCGACGTCGAGGCCATCGAGGGCCACGACGTCAAGGACCCGGAGAAGGTCGTCGCGCGCAAGCCGTCGGACGAGGAGCCCCTCTCCGCGCTCGCGTTCAAGATCATGAGCGACCCGCACCTCGGCAAGCTCACCTTCGTCCGCGTGTACTCCGGCCGTCTTCACTCCGGCACCCAGGTGCTGAACTCGGTGAAGGGCAAGAAGGAGCGCATCGGCAAGATCTACCGCATGCACGCGAACAAGCGTGAGGAGATCGAGTCGGTGGGCGCCGGCGACATCGTCGCCGTCATGGGCCTGAAGCAGACCACCACCGGTGAGACGCTGTCGGACGACAAGAACCCGGTCATCCTGGAGTCCATGGACTTCCCGGCGCCGGTCATCCAGGTCGCCATCGAGCCCAAGTCGAAGGGCGACCAGGAGAAGCTGGGCGTCGCGATCCAGCGCCTGGCCGAGGAGGACCCGTCCTTCCAGGTCCACTCGGACGAGGAGACCGGCCAGACCATCATCGGTGGTATGGGCGAGCTGCACCTCGAGGTGCTGGTCGACCGTATGCGCCGTGAGTTCAAGGTCGAGGCCAACGTCGGCAAGCCGCAGGTCGCGTACCGCGAGACCATTCGCAAGGCCGTCGAGAAGGTCGAGTTCACCCACAAGAAGCAGACGGGTGGTACCGGCCAGTTCGCCCGCGTCATCATCGCGATCGAGCCGATCGAGGGCGGCGACGCCTCGTACGAGTTCGTCAACAAGGTGACCGGTGGCCGTGTGCCGAAGGAGTACATTCCTTCGGTGGACGCCGGTGCGCAGGAGGCCATGCAGTTCGGCATCCTCGCCGGTTACGAGATGACCGGTGTCCGCGTGACGCTGCTCGACGGTGCCTACCACGAGGTCGACTCCTCCGAGCTCGCGTTCAAGATCGCCGGTTCGCAGGCCTTCAAGGAGGCCGCGCGCAAGGCCAGCCCCGTGCTGCTCGAGCCGATGATGGCCGTAGAGGTCACCACGCCCGATGACTACATGGGTGAGGTCGTCGGCGACATCAACTCCCGCCGTGGCCAGATCCAGGCCATGGAGGAGCGGGCCGGTGCCCGCGTCGTGAAGGGCCTCGTGCCCCTTTCGGAGATGTTCGGTTACGTCGGCGACCTGCGCAGCAAGACGTCCGGCCGTGCCAGCTACTCCATGCAGTTCGACTCCTACGCCGAGGTTCCCCGGAACGTCGCCGAGGAGATCATCGCGAAGGCCAAGGGCGAGTAACGCACCGCGTCTACACGCCGTAGGCTTGACTCCGGAGCCTTGAGGGGCATTCCGCCGCAATCATGGTGAGAATGCCCCGGGGCCCGGGCTTTCCAGCAAAGATCACCTGGCGCCGATGAGTAAGGCGTACCAGAACCACTCCACAGGAGGACCCCAGTGGCGAAGGCGAAGTTCGAGCGGACTAAGCCGCACGTCAACATCGGCACCATCGGTCACATCGACCACGGTAAGACGACCCTCACGGCCGCCATTACCAAGGTGCTGCACGACGCGTACCCGGACCTGAACGAGGCCTCGGCCTTCGACCAGATCGACAAGGCTCCTGAGGAGCGCCAGCGCGGTATCACCATCTCCATCGCGCACGTCGAGTACCAGACCGAGACGCGTCACTACGCCCACGTCGACTGCCCCGGTCACGCGGACTACATCAAGAACATGATCACGGGTGCGGCGCAGATGGACGGCGCCATCCTCGTGGTCGCCGCCACCGACGGCCCGATGCCGCAGACCAAGGAGCACGTGCTCCTGGCCCGCCAGGTCGGCGTCCCGTACATCGTCGTCGCGCTGAACAAGGCCGACATGGTGGACGACGAGGAGATCCTGGAGCTCGTCGAGCTCGAGGTCCGTGAGCTCCTCTCCGAGTACGAGTTCCCGGGCGACGACCTGCCGGTCGTCAAGGTCTCGGCGCTCAAGGCCCTCGAGGGCGACAAGGAGTGGGGCAACTCCGTCCTCGAGCTGATGAAGGCCGTCGACGAGGCGATCCCGCAGCCCGAGCGTGACGTCGACAAGCCGTTCCTCATGCCGATCGAGGACGTATTCACGATCACCGGTCGCGGTACGGTCGTCACCGGCCGTATCGAGCGTGGTGTCCTCAAGGTCAACGAGACCGTTGACATCGTGGGCATCAAGCCGGAGAAGACCACCACCACGGTCACCGGTATCGAGATGTTCCGGAAGCTCCTCGACGAGGGCCAGGCCGGTGAGAACGTCGGTCTGCTCCTCCGTGGCATCAAGCGCGAGGACGTCGAGCGCGGCCAGGTCATCATCAAGCCGGGCTCGGTCACCCCGCACACCGAGTTCGAGGCGCAGGCCTACATCCTGTCCAAGGACGAGGGTGGCCGCCACACGCCGTTCTTCAACAACTACCGCCCGCAGTTCTACTTCCGTACGACGGACGTGACCGGCGTCGTGACCCTCCCCGAGGGCACCGAGATGGTCATGCCGGGTGACAACACCGAGATGAAGGTGGAGCTCATCCAGCCCGTCGCCATGGAGGAGGGCCTGAAGTTCGCCATCCGTGAGGGTGGCCGGACCGTGGGCGCCGGCCAGGTCACCAAGATCACCAAGTGAGTCTCCGGACTGGCTTGAGGGTCGACTGACCTGAGTGGCTCGGAGGGGCCCGTACGACTTCGGTCGTGCGGGTCCCTTCCGCTGTTTCCGACGCCCGTTCTACGACGGCTGGGACGCGGCATCGGCCGGTCCGAGGGCGAGGAGAACCAGGACCGTCACCCGCACGATGACGCCGCCGAGCAGGGCGGCGAGGAAGCCGTCGACGTGAAGGCCGTACTCCATGTCGGAGCCGAGCCAGGACACCAGCAGCCAGATCAGGGTGTCCTGAGCGATGCCGACCACGCCCAGGAGCAGCAGGAGGACCGGGGGAGCGGTCCGGATGTCGCTCGGGTAGCTGTAGATCAGCTGGTTCACGATGAGGAAGACCGCGCCGGCGAGGACCACCTCCCACGGGGGCGAGTCGAGGATCGTGCTGATGCCGGGGAGGAGCACGGTGGCCAGTGTGACCCCGAGAAACGTGCCGAGTACGCGTCTTCGCTTGTCCATGGGGCGGATCATGACTTAGGGCATGTCTGGCGAGGTCCTGGCGTGTGCGGTTGCGGCGTCACGATCGTGAGACGCGTTTCGGGTGTCAGAAGCCCAGGTACGTGATCTGGACGACGTAGACACGCTCGCTGCGGACGACGACCTGATACGTGAACATGCCGCCGGGGACGATGATGTCGCCGCCCTTCGGGTCGACACCGTCATGGGCCTGTCCGTGGACATGGAAGGCTTCGGCTGCCCTGACCAGTTCGTCCGCCTTGCTTTCCACCTCGGCGAGGAAGCTGGTGGGAGCAGTTCGGGCCGCTTCCTACCCGCCGAAGGCGTACTCCCATTTCCAGCTCACCCGCGGACTGCCTTCATGGCTTCGTCCAGGACACCGCTCAGTTCACGCAGGGCCTCTTGGGCGATGGCGGGGTCCTCGTGTTCCAGGTTGCCCTTCGCTCGGCCTAGCGGGTGGACAGATCGGGGCGCCGGGCGATCTCGATGTCCCGGGCCCAGGTCAGCACCCAGCTCCGCACCGGGCTCAGCGACTGCCACTCAACCGCCTTGGCGAAGGCTTCGTCCTTGGTGGCCTGCATCTCTTCCAGGCGGGCCGGATCGACGGCGGCGAGGGCCGCGCGCAGGGCGTCAGGAGTCTGCTGGGGGCGGGGGATCAGCTCATGTCCGTGGTCGGCCTGAGTGCTCATCGTGTCCACCTCCAGGGAGTGCCTCGGCCAGGCTATCCCGCCCGTGTTGCCGGTGGGCGCGGCGACGTGTGCGGCAGTTGCTCTTCTCATGCGGCCTCCAGAAGCTCGGCCCGCTCGGGTCGGCAGTCGTGGCAGCGGCCGGGGGCCGGTGCGCGGAAGGCACGGTCGCAGCCGTCGCAGGTCTGGAGTGGGTGCCGGGCGGGTCGGTGCTGGAGCGGGGGCACGGAACGGGGGTGGGGGCGGTAGTTGGGCTGTGAGGCGGTGGGCCAGGAGGGCGGCCGGGCGACGGAGGTCCTCGGGTGGGAGGTCGGTAGTCAGGGCGTGGCGTACGGCGGCAGGGGTGACGTCGCGCTCGAGCCAGGCGGCGACGCCGGGGGCGAGGTGGGCGGTGTCGCGGGCGGAGAGGAGGAGGCGGGGGTCGTGGCGGCGGAGTTCTGTGAGGAGCTCCGCAGCCTGTTGGAGGAGGGCGGGTGCAGGGTAGGCCGGGTGCGGTACCGCTGGGAGGAGCTTGCTGCCGGGCGTCCTCGTCCGCTTTCTCGGGGCTGGGCGAGGGGCGTCTCTACCGCTGTGACCTGGCTGGTTGCAGGAGATCGTGCGGGTGATGATCCGGCCGCCGGGGACGCGTTCACGCTCTCGCCGCAGGTAGCCGTGGGCCTCCAGCTCGCGCAGAGCGGCGGCGATGCGGGTCGTGCCCTCCGGGAAGCGGGCGGCGAGGGACTTGATGTCGACTCGGGCGCCCGCTGGGAGCGACTGGATGTGCGTGCCGAGCCCGATCGCGAGCAGCGACAGCTCCGGGTGCTGGGCGAGGTGGTTGCCGATCACCGTGAAGCGGGTGGTGTGGCGGGTGTTGTCGTGAACCAGGCCGGTGTGGGGGTGCCGCCGGTTCGGGTGCTTCTTCCCGGTTACCGGGGTGTGGGCAGGCGAGGGCACGCTAGGGTTTTGTGTATCCATCAGGGAAGGTCTCGTCTTCCTCGGTGGTCAGGCCCTCGCACTGGGATTGCCGTCCCGGCGGGGGCCGTCGCATGTCTGCGGTTGTGTTGCGCTGAGCGTAGGGCAGGCAAGGGCTCCCGAATCCAGCTGAGTTGGCGATGTTCACTCGCGTGAGTGAGGCGGCGGCCTGGGCGGGAGGGGTGGGGTTCGGTGGGGTTCTTTCCACGTAATGGTTCTTGGAAAAGACCGCCTGCGGCACCGGAGCGCGAGGTGTCGGGACCCGGTGCTTCGGGGGTCAGAGGGTGAGTTCGGCCCAGACAGTCTTGCGTGGTGGCGGACCGGGGGTGACGCCCCAGCGGTCGGCGAGCGCGTCGACGAGCAGCAGGCCGCGGCCGGACTCGGACTCCGGGGCGGGGAGCCGGGGTGGTGCCGGCAGCTGGTCGTCGCGGGTGTCCGTGACCTCGATGCGGAGGGTGTCGGCCACGACGTACAGGAGCAGGCGGAAGTCACGGCCGGGGATGCGACCGTGGTGCGCCGCGTTGGCCGACAGCTCCGCGATGACCTGCCTCGCCGGGTCCAACGGCAGTCCCCAGGAGCGGAGTTGTTCGGTGGCCAGGAGACGGGCCAGGCGGGCGCCGCGTGGGGTGGGGGACAGCTGGATGCTGAAGTGTCGGATGCCGGTGGTGAGTTCGGGGGATTTCTGCGTCACGTCACTCAGCGTGGCGGCCCGTGATTACTGTGAACAGTGACTCAGCGGGTGCGTACGGTAACTGTCCGGAGCCTGTCCGGTCGTGTCCGGGCTGTCGGAGCCGGGCGTACGGGTAGGGCGCTGGGCACGATCGTACGACGGAAGGGTGCGGGATGACGGCGGTCGAGGCGGACGCGGGTCGTCTCAAGGGCGAGGCGGACGAGCCGGGTTGGGAGGTGGATCCGGACGACGAGTGGGGAGTCGCGGTCATCGCCACGGTCGGGCGGCAGTTGAAGCTGCGGCGGGAGACGGTGGGGATGCGGGCCGCCGAGTTCGGGACGGCGGTGGGGTACGGCGAGGACATGGTCTACAAGATCGAGGGCGGGAAGCGGATCCCTCGGCAGGACTATCTGCTCAGGGCTGACGAGGTGCTGGGGGCGGGTGGGCTCATCGCGGCGACGTGGGAGGACGTGAAGAGGGTCCGGTATCCCAAGAAGGTGCGGGAGCTGGCCAAGTTGGAGGGGCAGGCGGTTGAGATCGGGGTGTACGAGTGCAACAGCGTCCACGGGCTGTTGCAGACGCCGGAGCACGCGCGTGCCTTGTTCGAGGCGGCGCAGCCCCGGTATTCGCCGGACGATGTGGAACGGATGGTGGCCGCCCGGATGGCCCGGCAGTCGGTCTTCGAACGCGATCCGGCCCCGTCGGTGCACTACGTCCTGGAGGAGGCGGTGCTGCGTCGACGGGTCGGGGGCACAATGGTGTGGCGACAGCAGCTCGAACACCTGCTGGACGTGGGGAGGTTGCGTAGCGTCACGCTTCAGATCATGCCGACGAACACCGATGCCCACCCGGGCGTGGACGGCAAGATCGAGCTACTGAAGTTCCCGGACGGATCGGCGGTGGGGCGTTCCGACGGTGCGTTCAGCGGGCGGCCGACCACCGATCCCAAGCAGCTCCGCATCCTTGAGCTGCGGTATGGCACCATCCGAGCGCAGGCACTCCCACCGCGGGAGTCGCTGGCCTTCATCGAGCAAGTGCTGGGAGAAACATGATCCGCAACGCTTCTGCCGGGGACACCTCCGAACTGACTTGGTTCAAGAGCAGCTACAGCAGCGGCACGGACGGCAACTCCTGCGTCGAGATCGCGATAGTGCCCCGCACCGTGCACGTCCGAGACTCCAAGCACACCGCAGGCCCCCGACTCGCACTCGCACCGAAGGCCTGGTCGGACTTCGTGGCCTCCGTCCAGGCGTAGGGCATGCCTTCGGAACCCGCATCGGACGACCTCGACCTGGACGCGATCGAGGAGCTGTGCGCGGCTGCCACGCCGGGGCCGTGGTTCGTCAGGAACCTCGACGACGACCACGCCATGAACCTGGTCGGGGTCGGCACCGTGGAGGACACGGGCCGGGGCGAGAACGCCGCGTTCATCGCCATGGCCAGAGATGCTGTACCGCGTCTCGTGGCGGAGGTCAGGCGCCTGCGCTGGCTCGTCGAATTCGGAGCGTGCCACACGGCCGGCACGACGGGCACGGAGTTCGTACTGCCCCTCGACGACGAGATGCTCGCCTACTTCCGCGAGATGACAGACGTACTGGTGGAACACATCGGCATCTCCCGCGCAGAAGCGGTCGCCAGGATCAACGCGGCGTACGGCACGCGACAGTGGGTCGCCCTGGACCTACAGCTCATGGGACATGAACTGCCCGAGTACTGGGCCTACGCGGTGTACTACGCCCCGGACAGCCAGCACCGCCTGCCGATCGGAGACCCGACCGCTGACGCGGACATCGACTTCAGCACGCACCCCGTACGCCCTGCGCCACCGAAGGACTCACCGTTCTGGACGCTGTAGGAGTAGTGGCACGATGAGCGCACGAGTGATCGAGTCATCGTGTGATCGAGCGAACGGGGAGGCCGGCGTCATGGCCCGCTACATGGAGGCACTGACCGTCGAGAGGGGCGGTTTCCGGATCAAGGTGCCGGAGTCGTGGTGGGAGTTCGACGTACGACCGGAGTCGCGGGACGACTCGATCCGGCGGATGGTGACCGAACGGGTGCAGCAGCGGCCGGAGTTGGAGCAGTACCGGGACACGTACGTCGACTTTCTCCGGAAGGCGGCTGCGGACGCGTGGAAGTCGGGCGCGCTGTACTGCGGCTGCATGGCGGAGAACTTCGGCGGGGACACGCCGATCACGGGCTCGGTGACCGTCTCTCTGGTCGGTGGCCGCAACGAGCGCGGTGAGCCGCTGTCGAACGACCCGGCCGCCATCGCGAGCCAGCTCGCGGTCAAGGAGGCCAAGCGGGAAGGGGACTCCTGGCGGAAGGTGACGACCGTCGACATCCCGGGAGTCGGTCCGGCGGCGCGGACGTACGGCATCGAGGACATCGCCGTTCCGGGCGACGCGCTGAACCGCACCATCCGGGCTGTGCTGGTGCAGACGTACATTCCCGTGCCGGGCCAGGAGGGCAAGGTGGCGTTGGTCGCCGGCAGCAGTCAGGTCCTCGACCTCGCGGACTCCTTCTTCGACATCTTCGACGCGATCACGTCGACGTTTCGGTTCACGAGCTGACTCCGGTCAGACCCCCACCGTCTTGGGCGGGGCAGGCGGCCCCGTCACCTCCGTCGCCTCTGCGGCATAGATCAGGCAGACATGGACGGTGACTGACGGCGAGTCGCGCACAGGCACCGTTCGTGGTGTCGGACCTCGCGTTTACCTCGAATGACTGTGCCCTGTAAGTTCACGTGTGCATACGGTTGTTGACGTTGGTGTGGGCGTGACGGGGGTTGCGGTATGGCGGGGCACAGGCCTGCGGACTGGCATGTCCTGGATCTGGACAAGGATCCGACCCCTGGTGATCCGCAGCGGGTGCGCACGCTTGCGAAGCAGTTGCACGACTTCGCCGACGATGTCTCCGAGGCGCTACGACTGGTCAAGGGCATGGCGGGGGAGGGGACGCTGCTTGAGTGGGCGGGCAAGTCGGCGGATGTCTTCAAGGAGGACTTCGCGGATGTCCCGAAGAACCTCAAGAAGCTGAAGAAGTCCTATGAGATGTGCGGGGATGCGCTGACGGACTTCTGGCCGAAGCTGGAGCGGGCGCAGTCGCTGGCGGACAAGGCTCTGGTCAAGGGTCGTGAGGCGCGGGACAACCTCTCCTCGGCCCAGTCGCGTCTCACCTCGGCCGATTCGTGGGTGACGCGGGCCGGCAAGGAGGCGGACAAGTACAAGGACGACCCGACCGGTAGCAAGAGCGCCGAGAAGCCGGACGAGGCGAAGGTGCGGGCGGCGACCCGGGATGTGCAGCACGCCAAGTCGGCCCAGTCCAAGGCGCAGTCGGACGTGTCCGACGCGCAGGACGCCCTGGCTGCCGCCAAGAAGATGGCCGAGGACGCGCGCAAGATGCGCGAGGAGGCGGCCCGCGAGGCGAAGTCGAAGATCGACGAGGCCTCGGATGCCGGTATTCAGAACCGGTCGTGGTGGGAGGAGGTCGGCGACTGGTTCGTCGACAACTGGGACACGATCGTCGCGGTCTGCAAGGTCGTCGTGGCCGTGCTCGGGATCGTCGCGATGATCATCGGTGGCCCGATCCTGGGTGCGATCGTGCTGATCGCTGCGGCGGTCGTCCTGGCCGACACGCTCTACAAATACTCCAAGGGCCAAGCGTCTCTATGGGACGTGGGGTTGGCCGCGCTGGACTGCATACCCGGCATGAAGGGGCTGACCACCCTCGGCGGCCTTGCCAAGGGGCTGAAGGCCTTCGGCAAGACCGGGCTCAAAGGCATGGCGCTCGGGGTCAAGGGGCTCGGCAAAAGCGCAGGCGCCCTGGGTCGCCAGATGAAGAAGCTCTTCTGCCGCACCGACCCGGTGGACATGGCGACCGGCGAGGTCGTCATGTCGGCGACCGACGTGAGCCTGCCGGGTGTACTCCCGCTCGCCCTGGAACGCCACCATCGCAGCAGTGTGCGTACCGGCCGGCTCTTCGGAGTGACCTGGATGTCCACACTCGACCAGCGCCTTGAGCTCGACTCGACCGGAGTACGGTTCGACGCCGCCGACGGAATGGTTCTGCACTATCCGGTACCGGAGGCGGACGCGGCCGTCTTTCCGGTGGTGGGGCCACGCTGGCCGCTGACCTGGGACGGGTCATCCGGGGGCGAGATCGTGGTGCGCGACACCGAGGCTGAGCGGATGCTCCACTTCCGTTCCTTGCCTGGTTGCCGCACCGACGAGCTGCTCCTCGCTGCGATCAGCGACCATAACGGCAATATGATGACCGTCTGTTACGGTCCGGGGGGTGACCTTCGCGAGTTGGTGCACAGCGGTGGCTACCGCCTGGGAGTGACCTGCCAGAGCGGCCGTGTCACCGAGCTGACTCTGCTCAGCCATCCCGAGCAGCCCACTCTTGTGCGGTACGACTACGACGGCCAGGGAAACCTGGCCGAGATCCACAATTCCTCTGCCCAGCCCTTGCGGTTCGCCTACGACAGTCATCGTCGGATCACCGGCTGGCAGGACAGGAACGGCGTCTGGTACCGCTACGTCTATGACGACCAGGGCCGGTGTGTCCGTACCCGAGGCGCCGAAGGTGTCCTCAACAGCGACATCGCCTATGAGAGCGACGGCTCCCGCACACTCTTCACCGACTCGCTGGGTCACACCACGGTCTACGACTTCAACGACTGGTACCAACTCGTCACTGAAACCGATCCACTAGGTGGGCGGACTCACCGGACCTGGGACGACCACGACAACCTCCTGACGATCACTGACGCACTCGGCCGTACCACCGCCTACGCCTACGACGAGTTGGGCCGGGCCACCACGGTGACGCGTGCGGACGGCCGGAGGCTGAGTGTGGACTATCACGAACTGGGAATGCCGGAGCGCATCACCCACGCCGACGGAGCTCAGTGGCAGCAGACCTTCGACGCGGCCGGCAACCGCACCGCCGTCGTCGATCCCGCCGGTGGCGTTGTCCGTTACACCTACGACGACCACGGCGGGCTTGCGTCCGTCACAGACGAGACGGGCAACACGACGGAGTTTGTGTGCGATGCTGCGGGCCTCCCCGTCCGCGTCGTGAGCCCGCTCGGTGAGACCACCTCCTACCGCCGCGACGCCTTCGGTCGCCCTGTCGAGATCATCGCTCCGGGGGGCGCGTTCACTCGCCTCGAGTGGACGATCGAGGGGAGGCCGACGCGCCACATCGACCCGCTCGGCTCTCAGTGGTCCTGGACCTGGGACGGAGAGGGCAACTGCCTGAGCCGCACTGACGCGGCAGGCGCCGTCCATCGGTACGAGTACGGACCGTTCGACGCTCTGCGGGCCCAGACGAACCCCGACGGGTCACGCTTCGAGTTCGAGCGGGACACCGAACTCCGCCTCACCGCGGTAACCAACCCGCTCGGCGCAAGCTGGCGGTATTCCTACGACGCCGCCGGACGGCTCATTCAGGAGACAGACTTCGACGACCGCACGGTTCGCTATGTGCACGACGCGGCGGGCCAGTTGACGGCCCGGGTGAACTCCTTGGGACAGCAGATCCATTACGTCCGCGACGTGCTGGGGCGGATCCGCGAGAAAGACGCCGCCGGGGCGCGTACCACCTTCGCGTATGACCTGTCGGGTCGGCTCGTACAGGCGGTCGGTCCGGATGCGGAGCTCACCTTCGAGAGGGATCCACTGGGCAGGATCCTCACGGAAGTCTGCGACGATCGCGTCTCCCGATACGCGTACGACCCCCTGGGCCGCATGGTGTGGCGCAGGACCCCCAGCGGAGCCGAGAGCCGCTACGACTATGACCCGGTGGGGCGTCCCGTCAGTCTGCTCGCGGGCGACCACCGGCTCGATTTCACCTACGACGCCACCGGCAGGGAAGCACAACGGAGTCTCACGGCGGGTATCGTCCTCGGCCACTCCTGGGACGCGGCCGGCAACCTGCGGAACCAGGCGGCCAACTCCCAGGACCGCACACTGTGGCAGCGCACCTTCTCCTACCGTGACGATCACCATCTGACCTCGATCGCGGACGACCGGCTGGGTACGACGACGTTCGGTCTGGATCCGCTGGGCCGGGTCACGGAAGTCGAGCGTCCGACAGGACGGGAGAACTACGCCTACGACGCCATCGGCAATCAGCTGATCGCCGACTGGCCGGAGCATCATGAGGCCCTGGGCGAGCGGGAATACCTGGGCACGCGGGTGGCGCGTGCGGGGAGGACCCGCTACGAGTACGACGGGGCCGGCAGGACTGTCCTTCGGCGCGCCAGGACCCTGTCGGGCAGGACGTCCACCTGGACATACGCATGGGACGCGGAGGACCGTCTCATCGCGGTGACCACGCCTGATGGCACCCGGTGGAGGTACCGGTACGACCCACTGGGCCGACGAGTGGCCAAGCAGCGCCTGACCGCCGAGGGGAAGGTCGACGAGGAGGTCCGCTTCACCTGGCATGACGCGACGCTGGTCGAGCAGACCGGCGGCGGCGCGAGTGACGATGCGGAACGGGAAGTTCTGACGTGGGACTATCGCGACCAGCACGCCTTGACGCAGCGTCGGCGGCTGTCCCAGCAAGACGTGGACTCCCGCTTCTACGCCATCGTGACCGACCTTGTCGGGACACCGACCGAACTCATCGATGAGGCCGGCGCCATCGCCTGGCAGGCCCGCTCCACGCTGTGGGGCGTGTCCGAGGGGCGCATGGACGGCACAGTCGACATGCCATTGCGTTTCCCCGGCCAATACCACGACCCGGAAACCGGGTGGAACTACAACTACCAGCGTCACTACGACCCGGCGATCGGCCGGTACACGACTCCTGACCCTCTGGGACTGGAGCCGGACCCGAACCACTACGGCTATGTGGACAATCCTCACAGCTGGATCGATCCCCTGGGATTGCTGTCCTGCACAGGCCGCCTGGACAAATTGAATCCGGGTGAAATGTATCTCTACCGTGCCGTGATGGACGGGGAACTCGGTCAGATCCTGCGCACACGAACGTTCCAGAATCCGCAAGGAATCGAGACCAAGTACTTTTCCACCACCGCTGAGGCCGCAGCCTCCTACGCACGGGAGATGTACAGCAGGTTCCCCCACGAAGGAGCGTATACGCTGGTGCGGTCCACCATCCGAAGAGATACCATTCCGGATATCAGTCGAGTTGATCTGGTGGAGGCGGGCGGAATCGAAGCGCTCGCGTTGCCCACCGAGGTCCTCGAACAGATGGGGAGGATTCGGATCCTCCCCGGCATGCCGATTCCCTGAGCAGGAGAGCTGTTGTGCGCCTAGTGATCACCTCGCAGAAGACCGACACGCTGGACAGGTGGCAGCGCGTCTTCGAGGGGTGCGGAGACGTGATCTGCCAGCCGGGACTGCGGGCCGAGACTCCTGTCGACGCGGTACTCATGGCCGGCATCTTCGCCCTCGAACGGTACGGCGGACGCCCCGGCGTCAACCATGCCCAGATCCTGGAGAACCGGCGGGGCGATGGCTGGCACAGCCTCATCATCGTGCCTCCCGGCAGGCCCATGACCAGGGACGCCGAGGGAGGATGGAAAGTCCAGGCCGAATACGCGCACATTCAACCCGCCTACTTCGCGGCATCGCGCTCTTTTCGCGCAATCGAGGAGTGGAATGCTCACCACTTCGAGCGGCAGATTTCCGTGGTGGAGATCAACCTCCCCCTGATGGACATGGACAACCCGGTGGACGACTCGAGCCCGCAGTCCTTCAAGAAAGCGTTCAAGGAACATTGTGAGGCGCGTCCGGATGACGGATGACAGGCATGAAGGCCGGACAGGCCGGGGCAGGACCTCGCGCAGGACGAGTTCGACACAGCCGACGGTTTGCTCAAACGTGAGCGGAGAACTGAGTCAGCTGTCCGACCTCGACGGGCTCACTGGTCAGGCCGTGGAAGCGGTGCTCTCCGCATCGGGCTGGGAAGGCGAGCGCCGGAATCCGGCAAAGGACTGGGCGACCACCTGGAGGCGTGACGACGCCAGCGCCTGGATCCAGGGCCACGGGCCTGTGGAGGTGGAGTTCACCCTCTGGTTTCGCGAGGTCGCCGACGAGTGGCCCGACCCGGACACGTACTTGGACGACTTGTACGACGCCGCTGTCGCCGAACTCCCAGGTGTCGTCTCCCAGTTTGAGTCCGGGGTGCTCGGCGCTCGCCTCGAGGTGTGCGACGAAGACCTGACGGGCGGGGCGGACTTCATCGATCACACCGCATGGAGAGTCTCCGACAAGGTGCTTCTGGCAGGGGTCAAGCACGACGACACCGAAGCACCGGTGCAGCTCGTCGTTGTCCTGCGCGAGTACGGGACGACACTTCCCGACCTGACCCCCAGCGCCGTCGATGGCGTCCCGGCGCCCAGACGGGCATGAGAGAAACGCCAGGCTGGTCCCCGCGGACCGATGAGGTGCTGCGCCGCGCAGGCTGGTGCCCCGGCCGTTCGGTGCCGACAGGCACCTGGGAGTCGATCCTGCGCGAGCGCGGGTCCTTCGTGGCCCACGACGCCGCGCGCCGGTTCCTCTCCGAATTCGGCGCTCTGGTGACGTACGGCTGGCCTGCCGACACGATCACCACCTCGTCGGCAATCCGTTTCGACCCCCTCAAGGCCGGCTGGCAGGACGAGCGGTTCGCGGCGGCAAGCCGGGAAGCGGGGGCGTCCCTCTACCCCGTTGGGACGGCCGACGAAGGCGCCGGCTTCCTCGGCATCACCGAGGACGGGGCGCTCTACCTCGTAAGAGACCGCGTGGAGCTGCTGGCCGAGACAACCGACCGGGCGCTGGACCGTCTGGTCGAGGCGCAGGCGGCCCGGTGCGACCTCTGGACGCCCGCGGTGTCGGCGGGTGAGCACGCATTCTGGCGTCGACTGCACACCGTGGAGACCGGCCATGACGCCGGGCTGCGCTGGTCCGAGGAGACGGACCGGGTGCTGCGGGCGGGCGGCTGGTTCCCGGGCCGGTCCGTTCCCACGGAGACCTGGGAGAGCATCCTTCTGCAGACCTGCGAGTTCGAGATCCACGACGCGGCACGGCGCTTCCTGACGGAGTTCGGAGCCGTGGGCGCTCCTCACCGGGAACCGTGGGACTCCATGCCTTGGCTGGAGTTCTCGCTCGACCCGCTGCTCGCCATCTGGGACGCGGAGATCATCGAAGACCTCGCCGAGCGGGCGGGCGTCTGTCTGTACCCCATCGGCATGCGTGACCGTGGGAACCAGCACCTGGCCATGGCGGAGGACGGATCGGTCTACGCCGGCATGGACGACGTCTGGCTTCTGGCTCCCACCCCCGACGAGACAGTGCAGAAGCTCACCAGGAGGATCCGGCCGACGGCTTCCGATTGATCATCGGCGGCAGGAGCGTGCGGGCACCCGGTTTGACCTACATCACCCCCGGGGTATTCTCTCCGGCTCGATTGGCGTCTGCCATGCCCCGTATGGCAGACTGTCCGAGTTGCTCGGTCGAGTGTTGATGCTGCGCGCCTCCCGCCGGGAGGACCGGAAGCGAGTCCCACAGTACTCGTCGTCCTAACTGCCACACGGCAGCGCTGGGGCGGACGTACGGGAATCTTTCGGGAAGTGTCAGTGCGGCACTGGCCAGGCACCCGGTGGCCTTCTGGCCTCGGTCTGCGGTTCCGGAAGGGCCGTGTGCATTCCCTGGAAGGGATGTTCGAACAAGGGACATCTGTGTCAGCGGAAGAGCGACACGCCCGACCGCGTGGGTCGGACAGAAGGGCTGGAACGCCGGGTTCCAGAGCGTTACGAGAGACAGGACTACTAGTAGCCATGGCGGGACAGAAGATCCGCATCCGGCTCAAGGCCTACGACCACGAAGTCATCGACAGCTCGGCGAAGAAGATCGTCGAGACGGTGACGCGTACTGGTGCGTCGGTCGCGGGCCCGGTGCCGCTGCCCACTGAGAAGAACGTGTACTGCGTCATCAAGTCGCCGCACAAGTACAAGGACTCGCGCGAGCACTTCGAGATGCGCACCCACAAGCGCCTGATCGACATCCTCGACCCGACCCCCAAGACCGTTGACTCTCTGATGCGACTCGACCTCCCGGCCGGTGTCGACATCGAGATCAAGCTCTGAGGCCGGTGATCTGAGAGATGGCTAAGCAGATCAAGGGCATCCTGGGCGAGAAGCTCGGTATGACGCAGGTGTGGGACGCGAACAACCGCGTCGTCCCGGTCACCGTCGTCAAGGCCGGGCCCAACGTCGTCACCCAGGTCCGTACGAACGATGTCGACGGCTACGAGTCCGTCCAGATCGCCTTCGGCGAGATCGACCCGCGCAAGGTGAACAAGCCCCTCAAGGGCCACTTCTCCAAGGCCGACGTCACTCCCCGTCGCCACCTCGTCGAGATCCGCACCGCGGACGCCTCCGAGTACACGCTGGGCCAGGAGATCACCGCTGAGGTGTTCGAGGCCGGCGTGAAGGTCGACGTGACCGGCAAGAGCAAGGGCAAGGGCTTCGCCGGTGTCATGAAGCGTCACAACTTCAAGGGCCTCGGCGCCGGACACGGCACCCAGCGCAAGCACCGCTCTCCCGGTTCCATCGGTGGCTGTGCCACCCCGGGCCGCGTGTTCAAGGGCCTCCGCATGGCGGGTCGCATGGGCAACGAGCGGGTCACCACCCAGAACCTGACCGTCCACGCCGTTGACGCGGAGAAGGGTCTGCTGCTCATCAAGGGCGCGGTTCCCGGTCCGAACGGCGGCCTCGTCCTGGTCCGCACCGCGGCCAAGGGGGCCTGAGGTAATGAGCACTGTTGACATCCTTTCGCCGGCGGGCGACAAGGCCGGTTCCGTCGAGCTCCCCGCGGAGATCTTCGACGTCGAGAAGGTCAGCATTCCGCTGATCCACCAGGTCGTCGTCGCACAGCTGGCCGCTGCCCGCCAGGGCACGCACAAGACCAAGACTCGTGGCGAGGTCCGCGGCGGTGGCAAGAAGCCGTACCGCCAGAAGGGCACCGGTCGCGCCCGTCAGGGTTCGACCCGCGCGCCGCAGTTCGCCGGTGGTGGCGTCGTGCACGGTCCCGTGCCGCGTGACTACTCGCAGCGGACGCCCAAGAAGATGAAGGCTGCCGCGCTGCGTCACGCCCTCACCGACCGGGCCCGCCACAACCGCATCCACGTCGTCTCCGGCGTGGTCGAGGGCGAGACCCCCTCCACCAAGGCCGCCAAGAGCCTGTTCGGCAAGATCAGCGAGCGCAAGAACCTGCTCCTGGTCGTCGACCGCTCCGACGAGGCCGCGTGGCTGTCCGCCCGCAACCTGCCCCAGATCCACATCCTGGAGCCGGGCCAGCTGAACACGTACGACGTTCTCGTCTCGGACGACGTGGTCTTCACCAAGGCCGCTTTCGAGTCCTTCGTCGCCGGCCCGAAGGCCAACGACACCGAAGGGAGCGAGGTCTGATGGCTATCCGTCACCCCGCTATCGCCTCGAAGGCCGCGAAGAAGGCCAAGGAGGCTCGCGTCAAGAAGGCGCGCCGCCACGCCACCGAGGGCAAGAACACCGTCGAGACCCCGCTGAGCAAGTCCTTCACGGACCCCCGTGACGTGCTGCTCAAGCCGGTCGTCTCGGAGAAGAGCTACGCGCTTCTCGACGAGGGCAAGTACACCTTCCTCGTCGACCCGAGCGCCAACAAGACCCAGATCAAGCAGGCCGTCCAGTCGGTCTTCTCGGTCAAGGTCACCGGGGTCAACACGATCAACCGCCAGGGCAAGCGCAAGCGGACCCGCACGGGCTTCGGCAAGCGTGCCGACAGCAAGCGCGCGATCGTGACCCTTGCCGAGGGCGACCGTATCGACATCTTCGGCGGTCCGACCGCGTAAGCGGGTCGGATCGTCCGATATCGGACGAGGACTGAGAAATGGGAATCCGCAAGTACAAGCCGACTACGCCGGGCCGCCGTGGCTCCAGCGTCGCCGACTTCGTCGAGGTCACGCGGTCCACGCCGGAGAAGTCGCTGGTTCGCCCCCTGCACAGCAAGGGTGGCCGTAACAACTCCGGTCGTGTGACCGTCCGCCACCAGGGTGGTGGCCACAAGCGCGCCTACCGCGTGATCGACTTCCGTCGTCACGACAAGGACGGCGTGCCGGCGAAGGTCGCGCACATCGAGTACGACCCCAACCGCACCGCGCGCATCGCGCTGCTGCACTACGCGGACGGCGAGAAGCGCTACATCCTCGCGCCGCGTGGCCTGTCGCAGGGCGACCGCGTCGAGAACGGTCCCGGGGCCGACATCAAGCCGGGCAACAACCTGGCCCTGCGCAACATCCCGGTCGGTACCACGCTGCACGCCATCGAGCTGCGTCCGGGCGGCGGCGCGAAGTTCGCCCGCTCCGCCGGCGCCTCGGTGCAGCTGCTCGCGAAGGAGGGCTCCATGGCCCACCTGCGCATGCCGTCCGGTGAGATCCGCCTGGTCGACGTCCGCTGCCGCGCCACTGTGGGCGAGGTCGGCAACGCCGAGCAGAGCAACATCAACTGGGGCAAGGCCGGCCGCAAGCGCTGGCTGGGCGTCCGCCCGACCGTGCGTGGTGTGGTCATGAACCCGGTTGACCACCCGCACGGTGGTGGTGAGGGCCGTACCTCCGGTGGTCGCCACCCGGTGTCCCCGTGGGGCAAGAAGGAAGGCCGTACTCGTTCGCCCAAGAAGGCGTCGAACAAGTACATCGTCCGCCGCCGCAAGACGAACAAGAAGCGCTAGGAGCGGGTTTAGATGCCGCGCAGTCTCAAGAAGGGGCCCTTCGTCGACGACCACCTGATCAAGAAGGTGGACGCCCAGAACGAAGCCGGCACCAAGAACGTCATCAAGACCTGGTCCCGTCGCTCCATGATCGTGCCGGCCATGCTCGGCCACACGCTCGCGGTGCACAACGGCAAGACCCACATTCCGGTGTTTGTCACCGAGTCGATGGTCGGCCACAAGCTCGGCGAGTTCTCGCCGACGCGCACCTTCCGGGGTCACGTCAAGGACGACCGGAAGTCGAAGCGCCGCTAAGCGCGGGGTGGAATGACCATGACAGACACTGGAAGGACAACCATGGAAGCCAGGGCCCAGGCGCGGTACATCCGCGTCACGCCCATGAAGGCCCGCCGCGTGGTGGACCTCATCCGTGGCCTCAACGCCACGGAGGCTCAGGCGGTCCTGCGTTTCGCCCCGCAGGCCGCGAGCGTGCCGGTCGGCAAGGTGCTGGACAGCGCCATCGCCAACGCCGCGCACAACTACGACCACACCGATGTCGACAGCCTCTACATCTCCGAGGCCTACGTCGACGAGGGCCCGACCCTGAAGCGGTTCCGTCCGCGCGCCCAGGGCCGTGCCTACCGGATCCGCAAGCGGACCAGCCACATCACCGTGGTCGTCAGCAGCAAGGAAGGAACCCGGTAATGGGCCAGAAGGTAAACCCGCACGGGTTCCGGCTCGGCGTTACGACCGACTTCAAGTCGCGCTGGTACGCCGACAAGCTGTACAAGGACTACGTCAAGGAAGACGTCGCCATCCGTCGGATGATGACGTCCGGCATGGAGCGCGCCGGCATCTCCAAGGTCGAGATCGAGCGCACCCGTGACCGTGTGCGTGTGGACATCCACACCGCGCGTCCGGGCATCGTCATCGGCCGCCGCGGCGCCGAGGCCGACCGCATCCGCGGTGACCTGGAGAAGCTGACCGGCAAGCAGGTCCAGCTGAACATCCTCGAGGTCAAGAACCCGGAGACGGACGCTCAGCTGGTGGCCCAGGCCGTCGCCGAGCAGCTGTCCTCCCGCGTCTCCTTCCGCCGTGCCATGCGCAAGAGCATGCAGTCGGCGATGAAGGCCGGCGCCAAGGGCATCAAGATCCAGTGCGGTGGCCGCCTCGGTGGCGCCGAGATGTCCCGCTCGGAGTTCTACCGCGAGGGCCGTGTGCCCCTGCACACGCTCCGCGCGAACGTGGACTACGGCTTCTTCGAGGCCAAGACGACCTTCGGCCGCATCGGTGTGAAGGTCTGGATCTACAAGGGCGACGTCAAGAACATCGCCGAGGTCCGCGCCGAGAACGCCGCTGCCCGTGCGGGTAACCGCCCGGCCCGCGGCGGTGCAGACCGCCCGGCCCGTGGTGGCCGCGGTGGCGAGCGGCGCGGTCGTAAGCCGCAGCAGGCTGCCGGCGCCGAGGCCCCCAAGGCCGAGGCTCCCGCGTCCGCCGCTCCGGCTGAGAGCACCGGAACGGAGGCCTGACCGAAATGCTGATCCCCCGTAGGGTCAAGCACCGCAAGCAGCACCACCCCAAGCGCAGCGGCATGTCCAAGGGTGGCACGCAGGTTGCGTTCGGCGAGTACGGCATCCAGGCGCTGACCCCGGCGTATGTGACGAACCGTCAGATCGAGGCCGCTCGTATCGCCATGACGCGTCACATCAAGCGTGGTGGCAAGGTCTGGATCAACATCTACCCGGACCGCCCCCTCACCAAGAAGCCTGCCGAGACCCGCATGGGTTCCGGTAAGGGTTCGCCGGAGTGGTGGGTGGCCAACGTCAAGCCCGGACGCGTGATGTTCGAGCTGTCGTACCCCAACGAGAAGATCGCGCGCGAGGCCCTGACCCGTGCGGCTCACAAGCTGCCGATGAAGTGCAAGATCGTCAAGCGCGAGGCAGGTGAAGCGTGATGTCGGCCGGTACCAAGGCGTCGGAGCTGCGCGAGCTGGGCAACGAGGAGCTTCTCAACAAGCTCCGCGAGGCCAAGGAAGAGCTGTTCAACCTCCGCTTCCAGGCGGCGACGGGCCAGCTCGAGAACCACGGTCGGCTCAAGGCCGTCCGCAAGGACATCGCGCGGATCTACACCCTGATGCGTGAGCGCGAGCTGGGCATCGAGACGGTGGAGAACGCATGAGCGAGAACAACGTGACTGAAGAGACCAAGACGGACCGCGGTTTCCGCAAGACCCGTGAGGGTCTGGTCGTCAGCGACAAGATGGACAAGACCGTCGTCGTCGCCGTCGAGGACCGCGTCAAGCACGCGCTGTACGGCAAGGTCATCCGCCGTACGAACAAGGTCAAGGCGCACGACGAGCAGAACGCCGTCGGCGTTGGCGACCGGGTTCTCCTCATGGAGACCCGCCCGCTCTCGGCGACCAAGCGCTGGCGCGTCGTGGAGATCCTCGAGAAGGCGAAGTAATCAAGCGGGGGCCCCGCCCCCGCTGACCCCCGCCGGGGGCTCCGCCCCCCCGGCCCCGGGCCGGCGGCTCGCCGTCGGCCTCGGCCGCGGCGGCCGTGCGGCCCCCGGCGGAGGTTCTCGCCTGTAGAGGCCTAAGTAATTCCTTCGGGGGCTACCCCGCAGGACAGTTCCGCCAGGCTCTCCGGCTCAACCCCGGAGGGAACCGGCAGACAACCAGGAGATAGACGTGATCCAGCAGGAGTCGCGACTGCGTGTCGCCGACAACACGGGTGCGAAGGAGATCCTCTGCATCCGTGTGCTCGGCGGCTCCGGTCGCCGCTACGCGGGTATCGGTGACGTCATCGTCGCCACCGTCAAGGACGCGATCCCCGGTGGCAACGTGAAGAAGGGTGACGTCGTCAAGGCGGTCATCGTTCGCACCGTCAAGGAGCGCCGCCGTCCGGACGGCTCGTACATCCGCTTCGACGAGAACGCCGCCGTCATTCTGAAGAACGACGGCGACCCTCGTGGCACCCGTATCTTCGGCCCGGTGGGCCGTGAGCTGCGCGAGAAGAAGTTCATGAAGATCATCTCCCTCGCGCCGGAGGTGCTGTGAGCATGAAGATCAAGAAGGGCGACCTGGTCCAGGTCATCACCGGTAAGGACAAGGGCAAGCAGGGCAAGGTCATCGCGGCCTTCCCCCGCGAGGACCGTGTCCTGGTCGAGGGTGTCAACCGGGTCAAGAAGCACACCAAGGCCGGTCCGACGGCTCGCGGTTCGCAGGCCGGCGGCATCGTCACCACCGAGGCGCCGATCCACGTCTCCAACGTCCAGCTGGTCGTGGAGAAGGACGGCAACAAGGTCGTGACCCGCGTCGGTTACCGCTTCGACGACGAAGGCAACAAGATCCGCGTTGCCAAGCGGACGGGTGAGGACATCTGATGACGACCACCACCAGCCCGCGTCTGAAGCAGAAGTACCGTGAGGAGATCACGGGCAAGCTGCGTGACGAGTTCAAGTACGAGAACGTCATGCAGATCCCCGGTCTCGTCAAGATCGTGGTCAACATGGGTGTGGGCGACGCCGCCCGCGACTCCAAGCTGATCGAGGGCGCCATCCGCGACCTCACCACGATCACCGGTCAGAAGCCGGCCGTCACCAAGGCCCGCAAGTCCATCGCGCAGTTCAAGCTGCGTGAGGGCCAGCCGATCGGTGCCCACGTCACGCTCCGTGGCGACCGCATGTGGGAGTTCCTGGACCGCACCCTGTCGCTCGCGCTGCCGCGCATCCGCGACTTCCGCGGCCTGTCCCCCAAGCAGTTCGACGGCCGTGGCAACTACACCTTCGGTCTCACGGAGCAGGTCATGTTCCACGAGATCGACCAGGACAAGATCGACCGCGTCCGGGGTATGGACATCACCGTGGTCACCACGGCGACCAACGACGCTGAGGGCCGCGCGCTCCTCCGTCACCTCGGCTTCCCCTTCAAGGAGGCGTGAGCGAGATGGCGAAGAAGGCTCTGATCGCGAAGGCTGCTCGTAAGCCCAAGTTCGGCGTACGTGGCTACACGCGCTGCCAGCGCTGTGGTCGTCCGCACTCCGTGTACCGCAAGTTCGGCCTGTGCCGCGTGTGCCTTCGTGAGATGGCTCACCGTGGCGAGCTGCCGGGCGTGACCAAGAGCTCCTGGTAATCCCCCCAATCAGGGATTAGCAGGGCTCTCGGTAAGCATCTGGGGCGGCAGGACGTCCAGCTCGCATGCCTTAGGCTTGTGGGGTTGGGCGTCTGCCGCCGCCCTTACGACTTACTACGCCGTAGGTCCACCGCGCCGCACCCGTCCCGTCTCGGATCGGGGAGAGGGATGGCGCACCAGGAAACCCCGGCGAGAGAGGCCGAAGGCCAATTCATGACCATGACTGATCCGATCGCAGACATGCTGACGCGTCTGCGGAACGCGAACTCGGCATACCACGACTCCGTGGCGATGCCGCACTCGAAGATCAAGTCGCACATCGCGGAGATCCTCCAGCAGGAGGGCTTCATCACGGGCTGGAAGGTCGAGGACGCCGAGGTCGGCAAGAACCTCGTCCTGGAGCTGAAGTTCGGCCCCAACCGTGAGCGCTCCATCGCGGGGATCAAGCGGATCTCCAAGCCCGGTCTCCGGGTGTACGCGAAGTCCACCAATCTGCCGAAGGTTCTGGGCGGCCTGGGCGTGGCCATCATCTCCACGTCCCACGGTCTCCTGACCGACAAGCAGGCGCAGAAGAAGGGCGTGGGTGGGGAAGTCCTCGCCTACGTCTGGTAGTTCGGGAACGGAGGAGAGAGACAATGTCGCGTATCGGCAAGCTCCCCATCCCGGTTCCCGCCGGCGTGGACGTCACCATCGACGGCCGTACGGTCGCGGTCAAGGGCCCCAAGGGCGAACTGACCCACACCGTCATCGCGCCGATCGACATCGCCAAGGCCGAGGACGGCACCCTTCAGGTGCTGCGGCCCAACGACGAGCGGCAGAGCAAGGCCCTGCACGGCCTGTCCCGCACGCTGGTGGCGAACATGATCACCGGTGTGACCCAGGGATACGTCAAGAAGCTCGAAATCAGCGGTGTCGGTTACCGCGTCCAGGCCAAGGGCTCCAACCTGGAGTTCTCCCTGGGCTACAGCCACCCGATCCTGGTCGAGGCCCCCGAGGGCATCACCTTCAAGGTGGAGTCCCCGACCCGTTTCTCGGTCGAGGGCATCGACAAGCAGAAGGTCGGCGAGGTTGCGGCCAACATCCGCAAGCTGCGCAGGCCCGACCCGTACAAGGCCAAGGGCGTCAAGTACGAGGGCGAAGTCATCCGCCGCAAGGTCGGAAAGGCGGGTAAGTAAGCCATGGCATACGGACAGAAGATCCTTAAGGGCGACGCCTACAAGCGCGCCGCGATCAAGCGCCGCCACATCCGGATCCGTAAGCACATCAACGGTACGGCGGAGCGTCCGCGTCTGGTCGTTACCCGCTCGAACCGCCACATCGTGGCCCAGGTGATCGACGACATCAAGGGTCACACCCTTGCGTCGGCGTCCACCCTGGACACCTCGATCCGCGGTGGCGAGGGCGACAAGTCCGCGCAGGCCAAGCAGGTCGGGGCCCTGGTCGCCGAGCGCGCCAAGGCCGCCGGTGTCGAGGCCGTCGTGTTCGACCGTGGTGGTAACCAGTACGCGGGGCGCATCGCCGCCCTGGCGGACGCCGCCCGCGAGGCCGGACTCAAGTTCTGAGTCCTGGTTCCGTAGCTAGCGGAGACAGAGAGAGGTAATTCCAATGGCTGGACCCCAGCGCCGCGGTGGCGGTGCCGGTGGCGGCGAGCGGCGGGACCGGAAGGGCCGTGACGGCGGCGCAGCTGCCGCCGAGAAGACCGCGTACGTTGAGCGCGTTGTCGCGATCAACCGCGTCGCCAAGGTTGTGAAGGGTGGTCGTCGCTTCAGCTTCACCGCGCTGGTCGTGGTGGGCGACGGTGACGGCACCGTGGGTGTCGGTTACGGCAAGGCCAAGGAGGTGCCGGCCGCCATCGCCAAGGGCGTTGAGGAGGCCAAGAAGCACTTCTTCAAGGTCCCGCGTATCCAGGGCACCATCCCGCACCCGATCACGGGTGAGAAGGCTGCCGGCGTCGTTCTCCTCAAGCCGGCTTCGCCGGGTACCGGTGTTATCGCCGGTGGTCCCGTGCGTGCCGTCCTGGAGTGCGCCGGTATCCACGACGTGCTGTCGAAGTCGCTCGGCTCGTCGAACGCGATCAACATCGTGCACGCGACCGTGGAGGCCCTGAAGGGTCTGCAGCGTCCCGAGGAGATCGCGGCCCGCCGTGGTCTGCCGCTCGAGGATGTCGCTCCCGCGGCTCTGCTGCGTGCGCGTGCCGGGGCTGGTGCTGCGTAATGGCTCAGCTCAAGATCACGCAGACGAAGTCGTACATCGGCAGCAAGCAGAACCACCGTGACACCCTGCGCTCCCTTGGTCTCAAGGGCATCAACACGCAGGTCGTCAAGGAGGACCGCCCCGAGTTCCGCGGCATGGTGCACACCGTCCGCCACCTCGTGACGGTCGAGGAGGTCGACTGATCATGGCGGAGAACAACCCGCTCAAGATCCACAACCTCCGTCCCGCCCCGGGCGCCAAGACCGCCAAGACCCGTGTCGGTCGTGGTGAGGCGTCGAAGGGTAAGACGGCCGGTCGTGGTACCAAGGGCACCAAGGCCCGCTACCAGGTTCCGGAGCGCTTCGAGGGCGGGCAGATGCCCCTCCACATGCGTCTCCCGAAGCTGAAGGGCTTCAAGAACCCGTTCAAGACCGAGTACCAGGTCGTGAACCTCGACAAGCTCGCCTCCCTCTACCCCGAGGGCGGCGAGGTCACCGTCGAGTCGCTGGTGGCCAAGGGCGCTGTTCGCAAGAACAGCCTCGTCAAGGTCCTCGGCCAGGGCGAGATCTCCGTGGCGCTCCAGGTGACGGTCGACGCCGTCTCCGGTTCCGCCAAGGAGAAGATCACCGCTGCCGGCGGTACCGTCACCGAGCTCGTCTGAACACCACAGGCGTCTCGATGACCTGAGCGATCCCGACCGGGGATACCCCAACATATGGGGTATCCCCGGTTGGTCGTTCCTAGGGCGGCAGTCTCGCCGGTAAGGTGGCCTGCACTGCCCTCTTTTCACAGGGTGCTGCACTTCGGGCACTCTGAGCGGCAGTTGACCGTTACTTATTCGTCGAACCTCAAGACCGTCACCCTTGACGCAGTTGCGCGGGGGTCGCAGGAGGCACCGTGCTCACCGCGTTCGCCCGGGCGTTCAAGACGCCCGACCTGCGCAAGAAGCTGCTCTTCACGCTCGGCATCATCGTGATCTACCGGGTCGGTACGCACGTCCCGATCCCGGGTGTCGACTACCGGAACGTCCAGACCTGTATCGATAACGCCCAGGCCAACCAGGGCCTGTTCGGTCTGGTGAACATGTTCAGCGGCGGCGCGCTGCTCCAGATCACGATCTTCGCGCTGGGCATCATGCCGTACATCACGGCGAGCATCATTCTGCAGCTGCTGACCGTGGTGATCCCGCGCCTGGAAGCCCTGAAGAAGGAGGGCCAGGCCGGTACGGCGAAGATCACGCAGTACACCCGCTACCTGACGGTGGCCCTCGCCATCCTCCAGGGCACCGGCCTCGTCGCCACCGCTCGCAGCGGCGCCCTGTTCTCCGGGTGCCCGGTGGCCAGCCAGATCGTCCCTGACCAGTCGATCTTCGTCACCATCACCATGGTCATCACCATGACCGCCGGTACGGCGTTCGTGATGTGGCTCGGCGAGCTCATCACCGACCGCGGCATCGGCAACGGCATGTCGATCCTGATGTTCATCTCGATCGCCGCCACCTTCCCGTCCGCCCTGTGGGCCATCAAGGAGCAGGGCTCGCTGGCCGGCGGCTGGATCGAGTTCGGCACCGTCATCGCGGTCGGCCTCGTCGTGATCGGCCTCGTGGTCTTCGTCGAGCAGGCTCAGCGCCGTATTCCGGTCCAGTACGCGAAGCGCATGATCGGCCGCCGGTCCTACGGCGGTACGTCGACGTACATCCCGCTGAAGGTCAACCAGGCCGGCATCATCCCTGTGATCTTCGCCTCGTCGCTGCTCTACATCCCGGCGCTGGTCGCGCAGTTCGCCGGTGGAAACTCCGGTTGGAAGGTCTGGATCGAGAAGAATCTTGCGCTGCCGGACGCCCCGATGCACATGGTTCTCTACTTCCTCCTGATCATCTTCTTCGCCTTCTTCTATGTGGCCATCTCGTTCAACCCCGAGGAAGTCGCCGACAACATGAAGAAGTATGGTGGCTTCATCCCGGGCATCCGGGCTGGCCGACCGACCGCTGAGTACCTGTCGTACGTGCTCAACCGGATCACCTGGCCGGGTTCGCTGTACTTGGGACTGATCGCTCTCGTGCCGACGATGGCGTTGGCTGGTTTCGGGGCAAACCAGAACTTCCCGTTCGGCGGGACCAGCATCCTGATCATCGTGGGTGTGGGTCTTGAGACGGTGAAGCAGATCGAGAGCCAGCTCCAGCAGCGCAATTACGAAGGGTTCCTCCGCTGATGCGTATCGTCCTCGTCGGGCCGCCGGGCGCCGGTAAGGGAACGCAGGCCGCGTTCCTGGCCAAGAACCTGTCGATCCCGCACATCTCCACGGGCGACCTGTTCCGGGCCAACATCAGCCAGCAGACGGAACTCGGCAAACTGGCGAAGTCCTACATGGACGCGGGCAATCTCGTGCCCGACGAGGTCACGATCGCGATGGCCAAGGACCGCATGGAGCAGCCGGACGCCGAGAACGGCTTCCTGCTGGACGGCTTCCCCCGCAACGTCTCCCAGGCCGAGGCCCTCGACGAGCTGCTCGAGGCCGAGAGCATGCAGCTCGACGCGGTGCTGGACCTGGAGGTCCCCGAGGACGAGGTGGTCAAGCGGATCGCCGGCCGTCGCGTCTGCCGCAACGAGTCGGCGCACGTCTTCCACGTGACGTACAAGCCGCCGGCCAAGGAGGGCGTCTGCGACGTCTGCGGCGGCGAGCTCTACCAGCGGGACGACGACTCCGAGGAGACCGTCCGCAAGCGGCTGGAGGTCTACCACACGCAGACCGAGCCGATCATCGACTACTACAAGGCGCAGGGCCTGGTGGTCACGATCTCCGCGCTCGGCAAGGTGGAGGACGTCACGACGCGCGCCATGGAGGCGCTCAAGCGTGGCGAGGACGGCAAGTAGTCGTTCATGCACAGCTACGGCCGCGGTTCCCCTCGGGGGCCGCGGCTGCTGTGTGGGCGGGGTCCTCGCGCGGCCCCGTATCGTTGAAGGCGTTCATGTTCTCCGAAGGTCCAGAAAGGCCGTAGCCCCCATGGTGCAGATCAAGACCCCCGAGCAGATCGCCAAGATGCGTGAGGCGGGGCTGGTCGTTGCGGCCATCCACGCGGCGACGCGCGAAGCCGCCGTGCCGGGGGCCACGACGAAGGATCTGGACCAGGTCGCGCGCAAGGTGCTCGCCGAGCACGACGCCAAGCCGAACTTCCTCGGGTACGGCGGTTTCCCGGCGACGATCTGCACGTCCGTGAACGAGGTCGTCGTGCACGGCATCCCGTCCGACGACGTCGTCCTCAAGGACGGGGACGTCATCTCCATCGACTGCGGCGCGATCATCGACGGCTGGCACGGCGACGCCGCGTACACGGCCTTCGTGGGCTCCGGTCACGCGCCGGAGCTGGTCGAGCTCTCCCGGGTGACCGAGGAGTCGATGTGGGCCGGCATCGCGGCCATGAAGCAGGGCAACCGGCTGGTCGACGTCTCCCGGGCGATCGAGACGTACATCCGCCGCCAGCCCAAGCCCGGCGGCGGCCGCTACGGGATCATCGAGGACTACGGCGGCCACGGCATCGGCACCGAGATGCACATGGACCCGCACCTGCTGAACTACGTGGACCGCCGGCGCGGCAAGGGCCCGAAGCTGGTGCCCGGGTTCTGCCTCGCGATCGAGCCCATGGTGTCGCTGGGGACGCCGAAGACGGAGGTCCTGGAGGACGACTGGACGGTCGTCACCACGGACGGTACGTGGTCATCGCACTGGGAGCACTCCGTCGCGCTGACGGAGGAGGGGCCGCTGGTGCTGACGTCTCCCGACGGGGGCAAGGCGAAACTCGCCGAGCTCGGGATCGTCGCCGCGCCGGACCCGCTGGGCTGAGTCCGCCTACCAGGGCTGGTCCCCCTGCCGGCTGGCGGCTGCGGGTGCGTGGGGGCTTGTCGCGCACTTCTCCGCGCCCCCTTGGGGGGCGCTTAAAGATCTGTCCGCTGGGGCAGGCTCTCTCGATTCGTGTTTCCGAGGGCCCTGACGTAGACTGACTCGTCGGCTCTTGTGCATCCGCATGTCTGCATGCACTCGCACTGAGCCGATCAAGGTAGTCGATTCGAAGGGCGAAGCGTGGCCAAGAAGCAAGGTGCCATCGAGATCGAGGGCACTGTCGTCGAGTCTCTTCCGAACGCCATGTTCAAGGTCGAGCTCCAGAACGGCCACCAGGTCCTGGCACACATCAGCGGCAAGATGCGCATGCACTACATCCGCATCCTCCCTGACGACCGGGTCGTGGTGGAGCTGTCTCCGTACGACCTGACGCGTGGCCGGATCGTCTACCGCTACAAGTAGATCTTGCCCGCGCCCCGGCTTCCGGGGTGGTGGCACTGACCCGGAGAACCTCACCCATGAAGGTCAAGCCGAGCGTCAAGAAGATCTGCGACAAGTGCAGGGTGATCCGCCGTCACGGCCGGGTCATGGTCATCTGCGAGAACCCGCGCCACAAGCAGCGCCAGGGCTGACGCACGACCGCACCTCTGCATCCGCAGAATTTCGCGCGACGCAAGCTGAATATGTTCATACGCAGGACCCAGACCCCCGGGTCTGACACCCCCGGTCGGAGGCCGGGGACCCAGTTCGTACCTAGTACGGCGGCTGGGAGTCGGTTCTGTGGAAGACCTCCGTCAAGTAACTGGAGCCATTGAATGGCACGCGTTTCCGGTGTTGACATCCCGCGCGAAAAGCGCGTGGAGATCGCCCTCACCTATGTGTTCGGCATCGGCCGGACTCTCTCGCAGCAGACGCTGGCCGCCACCGGCGTCGACCCGAACACCCGCGTTCGCGACCTCTCCGAGGAGCAGCTCGTCGCGATCCGCGAGTACGTCGACAACAACATCAAGACCGAGGGTGACCTCCGTCGCGAGATCCAGGCCGACATCCGCCGCAAGGTCGAGATCGGTACCTACCAGGGTCTGCGCCACCGCCGCGGTCTGCCCGTCCGCGGTCAGCGCACCAGCACGAACGCTCGTACCCGCAAGGGCCCGCGTCGCGCCATCGCCGGCAAGAAGAAGCCGGGCAAGAAGTAGTCCGCAGCGGACTCGCCGTCCAGCGGTCTTCGCTGTAGGACCGACCACCTCCCGTAGGAGTTATAGATGCCCCCCAAGGGTCGTCAGGGCGCTGCCAAGAAGGTGCGCCGCAAGGAAAAGAAGAACGTCGCTCACGGCCACGCGCACATCAAGAGCACGTTCAACAACACGATCGTCTCCATCACGGACCCGTCCGGCAACGTGATCTCCTGGGCCTCCGCCGGCCACGTCGGCTTCAAGGGCTCCCGGAAGTCCACGCCGTTCGCCGCGCAGATGGCCGCCGAGTCGGCTGCCCGCCGCGCCCAGGAGCACGGCATGCGCAAGGTCGACGTGTTCGTGAAGGGCCCGGGTTCCGGTCGTGAGACCGCGATCCGCTCCCTGCAGGCCACGGGCCTCGAGGTCGGCTCCATCCAGGACGTCACCCCGACCCCGCACAACGGTTGCCGTCCGCCGAAGCGCCGTCGCGTCTGACGTTCGTTTCACGGGCAGCGGTTTCGGGCGGTACGGCTCTGCAAAGGGGCGTATCGCCCGTACCCTTGCAGTACCCGTCCCTTTTCGTCGGGGACGGTTCAAGTCGGGCGTCATATAGCGGGCGCCCCCGACTGAAGGATCTGATCCACACATGCTGATCGCTCAGCGTCCCTCGTTGACCGAAGAGGTCGTCGACGAATTCCGCTCCCGGTTCGTGATCGAGCCGCTGGAGCCGGGCTTCGGTTACACCCTCGGCAACTCCCTGCGCCGGACCCTCCTCTCCTCGATCCCGGGTGCGGCGGTCACGTCCATCCGCATCGACGGCGTGCTGCACGAGTTCACCACCGTGCCGGGCGTCAAGGAGGACGTCACCGACCTGATCCTCAACATCAAGCAGCTGGTCGTCTCCTCGGAGCACGACGAGCCGGTCGTGATGTACCTGCGCAAGCAGGGCCCGGGTCTGGTCACCGCCGCCGACATCGCGCCGCCGGCCGGTGTCGAGGTGCACAACCCCGACCTCGTCCTCGCCACGCTCAACGGCAAGGGCAAGCTGGAGATGGAGCTGACGGTCGAGCGTGGCCGCGGTTACGTCTCCGCCGTGCAGAACAAGCAGGTCGGCCAGGAGATCGGCCGGATCCCGGTCGACTCGATCTACTCGCCGGTGCTCAAGGTCACGTACAAGGTCGAGGCCACGCGTGTCGAGCAGCGGACCGACTTCGACAAGCTGATCGTCGACGTCGAGACCAAGCAGGCCATGCGTCCCCGTGACGCCATGGCGTCGGCCGGTAAGACCCTGGTCGAGCTGTTCGGTCTGGCCCGCGAGCTCAACATCGACGCCGAGGGCATCGACATGGGTCCGTCCCCGACGGACGCCGCTCTCGCCGCCGATCTCGCCCTGCCGATCGAGGAGCTGGAGCTCACCGTTCGGTCGTACAACTGCCTCAAGCGCGAGGGCATCCACTCCGTGGGTGAGCTCGTGGCGCGTTCCGAGGCCGACCTGCTCGACATCCGCAACTTCGGTGCGAAGTCGATCGACGAGGTCAAGGCGAAGCTGGCCGGCATGGGCCTGGCCCTGAAGGACAGCCCGCCCGGATTCGACCCGACCGCTGCGGCGGATGCTTTCGGGGCCGATGACGACGCGGACGCCGGATTCGTCGAGACCGAGCAGTACTGAGAGCTCGGGCCTTCCGGTCCGTACTCGGGCGCGGGTGCGCTGTGCTTGATCGCGCAGTTCCCCGCGCCCCTTCCGAACGGGCCCCTGCGGGGCCGCGTCCGGATCTCCGACGGGCAACCGCTCGCTCGGATACTGACCCCGGTACCTGATACGGCCGGGGCAGACACCTAGGAGAAACACCATGCCGAAGCCCACCAAGGGTGCCCGTATGGGCGGCAGCGCCGCGCACGAGAAGCTGATGCTCGCGAACCTCGCGAAGTCGCTGTTCGAGCACGGCCGGATCACCACCACCGAGGCGAAGGCGCGCAAGCTGCGTCCGTACGCCGAGCGTCTGGTCACCAAGGCGAAGAAGGGCGACCTTCACAACCGCCGTCAGGTGCTCCAGGTCATCACGGACAAGAGCATCGTCCACACGCTCTTCACCGAGATCGGCCCGCGCTACGAGAACCGTCCGGGTGGCTACACCCGCATCACCAAGATCGGTAACCGCCGTGGCGACAACGCGCCCATGGCTGTCATCGAGCTGGTCGAGGCGCTGACGGTGGCGCAGGAGGCGACCGGCGAGGCCGAGGCCGCGACCAAGCGTGCCGCGAAGGATGCCGAGGCCTCTGAGGCTCAGGTCGATGTGACCAAGGCCGATGACGCCGAGGAGTCCAAGGACGCCTAAGCGTCTGCCGGGGATTGTTCGTCGGCGGCTGCGGCTTCGTCGTGGTTGTTCGCGCAGTGCCCCGCGCCCCTCGAAGGGGCGTTGGCGGGCCCGCTCCTCTTTGAGGGGCGGGCCCGCTTTTGTGTTGCTGAGAGGATCTGTACGTGAGTGATGAAGCAGCAGCCGGTTATGTGCGTGTGCGTCTGGATCTGTCGTACGACGGGAGCGAGTTCTCCGGGTGGGCCAAGCAGGCCGGGGGGCGGCGGACCGTGCAGGGGGAGATCGAGGACGCTCTGCGGACCGTGACGCGGTCGGGCGAGACGTACGAGCTGACGGTGGCGGGGCGTACCGATGCCGGGGTGCATGCCCGGGGGCAGGTGGCGCATGTCGATCTGCCGCGTGAGGTCTGGGCCGAGCACCACCAGAAGCTGCTGAAGCGGCTCGCCGGGCGGCTGCCCAGGGATGTACGGGTGTGGGCGCTCAGGGAGGCGCCCAGTGGCTTCAACGCCCGGTTCTCGGCGGTCTGGAGGCGGTACGCGTACCGGGTCACCGACAATCCGGGGGGCGTCGATCCGCTGCTGCGCAACCATGTGCTGTGGCACGACTGGCCCTTGGACGTCGATGCCATGAACGAGGCCGCGCGGCGGCTGCTCGGGGAGCACGACTTCGCCGCCTACTGCAAGAAGCGGGAGGGCGCGACGACGATCCGTACGCTCCAGGAGCTGAGTCTCGTGAAGGGCGACGACGGGATCATCACCGCGACCGTGCGGGCCGACGCCTTCTGCCACAACATGGTGCGTTCGCTGATCGGGGCGCTGCTGTTCGTGGGCGACGGGCACCGGCCGCCGGACTGGCCCGCGAAGGTGCTGGCGGCCGGCGTACGGGACTCGGCCGTGCATGTCGTACGGCCGCACGGACTGACGCTGGAGGAGGTCGGCTACCCGGCCGACGAACTGCTCGCCGCGCGCAGCAAGGAGGCGCGGAACAAGCGGTCGCTGCCGTCGGCGGGGTGCTGCTGACCGGCTTCCGGGGGCTCCTCACCGGCGGGCGGAGTTCCAGGTGGTGACCAGGCCCGAGAGGGCCGCGGTGGCGGCGTCGGCGTCGTTGCCGCGGCCGCGTGCCTTGGGGGAGAGCTCCACGTGGAGGAACTTGGCGTGGTGGCGCTCCGCGGCCTTGCCCTGGACGTTCGTGGCGCCTTCCAGTGGGCAGCGGGCCGACCAGCCCCGGCACACCCGCAGCCCGTCGTCCTGCATGGCGTCGGCCAGGGCGGCGGCCTCGGTGAGGGTGCTCCGCGCGGCCCCGGTGGAGAGGACGGCCTCGTAGGGGCGGTCCGAGTCCCTGGCGAAGCCGTGCAGTTGGACGCCCGGGACGTCGCGTTTCTGGAGTTCCACGACGATGGCGTGGAAGACGCTGTCCTTCCGGTGGGCGACGTCGGCGGCGTCGCCCCGGCCCGCATCGCGGTGTGCGCCGGCGAGGACCAGCGAGCCGCCGGGGTTGTCCTCCAGGAGCCGCACGCCGAGGCGTTCGGTGTCCCGGTCGGAGACCGGGTGCGGCACCTGCGCGTTCCAGCGGACGTCGGAGTCGGCGGTCAGGTAGAGGCGCCCCCATTGTTCGGCCCGGCCGGGGCGGGCGGCGGCGATCTCGTCGTACCTGCGGCCGGACTCGGTGTCGGTGAGGCGGGTGAGCTTGAGGCCGAGGGGGTCGAGCAGTCGTTCGGCCTTCGTGGCGTCGCCGTCCAGGAGGTGGCCGACGCTCTCGGCGACGCGCCCGCGCTGGGCGTCGTCCGGTGGGGAGTACTCGGCGTCGGGCTCCAGGTCCGCCGTGTACGCGAGGATCCTGCCGCGGAGGTCCACCAGCTCCCGGGCGCCCGGCGTGGAGTCGTCCGTTGACCGGTCCGGTGCCGATTGACAGCCGAACAAGGCCAGGACGAGTCCGATTTGGACCATAATTCGAGTCAAGTGTGACTGTCTTGTGACGGTAACTTCCGTGGTGGTTGTGCGCTTCATGTGAATATGATGCGGTGACACTTCGTAAACCTCTCCGGATCGCCCGGGCGGCAAGCGCTTTCGCGGCCATCATCGCCGTGACGACCGCGTGTACCTCCGCGGCCTCCGCCCCTCAGGTGAAGCCGGACGGCCGCTCGTTCACCGTCGCCGCCGCCGGTGACGTGCTGATCCACCCCGAGCTGGTCGACCAGGCCGCCAAGGATGCCAAGAAGACCGGCGAGGGCGAGGCCGGGCTGGACTTCGGGCCGCTGCTCGCCGGGATCAAGCCGGTCATCAGCGAGGCCGATCTCGCCATCTGTCACATGGAGACGCCCGTCGGAAAGCCGCGGGGGCCCTTCGAGGGGTACCCGGAGTTCCTCGTGCCGCCGCAGATCCTGACGTCGCTCAAGGATGTGGGCTACGACACCTGCTCGACGGCCTCCAACCACACTTACGACCACGGCCTCGGGGCCGTGCGGCGCACCTTGAACGCCATGGACAAGGCCGGCCTCGGGCACACGGGCTCCGCCCGCACGCCCGAGGAAGCGGAACGGATCAACATCCGGGACGTCAACGGCGTCAAGGTCGCCCACCTCTCGTTCTCCTGGATGTCGTTCCTGAACCCCACGCCGGAGAAGGAGAAGTGGGCGTTCAACCAGATCGGCACGGACGTGATCAAGGACGCCGAGGCCCGGGCCCGTGAGAAGGGTGCCGAGGTGGTCATCCTCTCGGTCCACTGGGGGCTCGAGCACTACAACGAACCGAGCGTCCCCCAGTTGCAGCTGGCGGAGCGGCTCACCACGGAGACCGGGGTCGACCTGGTGATCGGGCACCACGCCCACGTGGTGCAGCCGATCCAGAAGGTGAACGGCACCTGGGTCGCCTACAGCCTGGGCAACCAGGTCGCGCGTCACTCCTCGCCCACCGGGCTCACCGAGGAGGGCGCGATCGGCTGGTTCGAGTTCCGCGAGACGACCGACGGCTGGGACGTCTCCGCCCGCTACGCCACGACGCTGGTGGACATCCCGCCCGAGGTGGAGGCCGGTGAGAAGCCGCCCGCCGGCGCGGTCGAGGACCACCGGGTGGTGGACGTACGGCGGGCGCTCGACGAGCCGGGCGACCTCTCCGAGGAGCGGCTCGCCCGCTACCGGCTGGCGGCCGACCGCACGCGCGGCTTCCTGTACAACCGCGGGGCGCCGGGGGGCGACGGTCTGAAGGAGCTCACGCTGGGGCGTGACTAGCGCCACAGCGCATACGGGGCGACGGGCACAACTTCGGCGCTCCCCAACAGTCTTGTATACGGCGGTCCGTTGCCTCTCCCGCGGGAGCGGTGTTCTGTGCGGCCGTTCTTCACCCAGAGAGGCCGGAGGAGACCACCGGTGACACCCACCCGCGCCGTGCGCCCCGTGAAGGGGGGACGGCGGCGCAGCCGGAGACGTGCGGACATGCCGCTGCTGGGCGGCGTCCGTCCCCCGATCGCGCTGCTGTGCGTGCTGGTGCTGGCCCTCGCCGGCCTCACCGCCCAGGTGCTCGGCCCCGCCGGCGAGCAGGCCGTACCGCAGGCGGTGCTCTCCTCGCAGCGGCACTTCGCGGAGGACGGCGCCATCGCCCTGCGCGCCTCGATCGACGAGCGGGTCACCGACCTCAACCGCACCGCCGCCGCGCTGAACGCGGGGTCACCGGTCAAGCCCGAGCGCGTCCTGTCCGACCTGGGGAAGACCTACCAGAAGTGGACGGGCACCACGGTCCTGGACCTGGAGAGCGGCAAGGTGCTGGCCGCCAGGGGTGAAACGATTCCCCTCGGGTGGCTCGACAAGGACGTCCTCACCGGGGACACGGCCCTCAAGCCCCGCATGGTGCGGCTGGAGACCGGTGACGTGCGCCTGATGACCATGGCGGTCCTCGACTTCGATGACCGGCCGCAGCAGCTGCTGGTCGCCTCCAACAGCTTGTCCGTGCCCGCCATCAACCTGGGCCAGTTCCGCTCCATGGCGGTCGTCGCCACCGGCGGGGAGATCCTCGCGACGGCCGGCTTCGAGCAGTCCGAGGCGCTCAACTCCGACCAGGAGCGCAAGGAGCTGGGCTTCCTCCAGAAGCAGATGAGCGGGCTGTCCGCCCAGGCGGCACGGGAGACCGAGCAGGACCCGGTCAGCGCCAGGGAGCCGGGCTCCCGCGGCTACCCCGGTGTCAGCGGGGCCCTGGTCGGCGGGAGCTACAACGGCCGTGTCGCCACCGCCGGTTACGCCTCCCTCTCGTCCGCCGACCCGGAGGAGAAGAAGAGCGTCGGCGCGGGCCTCGGGCTCACCGTCGTCGCCCTGCTGCCCGTGGTCCAGCAGGAGGGCGCCGCTGCGGACCGGGAGCTGTACGGGCTGCTGGCGGCCGGAGCTCTGGTGGTGCTCGGACTGCTCGCCGCGGCCGTGCTGTGGGTGACCGTGCAGCGGCCGCTGCTGCGGCTGTTCCTGGAGTCCCGCCGACTGGCCCGGGGCGACCTGACCCGCCCGGTGGACGTGCCCCGCTGGGGCGAGGCCGCGCGCATCGGCTCCGCACTGGAGAGGCTGCGCGCGCAGCTGGGCGGCCCGGCCGATGATCCCGGCGGGCGCCAGCGCGTCAAGGGGCGGTTCGGGGTGCGCGGACCGCTCGCGCTGACCGCCGTACTGCTGCTGCTGTGGTGTGTGCCCGTCGGCCTCCTGCTGAACCGCACCGACGACTCCGTCAGCATCCCGGCCAGCATGGTCGCGGACCAGCGCGACCGCACCGACCTGGTCGCCGACCGGGTGCGCCGGGCGCTCAACGAAGCGCAGGCGGACCTGGTCTCCACGTCCCGGCTGATCGACCCGGACGACGCCGACGCCGGCCGGGCACTGCTCGAGGAGACCCTGCGCGAGCACACCCGCTACGAGGCGCTGTACCTCCTCGACGAGGACGGCGAGGTCGTCGCCCGTGCGGGCGAGGAGCCGCGCGCCGGTTTCGCCGACGCGGACGAGCAGCCGCTGGTCCGCGTGGCCGGCAAGGGCGAGAAGAAGCCGGTCGTCCAGGCCGGGGCGCCCCTGCCGGACCACAAGGGCATGACCCTGGTCGGCGAGGTCCGGGTCGAGTTCCTCAACTCCCTGCTGAAGCGGCCCGGCCTCGGCGAGGTCCGCGTGGTCGACTCCAAGACGCAGACCATCGCCGCCAGCGACGGCTTCCTGGCCTTCGAGGACCTGCCGCGCGACGCGCTCACCGACCTCGTCCGGGCCGGCAGCGTCCACGTCGGCGCCGGTCCCGTCGAGAACGGCCTGCTGATCCGCGAAGGACGCGGGACCACGGTCGCCGCGGCCGCCCCGTTCTCCGGCGGCGGTGTGGCGGCCGACATCGGCTGGACCGTGGTCAGCTGGCAGAACGCCAAGGACTTCCAGATCACCCCGTACGAGCGCGAGGACCGCAGCGTCCTGGCCGGACTGCTCGGTCTGGCCCTGATCGTCGTCTGCCTCGGCTGGTTGTACCTGGTCGTGGCCCGGCCGATGCGGGCTCTGGCGGCCGGCGCGGAGAAGCTGGCCGACGGCGACCTCAAGTCCGTGCTGTACCCCCGCTACCAGGACGAGGTCGGCGCCGTCGTGCGCAGCCTCGAACTGCTCCGCCAGCAACTCCAGGCCCGTAAGCAGACCCAGGCGCGCCGGCTCGCGGAGCCGGAAGCCGGCGTTCGGGGAAGGTGACCCAGCCGTGCTCTATCTGTACTTCGTCCTGCTCACCGGCAGTGTGCTGCTGCTGGTGGCGGGCATCGTGGAACAGCGCCGGCACTACGCCAGCCTGCACAGCATCCCGTCGCGCGTGCTCGTGAACGGCATCCGCGGCAAGTCCTCCATCACCCGGCTGTGCGCCGGGGCGCTGCGCGGCGGCGACCTGGTCACCGTGGCGAAGACCACGGGCACGGCGGCCCGGTTCATCCACCCGGACGCCACCGAGGA
Organism: Streptomyces sp. DH10; assembly: GCF_029813805.1. Lineage (NCBI taxonomy): Bacteria > Bacillati > Actinomycetota > Actinomycetes > Kitasatosporales > Streptomycetaceae > Streptomyces > Streptomyces sp. DH10. Next base: position 320,362 of record NZ_JARVKU010000003.1, read on the forward strand.
GCCGGTCTACCGCAAGTTCGGCATCGCCAACGTGGTGGAGCAGATCGGCATCGTGCGCCGGGCCGCCACCTACCGGCCCGACGCCCTCGTCATCGAGTGCATGGCCGTCATGCCGGCCCTCCAGGAGGTGAACCAGAGCAAGCTGATCCGCTCCACGATCGGCGTGCTGTGCAACGTCCGCGAGGACCACCTCGCCGAGATGGGGCCCACCCTCGACGACGTGGCGCGGTCGCTGTGCCGCTCCATGCCGGAGAACGGCATCTGCGTCACCGCCGAGAAGGAGCGCTTCCACATCCTCCAGGAGGAGGCCGACGCCCGTAACTGCCAGTTGATCTACGCCGACCCGGAGACCGTCACCGACGAGGAGCTGCGCGGCTTCAGCTGGTTCACCTTCAAGGAGAACGTCGCGATCGCCCTCGTCGTGGCCGAACTGCTCGGCGTGGAACGGCGGGTCGCCCTCCAGGGCATGTACGACGCCCCGCCGGACCCGGGCGTGCTGTCCGTCGAGCGTTACGCGACGCCCGAGGGCAAGCGGCTCGCCTTCGCCAACGTCTTCGCGGCCAACGACCCCGAGTCGACGCTGATGAACATCAACCAGCTGCTCGACCTCGGAGCCATCCACCGGCCGCTGAACGTCGTGATCAACTGCCGGCCCGACCGCGTGGAGCGCAACGGGCAGATGGGCGAGATCATCCCCGATCTCCAGCCGGACCACGTCTTCGTCATCGGGCACCCCGCCAAGAGCGCGATCGACGCCATCCCGGCCGAGTGGCGCGACCGCGCGATCGACCTCGGGGGTGAGCGCCGGTCGGCCGAGGAGTTCATGCCCGCCCTGCTGGAGCGCCTGGCCGCCGACTCCTCCCTGGTCGCCATCGGCAACATCCACGGCCAGGGCGAGGAACTGCTGGAGTACCTGGCCGAACTCCCGGCGGACGAGTCCGCCCCCGCGGAAGCGGACCGGCCCGTGGACGCCCCGGTGCCGCCGCATCAGCCGGCGCGCCTGGACCCGTACGCCTCGTACCCCGTGGCCTATGAGGAGCGCTACCAGGCCTCGCAGACCCAGGAGATCCCGGTGGTCCGCATCCCCGCTCAGCAGCGCCAGCCGTCGTGGGCCCAGCAGCACGCCGCTCAGCACCAGGGCCAGTACGGCCAGGGGCAGGGCCAGTACGCCGCCCCGGTCCAGGAGACCTGGCCGTACGGCGACGACGCGGGCGGCGGTCATCCGTACCCGGCGGCCGACGGCGGTGGGCAGCATCCGCGCCACTGACCTCCACGGGCGGGGACGACACCCAGCGCCCGCACGCCTGAGCCGACCGCCCCGCACCACGACCCGCACCCGTGCCCGGAGATCCCGTTGACCACCGCCGCCCTGACCCCCGAGATGGCCGCCCTCGGCATCGCCATCGGCCTGTTCTTCTCGTTGCTGTGCTACCTGACCACCAACCTGTCGCCCGGCGGCATGATCACGCCCGGCTGGCTCGCCCTGACCCTCATCGAGGACCTCCAGCGGGCGGCCATGGTGGTCGGCGTCACCGCCCTCACCTACGCGGGCACCAAGGTCATGCAGCGGCTGGTGATCCTCTACGGCAAGCGGCTGTTCGCCGCGGTGGTGCTGCTGGGCGTGCTGCTCCAGGCCACCGTGATGATCGTGCTGTCGATCGAGTTCCCGCTGCTGTACGGCAACCAGACCCTCGGCTTCATCGTGCCCGGCCTGATCGCCTACCAGATGGTCCGCCAGCCCAAGGGGGCGACGCTGCTGGCGACCGGCACCGTCTCGCTCATGGCCTACATCGTCGTCGCCGCCGGACTGCTGCTCGGCATCATGCCCACCGTCTGAGACCGGCGTCCCGGCGACCGAGAACCCAGGAGAGAACACATGGCAGGGAAGAAGAAATCGAGGCCGGTCCTGTCCGGCCTCGTGGTGCTGGGGCTCGTCGCGACCTCCGGCTACCTCACCGTGGAGCTCCGCAAGCAGGAGGAGAAGGGCGTCCCGGAGATCACGAACGTCGGCGTGCTGGACGGCTCGGACCGGGCCGGCGGCGCGGCGAAGACCCGCGACAAGGGCGGGGAGACCTGGTCCCGGCTGGAGAACCCCGCACGCTCCGTGCTGCGCGGGTCCGACGGCCAGGTCAGGGCGGTGTTCACCGACGGGGCGCGCACCGCGACCCTGACCGGACCGGCCCGCACCTTCACCGAGCCGTCCTCGACGAGCTCCAAGGTCTCCACGACGGACTGGGTCCGCCTCATGCCCGAGGCCTGGAAGAAGGGCGCGGACAAGGAGAAGTGGTTCAAGGACTGGTACAAGGAGTACGAGTCCAGCAAGGAGGACGACCTCCTGGCGATCTCCTTCCAGTACGTCGCGGGCGCCAAGCAGAAGAAGGACGAGCAGGGCACCGTCATCGCCGGTGACGCCAACTTCGGGCCCCTCAACGCGAACGGGGCGGAGGGCGGCGACCTGCGCCTGGAGCAGTCCGACTTCTACGACTACCTCGGCGTCCAGTACCCCTTCCGGGACGGCGTGATCGGCCAGCCGGAGACCGCGCGTGCCCGGTCGATCGACTGCTCGGGCTACATGCGGATGGTGTTCGGCTACCGCGCCCGCTACCCGCTGATGTCCTCGGACGAGTCGGGTGACGGCCTGCCGCGCACCGCCAACGGCATGGCCCGCTCCGATCAGGGTGCCGACATCCTGCCGCTCACCGGCATCTCGCCCAAGGACCGGCCCACCGGCATCGACCAGCTCCAGCCCGGGGACCTCGTCTTCTTCAAGCTCGACACCCGGACGAAGCAGCGCCTGGACCACGTCGGCATGGTGCTCGGCTACGACACCGAGGGCCACCTGCTCTTCGTCTCCAGCCGCGAGGAGGTCAACGGACCGACCATCGGCGACGTCGGCGGAGTGTCCCGGCTGGACGGCAACGGCTACTACGCCAAGACGCTGCGCAGCGCGAAGAGGCTGTGACCGGGCGTGCCGCGGCCGGTCACCCGTCGGCCGCGGCCGACGCCTGCGCCTGGCCGCGGCGGTGGATCTGGCGGAACGTGAACAGCTGGAGGTTGTCGCCCGTGGCGAACACCTTCGTGTCCTTCTCCGTCACGTCCTTGCCGCTGGTGAAGCCGGCGTTGGTGAAGTAGGCGTAGCGGCCGTAGGAGTTGCTGGTCGTACGGCAGAACCCGGCTTCGCAGAAAGGCTTCACGCCGCCGCCGGAGAGCGACTTGACGAAGCTCTTCTTGTTGGTCTGCCCCTTGGCCTTGGCGGCCTGCGCCTCGGTGTCGAAGACCGCCACGCCGACCGTCACCGCGATGCCGTCCCTGGTGTAGGTGACGCGTATCAGGCGCGTGCAGTCGTTCGCGGTGAGGATCTTCGGGAGGGTGCCGCCCGAGGCCGAGGCGCAGTTCTTGGTGTCGGCCGTGGGGCCCTTCTTGTACGTCGTCTCGCCCATGGTCAGCTGGGTGCCGGGGAAGAGGGCGTCCGGGCTGAGCGGAGCCGTGTCCTTCTTCGCGCTGGCGATGAAGTCCTTCGGGTCCAGCGGAGGCGGGGCGCTGGTCGGGGCGAACGACGGGGCCGAGGCCGACTCGCTCGGGATGTCGGCCGAGGGCACCTGCGAGGTCGGGCTGTTCGCCTGGTTGTCGCCGCCCGCCGAGACCACGGCCACGGCCACGGCAGCGCCGATCGCGACGGTGGCGAGCGCGCCGCCGCCGACCAGGAACAGCCGGCGTCGTTTGTTACGGGCCTCGGACGCCTCGGCGAGCGCGGCCCAGTCCGGAGACTGGCCGCCCCCGCTGCTCCAGGGCTGCTGCGACTGCGGTTTCCATGGATCCCACTGGGACTGGGGTCCCCCCTGCCCAAAGCTCATGTGGCGCATCTTAGACGGGACATGGCGCGTGCTGGTCCGCCTGGAGGGGCCCTCCAGCCCCTAGCGTTCCTCCCATGCGGACGGGCAAAGGCGACATCTTCGGGTGGTTGGGACGACTGCTGCCGGCCGGGGTGCTGCTGGTGTGCCTGTGGTCCTGGCCGGTGGCCGCGGTCGGGATGTGGCCGTCCGTCGTGGTCGGGGCGCTGCGGGCGCTGCGCCGTCCACGTGGCGGCGGCTCCCTGCCGGGGTGGTGCGCCGCCGTGGCCGTCGACGTGCTGCTGTCGTCGGTGTTCCCGTACGCGCGGCCGGTGCGGCGCCGGACGCTGAGGAGGGCCGTTACCCTGTGTGCGGGCTTGTGCGTCTGCGTGGCGGATCGTCGGCGATGATCCCGCGTTTTGACCCCTGTCGTGAGCCCCGGTATTCTGCTCTTTCGTTGTGTATTGGCTTGCTCATTCTCACGGGACGGGCCCTTACACCGGTCCACCGGGCCGATGACCAGCGACCAGCACGCGGTTTGCGTCACCGCAGTGCGGTCAAGGCTGTCGTGATCGTTTCGGTGACCTGTTCAGGACCATTCACTCGAAGCGAAGGCTACGAACCGTGCGTACGTACAGCCCCAAGCCCGGCGATGTGACGCGCCAGTGGCACGTCATCGACGCCCAGGACGTTGTCCTGGGTCGTCTCGCCACCACCGCAGCGACCCTCCTCCGGGGCAAGCACAAGCCGATCTACGCGCCCCACGTCGACGCTGGTGACTTCGTCATCATCATCAACGCGGACAAGGTGCACCTGTCCGGCAACAAGCGGACCCAGAAGATGGCGTACCGCCACTCCGGTTACCCGGGTGGTCTGCGCTCCGTCCGTTACGACGAGCTGCTCGACAAGAACCCCGAGAAGGCCATCGAGAAGGCCGTCAAGGGCATGCTCCCCAAGAACACTCTGGGCCGTCAGATGCTCTCGAAGCTGAAGGTCTACAAGGGTGACCAGCACCCGCACGGCGCGCAGCAGCCGCAGCCGTACGAGATCACCCAGGTCGCGCAGTAAGTCCGGCCACCCCCTAAGACTGAAGAGAATCTGAGGAGAATCGTGGCCGAGACCACTGCCGAGCAGCCGCTCGAAGAGCTTGACATCGACAGCTACACCACCGAGTCCGAGGTCCCCGTCGAGGGTGAGTACACCTCGGAGTCCATGGCCTCCCGCTTCGGCGAGCCCCAGCCGGCCGCCGGCCTGGGCCGTCGCAAGAACGCCATCGCCCGCGTCCGGATCATCCCGGGCACCGGCAAGTGGAAGATCAACGGTCGCACCCTCGAGGACTACTTCCCGAACAAGGTGCACCAGCAGGAAGTCAACGAGCCCTTCAAGGTGCTCGAGCTCGAGGGCCGCTACGACGTCGTCGCCCGCATCGCCGGTGGCGGTGTCTCCGGCCAGGCCGGTGCGCTCCGTCTCGGTGTCGCCCGTGCGCTGAACGAGGCGGACGTCGACAACAACCGCGGCCCGCTGAAGAAGGCCGGCTTCCTCAAGCGCGACGACCGTGCGGTCGAGCGCAAGAAGGCCGGTCTGAAGAAGGCCCGCAAGGCCCCGCAGTACAGCAAGCGCTAATCGCGTCGCTGTCGTTGCGACTGTCTTCGCAACGTTGCGCCTGATTTCGCAACGATCGCCCCGGCGGCACGTTCTGTGCCGCCGGGGCGTTCCCGTACATCACCCCTGCGGATGTCGGACCGTCCCCGGGGATGTACTGGAGCCGCACTCTCTCGCAATTCGGAGGACACCACAGTGGGACGACTCTTCGGCACGGACGGCGTGCGCGGTGTCGCCAACGCGGACCTGACGGCGGAGATGGCCCTCGGCCTCTCCGTGGCCGCGGCGCACGTACTGGCCGAGGCGGGCACCTTCGAGGGACACCGGCCGACCGCGGTGGTCGGGCGTGATCCGCGCGCGTCCGGGGAGTTCCTGGAGGCCGCCGTGGTCGCGGGCCTCGCCAGCGCCGGCGTCGACGTCCTGCGGGTCGGTGTGCTGCCGACCCCGGCGGTGGCGTTCCTGACCGGAGAGCTCGGCGCCGACCTCGGTGTGATGCTCTCCGCGAGCCACAACGCCATGCCCGACAACGGCATCAAGTTCTTCGCCCGCGGCGGGCACAAGCTCGCCGACGAGCTGGAGGACCGGATCGAGTCCGTCTACGAGGAGCACCGCACCGGCGCCCCGTGGGACCGGCCGACCGGGGCCGGAGTGGGCCGCGTGCGCGACTCCGAGGAGGGCGCCGACCGGTACGTCGCGCATCTGCTGCGCGTCCTGCCGAACCGGCTCGACGGTCTGAAGGTCGTCCTCGACGAGGCGCACGGCGCCGCCGCCCGGGTCTCGCCCGAGGCGTTCCAGCGGGCCGGTGCCGAGGTCGTCACGATCGGGGCCGAGCCGGACGGGCTCAACATCAACGACGGGTGCGGATCCACGCACCTGGACAAGATCAAGGCCGCCGTCGTCGAGCACGGGGCCGACCTGGGCATCGCGCACGACGGGGACGCCGACCGGTGCCTCGCCGTGGACCACACCGGCGAAGAGGTGGACGGCGACCAGATCCTGGCCGTGCTCGCCCTGGCCATGCGCGAGGCCTCCACCCTGCGGTCCGACACGGTCGTGGCGACGGTGATGTCCAACCTCGGCTTCAAGCTCGCCATGGAGCGTGAGGGCATCCGGCTCGTGCAGACCGCCGTGGGCGACCGGTACGTGCTGGAGGAGATGAAGGAGCACGGGTTCGCCCTCGGGGGCGAGCAGTCCGGGCACGTGATCATCCTCGACCACGCGACGACGGGCGACGGCACGCTGACCGGGTTGCTGCTGGCGGCACGGGTCGCGCGGAGCGGGCGTCCGTTGCGGGAGCTGGCGTCCGTGATGGAGCGGCTGCCGCAGGTGCTGATCAATGTGCGGGACGTCGACAAGTCCCGCGTGACGACGTCGGCCGAGCTGTCCGCGGCGGTCGCCGACGCGGAGCGGGAGCTGGGTGCCACCGGGCGGGTGCTGCTGCGGTCCTCGGGGACCGAGCCGTTGGTGCGGGTGATGGTGGAGGCGGCGGATATCGAGCAGGCTCGGGCTGTTGCCGGGCGCTTGGCTGATGTCGTGAAGTCTGCGTTGGGGTAGTCGGCTGTTCCGGGTTCGGGGTGGGGCCGCGGTTCGTTGCGGGCTGACCGTTTCGTTGTGGCTTCTCGCGCCCACGCGGCGGAGCGCAGATGGATGCAGCCCCGCGCCCCTTATGGTCGCTTCGACCAGAGCCATTTCTGGGTCAGCAAGGTCAGCGTGCCGGCGACGATGATGCCCAGCAGGTTCAGCAGGAGTTGTTCGGTGGAGCCCTTCGTCTGGGTCATGTCGCCGTAGCTCAGGGCCACCGCCGCGTTCGCCGCGGCCGGGACCGTGGTCACCGAGATGGCCACGCCCACCAGGGCGCCCGACTTGGCGGAGGTCAGGGAGAGCGTGCCGGCGATGCCGGCCAGGACCGCCACGACGAACGAGAACCAGTCGGGGGCGTAGATGAAGCCCGTGTTGGGGCGGTCCGCCCTGAGTTGCCCCTCGCTGAACAGGTCGACCGCGTCCATGAAGAGACTGAAGCCGACCGTCACCGCCATCGCCACCGCGAAGCCCACCAGGAGGGCGATCAGCGAGCGCAGGGCCAGGCGTGCTTTGCTGCGGACGATCGCGGTGCAGATGCCGGCGAGAGGGCCGAACTCCGGGCCCACCGCCATGGCGCCCACGATCAGGATCGCGTTGTCCAGGACCACACCGCAGGCGGCGAGCATCGTGGCGAGGGTGATGAACGCGAGGTAGGTGACGGAGAGGGTCGACTCCTCGTGCGTCGCGTCGCTGAGGTGCTCCCACAGGACCGCGTCGGCGCCCTCGCCGGGTGCGTCGGCCGCGGCCTGGTCCGCCCGGTTGGACAGCGACAGGTCGATGGCCTCGACGGCGATGGAGCCATGGGTGTCGATGCCGAGTTCGCGCAGGCCGGCGAGCAGTTCGTCACCCGCCTCGCGCGCCACGTCGCACATCACGACGTCCCCGGCGGGGTTGCGGGCGGCCTCCGGCAGCACGACGAGGTGGGCGGTGCCGACCGTCTTGTCGATCAGCCGCACCACGTCGTCGGTCTTCCCGGACGGTGTGATCAGGCGCAGATGGAGCATGACGGTTATCTAACCGGTCTTTGCCCCGGGCGTCACAGCTTGCGCAGGCTGAGGCGCTGCACCTTGTGGTCCGGGCCCTTGCGCAGGACGAGGGTGGCGCGGCCGCGGGTGGGGGCGATGTTCTCGACCAGATTGGGCTGGTTGATCGTGCGCCACATCGTCCGGGCGTAGTCGAGGGCCTCCTCCTCCGAGACCTGGGTGTACTTGCGGAAGTACGAGGACGGGTTCTGGAAGGCGGTCGCGCGCAGCTTGCGGAAGCGGTTGAGGTACCAGCGCTCGATGTCCTCGACGCGGGCGTCGACGTACACGCTGAAGTCGAAGTAGTCGGCGAGACCGACCCGGGTGCGGCCGTCCTTGCCGGGGAGGGCGGGCTGGAGGACGTTCAGGCCCTCGACGATCAGGATGTCGGGGCGGCGGACCGTGAGCTTCTTGTCGGGGACGATGTCGTAGATCAGGTGGGAGTAGACGGGGGCCGTGACCTCGTCCTTGCCGGCCTTGATGTCGGCGACGAAACGGGTCAGCGCGCGGCGGTCGAAGGACTCGGGGAATCCCTTCCGCGACATCAGGCCGCGGGCCTGGAGCTCCTTGGTGGGCAGCAGGAAGCCGTCGGTGGTGACCAGCTCGACGCGCGGGTGTTCCGGCCAGCGCGAGAGCAGGGCCTGGAGGAGCCGGGCGACCGTCGACTTGCCCACGGCGACCGAGCCGGCGACTCCTATGACGAACGGGGTGCCGGACTGCGAGCCCTGTTCGCCCAGGAACGTGTTGAGCGCGCCTCTGAGGCCGTCCGTGGCACCGACGTAGAGGTTGAGGAGTCTGGACAGCGGGAGGTAGATGTCCCGCACCTCGTCGAGGTCGATGACATCACCCAGGCCGCGCAGTTTCTCGACCTCCTCGGCCGTCAGCGGCAGCGGCGTCTTGTCACGCAACGCGCTCCACTCGGCTCGGGTGAGGTCGACGTAGGGAGTCGCCTCCGGCCGCTGCCGGTGGGCGCTCCGGGGTATCGAGGAGACCGGAGAGATCACAGTCCATTGTTACGGGCGTACGAACGGACCGTGAGGTGGGATCCGTCACGCGGGCCGGTGACGTTCTCCACGGACCGCAACCATCTCCATTCGGCAGAAAACCGGCGAAGGGGAGGAATGTCAGTGGCGTGCGTCACAGTTGTGGGAAGGGTGGGCCCAGGCCGGGGTCCAGGAACGCCGAGGGGTGACCCATGACGTATGCGATAGAGGCGGAAGGTCTGGTCAAACGGTTCAAGGAGACCGAGGCGCTGGCCGGTGTCGATCTGGCGGCCCGCAAGGGCACGGTGCTCGGGCTGCTGGGCCCCAACGGTGCGGGCAAGACGACCGCGGTGCGGATCTTCGCGACGCTGCTGCGCCCGGACGGGGGCACGGCCCGGGTGGCCGGCCACGACGTTGTCCGGGAGGCTGGGGTCGTGCGGGCCATGGTCGGGCTGACCGGGCAGTACGCGGCGGTCGACGAGAACCTGACCGGCACGGAGAATCTGCTGCTCATCGGCCGGCTGCTGGGCCTGCCGAGGCGGGGGGCGAAGGCGCGGGCGGGGGAGCTGCTGGAGCGTTTCCAGCTGACGGACGCGGCAGGCCGGGCCGTGAAGACGTTCTCGGGAGGCATGCGCCGACGCCTGGACCTGGCGGCCAGCCTGGTGGGGCGGCCCCGCATCCTCTTCCTCGACGAGCCGACCACGGGCCTCGACCCGCACAGCCGTGGTGAGCTGTGGGACATGCTGCGCGGCCTGGTCGCGGACGGTGCGACCGCCCTGCTGACGACGCAGTATCTGAACGAGGCCGATGTGCTCGCCGACGAGATCGTGGTGATCGACAAGGGCCGGGTGATCGCCGAGGGCACGCCGGACCGGCTGAAGGCCCAGGTCGGCGGCCAGGTGCTGGAGCTCCGGCCGATCCTCGGGCAGGACCTTACGCGGGCGCACGCGCTGGTGGCCGGGGCCGCCGGGCCGGAAGCCCGGATCGAAGGCGAGATGATCACCGCGCCGGTGAAGGACCCCGAGCTGATGCCGGCCGTCGTGCGCGCCCTGGACCGGGAGGGGATCGCGGTGGGCGAGCTGGCCCTGCGCCGCTCCTCGCTCGACGAGGTCTTCCTCGCCCTGACCGGCCACCGAGCGGAACCGGGCGAGCCCGAACAGGACGGCGGCACGGCCGTCCGGGACGAGGACGAGGGCGAGCTGGAGAAGGCGGTGAGCCGGTCATGACCGCCACCACCATCACCGCGCCCGTCACCGCGTCGGGCCGCGTGCCGCCCCTCGCCGGAATGCGGCAGACCTTCACGATGGCCTGGCGGAGCCTGGTCGCCGTCAAACACAACCCGCTCGAACTGGTCGACTACAGCATCACGCCGATCATGTTCGTGTTCCTGTTCACCTACGTGCTGGGCGGACAGATGGCCGGATCGCCCGACGCGTACCTGAAGTACGCGCTGCCCGGGATCATCGTGCAGAACACCCTGTTCATGACGATGTACACGGCGATGGCGCTCAACACCGACCTCACCAAAGGTGTCTTCGACCGGCTGCGCAGCCTGCCCATCGCGCGCTCCGCCCCGCTGATCGGGCGGATCACGGCTGACCTCGCGAAGCACGTGTGGGCGATGCTGCTGATGATCGGCCTCGGGCTGGCGCTCGGCTTCCGCGTCACCGGCGGGTTCGACGGGTTCCTGCTCGGCGTGCTGCTGGTGGTGGTGTTCGCCGCGGCCGTGTCGTGGTGCGCGGTGCTGATCGGGATGCTGGCCGGTGACGCGGAGAAGGTGCAGGCGTTCGCCTTCACCCTCATCTTCCCGATCACCTTCACCAGCAGCGCCTTCGTCGTCGTCGACACCATGCCGGGGTGGCTCCAGGCGTGGAGCGACGTCAACCCCGTCACGCACCTGTCCGACGCCTTCCGCGGGCTGCTGCTCGGCGGGGCGGTGGCGGAGCCGGTGCTGTGGTCGCTGGTGTGGGCGGCGGGGATCGCGCTCGTGTTCTATCCGCTGGCGATGAGGGCCTATCGGGCGAAGGTGTGAGAACAAGGGGCCAGGCCTTCGTACCCCGGTGGGAATTTCCGATTTCGGGCACGCTGCGGCCGGTTCGGCGCGGACATGGACCCTAAGCTGCCGCCCATGTGTGGAATCGTGGGATACGTGGGACCGCAGTCGGCGCTCGAGGTCGTGATGGCCGGGCTGAAGCGGCTGGAGTACCGGGGGTACGACTCGGCGGGCGTCGCCGTGCTGGCCGACGGCGGGCTGGCGGCGGCCAAGAAGGCCGGCAAGCTCCTCAACCTGGAGAAGGAACTGGACGGCAGGCCACTGCCGACGGGTACGACGGGCATCGGACACACCCGGTGGGCCACACACGGCGGACCGACGGACACCAACGCCCACCCGCACATCGACAACGCGGGCCGGGTCGCGGTGGTGCACAACGGCATCATCGAGAACTTCGCCCTGCTGCGGGCCGAGTTGGAGGAACGGGGGCACGAGCTGGCCTCCGAGACCGACACCGAGGTCGTCGCGCATCTGCTCGCCGAGGAGTTCTCGTCGTGCGCGGACCTCGCCGAGGCGATGCGGCTGGTGTGCCGGCGGCTGGAAGGCGCCTTCACGCTGGTCGCGGTGCACGCCGACGAGCCGGACGTGGTGGTGGGTGCGCGGCGCAACTCGCCGCTGGTGGTGGGCGTCGGAGAGGGCGAGGCCTTTCTCGCCTCGGACGTCGCCGCGTTCATCGCCCACACGCGGTCGGCGATCGAGCTGGGCCAGGACCAGGTGGTGGAGCTGCGCCGGGACGGCGTGACGGTGACGGGCTTCGACGGCCGCCCGGCCGACGTCCGCTCGTACCACGTCGACTGGGACGCGTCGGCCGCGGAAAAGGGGGGCTACGACTACTTCATGCTCAAGGAGATCGCCGAGCAGCCCAAGGCGGTCGCCGACACGCTGCTGGGCCGGATCGACGGCTCCGGTTCGCTGAGCCTGGACGAGGTGCGGATCCCCGCGGGGGTGCTGCGGGAGATCGACAAGGTCGTCATCGTCGCGTGCGGTACGGCCTTCCACGCCGGGATGATCGCCAAGTACGCCATCGAGCACTGGACGCGCCTGCCGTGCGAGGTGGAACTGGCCAGTGAATTCCGGTACCGGGACCCGATCCTGGACGCGCAGACCCTCGTCATCGCCATCTCCCAGTCCGGCGAGACCATGGACACGCTCATGGCGCTGCGGCATGCCCGCGAGCAGGGCTCCAAGGTGCTGGCGATCTGCAACACCAACGGTTCGACGATCCCGCGGGAGTCGGACGCGGTGCTGTACACGCACGCCGGCCCCGAGGTGGCCGTCGCCTCCACCAAGGCGTTCCTGACGCAGCTCGTCGCCTGCTACCTGGTCGCGCTGTACCTGGGCCAGGTGCGGGGCACCAAGTGGGGCGACGAGATCCGGGCGGTGATCCGCGACCTGTCCTCGATCTCCGGTGCGGTGGAGCAGGTCCTGGGCACGATGGAGCCCGTGCGGGAGCTGGCGCGCACGCTCGCCTCGAAGAACACGGTGCTGTTCCTCGGCCGGCACGTGGGGTATCCGGTGGCGCTGGAGGGCGCGCTGAAGCTCAAGGAGCTGGCCTACATGCACGCCGAGGGGTTCGCGGCGGGAGAGCTGAAGCACGGCCCGATCGCCTTGATCGAGGAGGATCTGCCGGTGGTCGTCGTGGTGCCGTCGCCGCGCGGGCGGTCCGTGCTGCACGACAAGATCGTGTCCAACATCCAGGAGATCCGGGCGCGGGGTGCGCGGACGATCGTCATCGCGGAGGAGGGGGACGAGGCGGTGGTGCCGTACGCGGACCACTTGATCCGGGTACCGGTCACACCGACGCTGCTCCAGCCGCTGGTGGCCACGGTGCCGCTCCAGGTGTTCGCGTGCGAGCTCGCGACGGCTCGCGGGAACGAGGTGGACCAGCCCCGGAACCTGGCGAAGTCGGTGACGGTGGAGTAGCGGAGCAACGGAAAGGGGCGAACGGCCGGTCGCCGTTCGCCCCTGTGCGGCTGGCGACTACCAGTTGATGCAGGTCTTCGGGACCCAGCCGTTCACCTTGTCGCCGCCGTAGTACCACATGTTGCTCTTCTTGCCGCAGGCCGTGTACGAGCCGCCCTTGTAGGCCTTGCCGTCGTTGCAGATCGCGCCCCGCTTGCCCTTGCCCCAGATGCCGAGGGCGGTGGCGCTCGTCTTCGGCGAGGTGCGGACCTTGACGGTCTCCTTGGCCTTGACGTTCACGATCGCCTTGCTGCAGTCCTTCGGCGGGGCCGCGGCGGCGGTGCCGGCGGTCGCGACGGTGCCGGTGAGGGCCGTTGCGAAGAGAGCTATCGAAGTGGCCGCGGTTCCCAGCGACTTGAACTTCATGGTGGTGCGTTCCTCCCGTTGTGTGCGATGCCGTTTGCACATCGCGGTCATCGCGAACTGTACAAGGGGGAGGGGGAGTTCACTTTCAGGGGTTCAGTAGGGGAAGTTCCAGGGCGGCGGCGGCTTGGGGCTGTAGGGGAGCTTGGTCCAGCCGTCGGGGGTCACGTGGTAGAAGTCCCCGTTGTCGCCGTCCATCCGCGAGCTGCCGTGCACGTGCACGATGTCCGCGTGGAGGCGGTAGTGGAAGCCGCCCATCATGCCGACCACCCGGAAGAAGATCCGCACGTCCAGCCCCTCCGTCAGGGGGGACAGCGGTGGCAGGAGGTGCTCGATCTCGTCGAAGCAGCTGCCGGTGCGCTCCCGCAGCATCGCGTGGAAGTGGCGCTCCAACGCTTCGGAGGGGGCGGGGAGTTGCCGCACCGCGACCGGTTCCAGCAGCTCCAGCAGATGCGTGTGGCCCCGCTCCCGCGCGATGTCCACCGGGCGCCGTCCGTCCCGGGTGCGCTGCGTGCGCCAGGCGCCGTGCGCGATCAGCCGGGAGACGACCGCGATCGTGGCGCCGCGCCAGGCGGCCTGGTGCAGTGGGGCGAACCCGCTGCGGTTGCCCGGGCGGGCGAGATTGACCCGCTCGGGATTCGTCACCAGCTCCCCGAACAGGCCGTCCCAGTCGGCGTCCCGGGCCAGGTCCGAGAACCGGTCCCGCTCCTTCAGGTACCAGTCCCCGTAGCGCTCGCGGTCGGTGAGGCCGTCCCATTCCATGCTGATCATGCTAGTCACCACCGTCGAGGCAGGAAGCGGCGGAGTCTCACCGTAGGGTGCTGCGCATGAGCATCATCGGGGTCGGGATCGACGTCGCCGAGATCGATCGGTTCGCGGCGTCGCTGGAGCGTACGCCCGCGTTGGCCGGACGGCTGTTCGTGGAGCGGGAGTTGTTGCTGCCCAGCGGGGAGCGCCGGGGGGTCGCCTCCCTGGCCGCGCGGTTCGCCGCCAAGGAGGCCCTGGCCAAGGCGCTCGGGGCTCCGCCCGGGCTGCTGTGGACCGATGCCGAGGTGTGTGTCGAGGACAGTGGGCAGCCCTGGCTGCGGGTGACCGGGACCGTGGCGGCGCGGGCCGCCGAGCTCGGCGTGCGGTCCTGGCACCTGTCCCTGAGTCACGACGCGGGTGTCGCCTCGGCCGTTGTGATCGCCGAGGGGTGACAGGGGCCGCGTCCCCGTCCAGGAGGGAATGGCATGACCACGGTGAAGGACGTCGACCCTCGCGGTACGCAGCACTGCGAGACGTCGGCTCTGGGAGTGTTGCTGCGGCACCAGGGGCTCGATCTGTCCGAGCCCATGCTCTTCGGCCTCGGGTCCGGGCTGTCCTTCATCTACTGGGACAGCAAGAACATGGACTTTCCCTTTCTCGGCGGGCGGGTCAAGCCCTTCGAGCTCACCAGGAACCTGGCCGCCAGGCTGGGGCTGGAGCTCGCGGTCCAGGAGACCGGATCGGCCCGTAAGGGATGGGAGAACGTTGCGAGTGCCATCGACGCCGGACTGCCCGTCGGGCTCCAGCTCGACAGCTACCACCTGGACTACTTCACCTCGAAGGTGCACTTCGGCGGCCATGTCGTCGCCCTGTACGGCTACGACGAGCATGACGCCTACCTGGTGGACACCGACCAGCAGGGCGGAGCGGTGACCACCAGCCTGAGCAGCCTCGCGCGGGCCAGGGCCGAGCGCGGGCCGATGACCGCCAGGCACCGGTCCTTCACGCTCACCGCCGCGGGGACGGCGCCCGACCCACGAAGCCGGATCGTCCCCGCCATCACCGCGTGCGCCGACGCCTTCCTGAGCCCGCCCATCGCCAACCTCGGCCACCGGGGCATCGAGAAGGCCGGGAAGCTCGTACCCGGCTGGCTCCGGCGCACCGACGCCCCCCGGCGGGACCTGCCGCAGGCCGCCCTGCTGATGGAGAAGGCCGGCACCGGCGGCGCCCTGTTCCGGAACCTGTACCGCGACTTCCTCGCCGAGTGCGCCGAGTGGCTCGACAGCGGCCATCTGCGCACCGGGCACGCCCTGTACTCGGAAGCGGCAGGCCTGTGGACGGACGTCGCGGCGCTCGTCACGAACGCCGGTGAGTCGGGCGACGAGCAGTACCTCGGACGGGCGGGCACCGTCCTCCGCGACATCGCGCGCATCGAACGCGAAGCCATGGAGGCGCTGAGCCGCCTGCGCGGTGAAGCCCCCGCCGGGTGAGGGCGAGGGCTCCACGGTCTCGGGCTTCGCGGACCAGGGCTCCGCGGGCGCGGGCGTCAGCAGATCGACTGGCTGCTGTTCACCCGCGTGATGTTGCGGAACGTCGTGTTCTCGCCGCACGGGCTCTCCCTGATGGCCGAGTTGGTGACCGTCAGGTTCTGGATGGTGATGTCCTTGTTGTTCGGGAACTCCGAGCGGGCCGCCAGGCGCAGTTCACCGCCGCCCGAGATCGTGCCGCTCTGGGCCGCGAGGCTGACGTTGTAGCAGTTCTCGATCAGGACCGAGTTGTTGCCGGTGTTGGAGATCGTCACCTTGTTGATCGTCGCCCCGCCGCTCTCCGACACGCAGAACACCCCGCGTCCGCCGCCGCGCGCGATGACCTCGCCGACGCGGATGTTGGTCGGGTAGCCGCTGCCGACGCGGCCGTTGCGGTTGGCCATGCGGAAGGCCGCGTAGCCGGTGCCCGTGCCCGCGTTCTCCGCGTCCACCTTGGTGACGTTGGCGTTGATGGTCTGGTTGAGCAGCAGCCCGGACTCGCCCACGTTGCGGGCGGTGACCGTGCCGATGGTGATGCCGTCGACGCCGTAGGTCTCGACGGCGTGGCTGGAGGCGCCGGAGACGTAGACGTTGTCGATGCGGACGTTGCGCGTCCACTGGCTGGTGTCGCCGCGGTTGTCGATGCGGATGCCCAGGCCGCGGGAGAGGCGCATGTCTATCTGGCCGAGCACGACGTTCTGGACGTTGCGCAGGAAGATGCCGTAGAGCGGGGTGCCGGTGAGCCTGAGGTTCTGGACCTCGACGTCGCGGGTGCCGCGGGAGTAGACCGGCGCCTGGTCGCCGGAGCCGCTGCCGGTGACGTTGATGGTGCCGCAGACGTCGAGGACGGTGTAGCTCGGGAGCGAGATGCGTGAGCCCGCCGAGATCGAGCCCGAGCCGCGGACCACGACCCGCTCCTTCGAGGTGCGTCCGGAGCTGAGGCTGTTGACGGCCGCTTGGACGGCCGCGCGCATGTCGGTTCCGGTGTAGACCGTGCTGCCGCCGCGCCGGGCGGTCCAGTTGCCGCCGTTCTGCACGGCCTCGGCCTGGAAGGAGCCGTCTCCGCAGGCGGCCGCTCGTGTGGGGGCTGCGGTGGCGGGGGCGGTCAGGGTGCCGGCGGCGGTGAGGACGGCGGTGGCACCGGCGGCGGCGAGGAATGCGGCTCTGCGTCCCATGGTGGCCTCGGTTTCGTCGAATGTGGGGGGTGTGCAAGCGCTTTCTGCGCGGCCGGTGAGTCTGGCAAAGGGCAGGCAAAGCGTCAATGGATGCGACACGGTCCGCAGTTGCCCGGGATACGGGGGAGTGGCCGGGCGGTCCTACGGGAAACTCGACCGCATGCGTAGTGCGTACAGCGTGGACACGGTCAGGACCGCCGAACGGGAGCTGATGGCGCGGCTGCCGGAGGGGGCGCTGATGCAGCGCGCCGCCGCCGGACTCGCCGCGGCCTGCGCCGACCTGCTGGGTCGGGTGTACGGGAGCAGGGTCGTGCTGCTGGTCGGGAGCGGGGACAACGGCGGTGACGCGCTGTACGCCGGTGCCCGGCTGGCCCGGCGCGGGGCCGGTGTCACGGCGGTCCTGCTCGCGCCGGAGCGGGCTCACGCCGGGGGACTCGCGGCGCTGCGGCGGGCCGGGGGGCGGGTCGTGAGCGCCGGCGGGGCCGAAGCCGCCGGCCGGGGCGCGCAGGGCGTCGAGGAGCTGGTCGAGCGGGCGGATCTCGTCGTCGACGGGATCGTCGGGATCGGTGGGAAGGGCGGGCTGCGGCCGGACGCGGTGCCGCTGGCCGCCGCCGCCGAGCGGTCGCGGGGCGCCGTGGTCGCCGTCGATCTGCCGAGCGGGGTCGACGCCGACACCGGTGAGGTGCGCGGCGTCGCCGTCCGGGCCGATCTGACGGTGACGTTCGGGACGCACAAGCCCGGGCTGCTGATCGATCCGGCCCGCGAGTACGCGGGGTCCGTGCGGCTTGTCGACATCGGCCTGGAGCTGCCGGCCGAGCCGGAGCTGGAGGCGTTGCAGCACGCGGACGTGGCGCGGCTGCTGCCGGTGCCGCGGGCCGAGAGCGACAAGTACCGGCGGGGTGTCGTCGGTATCGCCGCCGGGTCCGCGCGTTACCCGGGGGCCGCCGTGCTCGCCGTCGCCGGGGCGCTGCGGGGCGGGGCCGGGGCCGTGCGGTACGTCGGACCGGCCGGGGAGGCCGTCCTCACACGGTTCCCCGAGACACTTGTGTCGGACCAGGGGCCGAAGCACGCCGGGCGGGTGCAGGCATGGGTCGTCGGGCCGGGGGCCGGGGACGACGCGGCGACGGTCGGGGAGGTGCTGGCGGCGGACGTCCCGGTGCTGGTCGACGCGGACGGACTGCGGTTGGCCGAGGCTGGGGTCGTACGGGCGCGGCGGGCCCCGACCCTGATGACGCCGCACGCCGGGGAGGCGGCGGCGCTGCTCGGGGTCGACCGGGCGGAGGTCGAAGGCGGACGGCTGGCGGCGGCGCGGGAGCTGGCAGGGCGGTACGGGGCGACCGTGCTGCTGAAGGGGTCCACGACGTTGGTCGCCGACTCGGGGGGCGGTGCGGTGCGGGTCAATCCGACGGGGACGTCCTGGCTGGCCACGGCGGGGAGCGGGGACGTGCTGTCGGGGCTGGCGGGGTCGTTGCTGGCCGCGGGGCTCTCCGCGGTGGACGCGGGGAGTGTGGGGGCGTATGTGCACGGGCTGGCCGGGAGGCTGGCGGCGGACGGGGCGCCGGTGGGGGCGCATGACGTGGCGGAGGCGGTTCCGGGGGCGTGGCGGAATGTTCTGGGCTGAGTGAGAGGGAGGGGTGGGGCGTCGTCGGGAGTGGGTTGGCGTCGGGGTTGGGGCGCCGTCGGGGTTGGGGTGGCGTCGGGGGTGGGGCGCCGTCGGGAGTGGGTTGGCGTCGAGGGCGGGGCGCCGTCGGAGGTGGGGCGCTGTCGGGAGTGGGTTGCCGTCGAGGTGGGTCGCCCTCTCCTCCCCTTGCCGTCCCGAGTCCGGGGGGCTGCCGCCCCCGGGCCACCGCTTCGGCTTGGACGGCCTCGTCCTCAAGCGCCTGACGGGCTGAGACTGACTGGGCGCCGCTGTCAGGTGCGGGCCGTCCGGAGGACCGGCCGCGCGGCAACTCCGGGCCGCCCCGGCACCCCGTTTCTCTGATGACATGACCAGCAGACGTACCGCCGGGCGCGCCCTCGCCCTCCTGCTCGCCGCCGTCGCCGCGCTGCCCGCCGGTGTCGCCGGGGCCGCTCCCGTACCGCCCGCCCCGGGGCCCCTGGGCGAGCTGGTCCCGGGCGTGGCTCCGGGGCCCGCGCAGCCCTGGTCCGTCGACACGCCCGACCAGGCGCTGCCGCCGGTGGTGTACACGCCGTCGGCCGTGGAGGAGGCCGTCGAGCCGCGCGGGGCGGTGGAGGGGACGTACGCGCTCGTCGAGTACGTGCCGCTGGGGGAGGCGGTCGCGCGGGTGAGCTGTACCGGGAAGACCGGGCCGTATCAGCGGCAGGTCGAGCGGTGGCTGGGGCTGAGGGTGGACGGGAGGCAGTCGGCGGCCGACTGCCGGGCCGTCCGGGCGTTCCAGGTGAGGCAGGGGATCAAACCGGCCATCGGGTTCGCCGGGCCCGTGACATGGGCCCGGATGCAGTATCTGTCGGCGCGCCGGAACCCCAATGCCGCCGGTCGGTGCCCGGTGCGGAGCTACCCCGTGGCGTGTGTGGATCTCAGCCGGCAGCTGACCTGGCTGCAGAAGGGGCGCAAGATCGTGTTCGGGGCGGTCCCGATCCGCAGCGGCCGGGCCGGGTACCGGACCCGGGCCGGGTGGCACAAGGTCTACTGGCGGCACAAGAACCACTGGTCGACGCTGTACAACACGCCCATGCCGTACTCGCAGTTCTTCAGCGGCGGGCAGGCCTTCCACGGTGTCTACGGCAGTCTCAACACCACCGTCGGCTCCATGGGCTGCGTCAATCTCTCCGTCCCCGACGCGCGGAGGCTGTGGGGCGTGCTGAAGAAGGGTGACCGCGTGTTCGTGTGGGGGCGCAGGCCCGGGGCGTAGGGCCTGTCGTCGGAGGCCGCCGCCTCGGGCGTGTCGGGCCCCTCTGAGACACTGGGCGCGATGAGCGAGAGAACAGCCCCGCGTACCGCGCCCCTGCGCGCCCGAGCGGAGATCGACCTGGCCGCCCTGCGGGCCAATGTGCGGACGCTGCGTGCCCACGCGCCGGGCGCGGCCCTGATGGCCGTCGTGAAGTCCGAGGCGTACGGCCACGGGGCTGTGCCGTGTGCCCGCGCGGCCGTCGCCGCCGGGGCGGACTGGCTGGGCACGGCGACGCCCGAGGAGGCCCTCGCCCTGCGGGCCGCCGGGCTGCCGGGCCGCATCATGTGCTGGCTGTGGACGCCCGGCGGACCCTGGCGCGAGGCGATCGAGGCGGACCTCGACGTGTCCGTCAGCGGGATGTGGGCCCTGGCCGAGGTCACCGAGGCGGCCCGGATCGCCGGTCGGCCCGCCCGGGTGCAGCTCAAGGCCGACACGGGGCTCGGGCGGGGCGGCTGCCAGCCCGGGGACGACTGGGCCGGGCTGGTCCGGGAGGCGCTGCGCGCCGAGGCCGAGGGGCTCCTGCGCGTCACGGGGCTCTGGTCGCACTTCGCCTGTGCCGACGAACCCGGCCATCCCTCCATCGCCGCCCAGCTCCGCCGTTTCCGGGAGATGGTCGCGTACGCCGAGGAGCAGGGCGCCCGCCCCGAGGTCCGGCACATCGCCAACTCGCCGGCCACGCTCACGCTGCCCGAGAGCCATTTCGACCTGGTCCGCACGGGCATCGCCACCTACGGCATCTCGCCCAGCCCCGAGCTCGGCACCCCGGCCGACTTCGGACTGCGCCCGGTGATGACGCTGTCCGCCTCGCTGGCCCTGGTCAAGCACGTGCCGGGCGGGCACGGCGTCAGCTACGGCCACCGGTACGTGACGCCCGGCGCGACCACCCTCGGCCTCGTCCCGCTGGGGTACGCCGACGGCATCCCGCGCCACGCCTCCTCGGCCGGTCCGGTCCTGGTGGAGGGCAAGTGGCGCACGATCGCGGGACGGGTCGCCATGGACCAGTTCGTGGTCGACCTGGGCGGCGACGAGCCCGAGCCGGGCGCCGAGGCGGTGCTCTTCGGGCCGGGGGACCGCGGCGAGCCCACCGCCGAGGACTGGGCCCAGGCGGCCGGAACCATCGCCTACGAGATCGTGACCCGGATCGGAACGCGTGTTCCGCGCGTCTATGTGAATGAGGAACAGGACGGGTAACTCGCACAGAGGACCGGTCACGCGAAGAACAACGGGCACCCTGGCCACACAAGCACCAGCACAGCACCAGGCAGCTTGAACAGCACCACACCATCCACAGCAGCACCCCGGCGAAGAGGAGCGGTACGTGAGCGAGAGCAGCGCGGAGGTCGTCGCGAACGCCGCCACGGCGGCCGTCGCGGCCTCCGCCGCGGGGGCGGCGGGAGGCTGGCGCCGGGCGACCGGCATCGCCGGTGTCGCGATAGGCGTGGTGGCCGCGGGCGCGGCCGCCGGTGTCGCCCTGGAGCGGATGACGGTCGGCCGGGGCATGCGCCAGAAGGCCCGCCTCGTCCTCGACTCCGCCGGACCCTACGGCTCGCTGCGCGGCATGCCCGGCAAGGCGTTCGCCGACGACGGCACGGAGCTGTACTACGAGGTCGACGACCTCGACCCGGAGGCCGCCCCCGCCGCCCTCGGCCCGCGCCGCCGCCGGCTCTTCGGCCGCAAGGCCCCCGCCCCCGTCACCGTCGTCTTCAGCCACGGCTACTGCCTCAACCAGGACTCCTGGCACTTCCAGCGGGCGGCGCTCAGAGGCGTCGTACGGACCGTCCACTGGGACCAGCGCAGCCACGGCCGCTCGGGTCGGGGCGTGGCCCAGGGGCGGGGCGAGCCGATCACCATCGAGCAACTGGGCCGCGACCTCAAGGCCGTCATCGACGCGGCCGCGCCCGAGGGGCCGATAGTGCTGGTCGGGCACTCGATGGGCGGCATGACGGTGATGGCGCTGGCCGACCAGTACCCCGAGCTGGTCCGGGAGCGGGTCGTCGGGGTGGCCTTCGTGGGGACGTCGTCGGGGCGGCTCGGCGAGGTCAACTACGGGCTTCCGGTGGCCGGCGTCAACGCGGTGCGGCGGGTGCTGCCCGGCGTGCTGAAGGCGATGGGGCAGCGGGCCGACCTGGTGGAGAAGGGGCGCCGGGCGACCGCGGACCTGTTCGCCGGGATCATCAAGCGGTACTCCTTCGCCTCCCGGGACGTCGACCCGGCCATCGCCCGGTTCGCCGAGCGGATGATCGAGAGCACGCCCATCGACGTAGTCGCCGAGTACTACCCGGCGTTCAACGACCACGACAAGACCGAGGCGCTCGGGTGTTTCGCGGATATGCCGGTCCTCGTCCTGGCCGGGGTGCAGGATCTGGTCACGCCGAGTGAGCACAGCGAGGCCATCGCCGATCTGCTGCCGGACGCCGAGCTGGTGCTGGTGCCGGACGCGGGGCACCTGGTGATGCTGGAACACCCGGAAGTGGTCACCGACCGCCTCGCCGACCTGCTCACCCGCACGGGTGCCGTGCCCGCAGGAGCTACCGTGAAGGGTTATGGGAGCACCAGCAGCACCGCACAACCCGGCTGAGTCCGGATCCGTCCAGATCGTCGTCACGTCCCCCGAGCAGATGCGGGAGCTGGGCCGCCGGCTCGCGAAACTGCTGCGCGCGGGTGACCTGGTGATGCTCAGCGGGGAGCTCGGGGCGGGCAAGACGACACTGACGCGTGGGCTGGGCGAGGGGCTCGGCGTGCGCGGGGCCGTCACCTCGCCGACGTTCGTGATCGCCCGGGTGCATCCGTCGCTGGGCGACGGGCCGCCGCTGGTCCATGTCGACGCGTACCGGCTGTCCGGCGGGCTGGACGAGATGGAGGACCTCGACCTCGACGTCTCGCTGCCCGAGTCCGTGGTCGTCGTGGAGTGGGGCGAGGGCAAGGTCGAGGAGCTGACCGAGGACCGGCTCCAGGTGGTCATCCACCGCGCGGTGGGCGACACGACCGACGAGGTCCGGCAGATGACGATCACCGGTGTGGGGGAACGCTGGGCTTCGGCGGACCTGAGCGTGCTCGCGGCGTAGCTCCTGCCGCGTGGTGTTTTGATGAACGTTCCGACAAGGCGTCGGCAAAATGTTGCGTTCGGCGTCTTGTGCGTGGTCACATGGTATCCAGTCCGTAGTTAGGTGTACCTAACTACGTCCGCCCCGCCTTCGGGAGGCGTCCATGTCGGCTACAGAGAGCAAGGCGCAGCCGCTGCCGTTCGCGGTCGCCGGGGTGTCCATGCGGGACCTGCTGGCGGCGGGCGAGGCGGCGGCGCTGATCTCCACACCACCGCGGGCTCCCGAGCCGGGGTTCGCCGATCCGCTCGGACCGACCGAGCCGGTGGCGGACCACCGCGAAGCGGCGTAGCGGCCTGGCGGCCGAGCGTGGCCTGGTGGCCTGATGGCTCGGTGGCCCGTGGCTGGCGGCCCAGGCCAGCGGCCCAGGGCGATCACGCCCTGCGGCGTAGCAGCCCGGTGGCTCGGCGGACGACCACGGCCTGCGGCCTAGCAGCCCGGTGGCCTAGCCCAGCGGATGACCACGACCTTGCGGCCCCGTGGCCTGGCGGCCCAGTGGGCGACCACGACGGCCTTGCGGCCCCACGGCTTTGCGGCTCCCACGGCCCCGTGGCCTGGTGGCTTGGCGGCCCGGCGGACGACCACGACCTGCGGCCTAGCAGCGCGGTGGCCTAGCCCAGCGGATGACCACGACCTGCGGCCCCGTGGCCTGGCGGCCCCGTGGGCGATCACGCCCTGCGGCGTAGCAGCACGGTGGCCTGGCGGCCCGGCGGACGACCAGACCTGCGGCCTAGCGGCGCGGTGGCCTAGCAGTCCAGCGGCCCGGCGGACGACCACCGCCTTGCGGCCCGGCGGGCCCAGCACCCCGGCGGCCTTGCGGACGACCGCAACCTTGCCGCTCGGCGACCCAGCGGCTCGGCGGCCTTGCGGACCACCGCGAAGCGGCCTGCGGGCAACCGTGAAGCGGCCTAGCGGACCACCACGACCTTGCGGCCGATCGTTGCGAAGGTCCACATCGCCTCGCCGTCCTCGCGTGACTCGCGGATGCCGCCCGTGCGGACCTTCGGGGCCGGTGCGGCGGTCGAGTCGTCGACGGCCGCGCTGAAGCCGATGACCACGCCGTCCACGCTGGTGAAACGTACGACGTGCTCGACGGGGACGCCGTCGGAGCCGGTGATCGTGTTCGAGCGGGACGTGACCGAGTAGCCGCCCGGGGCGGGGTCCACCGCGCTCGGGCGGACCCCGAACGTACGGGTGACCGTCCCGTCCTCGCCGACCAGCCACACCCGGTCGCCGCGCAGGGAGTACACGACCCGTGCGCCCTTGCCGGAATCGCCGGGCAGCGCGGCGGGGTCCTTCCTGGCCTGGGGCGGCGCCTTCGAGACGCCGGCCGCCGGTGCGGCGCCCGCCTGTGACCTGCCCAGGCCGGCCGGGAGGGTCTGTGACGCCTGGTGGGCGAGGTAGCCGACCGTCGCGAGGGCCGCGGCGGTGAGCCCGGCCACGATCCCCGAGCTGCTGAGTGCCACCGGCTCCCACCTCCGTGTCGTACGTCCCTGTCGCGCACGGTGCGTATGCCGCGCCGTGACGGTAGGTGACGGTAGCAGCAGGTGACGGCCCGCCAGGTACGTCCGACACGGGCCCCGGGGAGCCGTAGGCTGTTTGCGTGCTCTTGCTCGCTCTGGATACCGCCACACCCGCCGTCACCGTCGCGCTGCACGACGGCCGGGACGTCATCGCCTCGTCGAGTCAGGTGGACGCGCGCCGGCACGGGGAACTGCTGCTGCCGGCGATCGACCGGGTGCTCGCCGAGGCCGGTCTGAAGCTCGACGCCGTCACCGGTGTCGTCGCCGGCATCGGGCCGGGCCCGTACACCGGACTGCGCGTCGGACTGATGACCGCCGAGACCTTCGGGCTCGCGCTCGGCGTCCCCGTGCACGGCGTGTGCACGCTGGACGGCCTCGCCTACGCCGCCGACATCGGGGGCCCGTTCGTCGTGGCGACCGACGCCCGCCGCAAGGAGGTGTACTGGGCGCGCTACGCCGATTCCCGCACCCGCGTCACCGACCCGGCCGTCGACCGGCCCGCCGACATCGCCGAGCAGGTCGCGGGGCTGCCCGCGGTCGGCGCGGGCGCGCTGCTGTACCCGGACACCTTCCCCCAGGCGCACGAACCCGAGCACGTGTCCGCCGCCGCGCTCGCCCGGCTGGCCGCCGAACGGCTGGCGGCGGGCGAGGAACTCCCCGCGCCCCGGCCGCTGTATCTGCGCCGCCCCGACGCCCAAGTCCCCAAGAACTACAAGGTGGTCACCCCCAAGTGACCGGGTCCGAGACGTGTGTGCTGCGCGAGATGCGCTGGTGGGACATCGACTCCGTGCTGGAGCTGGAGCGGAACCTGTTCCCCGACGACGCCTGGTCGCGGGGCATGTTCTGGTCCGAGCTGGCCCATGCGCGCGGGCCGGAGGCGAGCCGGAAGTACCTCGTGGCCGAGGAGGGGGAGCGGATCGTCGGGTACGCCGGTGTCGCCTCCTCCGGCGAGCAGGCCGACATCCAGACCATCGCCGTCACCCGGGATTACTGGGGGACGGGGCTGGGCGGCCGGCTCCTCAGCGAACTGCTGCGGGCCGCGACCGCCTTCGAGTGCGCCGAAGTGATGCTGGAGTGCCGGGTGGACAACATCCGCGCGCAGAAGCTGTACGAGCGCTTCGGCTTCGAGGCCATCGGCTTCAGGCGCGGCTACTACCAGCCGGGGAACGTGGACGCCCTGGTGATGCGACTGACCACGAAACCCGACAGCGGCTCCGCCGCGGGTTCGGCTCCCGTACAAGGAACCCAGATCAATGACTGACTCACGCGACGAGCCTCTCGTTCTCGGCATCGAGACCTCCTGCGACGAGACCGGCGTCGGCGTCGTCCGCGGCAACACCCTGCTCGCCGACGCCGTCGCCTCCAGCGTCGACGAGCACGCCCGCTTCGGCGGTGTCGTGCCCGAGGTCGCCTCCCGGGCGCACCTGGAGGCGATGGTGCCCACCATCGACCGCGCCCTGAAGGAGGCGGGAGTCAGCGCCCGCGACCTCGACGGCATCGCCGTCACCGCCGGTCCCGGCCTCGCCGGTGCCCTGCTGGTCGGCGTCTCGGCGGCGAAGGCGTACGCGTACGCCCTCGGCAAGCCGCTGTACGGCGTCAACCACCTCGCCTCGCACATCTGCGTCGACCAGCTGGAGCACGGTGCGCTGCCCGAGCCGACCATGGCCCTGCTGGTGTCCGGCGGCCACTCCTCGCTGCTGCTGTCCTCGGACATCACCTCCGACGTCCGCCCGATGGGCGCGACCATCGACGACGCGGCCGGTGAGGCCTTCGACAAGATCGCCCGCGTGCTGAACCTCGGCTTCCCGGGCGGCCCGGTCATCGACCGGTACGCACGCGAGGGCGACCCGGGCGCGATCGCCTTCCCGCGCGGGCTGACCGGTCCGCGCGACCCGGCCTACGACTTCTCCTTCTCCGGGCTGAAGACGGCCGTGGCGCGCTGGATCGAGGCGAAGCGGGCGGCGGGGGAGGAGGTCCCGGTGCGGGACGTTGCGGCCTCCTTCCAGGAGGCGGTCGTGGACGTGCTGACCCGCAAGGCCGTCCGGGCCTGCAAGGACGAGGGCGTCGACCACCTGATGATCGGCGGCGGTGTGGCCGCCAACTCCCGGCTGCGCGCCCTGGCCCAGGAGCGCTGCGAGGCGGCCGGGATCCGGTTGCGGGTGCCGCGGCCCAAGCTGTGCACGGACAACGGCGCGATGGTCGCCGCGCTCGGCGCCGAGATGGTGGCCCGGAACCGGCCCGCGTCGAGCTGGGACCTGCCGGCGGACTCCTCGCTGCCGGTGACGGAGCCGCATGTGCCGGGCCACCGGCACGACCACGACCACGACCACGTGCACGAGATCAGCAAGGAGAACCTCTACTCGTGACGGTCGCCTTGATGTGGGAGGCGCGGGCGGTGCCCGGCCGGGGCGAGGACCTGCTGGCCTGGGCGCGGGCGCAGGAACTGCCCAGCGCCCCCCTGCGCCGGGAGACCCTGCGCGCTCCTCAGGACCGGGTCCTCGTCATCACCTGGTGGGACGCTCCGTACGACGCCGAGCTGCCGGAACTGCCGGAGCCGGACGGGGAGTTGGTGACCCGGGCCGTGCACCGGTGGCGGTTCGAGTCGGTCGGCGGCGCCTGACTCCACTCGGCGGGCGAGCGGACCAGGTCCTCGATGCGCTCCGGCATGACGGGGAACATCACGGACAGCGTCATCGCAGCGCCGCCTCCTCCCGGTCCTGCCTCTCCTCGTCGCCGGTGCCGTCGGGGCCGTCCTCGGCCCGGTAGCCGGCCGCCTGGAGGTTGAACAGGTAGGCGTAGATGCCGTCGTGCTCCATCAGCTCGCCGTGGGTGCCCTCCTCCGCCAGGCGGCCGTCCTCGATCACGACGATCTCACGGCAGCTCCGAGACCTCCGTCTCGCAGCGCAGCCGCCGGTCGGTGCCGAGTGTCCGACGCGGGCCCGTGAGGGTGAGCCGGACGGTGTGGCGGGTGTCCGCGCTGGAGGCCGCCAACCTCAGCTCCAGCGCCCCCGGTTCGACGATCCGGCGGCCGGTGCGGTCGGTGAACGCCGACAGGTCCGCGTGGAAGCGGAACGTCACCCGCACCGCCTCGCCCGGGGCCGCCGCCACGCGCCGGTAGCCCACCAGCCGCACATCGGGCCGGGTCACCGACGCCACCGGGTCGTGCAGATACAGCTGCACGACCTCCGCCCCTTCGCGGTCGCCGGTGTTGCGGACGGTCACCGAGACGTCGTACGTCCCGTCGGTGCCGATCTCCGCCGGCTCCTCGCCGCCCGTGCCGTCCTCCCAGACGAACGTCGTGTACGAGCGGCCGTGCCCGAAGGCGTACAGCGGGGTCGGGTCGAGGTTGCTGACCTCGCCCGCGAGGCCGAGGGGCGGCTGGAGGTACGTCCAGGGCTGGCCGCCGGGGACCTGCGGGACGCTCACGGGGAGGCGGCCCGACGGGTTCACGCGGCCCGACAGCACTCCCGCCACCGCCGGGCCGCCCTCCTCCCCGGGGAAGAACGCCTGGACGACCGCGCTCAGGCGGCCGTGCCAGCGGCCGAGGGCGTAGGGACGGCCGGTCAGCAGTACCAGCACCACGGGGACGCCCGTGGCGACCAGTGCGTCCAGCAGTTCGCCCTGGGCGCCCGGCAGGGCGAGGTCCGTCGCGTCGCAGCCCTCGCCCGACGTGCCGCGGCCGAACAGGCCCGCCCGGTCGCCGAGGACCGCCACGCACACGTCCGCCTCGGCGGTGCGGGCGATGGCCTCCTCGAAGCCGGAGGCGTCCGGGTCCGTCACGTCGCAGCCCGGCGCGAACGTCACCTTGGCGTCGGGGAGTTCGGTGCGCAGGGCGTCGAGGACGGTCGGGATCTCGATGCCGGTCGGGACGCCGGGGTGGTGGGTGAGGACGTGGGAGGGGAAGGAGTAGCAGCCCAGCATGGCCAGGGCGTCGGCCGCCCGGGGGCCGATCACCGCGATCCGGGTGTCGGGGGCCAGCGGGAGCAGGCCGTCGGGGTTGTCGAGCAGGACGACCGACTCCTCGGCCAGGCGGCGGGCCAGGATGCGGTTGCCCGTCGAGTCCAGCTCGACCGCGGCGGCCGGCTCGGGCGTCCAGTCCTCGTCCAGCAGGCCCAGCTCGCACTTCTGGAGCAGGACGCGGCGGGCCGCGCGGTCCACGAGCTCCTCGGGGATCTCGCCCGAGCGGACCGCGTCCACCAGGGGATCGCCGTAGCACTTGAGGCTCGGCAGTTCGACGTCGATGCCGGCCTCCAGAGCCGCGTGGGCCGCCTCGGCCGGGGTGCCGGCGACCCGGTGGAGGGTCTGGAGGAAGCCGATGCCGAAGTAGTCCGCGACGACCGTGCCGGTGAAGCCCCACTCCTCGCGCAGGAGCCCGGTCAGCAGCTCGGGGTCCGC
The DNA here is from genome assembly GCF_029813805.1 of Streptomyces sp. DH10. NCBI lineage: Bacteria > Bacillati > Actinomycetota > Actinomycetes > Kitasatosporales > Streptomycetaceae > Streptomyces > Streptomyces sp. DH10. Next base: position 349,137 of record NZ_JARVKU010000003.1, read on the forward strand.
CGAGGCCGGGACGCCGTCCCGCTCCGTGTACGCGGCCATCACCGAACGGGCCCCGCCCTCGCGCAGCGCCATCTCGAAGGGCGGGAGCGTGACGTCCGCGAACTCGCGGGTGCCCGCCCGTACGGGGGCCAGGTTGCGGGCGCCGGCCGAGGAGGCGTACCCGGCGAAGTGCTTCAGCGTGGCGACGATCCCGGCCGACTCCAGGCCCCGCACATAGGCCGTGCCGACCGTGCCGACCAGGTACGGGTCCTCGCCGATCGTCTCCTCCACGCGGCCCCAGCGCGGATCGCGTACGACGTCCAGGACGGGCGCGAGGCCCTGGTGCACGCCGGCCGAGCGCAGGTCGTCGCCGATGCGGCGGGCCATCTCCTCGACCAGCGGGGGATCCCAGGTCGCTCCCCAGGCCAGCGGGACCGGGTAGGCCGTGGCCTGCCAGGCGGTGAAGCCGGCCAGGCACTCCTCGTGCGCGATCGCCGGGATGCCGAAGCGGCCGGCCTCGGTGATGCGGCGCTGGGCGCGGGCCAGTGCCTGCGCGCCCAGCGCCGGGTCCACGGGGGCGGTGCCGAAGGAGCGCGTGAGCTGGCCCAGGCCGCGGCTGATCAGGTCGTCCCAGTCGTAGTCGACCGTCATGTCGTGCTGGTGCGGAGCGACTCCGTCGCCGTCCGTCGAGGCGCCCACCCACACGCCGTACAGCTGGGCGGTCTTCTCCTCCAGGGTCATCCGGGAGAGCAGGTCGTCGACGCGGGCGGCGGCGGGCAGGGCGGGGTCACGCCAGGGCGCGGTGGTCATGAAGCTCCTGTCGGGTGGACGGACGGCCCTCTCACGAACGGTGCTCACGAGCGTCGTGCACGCCCGCTTCCACGAATGTTTCGGTAACTATGTCGAATGTTCCGGGAACCTATGGCGCCCCGGGGACTTCGTCAAGGGGGCCCGCAGGGATACGATCGCCGCCATGACATCCCCGGAGCCGGTGGAAAGCCGGACGCAAAACCGGACGCAGGGGCGCAGCGCGCAGACAGCGACGCTCGCCGAGATCGCCCGTGAGGCCGGTGTGTCGGCGCCGACTGTTTCGAAGGTCCTCAACGGCCGCGCCGACGTCGCCCCCGCCACCCGGGCCCGTGTTGAGGATCTGCTGCGGGCCCACGGCTACCGGCGGCGCCGGGCCGAGGCGACCCGCTCACCCCTGATCGACCTGGTCTTCCACGAGCTGGAGAGCGCCTGGGCTCTGGAGGTCATCCGGGGTGTGGAGAACGTGGCCCGGGACGCGGGGCTCAGCGTGGTGCTGTCGGAGAGCGCGGGGCGGCTCACCCCCGGGCGGACCTGGGCCGACCAGGTCGCCGCTCGCCGCCCGCACGGCGTGGTCCTCGTGCTGTCCGGGCTCGACGAGTCGCAGCGGGCGCTGCTGACCAGCCGCGCCATCCCGTTCGTGGTGATGGACCCGGCCGGTGACCCGGGGGCCGACGTGCCGTCGATCGGCGCGACCAACTGGCAGGGCGGCCTCGCGGCCACCCGGCATCTGGTCGAGCTGGGGCACCGCAGGATCGGCGCGATCAGCGGGCCGACGCAGATGATGTGCAGCCGCGCCCGGGTCGACGGCTACCGGGCCGCGCTGGAGACGGCCGGGCTGCCGGTCGACCCGGGGCTGATCGCGAACGGCGACTTCCACCACGAGGCCGGCTACCGGCTGGGTCTGGAGCTGCTGCGCCGCCCGGACCGGCCGACCGCCGTCTTCGCCGGGAACGACCTCCAGGCGCTCGGACTGTACGAGGCCGCGCGCGAGCTGGGACTGCGCATCCCCGAGGACCTGAGCGTGGTCGGGTTCGACGATCTGCCGGTGGCGCCCCTGGTCGGGCCGCCGCTGACGACCGTACGGCAGCCGCTGACGGAGATGGCCGAGGCCGCGGCCAAGCTGGTCCTCGACCTCGGTCGCGAGGCCGGCACCCCGGCTGCCACCCGCGTGGAGCTGGCGACGAGCCTGGTGGTGCGCAGCAGTACGGCGGCGCCCGCGGGCGGCTGACCGCCGACCGCTGTTGCCGTATTGACGGGTGTTCCGAGCGTCTCCACACTGCACCGAAGCCAATCGGTTGCACCACCGAAACTTTCGGAGGCACCCGCAATGAGATCGCTGAGCTCGGGCTTACTCGCATCCCTGCTGGCCGGAGTCGTCGCGGCCGGTTCCCTGCTGCTCTCGGCCCCCGCGTCACACGCCGCCGACACTCCGCTGCGCGACCTCGCCGAAGCCAAGGGCAAGGTCATGGGCACGGCGGTCACCGGCTCGAAACTCACCGGCACCTACGGCGAGATCGCCGGGCGCGAGTTCAACTGGCTCACCCCCGGCAACGCCATGAAGTGGGGCACCGTCGAGCCGAGCCGAGGCAGCCACGACTGGGCCGAGGCCGACCGGATCGTGGACTTCGCCGAGGCCCACGGTCAGCAGGTGCGCGGCCACACCCTCCTCTGGCACCAGCAGAACCCGGGCTGGCTGACGAACGGCAGCTGGACCCGGGACCAGCTCAGCGCCATCGTCCAGGACCACATCGCCACCGAGGTCGGCCGCTACAAGGGCCGGCTGGCCGCCTGGGACGTGGTCAACGAGCCCTTCAACGAGGACGGCACCTACCGCCGGACCCTCTTCCACGACACCCTCGGCCAGGACTACATCGCGCAGGCCCTCACCTGGGCCCGGGCCGCCGACCCCAGCGCCAGGCTGTACATCAACGACTACAACGTCGAAGGCGTCAACGCGAAGAGCACGGCCCTCTACAACCTGGTCAAGTCGCTGAAGGAGCGCGGAGTCCCGATCGACGGAGTCGGGCTCCAGGCCCATCTCATCGTCGGCCAGGTGCCCTCGACGATGCGGCAGAACATCCAGCGCTTCGCCGACCTGGGCGTCGACGTGGCGATCACCGAGCTGGACATCCGGATGCAGCTGCCGGTGACGCAGGCGAAGCTGACCCAGCAGGCCGCCGACTACAAGGCGGTCATGAACGCCTGCGTGGCGGTCGCGCGCTGTTCCGGCGTCACCGTCTGGGGCTTCACCGACTCCGACTCCTGGATTCCGGACACCTTCCCCGGCGAGGGTGCGGCCACGCCGTACGACGAGAACTACCAGCCGAAACCGGCGTACCACGCCATCGGGGAGGCCCTCGGCGGGACGACGACCCCGCCCACGGGCGCCTGCTCGGCGACGTACAGCGTCACCAGCCAGTGGGACACGGGCTACACGGGCCAGGTGCGGATCGCCTGCTCGGGGGCCTCGCTGTCGTCGTGGAAGGCGGACTGGGCGTTCGGCGCCGGGCAGCGCATCACACAGGCCTGGAACGCGAGCTGCACGCAGTCGGGCGCGGCGGTCAGTTGCGTGAACGCCCCCTACAACGGGTCCGTGCCGGACGGCGGTTCGGTCACGTTCGGCTTCAACGGCTCGTGGAGCGGGAGCAACCCGGTGCCCGTGGTGACTCTGGGGTGAGGCAGGGCCGACAAGGTCGAGAAGTCTGAGAATTTCCGAAGAAAACCGCCCCGGGGGTCCTGCTCGTAATAATTCGGACTTACGTTCTGCCCGTGACGGGACGCGACGGGAACGGGGACGCGGGCAGAGCAATGGGCCGGCGGTCGAGAGCGCTGCGGATCGCCGGCTTCTCCCTCGCGGGTGCGCTGGTGCTGGGCGTCGGGGCGGCGGGCTGGGCCTACCGGCATCTCAGCGACAACATCACCAGCGTCGACATCGACAACGCGCTGGGCGACAACCGCCCGCCGAAGCCGGAGGTCACGCCGTCCACCTCCGCATCGGCCCTGCCCAGCGAGGCGCTCAACATCCTGGTCCTGGGCTCCGACTCGCGCAGCGGCGAGGAGAACCGCAGGCTCGGCGGCGGCGACAGCTCCGGTGCGCGCTCCGACACGGCGATGGTCGTCCACCTCGACGCCGGGCGGACCGGCGCGACGGTGGTGAGCATCCCGCGCGACACCCTGGTCACCCGCCCCTCCTGCCCGCGCCCGTCCGGCGGGTCGACGGCCGTCGCGTACAACTCCATGTTCAACGACGCCTACGCGGTGGGCGGTCCGGTCTGCGCCGTGAAAACGGTCGAGGCGGTTACCGGCGTCCGTATGGACCACTACATCGAGATCGACTTCTCAGGCTTCGCGAAACTCGTCGACGCGCTCGGCGGCGTCACCGTGACCACGGACGAGGACATCGCCGACGACGACAGCCATCTGCACCTCAAGGCGGGCACCCACCACCTGGACGGCACCCGGGCCCTCGCCCTGGCCCGCACCCGGCACGGCATAGGCGACGGCAGCGACCTGGGCCGCATAGGCCTCCAGCAGAAGCTGGTGAGGGCGCTGCTGGAACAGATCGCCGCGCAGAACCTGCTCACCGACCCGGCGAAGCTGTACCGGGTCGCGGACGCCGTGACCGCCGGCCTCACCACCGACACCGGCCTGGACTCCCTCGCCGAGCTGACCCGGCTCGGGCAGAGCCTGAAGGATCTGTCGGCGAGCGCGGTACGGACCGTGACGATGCCGGTGGTGCGGGCGCCGTCGGATCCCAACCGGGTGGTGGCCGAGGAGCCGGAGGCGCGGGAGCTGTGGGAGTCGCTGCGCTGACCTGCAAAAACGCGCTCGGAAGAATTCTCTGAGAAAAGTCCGGCGAGCGTGTCGATCCGGACGTCTCCCGATCGACGCAGGGGTGAGAGCGAGGAGAGGCCTCGCTCCGCAGAGCCCCGAGGAGTCACCATGCCGCGCTTTCTCACCCTGATCCGCATCGACGAGAAGAACGCCCCCGCCGAGGGCCCGAGCCCCGAACTCCAGGAGCGGATGGGCAAGCTCCTGGAGGAGATCACCAAGGCCGGAGTCATGCTCGACACGGCCGGGCTCACCCCGACCGCGGACGGCAGCCGGGTGACCTGGGAGGACGGGAAGCTGTCCGTCACCGACGGGCCGTTCACGGAGTCCAAGGAGGTCATCGGCGGCTACTCGATCAGCCAGTGCAAGGACAAGGCCGAGGCGATCGAGTGGACCAAGCGATTCCTGTCCGTGCACGAGGACTACTGGACGATCACCGCTGAGGTCCGGCAGATCGCCGAGGGCTGACCGGTCCTCCTTGGCCGGGAGGCGCCACGGGTGTCTGATGGTGGGCTGTGACCCCGCAGCCCACCGCCGACCCGAGCGGCACCACCGCCGAGCCGAGCGGCACCGCCGCTGATTTGAGCCGCGCCACGGCCGGTTCGAGCGGCACCGCCGCTGATTCGAGCGGCGCCACGGCCGGTTCGAGCGGCACCGCCGCTGATTTGAGCCGCGCCACGGCCGGTTCGAGCCGCACCACGGCCGATCCGAGCCGCGCCACGGCCGACCCGAGCGGCACCAGCACAGCCATCGAAACCGTCTTCCGCATCGAGTCGCCCCGCATCATCGCCGGCGTCGCCCGGGTCGTCCGGGACGTCGGCATCGCGGAGGAACTCGCGCAGGACGCGCTGGTCGCCGCGTTGGAGCAGTGGCCGCGGGACGGGGTGCCCGACAACCCGGGCGCCTGGCTCATGGCCACCGCCCGCAACCGCGCCGTCGACCTGGTCCGCCGCCGCGAGAACTACGCCCGCAAGCTGGCGGAGATCGGCCGGGACCTGTCGACGGTGTCTCCCCCGGAAGAACCCGCCGACCCGGACGGCATCGACGACGACCTGCTTCGCCTGGTCTTCACCGCCTGCCACCCCGTCCTGTCCACCGAGGCCCGCACCGCCCTCACCCTGCGCCTCCTCGGCGGCCTCACCACGGCCGAGATCGCCCGCGCGTTCCTGGTCCCCGAGCCGACCGTCGCCCAGCGCATCGTCCGCGCCAAACGCACCCTGGCCACGCGGAACATCGCCTTCGAGGTGCCCTACGGCCCCGACCGCGAGGCCCGCCTCGGCTCGGTCCTCGACGTCATCTACCTCGTCTTCAACGAGGGATACGCAGCCACGGCCGGCGACGACTGGCTCCGCCCGTCCCTGTGCGAGGACGCCCTGCGCCTGGCCCGTGTGCTCTCGGCCCTCATGCCGAAGGAACCCGAGGTGCACGGCCTGACAGCTCTCCTGGAGTTCCAGGCGTCCCGCACGGCAGCCCGCACGGGCCCCTCCGGCGAACCGGTCCTCCTCAAGGACCAGAACCGCGCCCGCTGGAACCGCATGCTCATCACCCGCGGCATCGCCGCGCTGGGCAGGGCCGAGGCCGCCTGCTCCGGCGCACCGGGCCCGTACCTCCTCCAGGCCGCCATCGCCGCCTGCCACGCGCACGCGTACTCCTACGAGGAGACCGACTGGACCCGCATCGCCACCCTGTACGGCGTCCTGGCCGCCCGCTCCCCGTCCCCGGTCGTGGAACTGAACCGCGCGGTGGCCGTCTCGATGGCCGAGGGCCCGGCCGCCGCCCTGGCCATCGTCGACTCCCTGCTGGCCGACCCCGCCCTGCGGGACTACCACCTGCTGCCCAGTGTGCGCGGCGACCTCCTGTCCCGCCTCGGCCGCACGCAGGAGGCCCGGGCCGAGTTCGAGCGGGCCGCATCGCTGACGCGCAACGAGCGGGAAAGGGAGCTGCTGTCGCGGCGGGCGGCGGAACAGGCCTGACGGCTGCTGCCCGCGCAGCGTGCCGGCTCCTGCCTACGCGGGGTGCCCGATGAGCATCGCCGGTGCTCCCGCCACCCGCGTCAGGAACACCGTGGCCGAGTGGCGGCCCTGGGGCTTGACCTTCCTGCGGAGCTCCTCCGGCTCGACCGCCGAGCCCCGCTTCTTCACCGTGAGGTTGCCGACCTCCCGCTCCCGCAACAGGGCCTTCAGCTTCTTGACGTTGAAGGGGAGATGGTCGGTGATCTCGTAGGCGGTCGCGTACGGGGTCGGGTGCAGTGCGTCGGCCGTGACGTACGCGATGGTCGCGTCGAGCAGTCCGCCGCCGACCTCGTCGGCCACCTCGGCGACCAGATGGGCCCGGATGACGGCACCGTCGGGCTCGTAGAGGTAACGGCCGGGCGGGCGGACCGCCGGGTCGGGCAGGCCGCGGGAGAGCAGCGTGCGCGGGCCCGGCAGCAGGGTGGCCCGTACGGCCCCGGGCGCGGTGCCGAACCACAGCACCGCCTCCTTCACATCGCCGCCGTCGGAGATCCACTCGGCCTCGGCGTCCTCGGGGACCGCCTCGTGCGGGATGCCGGGGGCGATCTTCAGCGCGGCGGCGCGAGGGGCGCGGCGGGCGGCGGAGACCGCCCAGGACAGCGGCGGCGAGTACGCCTCGGGGTCGAAGATCCGGCCCCGGCCGCCGCGCCTGGCCGGGTCGACGAACACGGCGTCGTACCCGGCCGTGTCCACCTCGGTGACATCCGCCTCCCGCACCTCGATCAGGCCTGACAGGCCCAGGGCCTCGGCGTTCGCCCGTGCCACCGCGGCCGTCGTCGGATCACGGTCGACGGCCAGGACCCGGATCCCGGCCCGGGCCAGCGCGATCGCGTCACCGCCGATGCCGCAGCACAGGTCGGCGACCGAGGTCACGCCCGCCTCCGCGAGCCGCCGCGCCCGGTAGGCCGCCACGCTCGCCCGGGTCGACTGCTCGACCCCGTTCGGCGTGAAGAACATCCGTCCCGCGTCCTCGGCCCCGAACTTCACCACCGCCCGCTGCCGCAGCCGCGCCTGGCCCAGCGCCGCCGACACCAGCTCGGCGGGGTGCTCGCGACGCAACCGGGTCGCGACGGCCAGCTCCCGCGCCGGATCGGTGTCCCGCACCTCGTCGAGGAGGGCGCGGCCTTCGGGGCTGAGGAGGAGGGCGAGGTCGTTCACCGGATCATTGTCGGCCACGGGTGGTGGGAGTGGTGGGGGTGGTCTCGGCGGCGGGGCGGGGCGGTCTGGGCTGGGGTGGCCGTCGGTCCAACTTGGGGGGCGGGTCGGTCCGGGCCTGGGACACGGACCGACCGGGGCCGGGGATGCGGGTCGAACTCGGGCCGGGGATGCGGGCCGGGTTCGGGCCAGAGACGCGGATCGGGGTTGGAGCCGGGGATGCGGGCCGGGTTCGGGCCGGGGACACGAACCGATCCGGGCCGGGACACGAACCGATCCGGGCCGGGACGCGGACCGGGTCCGGGCCAGAGACGCGGATCGGTTCGGGACAGGGACACCGGTCGGTCCGCGCGCGGGCGCCGGGCGCCGGGCGCCGAGCTCCTGCTCTGCGGGCGTCCGCTGCCCCGGCTGCCCCGGTTGCGCCGGCTGCCCCGGCTGCCCCGGTTGCGCCGACGGCGCCGGCTGCCCCGGTTGCCCCGGCTGCGCCGGGAGCGGCGCAAACGGCTCCGCCATCCTGCGGCGCCGCCGGAACCGGCACGGCCGACCCAGTGGTCCGCCGTGCCGGGCAGGCCCAGGCGCGGCCCGGGGCGACCCGGCGCGGCGCGGCACGGCATGACCCGGCCCGGCGCGGTCCGGCCCGGCGCAGCCCGACCCAGCCCGGTCCTGCCCAGCCCAGCCCGGTCCGGCCCGGCCCGCGGACCTGGTCCGTGCTCCGTCCGCGTGCTCGCCCGAAGGCCGGCCCCGGCCCGGGTGAACCGGCATGGTCCGTCCGCGTGCGCGCGGAGCCGGACCGGACCGCGTGTGGGCCAGTCGGTGGATGGTGCGCCGCCGGTCGCGGTGTCGGGGCCGATCCGGGAAGGCCGGCTGCGAGGATCCCGCATCATGCGAGCAGTCGTACAAAATGACAAAAGCCGGGCATCTGGCGGTGTGCGGATCGGCCTCGCCGTGCTCACCCTCGCCGCCATCGCCTCGGGCTGCGCGCAGGGCGACAGCGGCCGGATCCCCCCGGCCGGCGGCCAGCAGCCCCTTGACGCGCCCCCGGCCCGCGCGCTCGACTCCTACGCCTCCAAGCTGCGCGCCGCGCACGCCGCCCGGATCGTCGCGGCGCAGCGCTGGGGACTGAGAAGGGTCCCTCTGACCGCCCCGCCGGTCCCAGAGAAGAAGCCGAGGATCAGGACCCGTGAGGGCTTCGAGGTGGAAGACCACCGGCGACGGAACCTGCCGCCCGTCTTCACCACGGTCCCCACCCGGGACAAGGTCGTCTTCCTCACCATCGACGACGGCGCCGAGAAGGACCCGGCGTTCCTGCGGATGATGAGCGACCTGAAGATCCCGTACAGCGCCTTCCTCAGCGGCTACCTGATCAAGGACGACTACCGCTACTTCGAGAAGATGCAGGACGCAGGTGTGGTCCTGAACAACCACACCCTCCGCCACCGCTATATGCCGGGCCTGTCGTACCGGGCGCAGAAGCGCGAGATCTGCGGCATGCAGCGCCTCATCGAGAAGCGCTACGGCAAGCGCCCGGTCCTCTTCCGCCCGCCCTTCGGCAGCTACGACAGGGCGACCCTGCGCGCCGCCAAGGCCTGCGGAATCGAGTACGTCCCCCTCTGGAACGAGGAGGTCTTCGCCGACCGCTGGGAGTACCGCGAGTGGGACCGCAAACTCCACCCGGGCGACATCGTCCTCACCCACTTCCGCGGCCGCGGCCAGTGGCAGGGCACGATGCCCGACATGATCCGCCGCTTCCTGAACAAGGTCACGGCCGAGGGGTACGCGGTGGGCCGGCTGGAGGACTACCTGTGAGGCGGCGGTCGCCGGTCGCCGTGGTGTGCGCGGGGGTGATCCTGCTGGCGGGCTGCGCCGGGGCCGCGGGGGAGCGGACGGCGGCGGACGGCCGGGGCCAGTCACCGACGCACGCGTCGAGCGACGTCCGCTGGCCGGACCGGGACGACCGAGGTGACCGACGCGGTCTCCCGCCCGTCGTGGACCACGTCCGCACCCGCGACCGGGTGGTCTTCCTGACCTACGACGACGGCGCCGAGCGCGACCCCCGCTTCATCGGCCTCGTCCGCGAACGGCGGCTCCCGGTCAGCATGTTCCTCACGGACAGCGTCGTGGGGCCCGGCTACGGCCACTTCGCCCGCCTGCGCGCGGTCGGCGCGTCCATCCAGAACCACACCCTCGACCACCCCGCCCTGCGCGGCCTGCCCTATGCCGGCCAGCGCGCCGAGATCTGCGGCCAGCAGCACAAACTCCGCTCCCGCTTCGGCATCCGTCCCCGCCTCTTCCGCCCGCCGTACGGGGCGTACGACACGACGACCCTGCGCGCCGCCGCCGACTGCGGCATCCGGGCGGTCGTCCTCTGGAGGGCGTCCCTGGGACCCGACGGCGCCCTGACGTACACCCGCGGCAAGCCCGGCCTGCGCCCCGGCGACGTCATCTCGCTGCCGTCCGGCGAGACCGCCACCCTGACGCTGACCGAACGGACGGAGCGCCTGCTGCGAGAGATCGAGGGAAGGGGGCTGCGGGTGGGGCGGTTGGAGGACTACCTCTGAACCTGTGGGCGCCGGATGGCGCCGGCCCCCAGAGGCCAGGACCCCGACGCCGGGTGCCCAGCACAAACGTCCGCCGACCCGGCTCCACGGCCGACGCGCCGCCGGCAATTGGCACTCCGCTTGACCGAGTGCTAATCGCAGTCATAGTCTCGGCTCTGGCACTCCCCACTGGAGAGTGCCAACACAGCGACGGGCAGGTCCGGCACCCGCGACGACGGATCCACCTGGTCGCCACCTCAGACAGTTAACCCCGTGAGATCTCCGAAGGGGGAGGTCGGATCGTGACGACCACCAGCTCCAAGGTTGCCATCAAGCCGCTCGAGGACCGCATTGTGGTCCAGCCGCTCGACGCCGAGCAGACCACCGCCTCTGGCCTGGTCATCCCGGACACCGCCAAGGAGAAGCCCCAGGAGGGCGTCGTCCTGGCCGTGGGCCCGGGCCGCTTCGAGGACGGCAACCGTCTTCCGCTCGACGTCTCCGTCGGCGACGTCGTGCTCTACAGCAAGTACGGCGGCACCGAGGTGAAGTACAACGGCGAGGAGTACCTCGTCCTCTCGGCCCGTGACGTGCTCGCGATCGTCGAGAAGTAATTCACCCCAAGCACATTGCTTTGAGCTGCGCCCCTGGCCCCCCGCGATCGATAAGAAGCCGGGCGCCCGGGGCGCAGTGCCGTTAACCCTGATTCCGGAAGAGGGCTCACGCTCCCATGGCGAAGATCCTGAAGTTCGACGAGGACGCCCGTCGCGCCCTCGAGCGCGGCGTCAACAAGCTTGCCGACACGGTCAAGGTGACGATCGGCCCCAAGGGCCGCAACGTCGTCATCGACAAGAAGTTCGGCGCCCCCACCATCACCAACGACGGTGTCACGATCGCCCGCGAGGTCGAGATCGAGGACCCGTACGAGAACCTCGGTGCCCAGCTGGTCAAGGAGGTGGCGACCAAGACCAACGACATCGCGGGTGACGGTACGACCACCGCGACCGTGCTCGCCCAGGCGCTCGTGCGCGAGGGCCTGAAGAACGTCGCCGCCGGCGCCTCCCCGGCCGCCCTGAAGAAGGGCATCGACGCCGCCGTCGCCGCGATCTCCGAGGACCTGCTCGCCTCGGCCCGCCCGATCGACGAGAAGTCCGACATCGCCGCCGTCGCCGGGCTGTCCGCCCAGGACCAGCAGGTCGGCGAGCTCATCGCCGAGGCGATGGACAAGGTCGGCAAGGACGGTGTCATCACCGTCGAGGAGTCCAACACCTTCGGTCTGGAGCTGGACTTCACCGAGGGCATGGCCTTCGACAAGGGCTACCTGTCGCCGTACTTCGTGACGGACCAGGAGCGCATGGAAGCCGTCCTGGACGACCCGTACATCCTCATCACGCAGGGCAAGATCTCCGCCATCGCGGACCTCCTGCCGCTGCTGGAGAAGGTCATCCAGTCCAACTCCTCCAAGCCGCTGCTGATCATCGCCGAGGACGTCGAGGGCGAGGCCCTGTCGACCCTGGTCGTGAACAAGATCCGCGGCACCTTCAACGCCGTCGCGGTGAAGGCCCCCGGCTTCGGTGACCGCCGCAAGGCGATGCTGCAGGACCTGGCGGTCCTCACCGGCGCCACGGTCGTCTCCGAGGAGGTCGGCCTCAAGCTCGACCAGGTCGGTCTGGACGTCCTCGGCTCCGCCCGCCGCGTCACCGTCACCAAGGACGACACCACGGTCGTCGACGGCGCCGGCAACAAGGACGACGTGCAGGGCCGCGTCGCCCAGATCAAGGCCGAGATCGAGAGCACCGACTCCGACTGGGACCGCGAGAAGCTCCAGGAGCGCCTCGCGAAGCTGGCCGGCGGCGTGTGCGTCATCCGCGTGGGTGCCGCCACCGAGGTCGAGCTCAAGGAGCGCAAGCACCGTCTGGAGGACGCCATCTCCGCGACCCGCGCCGCGGTCGAGGAGGGCATCGTCTCCGGTGGTGGCTCCGCTCTGGTCCACGCCGCCAAGGTCCTCGAGGGCAGCCTCGGCAAGACCGGCGACGAGGCCACCGGTGTCGCGGTCGTCCGCCGCGCGGTCGTCGAGCCGCTGCGCTGGATCGCCGAGAACGCCGGCCTGGAGGGCTACGTCATCACCTCCAAGGTCGCCGAGCTCGACAAGGGCCAGGGCTTCAACGCCGCCACCGGCGAGTACGGCGACCTGATCAAGGCCGGCGTCATCGACCCGGTCAAGGTCACCCGCTCCGCCCTGGAGAACGCCGCCTCCATCGCCTCCCTCCTGCTCACGACCGAGACCCTGGTCGTCGAGAAGAAGGAAGAGGAGGAGCCGGCGGCCGGAGGCCACAGCCACGGCCACTCCCACTGAGGCACCGACCTCGTGAGAGAAGCCCCCGTCCCGCCTCGTGCGGAACGGGGGCTTCTCCCGTAGGCCGGTCCTGCGCGGCTCACAACTCCAGCGGGTCCAGCGCCCCGAGCTGCTGCATCAGCCCCAGCCGGTCGTACTGCCACCAGCCCTCGGCGATCTTCCCGTCCGGCGTGCAGCGGTGGATGGTCGTCCCGGTCATGGTGACGTCCTGCCCGGTCGGCGGAATCCCGAGGAAGTCGCCCTTGTGCCTGCCCCGGAAGGTCCACCGGGTGCACACCCGGTCGCCCTGGGCCATCTGGTCCTCGATCGTGAACGAGAAGTCGAACCCGCCCCGCCACACCTCCACCTCGCGCCGCATCGCGTCCAGCCCGATGACGTCCTGCACTCTGGCGGGATCGTGGTCGTGGTAGTCCTCGATGAAGACGTCGTTGAACGCGGGGGCCGCACCTTGCCCGGGCGCCAGCTCGAAGAACCTGCGCGCGGTGGCCGAGTACAGCTGCTCGTCCCGCACCACGTCCAGGTCCGTGAACGTCGGCGTCTCGTCGCAGAGCGCCACCATCTCCTGGAAGATCCGGTCGGTCTCCGGAAGCCCGGAGTTCCGCATCGCCTCCTCGTACGACGGGAACTCCACGATCTCGACGATGTGCGAGGCGTCGGCCCGGTCCTTCGCCACCACACTGTGCGTAGCGGTCCGTTTCCCCTTGGTCTGCTCGACCCACCTGTCCATCAGCCGGTTCATCTCGTCGAGCCGGCTGGTCCTGCATTCGATGAGCTGTACGAAGGTCATGCTCTCGCCTCCGGCCCCCCTGGGTCCGGCTGAACAGCTCCATTGTCCTGGGCGGAGGCGCGCTGTGCCTGTCGGGGCTCCGGCACCATGACGGCATGTGCGCACGGGGGACCGGTCGCCGGGCGATCCTCGTCGACGCCCTTCCCGCCCGCGCCTACTGCGGCCCGTACTTCCGGCCCGTCCTGGACGAGACGGCCCCGAGCACGCCCCGCGGCACCAGCTTCGCCGCCCCCATCAGCGCCTTGTAGCGTGGGTCCGGGATGGACAGCGTCCTGCCGCGGGCCAGGTCGTGCAGTGCCGCCGCCACCAGCTTGTCCGCGTCGAGCCACATCCAGCTCGGGATGTTGTCCGTGCCCATGCCGGCCCGCTCGTGGAACTCGGTGCGGACAAAACCGGGGCAGAGCGCCATCAGCCGTACGCCGCTGCCGACCAGGTCGCGTGCGGCGCCCTGGGAGAACTGCACGACCCAGGCCTTGGACGCGCCGTAGGTGCCCCGCGGGACGAACGCGGCCACCGACGCGACGTTCACCACGCCGCCGCGGCCGCGCTCCCGCATGGCCTCCGTCGCCGCGGACGTCAGCCGCAGCACCGCCTCGCAGTGCACCTTCAGCATCCGCAGCTCGTCGGCCATGGGCACGTCCAGATAGCGTCCCTTGTTGCCGAAGCCCGCGTTGTTGATCAGCAGGTCGACGGGGTTCTTCCGGTCGCCCAGCCGGTCGGCCACCGACTCGATGCCCTTGTCCTCGGCGAGGTCGGCCGTCAGCACCTCCGCCTCGATGCCGTGCCGGTCGTGCAGCTCGGTCGCCTGCTCCCGGAGCCGCTTGGTGTCGCGGGCCACCAGCACCAGGTTGTGCCCGTCCGCCGCCAGTCGCCGCGCGAACGCGGCCCCGATGCCTGCCGTCGATCCCGTAATCAGAGCCGTTGTCATGGCAGAAGGTTAGTGACCTGGACCATGTGCGTCCGCTTCCGTGCGGGGGCCTCCCCGGTGAAGGGTCGGTGGAGACCCGCACGGCGAGCGGCCGTCAGGCCCCGTGCTTCTCCGCGTACTCCCGCGCCAGCCTCAGCGACTCGGGGTGCAGCGCCTCGCCGGCCGCCAGCAGCCGCGGCAGCAGCGTCCGCTCGGTGGTCACCGCGCGGAACTGAAGGGCCACGGTCACGTCGTGGTCCGGCCGGTGCGCGATCTCCACCGGGTCCCCCGCCCGGATCTCACCGGGCTCGATCACCCGCAGATACGCCCCGGGCGCTCCTCGCCGCGTGAACCGCTTCACCCACTGCTTCTCGCCCAGGTGGCCCTGGAACGTGCGGCACGGGATCCGCCCGCAGGTGACCTCCAGCAGCACCTCGGGCCCGACACGCCAGCGCTCGCCGATCCGCGCCCCGGAGACGTCGAGGCCCTCGGTCGTGAGGTTCTCGCCGAACGCCCCGTGCGCCAGCGGCCGGCCCAGCTCGAGCTCCCACGCGTCCATGTCCTCGCGGGCCATCGCGTAGACCGCCTGGTCGTCGCCGCCGTGGTGCTCCAGCTTGCACACCGCGTCCCCGGCCAGCCCGCTCCCGCCGACGCCCTTGGGCCCGGGCGCCGACACCCGCACCGGCCCGTCCACCGACTGCTTGTCGATTCCGGTCACACCCTCCGGGTTGTCCGTGTACGGCACAGCCCTGGCACGGCCCAGATTCACAGACAGAAGCCTCATGCCCGCACGGTAGGCGACCCGCCCCCAAAGCGTCGACGCATTATTGGGAGCCGCTTCAAAGGGTCGCTTATCCTCGAAGGGTGATCGAAGCTCGCCATCTCCGCGTACTGCGCGCCGTCGCGACCACCGGCTCCTTCTCCGCCGCCGGACGCGAACTGGGCTGCACCCAGCCCGCCGTCAGCCAGCAGATGAAGGCCCTGGAAGCCTCCGTCGGCACACCTCTGCTGATCCGCACGGGACGCGAGATGCGCCTGACCCAGGCCGGCGAGGCGCTGGTGCGGCACGCCGCCGGGATCCTCGCCGGGCTCACGGCCGCGGAGGAGGAGGTCGCCGCCATCGCCGGGCTGCGGGCCGGGCGGGTCCGGCTCGTCTCCTTCCCCAGCGGGAGCTCCACGCTCGTGCCGACGGCCCTCGCCGCACTGCGCGACGCGCACCCAGGCACCCGGGTCTTCCTGGAGGAGGCCGAACCGCCCGCGTCGGTCGGCATGCTGCGCGAGGGCGACTGCGACGTGGCGCTCGCCTTCCGCTACGAGGGAGCGGCGGGCGCCGAGGAGTGGGAGGACCTGGTCGTACGGCCGCTGCTGACGGACCGGCTCGTGGCACTCGTGCCGGAGCGGCACCGGCTCGCGGGCGCGGAGTCCGTCGCGATCGGCGAGCTCGCGCGGGAGCCGTGGATCGCCGGCTGCCCCCGCTGCCGCGGCCAGCTGGTCGAGGTCTGCGCGGCGGCCGGCTTCACCCCGCGCATCGACTTCGCGACCGACGACTACCCGGCGGTCGCCGGCCTGGTGGGCGCCGGCCTCGGCGTGGCCGTGCTGCCCCAGCTGGCCGTCGAGTCCGTACGGCCCCGGGGGGTGCGGGCCGTGACGCTGGAACCGGCGGTGCGCCGGGAGATCGTCGCGCTCACCCTGCCCGACCTCGCACAGGTCCCGGCGGTCGCGGCGACGCTCGACCAACTGGCACGGGCGGGCCACCGCTAGCGACCACGGTGGTGACGGGCCCGGGCGTCCGGGCGCCGTGGAAGCGCGTCAAAAACCAACGGCACGCGTGTGCGTGCCCGTCCGCAGAAACGTTCCTTCAGGTGTTCGAGGCGGCGTGCCCGCCGGATGTCGACGCCGACACCAGCCGGTTGCGCGCCCGCCCCATCAGCTCTTCGCGTTCGTCCTCGGTCAGCCCGCCCCACACGCCGTACGGCTCACGCACCGCCAGCGCGTGGGCGGCGCACTCGGCACGCACCGGGCACCTCATGCAGACCTCTTTGGCCGAGTTCTCGCGAGCGCTCCGAGCCGCACCGCGCTCGCCCTCCGGATGGAAGAAGAGCGAGCTGTCCACCCCGCGACAGGCAGCCAGCAGCTGCCAGTCCCACAGGTCCGCGTTCGGTCCGGGAAGGCGGGAGAAATCTGCCATTACGTGACCCCTTGTAGCCGTTTTGGGCGGATCCGGTGTCCACGACCGTACAACTACGATCTAAGGAGATGAAAATATGACTCATTGCGAATCTAGCTCCAGACACCGGCAAAGCGGAAGAAATGGGTCTGAATGGGGCATAGCTTGTGATGAAAGTTCGAGGGTCTGTTGCGCATATCTGCACCGTGTCCGGCCCCTCACGTAGAGTGCCGAAGATGTCAGCCGCCCCCGTAACTCTTTCGAGTGACCGTCGTTGAGAGTGCGAGGCGGTTGAAGGAACAAGCGCTCGGGCGGGCGTCCGAGACGGTCGACCGCACAGGTGACGATTTCGTACCAGCCTGGAGGCTCAAGGTGACGCGCATCAGCTGCGGAGGGCGGTCATGACTTCCGTCCTCGTCTGCGACGACTCCCCGCTTGCCCGAGAGGCGCTCCGTCGCGCGGTCGCAACCGTGCCCGGCGTAGAGCGCGTGACGACGGCGGCCAACGGCGAGGAAGTCCTCCGCCGCTGGGGGGCCGACCGCTCGGACCTGATTCTGATGGACGTACGCATGCCCGGACTGGGCGGCGTCGAGACGGTCCGGCGGCTGCTGTCCGCCGACCCCGGTGCGCGCATCATCATGCTCACCGTCGCCGAGGACCTGGACGGTGTGGCCCTCGCGGTCGCCGCCGGTGCCCGCGGCTATCTGCACAAGGACGCCTCCCGCGCGGAGCTCCGCGCGACGGTGACCCAGGCCCTGGCCGACCCGACCTGGCGGCTCGCCCCGCGCCGGCTGCGTTCGGCCGAGATGGGCGCCGCGCCGACGCTCACGGCGCGTGAGATCCAGGTCCTCGAAGGCATGAGCCACGGCCGCTCGAACGCCGAGATCGGCCGCGAGCTGTTCCTCTCCGAGGACACCGTCAAGACACACGCCCGGCGCCTGTTCAAGAAGCTCGGCGCCTCGGACCGGGCCCACGCCGTGGCGCTCGGCTTCCGGTGGGGTCTGGTGCGCTAGAGGGTGTCCGCACAGTCCCGGCGTCCGCCCGGAGGGCGGGCGCTGCGGCGTTCGGTGCGTGCTCTCGGCGTGCCGGGCGGGCGCCCGCGTACTGGTTGCACACCGGTGTTCGCCCGGTGCGGCGAGTGGGGGTCCCCCCTGCTCGAAGAGCTTGGGGAGGTACCGGACGTCGCGGGACGGACGGGGCTTCGCGGACACCTCCTGGGGCCTGACCTTCGGATCGGGCCGGCCTCTACGCGCGGCATCCGGCGCGAGCCGCACGAGTGCCCGCGCAGGCCGGTGGCCGACGACAACGCCCATGGGGGTACCGCCCTGCCCCAGCGAGGCCGAGAGCTCGGCAGGGTGCCTACGAGGACCCACACCCCGGGGATGGTCCGAACGGCATGCCCCGGGGACAGCCGCGGGTGTGGCGGCGGTCGCAATGGGGGCACGGAAAGCCAGGTCGGCGGGGGCGGGCCGGGGGTCCGCCGGATGCCCGCTGCTCGTTTCGCCGCGGATGCCGCATCCTTGAGGGTGTGGAGTTCCTCGGGGACGAGTCGGTCGAGCGGAAGGGGAGGGCGCAGGGTATGAGTTCCGGCGCACCTGCTCATAACGCTTCGGTGCACAACAACGGGCGCGGTGCCACGGACCAGGCGGCCGCAAGGCACCATGGACCGATGCGCGACGACGAGGCGGTCAATGCCCAAGGGGCGATCGGCGCGCTCGTCCACCGCGCCGTCGACGGGGACGAGCAGGCCACGCACGACCTGCTCGCCCATGTCCACCCCTTGGCCCTGCGCTACTGCCGCACCCGTCTGTCCCGCCTGCCGGGTGACGCCCGGCACTTCGTGGAGGACCTCGCCCAGGAGGTCTGCGTGGCGGTGCTCCTCGCGCTGCCCCGCTACCGGGACACCGGGCGCCCCTTCGAGGCGTTCGTCTTCGCGATCGCCGCGCACAAGGTCGCCGACCTCCAGCGCGCGGCGATGCGGCACCCCGGCTCGACGGCCGTCCCCTCGGACGAGATGCCCGAGCGGCCCGACGACTCCCTGGGCCCGGAGGAGCGCGCCCTGCTCAGCAGTGACGCGGAATGGGCCAAGAAGCTCCTGGCCAACCTGCCGGAGAACCAGCGCGAGCTGCTGCTGCTGCGGATCGCGGTGGGCTTGACGGCGGAGGAGACGGGGCAGATGTTGGGAATGTCACCCGGCGCGGTCCGTGTGGCCCAGCACCGGGCCCTGAGCAGACTGAGGGCGCTCGCCGAGCAGTAGTGCCTTCGTTGAACAGGGGGTGCGCCGGTTCCGTACGAAGATACGAAGCCCCCGGTCAGGCGGAACACTGGAATTCGGGCTCTCTGCTTCCCGTTAGCATGGACATCCGCACCGATCAAGGCCATTTGGGGAAGGTGTCATGACTGCCAACGTCGACGGCGTGCCCGAGAAATTCGCGACACTCGGGCTGACCTACGACGACGTGCTGCTGCTGCCGGGTGCATCCGAGGTGCTCCCCAACGCGGTCGACACCTCGTCCCGCATCTCCCGCAACGTCCGGGTGAACATCCCGCTGCTCTCCGCGGCGATGGACAAGGTCACCGAGTCCCGCATGGCGATCGCCATGGCCCGCCAGGGCGGCGTCGGCGTACTGCACCGCAACCTCTCCGTCGAGGACCAGGTCAACCAGGTCGACCTGGTGAAGCGCTCCGAGTCCGGCATGGTCACCGACCCCATCACGGTGCACCCGGACGCGACGCTGGCCGAGGCCGACGCCCTGTGCGCCAAGTTCCGCATCAGCGGTGTCCCGGTCACCGACCCGGCCGGCAAGCTGCTCGGCATCGTCACCAACCGTGACATGGCCTTCGAGACCGACCGCTCCCGTCAGGTGCGCGAGGTCATGACCCCGATGCCGCTGGTCACCGGCAAGGTCGGCATCTCCGGCGCCGACGCCATGGAGCTGCTGCGCCGCCACAAGATCGAGAAGCTTCCCCTGGTCGACGAGGCGGGCATCCTCAAGGGCCTCATCACGGTCAAGGACTTCGTCAAGGCCGAGCAGTACCCCAACGCCGCGAAGGACGCCGAGGGCCGTCTGATCGTCGGTGCCGCCGTGGGCGCCAGCCCCGAGGCGCTCGAGCGGGCCCAGGCGCTGGCCGAGGCCGGGGTGGACTTCCTGGTCGTCGACACCTCGCACGGCCACAACAGCAACGCCCTGAGCTGGATGTCGAAGATCAAGTCGAGCGTCGGTGTCGACGTGATCGGCGGCAACGTCGCCACCCGTGACGGCGCCCAGGCGCTGATCGACGCCGGCGTCGACGGCATCAAGGTGGGCGTCGGCCCCGGCTCGATCTGCACCACGCGCGTGGTCGCCGGCATCGGCGTTCCGCAGGTCACCGCCATCTACGAGGCGTCCCTCGCGGCCCGTGCGGCGGGCGTCCCGCTGATCGGCGACGGTGGTCTCCAGTACTCCGGCGACATCGGCAAGGCCCTGGCCGCCGGCGCGGACACGGTGATGCTGGGCAGCCTGCTCGCCGGCTGTGAGGAGTCGCCCGGCGAGCTCCAGTTCATCAATGGCAAGCAGTTCAAGTCCTACCGCGGCATGGGCTCGCTCGGCGCCATGCAGTCCCGGGGTCAGGGCAAATCGTACTCGAAGGACCGCTACTTCCAGGCGGAGGTGGCGGCCGACGACAAGCTCGTGCCCGAGGGCATCGAGGGCCAGGTGCCCTACCGCGGCCCGCTGGCCAACGTGCTGCACCAGCTCGTCGGCGGTCTGCGCCAGACCATGGGCTACGTGGGTGCCGCCACCATCGAGGAGATGGAGTCCAAGGGCCGCTTCGTCCGGATCACCTCGGCGGGCCTCAAGGAGAGTCACCCGCACGACATCCAGATGACGGTCGAGGCGCCGAACTACAGCCGTAGCAAGTGACGGCCACGCGCGCGTGAGGCACGGCGAGGGCGGCCCCGGAGCATCCGGGGCCGCCTTCGTCATACCCGTCGGCGATACTGGAAGACGCTGAAACGCAACAGGGAAAGGCCACCAACGTGACTGAGATCGAGATCGGGCGCGGCAAGCGCGGCCGCCGGGCGTATGCCTTCGACGACATCGCCGTCGTCCCCAGCCGCCGTACGCGGGACCCGAAGGAGGTCTCGATCGCCTGGCAGATCGACGCCTACCGCTTCGAGCTGCCGTTCCTGGCCGCTCCCATGGACTCGGTCGTCTCCCCGGCCACCGCCATCCGTATCGGCGAGCTCGGCGGCCTCGGCGTGCTGAACCTCGAAGGTCTGTGGACGCGCTACGAGGACCCGCAGCCGCTGCTGGACGAGATCGCCGAGCTGCCCGTCGAGGCGGCGACCCGGCGCCTCCAGGAGATCTACGCCGCGCCCATCAAGGAGGAGCTGATCGGCGCGCGGATCAAGGAGGTGCGCGACTCGGGCGTGGTCACGGCCGCGGCGCTCTCCCCGCAGCGCACGGCCCAGTTCTCCAAGGCCGTCGTCGACGCGGGCGTGGACATCTTCGTCATCCGCGGTACGACGGTCTCGGCGGAGCACGTCTCCGGTTCGCACGAGCCGCTGAACCTGAAGCAGTTCATCTACGAGCTGGACGTCCCGGTGATCGTCGGCGGCTGCGCCACGTACACCGCGGCCCTGCACCTGATGCGCACGGGCGCGGCGGGCGTGCTGGTCGGCTTCGGCGGTGGCGCCGCGCACACCACGCGCAACGTGCTGGGCATCCAGGTTCCGATGGCGACGGCGGTCGCCGACGTGGCCGCGGCCCGCCGGGACTACATGGACGAGTCCGGCGGCCGGTACGTGCACGTGATCGCGGACGGCGGTGTCGGCTGGTCCGGCGACCTGCCGAAGGCGATCGCCTGCGGCGCCGACGCGGTCATGATGGGCTCCCCGCTCGCCCGCGCGACCGACGGCCCGGGCAAGGGCAACCACTGGGGCATGGAGGCCGTGAACGAGGAGCTGCCGCGCGGCCAGAAGGTCGACCTCGGCACGGTCGGCACGATCGAGGAGATCCTCACGGGTCCGTCCCACACGCCCGACGGTTCGATGAACCTCTTCGGCGCGCTGCGGCGGGCGATGGCCACGACCGGGTACAGCGAGCTGAAGGAGTTCCAGCGGGTCGAGGTGACGGTGGCGGACTCGCAGCACCGGCGGTAGTCGCTAGCCCCCAGGACGGGACGAGGAAGGGCCTGGTCACTCGGGTGAGTGACCAGGCCCTTTTGTGTGTCCAACTGGCCCTGGCGGGGCGCGTGTTGGCGTATGGGGGCGCGTGGTTGCCTTCGGGCCGGATGGCGCGGTGGAGGGCGGTTTCGAGGCGCTGGTGTCCGTGATCGGCGCCCCAGGTTCCTCTGGGCGCCCCCTTCCAAGGACACGGTTCCGGACCCCGGCCCCTCGGGGCCCGGCCCGATTCCGACGTGCCGCCTACCGGGTCAATGGGTGGCGTCGTGGAAGGGGGCGCCCATGGGGCGCCACCGCAAGCCCACCCGCTGGGACCGACTCCGTCTTCGGATGGTGCAGTGCCGGAGGAGGTGGATCTTGCGACTTTTCGGATGGTGAGCGGCCGCCCCCAAGAGACCTAGGGGCGGACACTCCGTGATCCATCCAGGAGCCTGCCGCAGTACCCGCTGCGGTGGGCTCCACCTTGCTTCGGATGGTGAGCGGCCGCCCCCACGAAGACTAGGGGCGGACACTCCGTGATCCATCCAGGAGCCTGCCGCAGTGCCCCCTGCGGTGAGCTCCGCCGTCTCCCAAGGTACTGGCGGCGGGGTGCCCCGCGCCACCAGCCCAGGGGGCTCAGCGCCCCCACGCGCCCCTCTTCACAACCGATGCGCCGCACCCGTGGGCGCCGCCCCCCGTGTGTCCAGCAGCAGCTGTGCCTTCACCGACAGGCCTTGCAGGTCGTAGGTGCGGTGCTGCTGGAGGAGGATGGTCAGGTCCGCGTCGGCTACCGCCTCGTAGAGGGAGTCCACGCGGGGGACGGGGCGGTCCAGGACGCTCCAGGCGGGGACGTGCGGGTCGTGGTAGCTGACCGAGGCGCCCAGTTCCATCAGGCGCAGGGCGACCTCCTGGGCGGGCGTGCCGTGCAGGTCGGCGAGGTCGGGCTTGTAGGTGACTCCCAGGAGCAGCACGCGGGCACCGCGGGCCGACTTGCCGTGCTCGTTGAGGAGCGTGGCCGCGCGCTGGACGACGTAGCCGGGCATGCGGCTGTTGACCTGCTGGGCCAGTTCCACCATGCGCAGGGTGCGGCCGCCGTGGGCGGTCAGGTCCTGCGGGACGGCGTGGCCGCCGACGCCGGGGCCGGGGCGGAAGGCCTGGAAGCCGAACGGCTTGGTCTCCGCGCAGCGCACGACGTCCCACAGGTCGACGCCCAGGTCGTGGCAGAGGACGGCCATCTCGTTGACCAGGGCGATGTTGACGTGCCGGTAGTTGGTCTCGAGGAGCTGCACGGTTTCCGCCTCGCGGGGTCCACGCGCGCGTACCACCTTGTCGGTGAGCCGTCCGTAGAAGGCGGCGGCCGACTCCGTGCAGGCCGGGGTGAGGCCACCGATGACCTTGGGGGTGTTGGCGGGCGTGAAGTCGCGGTTGCCGGGGTCGACGCGGCTGGGGGAGTAGGCGAGGTGGAAGTCACGGCCCGCGCGCAGACCCGATCCCTCTTCGAGGAGAGGGCGCAGACATTCCTCTGTCGTCCCTGGGTACACAGGTGACTCCAGGATCACAGTGGTGTGCGGGCGCAGGTGCGCGGCCAGGGTGCGGGCGGCCGCCTCCAGCTGGCTCAGGTCGAGTCCGCCGTCCGCGCCCCGCGGGGTCGGTGCGCAGATGACCGCGGTGCGCACCCGGCCGAGCTCGGCGGCGTTCGTGGCCGGCCGGAAGCCCCCCGAGAGCATCCGGCGCTGTTCGGCGGCGCTGAGGGAGCCGGCCTCGGGGCCGGTCCGGTAGCCGATGGTGGCGACGCCTGCGGCGACGGCGGCCTGAGCCAGGGGCAGGCCGTACGGGCCGAGTCCGATGACGGCGAGATCTGCGGGCATGGCGTGGCCGTCCTTCCCGATAGCCGAAGTGGGACAGGTGCGCAAGCCCTGTGGACAGGACGGGCGAGCGCAATGTCAGACTAGGAGTAAATATGACCGATATGCGGGATTGCTCGCCCGAGTTTCGGTGAGTGTTCCGTGGGCGTTGTTCACAGGCTTACGGCCCGTGGTGGCTGAAGTCGGGCAACACGGTCAGAATTTGGGCATGGGATACGGACGGGGTCTCACCCGACGGGTGCGGCCTGCGCGACCGAGGCGGCACCAGCCGCCGCGATGAGCGGGAGGCAGCGGTGAGGACAGCGACACTCGGGCCGGCGCAGCGCGTCGAGTCACTCGCATCTATGGCCGAGCGCGAGCTGGACGTGCTGGTGGTGGGCGCAGGCGTGGTCGGTGCGGGCACCGCCCTGGACGCCGCGACCAGGGGCCTGTCCACGGGACTGGTGGAGGCGCGCGACTGGGCGTCCGGCACCTCCAGCCGGTCCAGCAAGCTGATCCACGGCGGCCTGCGCTACCTGGAGATGCTCGACTTCGCGCTCGTACGGGAGGCGCTGAAGGAACGCGGCCTGCTGCTGGAGCGGCTGGCCCCGCATCTGGTGAAGCCCGTGCCGTTCCTGTACCCCTTGCAGCACAAGGGCTGGGAGCGCCTGTACGCAGGATCGGGCGTCGCGATGTACGACGCCATGTCCATGGCCCGAGGCCATGGCCGTGGCCTGCCCATGCACCGCCATCTGACCCGCTCTCACGCCCTGCGCGTGGCGCCCTGCCTGAAGAAGGACGCGCTGGTGGGGGCGCTTCAGTACTACGACGCCCAGATGGACGACGCCCGCTACGTGGCGACCCTGGTGCGCACGGCGGTGGCGTACGGCGCGAAGGCCGCCAACCGCGCGCGGGTCACGGGCTTCCTGCGCGAGGGCGAGCGGGTCGTCGGCGCGAAGGTGCAGGACGTCGAGGCCGGCGGCGAGTACGAGATCCGCGCCAAGCAGGTCGTCAACGCGACCGGCGTGTGGACGGACGACACCCAGGGGATGGTCGGGGAGCGCGGCCAGTTCCACGTACGGGCGTCCAAGGGCATCCACCTGGTGGTGCCGCGCGACCGGATCCACTCCACGACCGGGCTGATCCTGCGCACGGAGAAGTCCGTGCTGTTCGTCATCCCCTGGGGCCGGCACTGGATCGTCGGGACCACGGACACCGAATGGGACCTCGACAAGGCCCACCCGGCCGCGTCCAGCGCGGACATCGACTACCTGCTGGAACACGTGAACTCGGTGCTCGCGGTGCCGCTCACGAGGGACGACGTCCAGGGCGTGTACGCGGGGCTGCGGCCGCTGCTGGCGGGGGAGTCGGACGCCACCAGCAAGCTGTCGCGCGAGCACACCGTGGCGCATCCCGTGCCCGGGCTCGTCGTCGTGGCGGGCGGCAAGTACACCACCTACCGGGTCATGGCCAAGGACGCGGTGGACGCGGCGGTGCACGGGCTGGACATGCGCGTCGCCGAGTGCGTCACCGAGGACGTACCGCTGCTGGGCGCCGAGGGCTACCGGGCGCTGTGGAACGCGCGGGCGCGGATCGCGGCCCGGACCGGACTCCACGTGGTGCGGGTGGAACACCTGCTGAACCGGTACGGCACGCTGGCCGAGGAGGTCCTCGCCCTCATCGCCGAGAACCCGTCGCTGGGCGAGCCCCTGGCGGCGGCCGACGACTATCTGCGCGCCGAGATTGTGTACGCGGCCTCGCACGAAGGGGCGCGGCACCTGGACGACGTGCTGACCCGGCGTACGCGCATCTCCATCGAGACCTTCGACCGGGGCACGCGCAGCGCACGCGACGCCGCCGGGCTGATGGCGCCGGTCCTCGGCTGGGACAAGGACCAGATCGAGCGCGAGGTGCAGCACTACGAGAAGCGGGTGGAGGCGGAGCGGGAGTCGCAGCGGCAGCCGGACGACCTGACGGCGGACGCGGCGCGGCTGGGGGCGCCGGACATCGTGCCGCTGTAGGCGGCTGTTCCCGCGAGTCGGGCGGCGCTTTCCACATCACCCGAATGAGTGTCGGGAGCCGGGATCTTCGTTCGGAACCCGGTCGTTCTACGAGGTGCGGGGGCAGAACTCGGCCGCGAGCACCGCGGGTTCGAGACCGGGATCGGCCATCGCGTCCGTGTTCACGCGGAAGGTGAGGACACGCCGGCCGTCGACGGTGGCCGCGGTGCGCACGTAGCTGCCGGATATGTGCCCGTTGTGCCCCCACACCGTGGTGCCGCACGGCAGTTTCTCGGGCAACAGGCCCATGCCGTACGCGCCGTGTGCGGCACGGGTGTCGAGCATCTCGCGCAGCTCGCGCGAGGGCAGCAGCCGCCCGCCGAGCAGGGCCGAGTAGAAGCGGTCCAGATCGTCGAGCGTGGTCACCAACTCGCCCGCGGCGCCGGCCACCCGCGGGTCGAGATCGGTGACGTCGGTTCCGTCGGCGGCGTAGGCGCGGCCGTGCGGAGAGGGCAGCGAGGAGCGGGATCCGGGGAAGGAGGTGCCCGTCAGACGCAGGAGAGTGATGATGCGGCGCTCGGCCTCGGCGGCGTACGAGTGGCCGGTGACCTGCTCGACGACCAGGCCGAGCAGGACGTAGTTGGTGTTCGAGTAGGAGAAGCGGCCGCGTTCGGCCGGGGGGTGGGTGAGTGCGATGTGTACGGCCTGACGGGGTGTGACGGGTGCGGTTCCGCCGGTGTCCCCGGTGTAGTCGTACAGGCCACTGGTGTGGGTGAGCAGGGAACGCAGGGTCAGCGCGCGGCCGTCGTTGCCCGCTCCCCGCACCAGGCCGGGCAGGTGCCGCTCCACGGTGTCGGACAGTGACAGCCGGTGTTCGGCCGCCAGTTGCAGCACGACCGTCGCGATGAACGTCTTCGTGACGCTGCCGGCACGGAAGTGGTCCGACCGGGCGATTCCCTGCCCGGCGTGGGCATAGCGGGTGGTGGTCCCCTCTCGGGCCAGCAGGGCCGCGGCGGGTGCTCTGCCCTGGGTGACCAGCAGCGGGAGCACCGCGTCCGTGGGCGGGGCGGAGAGAGCCGACGAGTCGGCCGGAAGCAGGCCGAGGAGGGCGGCGGACACGGGCAGGGCCAGCAATGTCCGAAAGGACGGCACGCGGGCTCCTCCCTGGTCGGGGCATCGGGGGCCCATCATGCAAGGCGGCGCGCGGTGCGCCGCGGCCGGGTTCCGGCGGGCGGACAGGCGGGGGCAGTCCGCCAGGGGGCCCCTGGGCGCTGGGCACTTGTCGGGTGAGAGACAATGGAGGCTCTGTCAGGGCGGGTTGTATGAGGGGACGCATGTCGGAGGCGGAGCGGGCGGGCACATCTCGTCAGGACACTCGTCAGGACAACAGGGAGCGTCTCCTCGCGGGGCGTTACCGGCTGGGCGAAGTGCTCGGCCGCGGCGGCATGGGCACGGTGTGGCGGGCCGAGGACGAGACCCTGGGGCGGACGGTCGCCGTCAAGGAGCTGCGGTTCCCGTCGAACATCGACGAGGAGGAGAAGCGGCGGCTGATCACGCGGACGCTGCGCGAGGCCAAGGCGATCGCGCGGATCCGCAACAACAGCGCCGTGACGGTCTTCGACGTCGTCCAGGAGGACGACCGGCCCTGGATCGTGATGGAGCTCGTCGAGGGCAAGTCGCTCGCCGAGGTCATCCGGGAGGACGGCCTCCTCGAACCGAAGCGGGCCGCGGAGGTCGGGCTCGCCGTCCTGGACGTGCTGCGGTCCGCGCACCGCGAGGGCATCCTGCACCGCGACGTGAAGCCGTCGAACGTGCTGATCGCCGAGGACGGCCGGGTCGTGCTCACGGACTTCGGCATCGCCCAGGTCGAGGGCGACCCGTCCATCACCTCGACCGGCATGCTCGTCGGCGCGCCCTCCTACATCTCCCCGGAGCGGGCGCGCGGGCACAAGCCGGGCCCGGCCGCCGACCTGTGGTCGCTCGGCGGGCTGCTGTACGCGGCGGTGGAGGGCGCGCCGCCGTACGACAAGGGGTCGGCCATAGCGACTCTCACGGCGGTGATGACCGAGCAGTTGGAGGAGCCGAAGAACGCCGGTCCGCTGCGGGACGTCATCCACGGCCTGCTCACCAAGGACCCCGCCAAGCGGCTCGACGACACGGGTGCCCGGGCCATGCTCAACGCGGTCATCCACGCGCCCGAGAAGACCGAGCCGGAGCCCCTGGACGCGACGAAGGTCGTGCCGCTGCCGGCGCAGCCGGACAAGTCCTCCCGCAAGGGGAGTTCCGCCGGGGCGGGGGGCAAGCGGGGCGAGGAGCCCGCGGAGCGGCTGCGCGGGGCGCTGCGTTCCGTGCGCAAGGCCGCCGCCGGAACGGCCGGGGCGTCGGCCGCGTCCCGGACCGAGTCCGAGGACGCCGCGGCCTCTTCCGGGCCGGAGGGCGGGAAGGCCGGGGCTGCCGGGGGCACGGGAGCGTCCGTCTCGAAGTCGGGTTCGGCGCCGGCCTCGGGGGCCGCTGCCGGGGCCGGTGAGCGGGGTGCGCAGGGGGAGAAGGCGGCCTCCGCGGGCCGGAGTTCGGGGTGGCCCGTCATGACGCCGCCGGACCTGCCGCCGCGGCCCGCGCCGCCCAGGGCGCCGCTCACCGACGTCGTGCCGCGGCGGACCCTGTTGATCATCGCGGTGGTCGTGGCGCTCGCCGTGATCGGCACCGTGCTCGCCATCGCGCTCAGCGGGGACGACAAGGACCTCAAGGGGGCCGCCGGCGAGAGCGGCGGCAAGACGGTCGCCACCGCGTCGGGCAGCGCCGACACCAAGGGCGACGAGAGCGACGGCACGCGCACCGACAGCGGGGCGACACAGCCCGCGCCGTCGAAGCCGGCCTCGGACAGCCCGTCCGGCGACCAGGCGGGCGGGTCGTCCGGTGGCGGCAAGGGCACCGCCGCGGAGTCGACACACCAGGGCAGCCAGGGGTACTCGATCGGGCTGCCGAAGGGGTGGAAGTACCAGTCCACGGGCGCCGCGGGCGACCGGTTCACCGGGCCCGACGGGCAGAAGCTGCTCATCGCCTGGACGTCCACGCCCAAGGGCGACCCGGTGGCGGACTGGAAGAGCCAGGAGCGCTTCATGCAGCGCGCGCAGTACAAGAAGATCCGGATAGAGCAGGTGGACTACCGCGGCTGGAACACGGCCGACTGGGAGTTCACCTACGTGGACAGCGGCACCAAGTACCGGACCATCGACCGCGGTTTCGTCGTCGACGACCGGCAGGGCTACGCGCTGATGTACACGGCGAAAGCGGCCGACTGGAGCGGTGAGCTGCGCAAGGAGACCTGGCGGACGCTGACGAAGACCTTCGAACCCAAGTCCTGAGCATGAGCGGCCCCGGGTTTGGGGAGTGAGATCTGGCATCCCCACATTGCGGGTTGTCTGCGGCACGTATCGTAAATGTTTGCGGACCGTACGCAGCCGGAACGGACCGTGGGGCGAACGGATGTGACCGACCAGGCTGCCGGGGGAGGCAACGTGGACGACTATGCGGGACGGGTGCTCGCCGACCGCTACCGCCTGCCGCTGCCGCCGTCCGACGAGTACGAACTCACCGAGTCCCGGGCTTTCGACACCTACAGCGGCCAGGAAGTCCTGGTCAGGGCAGTGCCGTTGCCAGAGGTGGTCGAGGCGGAGGTCCTCGACGCGGAGGGGCTGCCCGACGGCTTCACGGCACGTGACGGTGGCGCGCGGCGGCCCGGAGCACGCCCGGGCACCCGGCGGCCCGCGGACCCGGTGGTGCGGCGCGCGGTCGAGGCCGCGCAGGCCGCGGCGGCCATTCCCGACCATCCCCGCCTCGACCAGGTCTTCGACGTGTTCGCCGAGGGCGGTTCGCTGTGGATCGTCAGCGAGCTGGTGGCCGCACGTCCCCTGGCGGCGCTGCTCGCCGAGAAGCCGCTGACGCCGTACCGGGCGGCCGAGGTGGCCTCCGACGTCCTCATGGCGCTGCGGGTGCTGCACGCGCACGGCTGGGTGCACCGGAACGTCACCGCGCGGACGGTCCTGGTCTGTGACGACGGCCGGGTGATGCTGACCGGGCTGGCGGTGGGCGCTGCGGAAGAGGCCCTGTGCGGGTACGACCCCGTTCCCGCTCCGGCCTTCGGCGAACCCGGCCAGGAGACCGGCGGCGCCGGGCTGGTCGACGGCCCCGGTGGTGCCGGCGGCCCGGGAAGTCCCGGTGCGACCGATCCCGAGGCCGCGCGGCGTGCCGCGATAGAGGCCCGGGAGTCCCGGGGGCTGCCGGCGGCCGGAGCCGGCACGGGGAGCGCGGGCCCGGCCGTGCCGGCCCGCAGGAGCGTGGAGGACGGCGACGACCCGAGGGCCGCGCGAGCCGGGGCGATCGCGGCCTACCGGGCGGGTACCCGGGCCGCCGCCCGGGTCCAGGAGACGCAGCAGAACGGCCGCGCGGCGCTGCCCGGAGCCCGGCCCGCCCCGGACGAAGGGCCAGGGCACCACGGCCACGGCTCGGCGCGGTCGCCGTACGTCCCCGGGCAGAGCACGGGGCCCGGTGCGGACCCGCCCGGGCAGATAGCCGACCCCTACGGCGTCGGCGGCGCTCCCCGCACCAGCGCCTGGCACGGCGCCACACCCCGCGGCGGAACGGGCGGCGCGCCCTCGCCGCAGGCTCACGACCAGGCGGCTCTTCCTCCGGCCTCGGACCCCGCTGCCCACAGCGAGCCCACCCGGTGGGACGACCTGGTCGCCCACACCCCCGCGCCCCGGCGCGGTCCGGCCACGGCGCTGGCCGCCGAGCGGGCGCGGCAGGCACGGATGGCCGTGGTGGGGCCCGTGACGGAGCGCTGGGCGCCGGAGCAGGCCGGACCCGTGCACGAGAACTGGCAGTTGGCCGCGCCGATCGGCCCCGCCACCGACCTGTGGGCGCTCGGCGCGCTGCTCTTCCGGGCCGTACAGGGGCATGCGCCCTACCCGGAGGAGTCGACGGCCGAGCTGGTGCAGATGGTGTGTGCGGAACCGCCCGCGTACGCCGAGGAGTGCGGGCCGCTCAGGCCGGTCGTGGAGTCGCTGCTGCGTCAGGACCCGACCGAGCGCCTCGACTTCGAGGAACTGCGCGGCTGGCTGCGCTCGCTCGTACGCTCGGCGCCCGAGCCGGAGGCCGGTGTGCACGTCGTCGCGGCCCCGCCCGCCGACGCCAGCCGGCTGCCCGTCGTACGGCGCCGGGGCGAGCTCGTGCGCAGGCGGCGGGCCGGGCTGCCCGCGCACCACGGGCGGCACAAGCGGGCCAAGAAGGACTCGCGGTCGCCGCACCGGCTCGGCCGCACCCTGCTCCTGCTCGTCCTGCTCGCGATGGCCGCGGCGGTCGCCTACGCCATGCTCTTCATGCCCAAGTCGGGGACCGACGGCGCGCAGGGCACCGATCGCACCGGTGCCGCCGGTGAAGTCAGCCAGGCGCCCGAGCCGGACGCCAGCGGCGAGCCCCGGCCCGACCAGGCGTCGCCCGAGCCGGAGAAGAGCCCGTCGACATCGGCCGGTTCCACCCAGACGCAGACCACCGATCCCGAGGTCGCCGACGGCTTCACCCTGCGCAAGGACTCGGCGGGCTTCCAGGTCGCCGTCGCCAAGGACTGGGACCGCACCTCGCGGGGCGGCAGCGGCCAGGTCGTCTACGCCAAGGGCGACTTCGAGCTCATCGTCGTACCGGGCCGGGACAGCGCGTCGGAGTTCGGCAGCGACCCGATGGCCTACCAGCGGGAGGAGGAGCGCGAGTTGCAGCCGTACCGCGACTCCAGCTGGGCCACCTCCACCGGGCTGAAGACGATCGAGGTGGGCGGGCGGACCATGGCCGAGGGGCAGTTCACCTGGACCGGCGACGACGGGGGCGAGCTGTACGTGCGCAACCTCGCGATGCTGGTCGACGGGCGGTACCACGTGGTCCAGGTGCGCGGTCCGGAGTCCGAACGGGACGAGGTGACGCGGCTGTACGAGCAGGCGGCGGCGACGTACAAGGCGACGAAGTGATCTTCTGAGCCGGCTGCCGTGTACTGCAGTTCACCTCACGGTTCCCTCCCGTCCCAGACGGCTGCAACCGTCACAGTGCGGTCACCGTGGTACCCCGCTTGTTCCCTGGGGAAGGGCAGGTCCTTACGCTGACCCTGTCAAGACCATTGCGGGGCAACGTGAATCAGATGCAGGGCCTGCTCGTCGCGGGCCGCTACCGGCTTGCCGACTCCATCGGCAGTGGCGGTATGGGTCGGGTATGGCGGGCACATGACGAGGTGCTGCACCGGTCCGTCGCCATCAAGGAGCTGACGGCTGCCCTCTACGTCTCCGAGAGCGAGCAGGCCATCCTGCTGGCGCGCACGCGGGCCGAGGCCAGGGCCGCCGCGCGGATCAACCACTCCGCGGTCGTCACGGTGCACGACGTGCTGGAGCACGACGGCCGCCCGTGGATCGTGATGGAGCTGGTCGAGGGCCGCTCCCTGGCCGACGCGGTCAAGGAGGAGGGGCGCGTCGAGCCGCGCGAGGCGGCGCGCATCGGCATGTGGGTGCTGCGGGCCCTGCGCGCCGCGCACACCGCCGGCGTCCTGCACCGCGACGTCAAGCCGGGCAACGTCCTCCTCGCCCGGGACGGACGTGTCCTGCTCACCGACTTCGGCATCGCCCAGATCGAGGGCGACACCACCATCACCCGGACCGGAGAGGTCGTCGGCTCGGTCGACTACCTGGCTCCCGAGCGCGTGCGCGGCCACGACCCGGGCCCGTCCTCCGACCTCTGGGCGCTCGGCGCGACGCTCTACACGGCCGTGGAGGGCCGGTCGCCGTTCCGCCGCACCACACCGCTGACCACCATGCAGGCCGTGGTCGAGGAGGAGGCCGCCGAGCTTCAGTACGCGGGTCCGCTCGCGCCCGTCATCACCGCCCTGCTGCGCAAGGATCCGGCCACCCGGCCCGAACTCGCCGAGGCCGAGCAGATGCTCGCCGAGGCGGCGGAGGGACGGCGGCCGAGCGGGGCGCAGGCGTACGTGCCGACGCAGTACGGGGGATCGTCGCCGTACCGGGACGTGCACAGCGGCACGGGCGCGTCCGGCACGAACCCCTCCGGCACGTACCCGTCCGGCACGAATCCCCCGGGCACGTACCCGTCCGGCAAGGGCACCTCCGGTACGGGCACGGCCGGTACCGGCTCGGGACCGCACAGCCGGACTCCGCTCCCGCCGCCGGCCGGGGCATCGGCCCCCGGGACGCCGACGGCCGGCGCCGCCACGGCCGGCCCTCCCGCGGCCGGGGCCTTCGCCACCGGGCACGGAACGACCGGGCCCACCTCCGTCGGCCCGACGGCGATGGGCCCGCAGCCGACCGGTTCGGGCCGGCGCCGCCGGCTTCGGACCCTCGCCCTCGTCGTCGCGCTCGCGGCCATCATCGGCGGAGGCACCGCGGTGGTGCTCCAGCAGTGGAACGAGAGCCGGCAGACGGGCGGCGCATCCGGATCGGCCGGTTCCACGACCGTGGAGCAGCCCGGAGGCTCGGTTCCCGCAGGCTGGACCCGTCGCGACGACCCCGCGGGTTTCAGCCTCTACCTGCCCAAGGGCTGGAAGCGCAAGACCTTCGGGCCGCAGGGTGAGCTCAAGCAGATCGACTACACGCCCGACGGCGGCCGGCACTTCGTCCGCATCGCCGTCGACACCTCCCCGGACTTCGCCGACCCGTACGCCCACCAGCTCGACCTGGAACAGCAGTTGCAGCGGCTGGTCGACTACAAGCGGGTGAAGCTGGAGCGCAACGTCTACCGTGACCGGGACGGCGCGCTGTGGGAGTACACCTGGACCGCGCAGGCCAAGGACACCAAGTTCCCCGGGCCGCGCCGGGCCATCGAGGAGACGTACGTCGCCCGCGACGGCACCGAGTACGCGCTCTACATGTCGGCGCCCGCGCAGGACTGGGCGAAGGCGCGCAAGCAGTTCACGTCGCTGTTGCAGGGCTGGCACGAGAAGACCCCCTGACGCGGCAGGTCCCCGACACGGGACCGTGCGTCACAGCGCCGTCGTCACAGGGCCGTGCGTTTCGGCCACCCGCGGGCCGCTGCCCCGGAGCCCGTCCCTCCGTTGGGGCATGATTGCCGCATGGGGACCGAGGGGCACAACACGCGTGTCATCGCGGGCCGTTACCGGCTCGAGGCGAGGCTCGGGCGCGGTGGCATGGGCGTGGTCTGGCGGGCCACCGACCAGCTGCTCGGCCGGGGCGTGGCCGTCAAGGAGCTCCCCTTCGACGAGTCGCTCTCCGCGGCGGAAGCGCGCCGGCAGCGGGACCGCACGCTGCGCGAGGCGCGGGCGGTCGCGCAGCTGAGCCACCCGCACATCATCGTCGTCCACGACGTCGTGGAGGACGACGAACGCCCGTACATCGTCATGGAGTTGATCGAGGGCGGCTCGCTCGCCGACCGTCTCGCCACCCAGGGCCCGGTCGACGCCGCCGAGGCCGCACGGATCGGTATCGCCCTGCTCGGCGCGCTGCGGGCCGCGCACGCGGCCGGGGTGCTGCACCGCGATCTCAAGCCCGACAACGTGCTGCTGGAGGACGGTACCGACCGGATCGTCCTCACCGACTTCGGTATCGCCCAGGTCGCGGGTGCCCCCACGCTCACCGAGAACGGTTCCTTCGTCGGCTCGCCCGAGTACACCGCTCCCGAGCGGATGTCCGGGGTCCGGACCGGGCCCGAGTCCGACCTGTGGTCCCTGGGCGCGCTGCTGTGCGCGGCCCTCAGCGGCGAGTCGCCGTTCCACCGGGACTCGCTGGGCGGCGTCCTGCACGCGGTCGTCGTCGGCGACATACGCCCGCCCGCGCAGGCCGGGCCGCTCCTGCCCGTCGTACAGGGCCTGCTGGAACGCGACCCGGACCGGCGGCTGGACGCGGACCGGGCGGAGCGGATGCTGCGGGTGTTCCGCGAGACGGGCAGCACGCCGCAGGCTCCGCCGCCCGGGTACGCGCCGACGGTGCGCGGTGCCCCGCACGGACGGCCGCAGGACGACGCCGGTCAGCGACCGCCGGTGCCGCCGACGGGCATGCCCGGCCCGGACCAGCGGTACGAGCAGATGCTCCGGCAGCCCACGCGCCGGGTACTCGTGGCCGCGCTGCTGGTCGCCGCGATGGCCGGGGCGGGTGTGTCGGCGGCGGCGTTGCTCATGGACGGGGGCGGCGGTGACGGCGGCCGCACGCCGACGAGTTCCGCGCCCAAGACGCCTTCGGCCGCACCGTCCACCCACGGCACGCGCACTCCGAGCACTCCGGCGGCCACCGGCGCCACCACGACCGCTGCCACCGGCACGACCTCACCCTCGCCCTGACTCGGCGGCATCCGACGAGCCCCGTAACCGGGATGAAGAGGAGATAAGCCCCGGATCGCGTCACGGGTCTGTGACCGGGACGCGCCCGTGCTGGATGCGCAAGGGCTTGGCGCGATATGGATGACCTCATGAGCAACAACGGGGGAGCCCGATCCGGGGCCGACGAGCCAACGAGTTTCGCTCTGCAACCACCGAATCCGTCGAATCCGCCGGCGCCGGTACCGGGCAACCCGTACGCGACGCCCACCCAGGTCGTACCGACCCAGTCGGTGGCAGCGGTCCAGGATCCCGGTGCCGGTCGGCTCATCGCCGGGCGTTACCGGCTGATCGCCAAGCTCGGCCACGGCGGCATGGGCACGGTGTGGTGCGCCAAGGACGAGACGGTGGACCGGGAGGTCGCCGTCAAGGAACCCCGCGTCCCAGAGCACCTTCCCGAACGCGAACGCGCCAACGCCTTCGAGCGGATGCGCCGCGAGGCACGTGCCGCGGCCCGGCTCGACCACCCGGCGGTGGTCGACGTCCACGACGTCGCGGTCGTGGAGGGACAGCCGTGGATCGTGATGGAGCTCGTGCGGGGCCGTTCGCTGGGCGACGCGCTCCAGGAGGGCACCCTGTCCGCGCGCGAGGCGGCCCGGATCGGCCTGGAGGTGCTCGGCGCGCTGGAGGCCGCGCACGCGGCGGGCATCCTGCACCGCGACGTGAAACCGGACAACGTGCTGCTCGGCCGCTACGACCGGGTTGTCCTCACCGACTTCGGCATCGCGCAGATCGAGGGCGAGACCAACCTGACCGACACCGGCGGCTTCGTCGGCTCGCCCGAGTACATCGCGCCGGAGCGGGTGCTGGGCCAGCGCCCGGGCCCGGCCAGCGACCTGTGGTCCCTGGGCGTGGTGCTGTACGCGGCGACGGAGGGCGTCTCGCCGTTCCGCCGGAGCAACACCCCCGCCACACTCCAGTCCGTCCTCAACGCCACGCCCGCGCCGCCCGCCTCCGCCCAGGGCCCCCTCGCGGAGGCCATCACGGGCCTGCTGCACAAGGATCCGGCCCGCCGCCCGGACGCTGCCCGGGTGCGAGCCCTGCTGGAGGCCGCCGCGAACCCGCCGGCGGACCGGCCCACGCAGGTCGTCCAGGTCATGGGCGGCCAGGGCGGCGGGGGCCGAGGCCTCCGGCTCGGACGCAAGGGGTGGACCGGGCTCGGTGCGGCGGTCGTCGCGGCGGCGGTGACGGCGTACCTGGTGCTCGCGAACCCGTTCGCCGGGCCGCTGCCCGAGGGCTGGAAGACACGCCAGGAGAAGGAACTCGCCGCGTCGCTGGCCGTGCCCGGCGACTACCGGCGGACCGTGCCCGACCGGGAGTCCGACCAGACGCACTGGGTCACGTACACCGACTGGAGCGGCAGCATCTGGATCAGCCTGGCGCTCGAGAAGAAGGCGGAGGACACCGGCAGCGCCATCGCCGGCTCCGCTGCCGCCGAGATGTACGAGGACGACAGTGCGTTCAAGGACAGCGGCAACTACCGCCTGGACATGCCGGAGAACCCGGGGACGAAGCCGAAGGACACCACGTACAGGGGCGGGAAGGCCGCCGAGAACACCGTCACCTACGACACCGACGACAGCGAGAACCCCCGCCCCCGCGAGCTCAGGATCTTCTACTACAAGACCTCCGGCGGCGACATGTACAAGCTCACCGTCGGCTACCCGGGCAAGGGCGACTTCACCGATCGCGGGCGAGAGGTCGCCGACACGGCGATCGCGAACCTGGACATCGACGGGACCTGAACCGGTGTCCGGCCACTGACCCGCTTCGACAAGCCGCCGCCCCGCGGGGTACTGATGGGGCATGAGCAACGACGGGGGCGGGACGGGCGCCCAGAGCCGGTCGGTCGGCGGGCGGTACCGGCTGATCGAGCGCATCGGCTCCGGCGGGATGGGCACCGTCTGGCGGGCCTACGACGAACTCGTGCAGCGTGACGTCGCCGTCAAGCAGCCCCGGTTGCCGGGCGACCCGGAGGACGAGAGCCGCCGGCGCGCGGCCCACCGGCTCTACCGGGAGGCCCGCGCCGCCGCCCGCGTCGACCACCCCGCCGCCGTCACCATCCACGACGTGGTCGTCGAGCCGGAGCGGCAGCCGGACGCACGCGACGGGCGGATCGATCGCCACCGGCCGGTCGGACGCGACGGGCTGAACGCGATCGACGCGGCGCTCGACGGATTCCCCTGGATCGTCATGGAGTTGGTGCGGGGCGAATCCCTGCACGAGGTGCTCCGGCGCGGCCCGGTCGACCCGCGTGAAGCCGCCCGGATCGGCCTCGCCGTCCTCGGTGCCCTGCGTGCCGCGCACGCCGTCGGCATCGTGCACCGGGACGTGAAACCGGCCAATGTGCTGCTCGGCCCGCACCGGCGCGTCGTCCTCACCGACTTCGGCATCGCCCATGTGCAGGGCGAGGAGTTGCTCACGGCCGGCGGGGAGTCCGTCGGCTCGCTGGAGTTCGTCGCCCCCGAGCGGATGTCCGGCCGCATCGCCGGACCCGCCTCCGACCTGTGGTCCCTGGGCGTACTGCTGTACGCCGCCGTCGAGGGGGAATCCCCGTTCCGCCGGACCACACCCGAGGCCACGCTCGCCGCGATCCTCGCCGCCGAGCCGCCCGAACCGAAACAGGCCGGACCCCTCGGCCCGTTGATCGCACGACTGCTGCGGCGGGACCCCGACCAGCGCCCGGACGCCGAGGAGGTCGCGGCGGCGCTGGCGCAGACGGCCGGGCCGGCGGCGGCCGAGGTGCCGGAAGAAGCTCAGGGGGCCGGGCACATAGAGGCCGAGCACATACAGCAGTTCATGGAGGACCCCGGCACGCCACGGCCCGAGGAGGCGGCCGAACCGCCCGAGGCCACCGAACGCCCAGGGGCCGCCGAACCGCCGGAGGCCGGCACCGCAGAGCGGCAGGACCCCTCACCCCCCAAGCGCCAGAGCCTCCTGCGCCCCGCCCCCATCGCCCTGCTGGGCGCGCTGCTCACCGGCGGCATAAGTGCCGTCACTCACCTCGGCGACACCAGCAGCGCGGAGACCGCCGAAGCGACGGAGATCTGGACCCCGCACAGCGATCCGGACCTGGCGGCCGTACTCCATCTCCCGCGCCGCTACCGCGAACTCGACCGGACCGGCAGCGCGACCGACCAGCCCCGCACGGTGCTCTACGGCGACGAACAGGGCGGCACCGTCCAGGTCCGCCTCCTCCTCTGGGACCGGGCTCCGGGCTCCCCGATGGACCAGCTCCGGAACGCACCCGTCGTCCGCGGGGACACGCAGTACACGCACACCAGCGTCCAGGGGTACGAGGCCGCTCTCGCCGACACCACCTACCGCCGGGGCGAGGACACCAGGCGGGTCATGCGGGTGATGATCCGCACCGACGACGACCGCCTGTACGAACTGCGCGTCGACATGCCCAAGGGCACGCCCGAGGAGACGGAGGGCACCTCGGTGTTCGAGGGGGCCCGGGAGCGGCTCGACATCGTGGAAGGCTGAATCACCGGGATCGTAAAAGGCTGAATCACACCAACTCGTCACCGCACAACGCCCTGATCAGGGCGTTCGTTGCCAGCAGCCACTGGCGCCTTGTGTGCACTCGGTGAAGCCGTATTACCGACGGGTACCCAAAGGCTTCGCCGGGGCATACCCTGCGGCTCATGACGGACGCGCACGCCCTGGAGAAGCCCGGCACGGCACAGGCCGGCACGAACCCCCTCGCCCCCGCCCCGGAGGGCGCCCGCACGGCCGCCGACGTGGTGACCCCCGAGCTGGTCGCCCAGCTCACCAAGGGCGTGACCGGCTCCGGCCGGACCGCCAACCACACGCCGTTCACCGGTGAGAAGCTGGCCGACCTGCCCGAGTCGACGCCCGAGGACGTGGCGAGGGCCTTCGAACTGGCCCGCGCCGCCCAGACCGTGTGGGCGCAGACGCCGATACGGCAGCGCGCCGCCGTCCTGCTGCGCTTCCACGACCTGGTGCTGGAGCGTCAGGCCGAGGTGCTCGACCTGGTCCAGCTGGAGACCGGCAAGGCCCGGCTGCACGCCCACGAGGAGGTCCAGGCCGTCGCGGTCGCAGCCCGGCACTACGGCCGCAGGGCCTCCTCGTATCTCCGCCCGAAGCGGCACGCAGGTGCCATGCCGACCCTCACCAAGGTCGTCGAACGGCGCCACCCGCGCGGTGTCGTCGGCCAGATCGCGCCCTGGAACTACCCCCTGGAGCTGTCGGTCGGCGACGCGCTGCCGGCCTTCGTCGCGGGCAACGCCGTCGTCATGAAGCCGGACACGGAGACCTGCCTCACCGCCCTCTGGGCCCGTGACCTGCTCATCGAGGCCGGCCTGCCCGCCGACGTGTTCCAGGTCGTCCTCG
The DNA here is from genome assembly GCF_029813805.1 of Streptomyces sp. DH10. Lineage (NCBI taxonomy): Bacteria > Bacillati > Actinomycetota > Actinomycetes > Kitasatosporales > Streptomycetaceae > Streptomyces > Streptomyces sp. DH10. Next base: position 388,397 of record NZ_JARVKU010000003.1, read on the forward strand.
GCGACGGCCCGGTCGTCGGTCCGGAGGTCGTCCGGCACGCCGACTACGTCTCCTTCACCGGCTCCACCCGCACCGGCCGCGAGGTCGCCCAGGGCGCCGCCGCCCGGCTGGTCGGCGTCTCCCTCGAACTCGGCGGCAAGAACGCCATGCTGGTGCTGGAGGACGCCGACATCGAGAAGGCCGCGGCCGGCGCCGTCCGCGCCTGCTTCTCCTCGGCCGGCCAGCTGTGCATCTCCATCGAGCGGCTCTACGTCCACGAGTCGATCGCGGACGCCTTCCTGGAGCGCTTCGCCGCCCGAACGAAGGCCATGCGCCTCGGCACGTCCCTGGCGTACGGCGCCGACATGGGCTCCCTGGTCGGCGAACGCCAGTTGGAGACCGTCACGCGGCACGTCGAGGAGGCGGTCGCCAAGGGCGCGAAGGTCCTCGCCGGCGGCGTGGCCCGACCGGACATCGGCCCCTACTTCTTCGAGCCCACGATCCTCGACGGGATCGCCACGGACATGTCCGTCTGCGCGGAGGAGACGTTCGGCCCGGTCGTCTCGGTCTACCGCTTCAAGAGCGAGGACGAGGCGATCGAGCGCGCCAACGCCACGGCGTACGGCCTGAACTCCTCGGTGTGGACGAAGAACGGCCGACGCGGCCAGGAGGTCGCCGCCCGTCTGCGCACCGGCACCGTCAACATCAACGAGGGCTACGCACCCGCGTACGGCAGCGTCCAGTCGCCCATGGGCGGCATGAAGGACTCCGGCCTCGGCCGCCGCCACGGTGCCGAGGGCATCCTCAAGTACACCGAGGCCCAGACGGTCGCCCACCAGCGTGTGCTCCCGATGGCCCCCGCGCTGGGCATGGACGACGAGCAGTACGCACAGTTCATGAGCAGGAGCCTGCGCCTGATGAAGGCGTTCCGGTTCCGGTGATGCAGCGAGGAGAGCACGTGCCTCAGGACGCTTACGACTACGACGTCATCGTGGTCGGCTCCGGCTTCGGCGGCTCGGTGACCGCCCTGCGCCTCACGGAAAAGGGCTACAAGGTCGGCGTCCTGGAGGCCGGCCGCCGCTTCACCCGCGAGACGCTCCCCAAGAACTCCTGGGACCTCAAGAACTACCTGTGGGCGCCGAAACTCGGCATGTACGGCATCCAGCGCATCCACCTGCTGGGCAACGTCATGGTCCTGGCGGGAGCGGGCGTGGGCGGCGGCTCCCTCAACTACGCCAACACCCTCTACGTCCCGCCCGAACCGTTCTTCGAGGACCCGCAGTGGCGGGACATCACCAACTGGCAGGAGGAGCTCAAGCCGTACTACGACCAGGCCCGGCGCATGCTCGGCGTACGGCTCAACCCGACCATGACCCCGTCCGACGTGCACCTGAAGGCCGCGGCGGAACGCATGGGCTGCGGCGACTCCTTCCACCTCGCACCCGTCGGCGTCTTCTTCGGCGACGGGGAGGACGCGGACGGCACGGCGAAGGCTAAGCCGGGCCAGGAGGTGCCCGACCCGTACTTCGGCGGGGCGGGCCCGGCCCGCAGGGCCTGCGCGGAGTGCGGCGAGTGCATGACCGGCTGCCGGCACGGCGCGAAGAACACCCTCAACGAGAACTACCTCTACCTCGCCGAGAAGGCCGGCGCGGTCGTGCACCCCCTGACCACGGTCGTCTCGGTCACCGACGACTCGCGCGGCGGGTACGCGGTCGCCACCCTGCCCACCGACGACCGCCGCAAGGCCAAGGGCCGGACCTACAGGGCCCGCCAAGTCGTCCTCGCCGCCGGCACGTACGGCACCCAGACGCTGCTGCACCGCATGAAGGCCGGCGGCCAGCTGCCGCACATATCGGACAAGCTGGGTGGGCTGACCCGCACCAACTCCGAGGCCCTGGTCGGCGCCCAGACCGACGACCGGCGCTACCGCAAGGCGCACGGCGCGCCGAAGGCCGACTTCACGCGGGGCGTGGCCATCACGTCCTCGATCCACCCGGACCAGAACACCCACATCGAGCCGGTCCGCTACGGCAAGGGCTCCAACTCGATGGGCAGCCTGTCGATCCTCCAGGTCCCGTACGCCGGGAACGACTCGGGTGCCTCCCGGGTGCTGGGCTTCCTCGCCCACGCGGCGAAACACCCCTTGCTGGTGCTGCGCTCCCTGTCCAACCGCCGCTGGTCGGAGCGGACCATCATCGGCCTGGTGATGCAGTCGCTGGACAACTCGCTGACGACCTACCTGAAACCGTCGGGCGTAGGCCGCGGGCTGCTCACCGCCCGCCAGGGCCACGGCGCGCCCAACCCGAAGCAGATCGAGGCGGCCACGCAGAGCGCGTCGGCGCTCGCCGCCGAGATCAACGGCTTCGCGGGCTCGAACGTCGGCGAACTGATGGGCACCCCGCTCACGGCCCACTTCCTGGGCGGCTGCCCGATCGGCGACTCCCGCGAGACCGGCGTGATCGACCCCTACCACCGCCTCTACGGCCACCCGGGCATCTCGGTGGTCGACGGCGCCGCGGTCTCCGCCAACCTGGGCGTCAACCCGTCCCTCACCATCACCGCCCAGGCCGAGCGGGCGATGTCGTTCTGGCCCAACAAGGGCGAGCCCGACCCGCGTCCGCGGCAGGGCGCGGCCTACGAGCGTCTCCAGCCGGTCGAGCCGAAGTCCCCGGCGGTCCCGGCGGAGGCGTTCGGCGCGCTGCGGCTGCCGTTCCTGGGCATGCCGGCCGTGCCGCCGAAGAACTGACCGGCGGCGGACAGCAGAAGAGGGACCTGCACCCCCCTCCGAGCACAGGTCCCTCTTCTGCTTGTGCAACGGCCTGCCGGCCGCTGTGGCTTACGCCTGGACGCCGGCCTTACGGCGACGCACCACGAAGACCGCACCGGCACCGGCGACGACCGCGGCACCGCCGACGAGGCTGATCATCGGCAGCGCGGAGCTGGAGCCGGTCTCGGCGAGGCTGCCGGTGACCTCCGGCGTGTCGCCGCTCGGCTTCTCGTCGGTGACGGGCGCCTTGCCGCCTTCGGTCGGCTTGGTGCCACCGGTGTCCGTACCCGCGGCGACGATCTGGAACTTGTACGAGACGTCACCGAAGCCGATGCACTCGTCGTCGTTGTCGCCGTAGATCGTCGCGCCGAGCGAGAAGCCGGCGCCGACCGGGGCGGACTTGCTGACGTTGAGGCGCAGCGGGATGTTGACCTGGTACTCGGGCTTCAGCTCGTCGGTGTAGCCGACGTAACCGACCGCGTAACCGCCCTCGTTGAGGTCGACCCAGATCTTGTCCTGGGGGTCCCAGGCCTGGAGCTGGACCTGCTTGCTGGAGAACAGCTCCTCGCCGTTCTTGTCGGGGGAGGCCCCGGCGAAGAAGTCGAGGTCGTTCAGCGTGGAGTCGGAGTTGTTGGCCACGTTCAGCGAGAACTTGTGCCAGCCGCTGCCCGCGGCGATCTTGCCGGGCAGGCCGGTGATGCTCACGTCGACCTTGGTGTCCTCGCACACGGAGGGCTCGGGGTCCGGGGTCTCGGACTCCTCGGGCGCCGACGTGCTCGGCTCCGGGGCGGACTCGCTCACGGAGGTGCTCGGCGAGGGCGACGTCTCCGGGGCGGACTCGCTCACGGAGGTGCTCGGCGAGGGCGACGTCTCCGGGGCGGACTCGCTCACGGAGGTGCTCGGCGAGGGCGACGTCTCGGGAGTGGACTCGCTCACGGACGGGCTCGGGGTGGGTGTCGTTTCGTCGGTCGCGTACGCGGCCGGTGCCGCGAGCAGTGCCACCGGGGCTATGACCGCCGTAGCGGCCGCTGCTGCCATTGCGCGGCGAAGCTTCATGAAGACCTCGGAGAGTCCGGCGTACCGCGGGAGGCGGTACGAACGTTGGGGGAGGCCTCCGCGTGTGGGGCGCGGGAGTGCCCGTGGTTCGGCAGGTTTGATCCGTGAGACCTGTGAATGGTTGTGCTGGCACTCACAGAATTTTTATGTGGGCTGGGTCACATCCAAGATCTTCTTGTGAAGGCGCTTCCCATCCGCTTAGATCTGGACTTCGTGTCTGAGAAGCCGTCCGACGATCAGCCGTCGGCCCCGGAGATCCCCGACGACGTCTGGGAGCAGTTCACCCGCGACACCGCGCGGAACACCTCCGCCCCGAAGGAACCCTCCGCGCGGGCGCGCATGGTGACCGAGCGGCTGCGGCAGCAGGAGGCCCGGGGGGAGTCGCCTCCGGGCTGGCGAACGGGCCCGGCCATATCGAACGGCCGTGTGGCACGACGCCGCAAGCTGTGGGCCCTTCTCGGCGTGCCCGTCGCCGTCGCCGTGGTGGCGCTGAAACCGTCGCTGCTGCCCGGCGACCCCTTCGGCACGGACGAGACGGGCGCCGCGGCCTCACCGCTGCCCGCCGAGACCGCCGCCCCCACCGCCGCGCCCGGGGCGTCGGACCCCGAAACCCCCACCCTGGACGAGCCGTTCGCCGGCTCCCCGGCGCTGCGCTGGGCCGATGGCGAGGCCGGCATCGTGCTGCCCGAGGCCAAGGCCGTCGGTTCGGTCCCCGAGGAGCGCGTGCGGCAGGCGCTGAAGCTGACGAAGAAGCTGCTGGTGGGCGCCAACCTCGACCCGAAGGCGGTGCGCGGCGCCCGCCCCGAGGCCGCGCTCTCCGTGCTCGACCCCAAGCAGCCGAAGCTCCTGGACGAGCTCGACACCGCCCTGCGTTCCCCGAGCGCGAAGCACGACCCGGTGACGCTGTTCAGCCGTTTCGACCCCGACGAGGTGCGGCCGGCCGGTGACGTGATCAAGACACGCGGGCGCATGACGCTCAAGAAGGGATCGCACGGGGGCGTGGCGGTACGCGCCGACTACACCTTCGTCTACCCCGTCGTGCGCGCCGACGGCCCCGTCGAGGTCACCCGCACCATCGTGCGCCGGGTGCTCGACGTCGAACTCGCCGACCCCGCGCAGTACGAGGTCACCCCGGGCCGGTTGCTGCTCCTGGAGTACGACCAGGAGATCGGCAACTCCTCCTGCGACGTCCACGACGGCTATCTGAACCCGGAGTTCGCGTCGAGCGAGCCCACGGGCGCGCCGCCGAGCGGCCCGACGACGGATCCGTACGACCGGAGCAAGGACCTCGACCGCGACCCGGACGAGTGCGGGACGGTGTCGCGCACCTGACGGCCCTCGAGTGACGGTCCCCGGAACGACTGCCGGCGCAGGACCACTGCCGACGCAGAGCGAAGGGCCCCGCGGGGTGGAGCCGCGGGGCCCTTCTTCTCGTCAGCACCGACGTCAGGGCAGCGCCGGTGCCGGGAAGCGGCGCCGGGGGGTTGCGCCGCTGGTCTCGGCCGGACTCCGACCGGACCATTGGTCTCGACCTTTGGCGGTCGGGCAATGCGGGTGTCCGCGGGGGGACTTGGGCTGTCTACGCATCGTGCTGGATGAATGCGGCGCCCGCAACCGTTCGGCCCGGCCTCGGTGCGTTTTTGCAAGGTCCGCCGGCCGGCCCCGGGCGTCCCCGGAGCCGGCCGTTCTCTGGGGTGACCGGGCTGCTGTCCCCTGCCGTCCGGTCACGTCCCTGGAGCGAGGTCCCACGACGCACGGCACGATCCGTGCGTCTCATCGCTCCAGCGAGCCACGCGTGGTTTCTCTCGGGCCCGCGCCTGGCTGGCGCGGACACCGGGACCAACGAAGCGGCCCGCGGGACGGTCACGTGCCGTACGGGTGAGAAGGGGGCGCACGTCTGTCCTGGGAACGGGGTTTCAGATCCTGCCGCGGCACAGCTCCAGCAGGGTCATCGCGAGGGCCGTGCCCGGCTTGCCCAGCGCCTCCCGGTAGCGGCCGAGGACCTCCATCTCGCGGGAGAGGTTCACGCGCCGGCCGCCGGAGGAGATCCGGGCCTCCTGGATGACGGCGGAGACCGCCGCCCGCTCCTGGATCAGGCCGATGATCCGGTCGTCCAGCGCGTCGATGCGCTCACGCGCGCCGGTGATCACGCCGGCGGCCTCGGGGGTACGGGCGCCGGTCACTTCGGTGGCGTTCATGGGGCTCCTTGTCATCAAAGGGTGCCCCGGAGCGGCAAGGCCCGGACGACGGCAGACGCCCCGGGCCTTGTCGGCCCGGGGCGCCTGGGAAGTCGCTTGTCAGTTGCTCAAGCAGCACGACCATGGCAGCCGGCGGGCCGGGTGCCATAGGTAAAGACGAACGTCTGGTGCTGGAGCATGGGGCAAGTATGCCCCGCTCCCCGAGGACGTCCAACACGGTTCGCATCCTGAGACGGCCCCGGTCCCCGGCCCCGGACGGTGCCCGGCGGCACCCCGGTAGAATCGGGTGGCACAAGACTCCCGCCCCACCGCCGGAAGGCACCCTGTGTCATCAGCGACTCCCGCTGCCAGCGCCACCGACACCGTCCTGGTCGTCGACTTCGGCGCGCAGTACGCCCAGCTCATCGCCCGTCGTGTCCGCGAGGCGCGGGTCTACAGCGAGATCGTGCCGAGCACCATGCCGGTCGCCGAGATGCTCGCCAAGAACCCCGCGGCGATCATCCTCTCCGGCGGCCCCTCGTCGGTGTACGAGGAGGGCGCCCCGAGCCTGGACCGCGAGATCTTCGAGGCCGGCGTCCCCGTCTTCGGCATGTGCTACGGCTTCCAGCTGATGGCGCGGACCCTCGGCGGCACCGTCGACAACACCGGAGCCCGCGAGTACGGCCGCACCGAGCTGCACGTGTCCAAGTCGTCCTCCACCCTCTTCGAGGGCACCCCCGCCGAGCAGGCCGTCTGGATGTCGCACGGCGACGCCTGCTCCGCCGCCCCCGAGGGCTTCTCCGTGACGGCCTCCACGGACGTCGTGCCGGTCGCCGCGTTCGAGAACGACGAGAAGAAGCTGTACGGCGTCCAGTACCACCCCGAGGTGATGCACTCCACGCACGGGCAGCAGGTGCTGGAGCACTTCCTGTACCGGGGCGCGGGCCTGACCCCGTCCTGGACCACGGGCAGCGTGATCGAGGAGCAGGTCGCCGCGATCCGCGAGCAGGTCGGCGACAAGCGCGCCATCTGCGGGCTGTCCGGCGGCGTGGACTCCGCCGTCGCCGCCGCCCTCGTCCAGAAGGCCATCGGCTCCCAGCTGACCTGCGTGTACGTCGACCACGGCCTGATGCGCAAGGGCGAGACCGAGCAGGTCGAGAAGGACTTCGTCGCTGCGACCGGCGTGCAGCTGAAGGTCGTGGACGCCGAGGAGCGGTTCCTCAAGGCGCTCGCCGGGGTCTCGGACCCCGAGGAGAAGCGGAAGATCATCGGCCGGGAGTTCATCCGGGTCTTCGAGCAGGCCCAGGCCGAGATCATCGCGGACGAGGGCCCGGCGGTGGAGTTCCTCGTCCAGGGCACCCTCTACCCGGACGTGGTCGAGTCCGGCGGCGGCACCGGCACCGCCAACATCAAGTCCCACCACAACGTGGGCGGCCTCCCCGAGGACCTCGAGTTCCAGCTGATCGAGCCGCTGCGCAAGCTCTTCAAGGACGAGGTCCGCATGGTCGGCCAGGAGCTCGGCCTGCCGGACGAGATCGTCCAGCGCCAGCCCTTCCCCGGCCCCGGCCTCGGTATCCGGATCGTCGGCGAGGTCACCAAGGAGCGTCTGGACCTGCTGCGCGAGGCCGACGCCATCGCCCGCGAGGAGCTGACGGCGGCCGGCCTCGACCGTGACATCTGGCAGTGCCCGGTGGTCCTGCTCGCGGACGTCCGCAGCGTCGGCGTCCAGGGCGACGGCCGTACGTACGGCCACCCGATCGTCCTGCGGCCCGTCTCCTCCGAGGACGCGATGACGGCCGACTGGTCGCGCCTGCCGTACGACGTCCTCGCGAAGATCTCGACCCGGATCACCAACGAGGTGCGGGACGTCAACCGCGTCGTCCTCGACGTGACCTCGAAGCCGCCGGGGACGATCGAGTGGGAGTGACCCCTACGTGCGCTTGATCGTGCGCAGGGGCTCGCCGGGTGTCCAGATCTGGACGACGAGGTACTTGTCGTCCTCGACGTAGGTCCGCACGACCTCCGTGAGCTCGGTACGGAAGAGGTGGAACGGCTCGGGCGGCTCCACCTCTTCCACGTACCCGGCCTTCGTCTCCACGTCGTCGACCTCGATCGCCCGGCCGCTGATCCGGACGTCGCCGCCGCCCATGCCGGTGCCCTCCCCGGGGTTGGCCTGGAGCGCGAAGCGCGGGTCGCGGCGCAGGTCGAGCGCCTTGAGCGAGTTCGGCATCATGCCGAGCCACAGTTCGCCGTTCAGGAACCGCACCTCCAGGCCACTGGTGCGGGGCGAGCCGTCCTTCCGGAGGGTGGCGAGGATGTGGTGGGTGTAGGCGCCGAAGCGCTTCTCGACGGTGCCGGCCAGATCCGGTTCGGCGGTGGCGAAAGCCGCCCAGTTCTCTGTCATACGGAGAGTCTGGCGCCGAAACCCGACATCCTCTGTCCGCTATTCGTGGGGTCGGGGTGACCGGGGGCGAAAGGGGTGCGCACGGGTGCGCGCGGAGCGCGCGGGTGCTCACGAGGTGTTCGGCGGGGCGCTCCCGAGGTGTTCGCCGGGGCGCTCGCCTCATCTTCACGAAACGGTTCTGTTCTTCCCTGCCCGACCGGCGGTAGCTTCCGCCCCGTACGTAGCACCAGCGCTGGAGGACCTATGCACGGGCCCACCCCGCCCCTGCCGCTGCCCACCGACCGGCTGCGGTTCGCCATGCCGCCGATGCACGAGTCGCTCGAGGACGAGCGCCGCCACCGCAAGGAACGGCTCGCGGGCGCCCTGCGGATCTTCGGACGGCTCGGCTACGAGGACGGCGTGTCCGGGCACATCACCGCCCGCGACCCCGAGTACAGCGACTGCTTCTGGGTCAACCCGTTCGGGATTCCCTTCCGGCACGTCACCGTGAGCGACCTGGTGCTCGCCAACCAGGACGGCCAGGTCGTCGACGGCCGCTACCACGTCAACCAGGCCGCCTTCACCGTGCACGCCCAGGTCCACGCCGCCCGCCCCGACGTGGTCGCCGTCGCCCACTGCCACACCGTGCACGGCCGGGCGCTCGCCGCCCTCGGCGAGCTGCTGGAGCCGATCACCCAGGAGAGCTGCGCCTTCTACGAGGACCACGCCCTCTACGACGCCTACACCGGCGTCGTCGTCGACGCCGAGGAGGGGCGGCGCATCGCGGCCGCGCTCGGCTCCCGCAAGGCGCTCGTGCTGCGCAACCACGGGCTGCTGACCGTCGGCGACTCGGTGGACGCCGCCGCCTGGTGGTTCGTGTCGATGGAACGGTCGTGCCAGGTGCAGCTGACGGCGCAGGCGGCCGGGCGGCCGGTCCGCATCGACCACCGGATGGCGGTGGCGACGCGGGAGCAGCTGGGGGGCGACCTGGTGGCGTGGATCAACTACCAGCCGATGTGGCAGGAGGTCAGCCGGAGTGAGCCGGATCTGATGAGCTGAGCGGCCGGCCGTCAGAAGCCGCGGAGCACTGCCGCCTTGGTCAGGGCGAACTCCTCGTCGGTGAGCACACCGTCCCGGTACAGCGCGCCCAGCTCGCGCAGGCGGCGCAGCAGTACGTCGTGGTGGTCGGCCGCGGGCGGCACGGCGGGTGCCGGGCGGGAGCCGTGGGCGTCGGCCTCGTGGTTCCCGGCCGCGGCGTGGGTGGACGGGTGCGGCAGCCTGGCGGTCACCGCCGTCGCGACGAGCGCGGTCAGCAGGTCCCGGCGGGTGCTGCCCCACAGGTCCAGGGCGTACGGGTCCTTTTCGGGCGGCAGTTTCGAGAACACCGTCTCGCGGGTGACGAACCGCAGAAAGCCGTCCTCGTGGCCGGAGTTCGGCAGCCACTCGACCCGGACCAGGTCACCCAGGCCGATGATGCGCGGGCCGGTGGCGCGTTTGACCCGCTCGGAGGTGTCGGCCCAGTCGATCCGTACCCGGCTCCCGTCGAATGAGACCGTCCCGTCGGACGAACGCACCGACACCGGAACCGGCGGGCCGGGCAGCAGATAGGCCTTCGCCGCCTCCTTCGGGATGCGGTCGAGCAGCAGCGCGCGGCGGATCTCCTCGGCGACGTACTCGGCGACCCCCGTCCGGTCGACGTCCACCGCCAGCCGGTAGGGGTCGGCCGCGTCCGGCAGCCGCCCGCCGGTCGCCTGGAGCAGCGGGTCGGCGCCCTCCCGCAGCCGCAAGCGGAGTCGTGCGCGCTTGCGTTCGGGTTCGATGGCGACCCCCGACACCGCCTCCAGCGGCACGGCGACCTCTCCGTACGTCTGCCGGAACAGCGGCACGGAGCGGTGCAGACCGGGCGTGATCCGGACCGTGCTGCCGTCGAAGGCCCAGGTCCCGTCACGCTGGATGATCTCGGCCATAGGGGAATTCTCGCAGCCGGGTCAACACGACACGCGGAAGTTCACCCGTGGTGACCGGACGGGGCGGACGCGGACCGGGTGGTGAAGGGATAATCCGCTGTCGTCGCACGGGAGTTGTACAGCGGTGTTTCCGGGGTCCGGAAGACCGACGGTGGTTGGGTCGCGGGAAGGCGGGCGTCGGGCGTGACGGTGCGCGAGACGGGACAGGGCGGCGCGGACGCGGGTGGGTATGCGGACGCGGGTGCGTATGCGGGGCGGTACACCGGTGGGGCCGGGAGCGCGTACGGCGGTGGGTATGCGGGCGGCCACGGCGGTGTGCGGGGAGGTGCGCCCGGAGATATGCGCAGCGGTGTGCACGGAGGCGGGTGCGCCTGCGGCGACTGTCCGCACGGGGCACGGGAGGGGCACCGGCGGGCCGTCGCCGCGTTCCTGCGCAGGCGCGACGAGTTCGCGGCCGGGCAGGGGCTGCCGGCCGCGGTGGCCCACTCCGCCTCGGCTTCCCGCCAGTGGGTCTCGGAGGAACTGGCGCAGTCCGCGGAACTCGTCGCCGAGCGCGGCCGGGCCGAGGGCAAGGCCTGGCTGGCAGGCCTGTGGCGCCGCACGGCGGGTGTGGTGTGGGCGGCCGTCGTGCTGTTGCTGCTCGGTCAGTCCCTCACCGCGGTCGGTGCGGGCTGGACGGCGGCCCGTACGGCCGGGCTGGCCGCCGCGCTGGCGGTCGCCGGAGCGCTGACGGCGGCGTCGTGGTTCCACCGGGCGAAGGGCGGTGCGCTGGCGCCCCTCATCGGCGAGGACAACCGGCTGTCCACCTCCCGTACGGTCGCCGGGGCGTGGGTGCTCTTCGTGGCCTACTCGGTGCTCGTGCTGGCCGGACGGCTGGCGGGCGCCTCCCGGCACACCGACCGGGACGCGCTGCTGTCCGGGCTGGAACTCGCCCGCGGGGCGGGGGTCGTGACCGTGCTCGCCGTGGTGTGCGGGATCGCCGTGCTCGTGCGGCGGGTGGTCGGGCTGCGGGTGCTGGGGCAACGGCTCCAGAAGGTGCCGGCCGACCGGCCGCGAGCCGCCGACCTGCTGACCGACGACGCGGGCCGGGGCACCTTCGCCGACATCCAGTACGTCGTGATCAGCGGCGTCGCCCTGGTCTTCGCGGCGGTACGGCTGGCCAGGCGGCCGGACCAGCTGCCGGATCTGCCGTGGGGGCTGGCGGTGGTGGTCCTGGTGTCGGCGGTGACGTACCTGGCCGGCAAGTACGCGGAAGGTGGCCGGCCGGTCATCCTCTCCGTCGTGCGGTCGAGGGAGGCGGGAGACCTGGACGGGCCGATCCGCACGGGCGACGACATCGAGATCCGGGGCGCCGGGTTCGTGCCGCCGGGCGCGCAGGGGGCGGACCGGCTGGCCCGGATGGTGGTCCGGGTCGGTGCCGTGCATGTGCACGTCCCCTTGGTGCCGGTACCCGGGGGATTCAGCAACCCGACGGACACGCTGCTGACCGTGCCGGTGCCGGCGGATGTGGAGCCGGGGCGGGTGGAGGTACAGGTGGTCACGGCGGCGGGGGTGGAGACGAACCGGTACGCGGTTGATGTGACGGAGTAGAGGCCGGCTGACGTGACGGAGTGAGGGCCGGCCGTCCTGCCCGGCTGCGGGCGGTCGTGCCGCTCGGGGCCGGGCCCCCCGGTAACAAAAGCGGCCGCACAGGATTGAGCCGGGTCGGTTTGTCGTACGTATGGTCTGTTGAGGGGGTCTCGGCACCGGCGGGCGAGAGGCGGCTAGCAGCGATGACGCACGGCATGAGATCGGACACGCACACCCCCCACTTCGGCAGCGGAGGAGACTGGCGGGACACCGCCGTCCGTTACGCCCTCCTCCCGCTCCGGATCTTCCTCGGCGTCACCTTCATCTACGCCGGCCTGGACAAGCTCACCGACAGCGCCTTCATGCAGGACGCCGGTTCAGGCTCGATCGGCGACATGATGCGTGCCATCCGCGACTCCTCAGCCATCCCCGCCCTGGTCGACCTCTCCCTGAAGAACCCTGTCGCCTTCGGCTACACCATCGCCTTCGGCGAACTGGCCGTCGGCATCGGCACCCTGCTCGGCCTCTTCGCCCGCCTCGCCGCACTCGGCGGCGCGCTCATCTCCCTCAGCCTGTGGCTGACCGTGAGCTGGGCCTCCGACCCGTACTACTACGGCAACGACCTCGCCTATCTCATGGCCTGGATTCCTCTCGTCCTCGCGGGCGCTCCCCTCCTCTCCGTGGATGCCGCGCTGCGGTCGCGGCGACGGCAGAGGACAGGCGGTTACCGGTAGCGAGCGGCAGTGGGCCGGGCGGCGGGCGGGCCTCTCGTCAGGCCGCCATGTCCGGCCCGGGCTCGTCGGTGGCGGTACGGCCCGACGCGCGGCGCCGGCGGACACGGCCCGTCAGGAACCCCACCGCGCCGGCCAGGAACAGCCCGCCCGTGACGAGGGGTATCGCCACGAACCAGGGCGTCTCCCAGGCGCCGCCCGCGTCACCGGCGTAGAGGACGCCCACCAGGACGAGGAGGGTGCCGGCGACCAGCCTTCCGGGCTGGAGTTCATGACGCAGCACGGGCCACCTCCGCCTGTCCCATGCCGACCTGGAGATCCAGGTCGATGGTGCCCGACTTCTCGACGCCCGCGGCGGGGGAGAGGGTTATCTCCTGGTGCTGGCCCGGTTTCACGTCCACGTCCTTCTTGTCGTCGCCCGGCAGCTGAAGGTCTCCGATCCCCACGTCGACGCTGAGCCGCACGGTCACGTCCTCGGGCACGAGCACCTTCACCTGGCCCACGCCGACGTCGGCGCGTGTCGTCACGGTCTGGTTCCGGCCTATGTCCACCCGGGTCAGGTCCAGGGTCCCTACGCCTGTGCCCAGGTCGTACCGCTGTCGTACGTCCGTCACCGAGGCGGGCTGCCAGGTCGTGCGGTCCCACTGGGTGCCGATGTTCTTGGGCAGTGCCGCCGAGCCGGCGAGCAGACCGGCCGTGATGATCGCCAGGAGGATCGAGCCCGCGCCGGTCCGCCCCAGGAAGGCGCTGACCGCTATGCCCAGGCCCAGGACGGCGAGTGCGCAGGACAGGCCGGTCTGGAGACTCGTGCCGAGAGGGTGCTGATCCCAGGTCAGGCCCGTGCCCAGGGCGCCCGCCAGCAGGGCCAGCAGGAAGACCGAGCCGCCGATCCAGCGGGGGCCGCGCGGCTTGGGCGGCCGGGTGTGCGGGGCGGGCATGTCCTCGCGGTCGCGGGGCCGGACGCCGAGGCCGATGTTGACGGCTGCCGCGACGTCCAGGTCGCGGGAGTCGCGGGGGCCCCAGAGGTAGCCCGTACCGCCGATGTGGGTGCCGTCCTTGACGATGGGGTCGCGCCACCAGGAGGGGTACGTGATGAACACCGGCGGCGCCTGCGGCTCCGGCGGGGCATCGGCGACGGCCTGGACCGCCAGCGGATCGGGGCTCGGGGTGCCGCGCTGCCGCGACCAGTAACCGGCGCCGGCGAGGAGGAGGGAGAGGACGACGGCGAAGGTCAGCACCCCGCCGTTGTTCAGCAGGGTCAGGAACACTCCGCAGCCCACCAGCGCGAACAGCACGGCCGTCAGGGCCTGGCCGTCGACGCGGCCGGTCAGCAGCTTGCGCACCTCGTTCTCGTCCTCGTCGTCGTACGGGACGAGGAGCCAGGCGAAGCCGTAGAAGATGAGGCCGATGCCGCCGGTGGCGGAGAGCACCGCGAGGGTGATCCGGAAGATCACCGGGTCCATGTCGCACTGCCGCCCGAGCCCGGCGCAGACGCCGGCCAGGGCCTTGTGGCGGCGGTCGCGCCGGAATCTGTGCGGTGGCCCGGGCGGGACGGCCTCCCCGGCCGGGGCGGCCGCGTCGGACGAACCCCCTCTCTGTTCTTCCGCGCCCGCGCGCCCGTGCCCGTGCGCGCCCGGGGGAGCGGGGGAGCCGGCGGGGGCGGCGCCCGCGGCGGGCGCGGCATCCTGCGGCCCGGCGCCCGGTGCGGGGCGCGGGCCGGAGCCGGGTCCCGGACCCGTCGCGGCGTGGTCGTGATCGGTCATGGGTCCATGGTGACGGGCGCGGCGGTGCGGCGGCAGTCGGAATGACCCTGGCCGGACCCTGATATCGGCCCTGAGGGACGGCCCGGGAGGCGTTCGAGGGGCCCGGGTGCGGAGATCAGGGGAGTCTCCGGGGTCGACCCTGATGCTCCGGCCTTGCGGCCGTGTGACCATCAATGGCATGTCGGAAGCCGCAGCAGCGCCACTCGCCGAACCGCGGCCGCCGCGCAAGCTCTACCGCAGCAGTGACGGACGCTGGCTCGGTGGTGTGGCGCGAGGGCTCGCCGGGCACCTCGGGCTGCCCGTGATCTGGGTACGGCTCGTCTTCGTCGGCCTGTTCATGGCCGACGGCCTCGGTGCGCTGCTGTACGCCGCGTTCTGGTTCTTCGTCCCGCTCGGCGTCGGCGGGGTCGACGCACAGAAGCCGCCGTCGCTGGTCGCCTCGGAGACCTCTCCCGACGGCCGCCGCAGACTCGTCGCCCGCAGACCCGACAAGGGCCAGATCGTGGCCCTGCTCCTGATGGTCGTCGTGGCCATGGTGTTCGTGGGCAATGTGAACCTCAGCGGCGGGGCCAGGGCGTATCTGTGGCCGACCGTGCTCGTAGGCGCGGGCGTCGCCCTGGTCTGGCGGCAGGCGGACAACGCCCGCCGGGCCCGCTGGGTCGAGGTCGGCCGCCGCCGGCGCACGGTCACGCTGCTGCGCTCGGTGGGCGGGGTGCTGCTGGTGACCGCCGGCGTCTCCGGCATCTTCGTGCTGCAGGGCTCCGCCGCCCACCTCGGCTCCGTCCTTCAGGCGGCGCTCGCGGTCCTCGTCGGGATAACGCTGCTCGCCGGGCCGTATCTGGTGCGCATGACCCAGGACCTCTCCGAGGAGCGCCTGATGCGCATCCGCGCCCAGGAGCGCGCCGAGGTCGCCGCGCATGTGCACGACTCGGTGCTGCACACCCTCACCCTGATCCAGCGCAACGCGGAGAACGCGAACGAGGTGCGCCGCCTCGCCCGCGCCCAGGAGCGCGATCTGCGCACCTGGCTCTACAAGCCCGAGGGCACCGGCAAGGACGAGGCCGACGAACCCACCACGCTCGCCGACGCCGTGCGGCGCAACGCGGCCGAGGTGGAGGACAAGCACGGCGTGCCCATCGAGGTCGTGGTCGTGGGCGACTGCCCGCTCGACGAGAGAATTGCCGCACAGATGCAGGCCGCGCGTGAGGCAATGGTCAACGCCGCCAAGTACGGTGGCGAGGGCGGAGCCGTCCAGGTCTTCGCCGAGGTCGAGGGGAAGACGGTCTTCGTGTCCGTCCGTGACCGCGGCCCCGGCTTCGACCTCGACTCGATACCCGCCGACCGGATGGGTGTCAGAGAATCGATCATCGGCCGCATGGAGCGCAACGGCGGTACGGCGCGGCTGCGCGCGGTACCGGACGGCGGCACGGAGGTCGAGCTGGAGATGGAGAGGGCGGATAAGACGTCATGAGCGACCCGACCGAAGCGAACAGTACGGCGGGATCGGCGGAGGCGGCCGGGCCCGGGGAGCCGGGCGGTGGCACCGGCGGGCGTCGTGTGCGCGTGGTCCTCGTGGACGACCACCGCATGTTCCGTACGGGGGTCCAGGCCGAGATCGGCCAGACCGAGCAGACCGGTGTCGAGGTCGTCGGCGAGGCCGCGGACGTCGACCAGGCGGTCACGGTCATCACCGCGACCCGGCCCGAGGTGGTCCTCCTCGACGTGCACCTGCCCGGTGGCGGCGGTGTCGAAGTGCTGCGCCGCTGCGCCCCGTTGATGGCCGACGCCGAGCAGCCCGTCCGTTTCCTGGCGCTGTCCGTGTCGGACGCCGCCGAGGACGTGATCGGCGTGATCCGGGGCGGGGCCCGCGGGTACGTCACCAAGACGATCACCGGCACGGACCTCGTCGACTCCATCTTCCGTGTCCAGGAGGGCGACGCGGTCTTCTCCCCGCGGCTGGCCGGGTTCGTCCTCGACGCCTTCGCCTCCACGGACGCGCCGCCGGTCGACGAGGACCTGGACCGCCTCACCCAGCGCGAGCGTGAGGTGCTGCGGCTCATCGCCCGGGGATACGCGTACAAGGAGATCGCCAAGCAGCTGTTCATCTCGGTGAAGACGGTCGAGTCGCACGTCTCGGCGGTCCTGCGCAAGCTCCAGCTCTCCAACCGGCACGAGCTGACGCGGTGGGCGACGGCACGGCGGCTGGTGTGACGCGGGAAGCCCGGGCCGTCTGACGACGGGGGGAAGCGGCAGGTGCGGTGACGGTGCTGCCGCCACACCCGGTCACACCACCCGGGTGGCGCCCGTGAACGGCATCTCGTCGAGCGGGGCGACCCGGACCGGCGCGGAGGGGTTCGGGGCGTGGATCATCCGGCCGTTGCCCACATAGATGCCGACGTGACTGATGCCGGCGTAGAAGAACACCAGGTCCCCGGGGAGAAGTTCGGAGCGGGAGACGCGGCGGCCCGCGTCGATCTGGGAGTACGTCGTGCGGGGCAGGGAGACACCCGCGGAGCGGTACGCGGCCTGGACGAGGCCCGAGCAGTCGAAGGCGTTCGGTCCGGTCGCGCCCCAGACGTAGGGGCTGCCGAGCTTCCGGTAGGCGTAGGACACGGCGGCGGCAGCGCGGGCGTTGGGTGCCTGGGCGTTGACGGACCCGGGGGTGGTCAGGCCGTCACGGGCACCCGCCGAGGAGCGTGAGGCGCGGTCCGCGCCCCTCGTGTCGCTGATGCGGGCACGTTCCTGCGCGCTGAGCCGGGACAGCAGCTGACGCGCGGAGCCCAGCTTGCCGGTGATCGTCTTCTTGTGCCGCGTCAGCTCCGTCTGCCGTGATTTCAGGGAGGTCAGCTCGATGTGGGCGGCCCCGCGCAGCTGCTCGATCTCCCGGAGCTGGCGGCGTACGCGGGCGACGTCGGCCTGCTGCCGGTTGCCGGTCCGCTCGACGAACTCGGCGTTCTGGAGGTACCGGTCGGGATCGTCGGACAGGGCGAGCTGGACCGCCGGGTCGAGGCCGCCCCCGCGGTACTGGGCGGCGGCGACCGAACCCAGTGCCTCGCGGGCGGCGTTGAGCCGTTCCTCCTTGCGTGCCGCCTGGTCCTGGAGGTCCTTCAGCCGCTGTCCGGTCGCCTCCGCCTTCTCCTTCGCGCCGTTGTACTTCTCGGTGGCGGCCTCCGCCTCCTGGTACAGCGCGTCCACCTTGGCCCTGACCTGGCCGGGGGTGAGCTCGGGTTCGGCGTGTCCGGTGCCGTCGAAGCCCGTCGCGGTCGCCGCGCCCGCCAGGGCGATCGTGGCGGCCGTACGGGCCTTGCTGCCGCTCGCGGAGCGCTGGCGGGGCTTGCGATGCGCTGCCACCTGGGGGCCACGTCCTTTCCTGCGACCGCCGACGGGTGCGTACGGCCGCCAGGGGGGAGCGGACGGGCGGCCTGCGCGTCCGGCGACGGCCCGCACAGGGGAAGCGGACCGCCGCCGGACCTTCTCGGCGGTGGTGTCCGACTGCCGCCCCTGGCCCGGGCGGCGGTGGGGAGCCGGGCACCTGGGGGAGGACGCTAAACCTCGCCGCGGCGGCCCGGTGGCGGGTGCGCGGAAGTGTTCCGAGAGGACCGGCGGTGACCGTATGCGACCGTGAGGTGGTCTCGCCGCCGTCGTCTTAACTCAGCGTGATGACCGATGCGCAGAATCATGGGCGCGGGACCGTCGGCGGGTGCTATGGGGCGCATATATGCATCCGACGGGCCGGTGTCGGGCGGCTGTGGAGCCCCTGATTAGGCTCCGGCCTCATGGACGTACTCATCCACCTCTTCGTCGGCCTCCACATCATCGGCATCGCGGCCCTCCTGGGCGGTTTCCTCACCCAGATGAAGGCGATGGGCGCGGGCACCGCCCGCTACACCCCCGCGATGCTGCACGGCGCGCTGACGATGCTGGTCACCGGTGTGATCCTGGTCGGCCTCAACCAGGCCGACGGCCAGACCGTGAACAACATCAAGATCGGCGTGAAGCTGGCCCTGCTGATCGTGATCCTCGGCCTGGTCTACGTGAAACGGGACGACGAGAAGGTGGACAAGGGCCTGTTCGGCCTGGTCGGGGCGCTGACCACGGCGAACATCTTCATCGCCGTGCTCTGGACCTGACCCGGCCGGGCAGGACGTAGGTCCGGGCCGAGGCGACCGCCCAGGAAGTGGCTGCGAGCCACGCGGCCACCGTGACCCACAGCAAGACCTCCCCGAGGCCGTCGAGCCAGGAGACGTCGAGGGCCGCGGCGACGGCCAGTGCCGCCGCCGCAGTCTTGGCCCAGGCGAACACGCTGGCCCAGCGCCGGATGTCGTGACGGGGCCGCGGCCGCAGGAACTCGGCCGCGAGCAGGACGGCGCAGCCGGCCAGTGCGAGCACGAGCAGTACGGCCGTCACACGGCGCAGGACGCCGCGGTCGTCGTCGTTCCACAGGTACAGGCGTGCGCTGTCGGAGCTGATGAGCCGCGCCCCGGCCAGTGCCGAGATGGCGAGCGCCCCGCTCGCGAGCCAGTGGTCGCCGCGCCCCTCGGCCACCTGCCGCACATCGAAACGGGCCAGGGCGAGGACGTACAGCACGAGCCCCAGCCAGAACAGCACCAGCGCCGCGTGCGCGAGCCAGGCCGCCGACTCGGCCGCGGCCAGCGTGGCACCGAGCACGGCTAGGCCCTGCGTGGCCATGCAGCGCGCGAACACCGTCCCGGGCCGGCGCCGCTCCCCGTCCTGCGCGGGGAGGGCCAGCGGCACGGGCCAGAGCAGTACGGCCAGCACCAGCAGTGCCGCCGCCAGGGACTGCGAGCCGGCCGCCGAGAAGCCGGTGCCCAGGACGGCCGTCGCCGCCACGGTGGTGAGGGCGGCCGTCGCCACGGTGTCCAGGAGGCCCGGCACCGCCGCGTACGCCCGCCATCGCGTGCCGGCGAGCAGCAGCCGCAGGGTGAAGTCCGCGGCGAGCATCAGCCAGGCCGCGCAGGCCAGGCCGAGGGCGATGCGGGAGAGGACGCCGTACCCCGCCAGATCCAGTCCGACCGCCAGGGTGCCGGTCGCCAGCACGGCGGCACTCGCGGACGGCGCTCGCTGCGCCCACCAGGCGGTGGAGGGGGAGGGGCCGGGCATGGAGCCGATGCTAGGAGGCGCCGCGTCCGTTCCATGCGGGGCACGCGCGCCTGCCTTCAAAAACGGGGCACGCGCGCGTGCGCTTCAAAAAGCGTGAGCGCCCTCACGCGCGCGTGCCCTCGGTGACGTACGGGCTCTCAGGCCGGCCGCACCACGCTGTGGATCGACGACTCGCCGTCGTAGTAGATCGACTCCTCGCGCACATAGGTGCCGGGCTTCGGGGCGTGGATCATCATGCCGTTGCCGATGTAGATGCCGACGTGTGAGAGGTCGTCGTAGAAGAAGACCAGGTCACCGGGCTGTGCGTTGGCCAGGGAAACGGTCGTGCCGGCGTTGACCTGGTCCCAGGTCGTGCGCGGCAGGGTGACGCCCGCGGCCTTCCACGCGGCCTGGGTGAGGCCGGAGCAGTCGTAGGAGCCGGGACCGACGGCGCCCCAGACGTACGGCTTGCCGATCTGGGCGCGGGCGAAGGCGAGGGCCTTCTCGGCCTTGGTGGCGTACGAGGAGTCTGCCGGGGCCGTCGAGGAGGACGAGCCCGTGGAGGACGAGCCCGACGGCGAGGACGAACCGCTCTCCTGCTGCTGGGCGGCCTCCTCCTGCGCCCGCTGCTGTGCGGCCTGCTGCCGGGCCAGCTCGGCGGCCTTGCGGGCGGCCTCCTGCTGCTTCTCCCTCTCGATCGCCGCGAGCCGCGCCTTCTCCTCGGCGGTCAGCTTCGACAGCAGTTCGCGCGCGTCGGCGAGCTTGCGCTGGACGGTCGCCTTGGCCGTCTTCAGGTCGCCCTGCGTCTCGTTGAGCGTCTGGAGGCTCTCGGTGGCCTCCTGACGCTTCTTCATCGTCTCGGACTGCTGGGTGACGTAGTCGTCGACCGCGATCTTCTGACGGCCGGTCATCCGGTCCATCAGCTGGGTCTGGTCGAAGTAGTCCTGCGGGGTGTCCGCGAGCAGGAACGTCGCCGTGTCCGGCGCGGAGGCGCCGGTGCGGTACTGGGCGGCGGCGAAGGAACCCAGCTTCTCCCGTGCCTCGTTGAGCTTCTGGGTGCGCTGCGCGACACCGTCGAGGAGGGTGTCGACGCGCTTGCGCTGCTTCGCGGTCTTCTCCTTGGCCGCGTTGTACTTGTCGGTGGCCGACTCGGCCTGGCGGTAGAGGTCGTCGACCTTCTTCTCGACTTCTTCCAGGCTCGGCTTGTCGTCGGCCTCGGGGGCGGCGTTGGCCGACTGGGACAGCAGGGCCACGGACGTGAGGGCCGCCGTTGCGAGGGCGGGGGTCCGTATGCCTGCGACGCGCGTACCCGCGGGACGCGACTTGCGGTGCGACGCCAAGGGAGGCGACTCCTTCCATGCTCCGCCTACCGGGTTAGCTGTCGGGTTCGGGCGGGTACATCGGAAGGGTTGCCCTACGGCCGTCTCCGCGAAGGGAGCGGGGCCGATTCACCCCAGAGTTCTCGGTTGGGTCCCCGGCTCCGGCTGCCGCTGCGGCACACCGGACTCGGCGGAGGCCGCGCGGCCCGGCGACGTTCGCCGGTGGGGGTCGTGCGGCCTGCCCGCACGGTAGCCAACTCGTGTGGCCCTTGTGAAGGTTGATGGGCGATATGCCCGATACATTTTCGTGACCTTAGCCGAGGGCGTCGCCGAGCGTCATCGGCGGAGGAGGTTTGGTCATGAGTTCGTCATAATTGTGACGGCGTAGCGGGCTGTGATCGTGCGGGGATGCAGGGTGACGAGGGGATCCTTTCGGCGATGTTCTCGGGGCGGCGGCGGGCTGTCAGTGGGGCGCCCTAGACTCGGAGAGCGATGAGCAGCCTCTTTGACGACAGCTTCCTGGCGGACCTCCAGGCCCAGCGGGGCCCCGCGGACGAGCCCCCGCCGCCACCCGAGGACGATCACGTACCGGAGCCGGTTCCGGACGATCTGTTCGGCGGGAAGTTCGACGTGCCCCCGGACCGGGACGCCTACTACCGCGACGGCGCCCCGCGCCCGGTGGTGGACACCGCCACCCTCCTGGAGGGGCTGAACGACAACCAGCGCGCCGCCGTCGTCCACTCCGGCTCCCCGCTGCTCATCGTGGCCGGCGCCGGCTCCGGCAAGACCCGCGTGCTCACGCACCGCATCGCCCACCTGCTCGCCGAGCGGGGAGTGCACCCGGGCCAGATCCTCGCGATCACCTTCACCAACAAGGCCGCGGGCGAGATGAAGGAACGCGTCGAGCAGCTCGTCGGCCCGCGGGCGAACGCGATGTGGGTGATGACCTTCCACAGCGCGTGCGTGCGCATCCTGCGGCGCGAGAGCAAGAAGCTCGGCTTCACGTCCTCCTTCTCGATCTACGACGCCGCCGACTCCAAGCGCCTGATGGCCCTGGTCTGCCGCGACCTGGACCTCGACCCCAAGCGCTTCCCGCCGAAGTCCTTCAGCGCCAAGATCAGCAATCTGAAGAACGAGCTGATCGACGAGGAGGACTTCGCCGCCCAAGCCTCCGACGGCTTCGAGAAGACCCTCGCCCAGGCCTACGCGATGTACCAGTCGCGGCTGCGCGAGGCGAACGCCCTCGACTTCGACGACCTGATCATGACGACGGTCAACCTGCTCCGTGCCTTCCCGGACGTCGCCGAGCACTACCGCCGCCGCTTCCGCCATGTGCTGGTGGATGAGTACCAGGACACCAACCACGCCCAGTACGCCCTCGTCCGGGAGCTCGTCGGCACCTCCGAGCACCCCGTCGACGTACCGCCCGGCCCGGACGACGTCCCGCCCGCCGAGCTGTGCGTGGTGGGTGACGCCGACCAGTCGATCTACGCCTTCCGCGGCGCGACGATCCGCAACATCCTCCAGTTCGAGGAGGACTACCCGGACGCGACGACGATCCTGCTGGAGCAGAACTACCGCTCCACCCAGACGATCCTCAGCGCGGCCAACGCGGTCATCGAGCGCAACGAGTCCCGCCGCCCCAAGAACCTGTGGACCAACGCGGGCGCGGGCGCCACGATCACCGGCTACGTCGCCGACACCGAGCACGACGAGGCGCAGTTCGTCGCCGACGAGATAGACCGCCTCACCGACGCCGGCGAGGCCAAGGCCGGCGACGTCGCCGTCTTCTACCGCACCAACGCCCAGTCCCGTGTCTTCGAAGAGATCTTCATCCGCGTCGGCCTGCCCTACAAGGTCGTCGGCGGCGTCCGCTTCTACGAGCGCAAGGAGGTCCGGGACGTCCTGGCCTACCTGCGTGTGCTCGCCAACCCGGAGGACTCGGTGCCGCTGCGCCGGATCCTCAACGTCCCCAAGCGGGGCATCGGCGACCGTGCCGAGGCGATGATCGACGCCCTGGCCCAGCGGGAGAAGATCAGCTTCCCGCAGGCGCTGAAGCGCGTCGACGAGGCGTACGGCATGGCCGCGCGCTCCACCAACGCCGTCAAGCGGTTCAACACGCTGATGGAGGACCTCCGTACGATCGTCGAGTCCGGCGCCGGACCGGCCACGGTGCTGGAGGCCGTGCTGGAACGCACCGGCTACCTCGCCGAGTTGCAGGCCTCCACCGACCCGCAGGACGAGACCCGGATCGAGAACCTCCAGGAACTCGCCGCCGTCGCCATGGAGTTCGAGCAGGAGCGCGGCGAGGGCGCGGAGACCCCGGGAGCGGCCGCCCCGGGGGGCACGCTGTCCGACTTCCTCGAACAGGTCGCGCTGGTCGCCGACTCCGACCAGATCCCCGACGAGGAGGACGGCGACGGCGTCATCACGCTGATGACCCTGCACACCGCCAAGGGCCTGGAGTTCCCTGTCGTCTTCCTCACCGGCATGGAGGACGGCGTCTTCCCGCACATGCGCGCCCTCGGCCAGACCAAGGAGCTGGAGGAGGAGCGGCGCCTGGCGTACGTCGGCATCACGCGCGCGCGGGAGCGGCTGTATCTGACGCGGTCCACCCTGCGCAGCGCCTGGGGCCAGCCCTCGTACAACCCGCCCTCCCGGTTCCTGGAGGAGATCCCGCCGACCTACGTGGAGTGGAAGCGGACGGGAGCGACCGCGCCCGCGTCCTCCGGGCCGGTCTCCGGGGTGGCGGCCTCGCTGTCGTCGTCCCGTTCGCGTTCGTCGGCGTCGGGCGCGTCCGGTTTCGCCACGCGCCGCACCTCCGAGAAGCCGGTCGTGGGGCTGGCGGTCGGGGACCGGGTCACGCACGACCAGTTCGGTCTCGGGACCGTCGTCGGGGTCAAGGGCACGGGCGCGAACGCCGAGGCGACCATCGACTTCGGGGACACCAAGCCCAAGCGGCTGCTGCTGCGGTACGCGCCGGTGGAGAAGTTGTAGGCAGAGACCAGCCCCTGCCGGGCGACCGGCGGGGGCTGCCGGGACGTTACGTCGGGTCGATGCCGTGGCTGCGCAGCCACGGGAGCGGGTCGATCGCCGAGCCGCCGGCCGGGCGCACCTCGAAGTGCAGGTGAGGACCGGTCGAGTTGCCGGAGTTGCCGGAGCGCGCGATCGGATCGCCGGCCTTCACGGTCGTACCGGAGGGGACCGTGTAGGTGGAGAGGTGGCAGTACCACGTCTCCGTGCCGTCCTTCGCGGTCACGATCATCATGTTGCCGTACGCGCTGTTCCATTGCGTGCGCACGGTGCCGTCGGTCGCGGCCATCACGGTCGTGCCGTACGAGACGGGGAAGTCGATGCCGGAGTGCAGGGACATCCAGTTGATGCCGGACTGGCCGTAGTAGGCGCTGAGTCCGTGCCGGGCGACCGGCAGGGCGAACTTCGGGCGCAGCCGCTCCTTGCGGGCCGCCTCCTCCGCCGCTCGCTTCCGCTCGGCGGCCTGCTGGGCCTTGAGGTCGATGCGCTCCTGCGTGCGGCTGGCCCGGTCGGCGAAGTCGTCGGCGCCGGCGGCGAGGCTCTGAAGCTGCGTGTCCAGCTTGTTGTTGGCGGTGGCCGGTTTCACGGGCTGCACGTCCGCCGCGGTCGTCTGCGCCTCCACGGCGCCGTCGTCGGTGAGGCTGCCGACGGAGGCGGCGGCGATCCCCGCGACGCCCATCACGCAGGCCGAGGGCACCGCGATGGTCATCAGCGCCGAGCGCTTGGGGGGCGTACGGCGGCGGGAACGGGACCCGGCGCGCGAGGCCGCCCGTGAGGCGGCGCGCGGGCCGGCCTCTTCCTGGCCGTCCAGGAGCGGGGTGACGGTGGGCAGTTCGCCCGTGGCGGCCGGCTCGCCGCCGTCCGCGGTGGGGTCGTGGTCGGCGGCTCCGGCGGCTTCGTCGTAGGCGACCTGCTCGAACGTCGCGGTCTCGTGCTGCTCGAAGGTTTCGCCGTGCTGCTCGTACGCGTCGGGCGCCGAGGCGGCGGCGCCGTCGGTGTTCCACTGCGTGGCGTCGTAGGCACCGGTGTCGAAGGCCTGCGTGCCCCATTCCCACTGCTGGGTCCGGTCGGCCGGATTGCCGGACTGGTCGGGCTGGAGCCAGGCGTCGGCGTCCCACTGCCCGGTGGCGTCCGGGGAGGTGGCCTGCGGCGGGATGACCGAGAGCGGCTGCTGCTCGCCCGTCCAGGTCGTCGTGTCGTAGACGCCGGTGTCGTAGGAGGCGTGGTGCTGGGCCGCGTACGCGTCGTAATGCGGGTTCTCGTGCTGGCCGGTGGGCCAGTGGCCGGTGTCGTACGTGCCCGTGTCGTGGCCGCTGCCCGGCATGTCACCGAAGAGGGGATCGGTGGCGAAGGTCGCGGTGGTGTGGCCGGTGGCGGCGAAACCGGTGCCGTCGGTACCCGTGGCGTCAAATCCAGTAGCGGCGTGGTCGCCGTACGTGGTGAAGTCGCCGTACTGGGCTTCCTGGGTGCCGTACGACGCGTAGTGCGCCGAGTCGGCGTCGGAAGCCGGAGCCGGGGTGATGGTCCCCGACGGGTGACGGTCGTTCACCAACTTCTCTTTCGCCTCGACAACAGGGGCTGCCAGAGCAGTGCGGCGACTGTACCCGGCGGTACGCGGGCACGACAATCTTCGGCAGGTTTCGCGCGCGCAGGAAACGGGCATTCGGCCGTGTTTTGGCGGACTGCGGGCACGAGCTTGGCCCTGTGTTCGAAGTTTGTTCGAGGCTGATCGGTGCTTCGACGCTGTGTGCCGGCTGTATGACGAGTCTCAGGCCACCGTCAGACCGCCGGTCCGGCCGGCGGCCGGTTCACCCGGGCGGGCCGTGTCGAGGACCTGTCGTATTCCGTTGGCGACAGCGGGGTGCACGGGCAGGGCGAGATGGCCGATGCCGGTCACCCGCACGTTCTCAGCCGTCAGATCGGGATGGTCGATACAGGCCGTCTCCAGCGGATCCATCACGTGGTCCAAGTCGCTCCAGAAGCTGACGAAGTGCGTACGGCAGCCCGGGGCCGGCCGAGTGAGCTCCTCGAGCACCGGTGAGCCGGGGCGCATCTGGCGCACGATGGGGTGTGCGTCGGCCAGGGGCACCACTCGGGTGCCCGAATGCGGCGTGCCGAGTGTCACGAGGGTCCGCACGCGCGTGTCGCCGCCGAGGCGCTGCACGTAGTAACGCGCTATCAGGCCGCCGAGGCTGTGCCCGACGACGTCGACCTGTGGGGACCCGGTGCGCTCGCAGACCTCCTCTATGTGCCGGCCGAACAGCTCGGCCGCGGCGCGTATGTCGCGGGTCAGCGGCGAGTAGTTGAGGGACTCGATCTGCTGCCTGCCGTGCTGGGCGAGGCTGCGGCGGAGCAGGACGAAGACCGAGCGGTTGTCGATGAAGCCGTGCAGCAGGACGACCGGGGGCTTGGCCTCCGTGGGCAGTTGGGCGGCGCCGGCCGTGGGCAGGGCCGGGGTGGGGGCCCGTCGCTCCTGCGTGATGCCGGAGGGATAGAGGAGGAGATGCCCGGCCAGAATCGCGATCTCCAGGGCCGTGGCCTTCAGGAGCGCCAGGGAGAGTCCCGCCAGGCGGCTCGGCAGCAGACGCTGGCAGAACGGAAGAAAGGGCAGAGCAGCCCTGGTGACCTTCATGGCCGACCTCCTGTCGGCACGCGGGAGGACAGCCGCCCCCCGTGTGCACTCGTGGAAAGCAGCGGCGAAGACGGCCGATGACTGCGTGAGCGGCGTGAGCCGCGGGGAAGGAGCGCGGCTAGTGGCGCATGTGACGCCAGTGGTACGACGAGGTCCCCTGCCGGTGCGGCGACGAGGCTCCCCGCTGTTGCGCCGTGTCTGCCCTGCGTGCTGTGCGTGCCCTGCGTGTCCCGCGTGCCTTCGCCGAAGTGCCGTACCGCCGCTGTGCGTGGTGGGTGGGGTGGCGGTACGGCGACTTCGTCGCGGCTCCCCTTGCGCTTGTCCCATCGTGTGATTTCCCCCTCGGTCCGCACCGTGAAACTGCCGGTCGCGGGATCGCGGAGATAACGTTCGTTCACTTGCCCGGACATTTCGGGGCGGGGTGTCCGTGCTGTACGGCGTGCGCGATGTGTGCGGTACTTGTCGGTACGGATGGATGTAGTCGCTTCATGGAGGCAGTGATGGGTGTGGCAGCCGGTCCGATCCGCGTGGTGGTGGCGAAGCCGGGGCTCGACGGCCACGATCGCGGGGCAAAGGTGATCGCACGGGCCCTGCGCGACGCCGGTATGGAGGTCATCTACACCGGGCTCCACCAGACTCCCGAGCAGATCGTCGACACGGCGCTCCAGGAGGACGCCGACGCGATCGGGCTGTCCATCCTGTCCGGCGCGCACAACACGCTCTTCGCGGCGGTGATCGACCTGCTCAAGGAGCGGGACGCGGAGGACATCCTGGTCTTCGGCGGCGGGATCATCCCCGAGGCGGACATTCCCCTGCTGAAGGAGAAGGGCGTCGCGGAGATCTTCACGCCCGGCGCGACGACGGCGTCGATCGTGGACTGGGTCCGGGCGAACGCACGCCAGCCGGCCGGGGCGTAGGCCTCCGGCGGTGGCGCCGAGGTCCGGGCCGGTGGCCCTGAGGTTCGGGCCGGTGGCGCCGAAGTCCGGGCCGGTGGCGCCCAGATCCGGGCCGGTGGCACCGGGGTTCGGACCGGTGGCCCGGGGTGTCGTCGGTGGGTGATCGCCCTCTGCCGTGACGGCAACAGGCTCGGCCCCTGCGGCTCCTGTCGGCTCCGAGAAGCGGGCCGTGGTCAGGGAGTGTTCAGCTCCTCGGTCATCGCCGCCCGCAGGCGCAACGTCGTGACCAGGCGCTGGAAGGCCTCCGCCCAGTAGCCCCCGGCGCCGGGTGAGGCGTTCTCCGGCTCGTCCGGTACGGCCAGCAGGGCGTCGAGGCGGCCGGCCTCGGACGGATCGAGGCAACGCTCCGCCAGGCCCATGACTCCGCTGAAACTCCATGGATAACTCCCCGCGTCCCGCGCGATGTTGAGCGCGTCCACCACCGCCCGGCCAAGCGGCGGCGCCCACGGCACCGCACACACCCCGAGCAGCTGAAACGCTTCGGACAGGCCGTGCGTCGCGATGAAGCCGGCCACCCACTCGGCCCGCTCGGCGGCGTCCAGCGCGCCGAGCAGCTTGGCGCGTTCGGCCAGGGACACCGCGCCTGGGCCGCCCGCCTCCGGCGCCGAGGGCTCCCCGAGCAGCGCGCGCGACCACTCGGCGTCCCGCTGACGCACGGCGGCCCGGCACCACGCCGCGTGCAGTTCGCCCTGCCAGTCGTCCGTGACCGGCAGGGCAACGATCTCCCGGGGCGTCCGCCCGCCCAGCCGCCGCGGCCAGGTCCCCAGCGGGGCCGCCTCGACCAACTGGCCGAACCACCAGGACCGTTCACCCCGTCCGGTGGGCGCCTTCGCCACGACGCCGTCGCGCTCCATGCCCGGATCGCATTCGTGCGGCGCTTCGACGGCGATCGTCGGCGTGGCCACGGTGCCTCCCGAAGGCTGGGTGACCCCCGCTGCCTGATTGGCCTGGTTGGCCCGGTTGTCCTGGGTGGCCTGGGTGTGGTCGATCGCCACGCACGCCTCCGCCCTGACCGCCATCCGCGCGGCGAGCGCCGAACCGGGCAGCGCCGACAGCAGTTCCGCCGCCGTCGCCCGGACGTTGCGGCTGCGGTCGGCCAAAGCCTGCTCCAGGAACGGCTCGTCGTCCGGGCCCAGGCCCGTGCGCAGGGAGTCGAGGAACATCAGCCGGTCCTCGGCCCGTTCCGTCGACCAGGTCGTCGCGAGCAGATCGCGCGCGGCGGCAGGGTCGCGGGAGCGCAGGGCGGACAGCAGGGCGACCCGTTCGGCGAACAGACCCTCCTGCCACAGCTGCCGGACGCCGTCGTCGTCCTCGAGATGGGGCAGGGCCGCTCCGCCGCCCGGTGTCGAGCGCAGGGCGAACCGCCAGTCAGAGTTCAGCCGCGCCAGCCACAGGGCCCGCGGCCCCGCGAACTCCAGCGCCGACGGACGCAGGTCGGTACGCCCCCGGGCCGCGTCCAGCAACGCGGGAAGCAGCTGCGGAGGCGGTGCGAAACCACGGGCGTTGGCCGCCGTGAGCCACTGGGGCAGCAGCTCCGTCAGGTCGGGCGCGGTGCCCCGGCGGCCGCCGCCGGACGCGCCGGGGCGGTCGGCCAGCAGCAGCGCGAGTCTGCGGGCAGCCGCAGGCGGCAGCGGCGGACGCGGGTCCTCCGGGGCCGGCTGCGGACGCTCCGCCGCCCGCGCCGGACGCAGACCGGCCCGTCGGCGTACGGTCTCCACGGCCGCCGCGTCCAGCAGGGCCACCGGTGCCTCCGGGCCCGGCCCGGTGCCCGGCGGGGTGCGCCGGTCCGTGCCCAGCAGAGCCGTGGTGACGAGCCCCTCCCAGGCGCCCGTCGCGGGCGCGTCCACAGGAGCGGAGGTCCTGTTCATGAGCTTCCTTTCCGTGGGGCGCCCGGGGGTGGTTGAAGGCTCACCCTTACCGGTTGTCCCGGGATGCCTGAAAAATTCGCGGATTTGAGAGAGGCGTGGGCCGGGTCGGAAAGGCCGGGCCGTCGGCTCCGGCGATCACGTTGACGTTGGTGTCGGGATCGAAGTCGGCTCAGCACAGGGCTATCGCGTCGCCCGGGCCCTCGGGCCAGGCCGTCAGAGGCGTGAAGCCCTGGTGGCCGCATTCGCCGAAGACCCTGACCGGCGCGCCGCCCGACAGCGCGACGAGCCGCCAAAGACCCGGCCGGGAGCGCGCGGAGGCAGTGAGCGGCAACGCCGCGTCCTCGTCCGCGTCCGCCAACTGCCAGGAGTCGCCGTCCGGAGTGGGGACGACCCGGCCCAGCGTCACCGGGACGGACTCCAGCCAGGGATCGTCGCGCAGGGCGTCGCCGTAACGGGCGGCCGCCTGGGACGTCGTCACGCCCCGCGGGCGTATCGCCGTCGGCACGGGCGGTGCGAACTGTTCGCCCAGGGCCACCCGCAGCTGCCCGGCGCCCGGGTAGGCGGACACCTCCGCCTCCAGGGCCAGTCCCACCGGCAGCGCCAGCTCCGGGGCGCGGCCGGCGGCGCCGTAGGAGAGGAGCAGCACGGTCCGGTCCGAGTCGGCGCCGTGCAGCCAGATCCGGCGGGTCGTCAGGCGCGTGTCCGCCGTGTCGTACTGGGCGAGCACCAGCCAGCGGTCCCGCACCGGCTTGCCGTCCGCGGAGGCCGGCAGGCCGATGCGGGAGCGGACCGTGGCGGCGAGGGCCTCGGGCAGCCGCTCGCGGCGCAGCCAGCCCTGACCGAGAAGATGCAGCAGCGCGCACTCCTCCAGCAGGCGCACCGGCCAGCCCGGCCCCGTGGACGGGATGGCCCCCAACTCCCGTACCCGGCCGGCCAGGCCCTGCGCCTGGGCGTCGACCATGCGGGCCGCCGTCTCCTCCCACAGGCCGTAACCCGACTGCTCCGCCGTCGCCAGACCGGCGCGCAACAGATCCGCCAGGCGCTGCTCCAGCTCCACCGCACCCGAAGTGACCCGCTCCGCCCGCCGTTCCGCCCGGCGGCGCGCCGCCTCCGGATCAGCGGATCCGGACGGCGAACCGGAGCTGTCCGCGGCCTTCTTCTCCTCCGCGCGGCTACGCCGCCCCGCTATCCACTGCCCGGCCCACTCCGGTGCCTCTCCCGTCGGCACCGCTCCCTCGCCGCCCGCCCAGAGGATCAGCAGCCCGAGCGCGTGCTTGCACGGGAACTTGCGGCTCGGGCAACTGCACTTGTACGCGGGCCCGGAGGCGTCCGCGATGTCGACGACCGTCTGATACGGCTTGCTGCCGCTGCCCTTGCACAGCCCCCACACCGTCCCCTCGTCGGAACTCCCCGCCTCGGACCACGGCCCCGCCGCGCCGAGTTTGCTCCCCGCTTTGCGTGATGCCGCGTCAGGCGCCAGTGCCAGCACCTGGTCCGCGGTCCAGCGCACCCCCTGCTGAGTCATGCCATCGAAGGTAGGTCCCACCACTGACAATCGGGTCGGCGAGCGCCTCAGGCCGGGCGTTTGCGCAGGTCGGAACGCATTGTCAGTGGTGTGGTGCAACGTGGATGCCAGATCCGAACCGGCCGAGCTGGAGGGGGACTCAGCCATGCCTGTGTCCGTAGAACCGACGTCCGTCGACCCGGGCCAGAACGGGTCCGCGCCCGCGAACACGGGGGCGGGCGCACCCGCGGACGTAACCGAGGCGGAAGCGCTGCGACCGCACGCCGAGGACGCCTTCGCCGGCGAACTCGCCGCGCTGGCCGCGCAGGACGACCGTCCGCGTCCGGTCCGCTGGAAGCTGTCGCCGTGGGCCGTCGCGACGTACCTGCTCGGCGGCACGCTGCCGGACGGCACGGTGATCACACCGAAGTACGTCGGCCCGCGCCGCATCGTCGAGGTCGCCGTCACCACGCTCGCCACCGACCGCGCCCTGCTCCTGCTCGGCGTGCCCGGCACGGCGAAGACCTGGGTCTCCGAGCATCTGGCCGCCGCGGTCAGCGGTGACTCCACGCTGCTGGTGCAGGGCACCGCCGGCACACCGGAGGAGGCCATCCGGTACGGCTGGAACTACGCACAGTTGCTCGCCCACGGCCCCAGCCGCGACGCCCTCGTGCCCAGCCCGGTCATGCGGGCCATGGCCGACGGCATGACCGCCCGCGTCGAGGAACTGACCCGCATCCCGGCCGACGTGCAGGACACGCTCATCACGATCCTGTCGGAGAAGACACTGCCGATACCGGAGCTGGGCCAGGAGGTGCAGGCGGTCCGCGGCTTCAACCTGATCGCCACGGCCAACGACCGCGACCGCGGGGTCAACGACCTGTCCAGCGCCCTGCGCCGCCGGTTCAACACGGTGGTGCTGCCCTTGCCGGAGAGCCCCGAGGCCGAGGTCGACATCGTCTCGCGCCGCGTGGACCAGATCGGCCGTTCCCTCGACCTGCCGGCCGCGCCCGACGGCCTCGACGAGATCCGCCGGGTCGTCACGGTCTTCCGCGAGCTGCGCGACGGTGTCACGACCGACGGCCGGACGAAGCTGAAGTCGCCGAGCGGCACGCTGTCGACGGCCGAGGCGATCTCCGTCGTCACGAACGGACTCGCCCTTGCGGCCCACTTCGGCGACGGCGTGCTGCGGCCGGGCGACGTGGCCGCGGGCATCCTCGGCGCGGTGGTCCGCGACCCGGCGGCCGACCGCGTCATCTGGCAGGAGTACCTGGAGACGGTGGTCCGCGAGCGGGACGGCTGGAAGGACTTCTATCGCGCCTGCCGGGAGGTGAGCGTGTGAGCGGCATGCGGCGGGAACGGCCGCGCGCGCGGCTCGACGCCGTCTTCGGTGGCGTGTTCGGTGACGGCATGGCGTGCGGCCGTCAGAGGTGGGCGTGGATCGGGAGGGGGCCGACATGACCGGCGGGGAAAGGGCTGTGGGCCGGGTGACCGGGGCGGGGCCGTTGCTGCTCGGGGTGCGGCATCACGGGCCGGGGTCGGCGCGGGCGGTGCGGGCGGCGCTGGAGGAGGCCCGGCCGCGGGTCGTGCTGATCGAGGGACCGCCCGAGGCCGATGCCTTGATTCCGCTCGCCGCCGATGAGGAGATGCAGCCGCCGGTCGCCCTGCTCGCCCATGCCGTGGACGAGCCCGGCCGTTCGGCGTTCTGGCCGCTGGCCGAGTTCTCCCCGGAGTGGGTCGCCATCCGCTGGGCCCTGGAACACGACGTCCCGGCCCGCTTCATCGACCTGCCGGCCACGCACACGCTGGCCTGGGGGACGCAGGAGGACGAGGCCGGAGCGGAGGGGAAATCCCCTGCGGACGCCGAGACGGCGGACAGCGAGGGCGATTCCGGCTCCGACCCCTGCCCCGGCCCCGCCGACCTGCGGATCGATCCGCTCGGGGTGCTCGCCGAGACCGCCGGCTACGACGACCCGGAGCGGTGGTGGGAGGACGTGGTGGAACACCGGGGCGCGGGGAAGGGGGACGGGCTCGCGCCGTTCACCGTGCTCGAGGAGGCGATGGGGGCGCTGCGGGAGACCTACGGCAGCGGGGGACACGACCGTGACCTGGTGCGCGAGGCGTACATGCGGATCCAGGTGCGGGCCGCGCAGCGGGAGTTCGAGGACGGCGTGGCCGTGGTGTGCGGGGCGTGGCATGTGCCTGCCCTGCGGCGGAAAATCACCGTCACCGCCGACAAGGCGCTGCTGAAAGGGCTGCCCAAGGTCAAGACGGACATGACGTGGGTGCCGTGGACCCACCGCCGGCTGTCCCGGATCAGCGGGTACGGCGCCGGTATCGACTCGCCGGGTTGGTACGGGCACCTGTTCAGCGCCCCGGACCGGCCGGTCGAGCGGTGGATGACCAAGGTGGCGGGGCTGCTGCGCGCCGAGGACCGGCTCGTATCCTCCGCGCACGTCATCGAGGCCGTGCGGCTGGCCGAGACGCTCGCCGCGATGCGCGGCCGTCCGCTGCCCGGCCTGAGCGAGACGACCGATGCGGTGCGGGCGGTGATGTGCGAGGGCTCGGACGTGCCGCTCGCCCTGGTGCGGGACCGGCTGATCGTGGGGGACGTGCTGGGGGAGGTGCCCGCGACGGCGCCGGCGGTTCCGTTGCAGCGGGACCTCGTCCGGCTCCAGCGCCGGCTGCGGCTGAAGCCGGAGGCGCTGGAGCGGGAGTTGGAGCTCGACCTGCGCAAGGAGACCGACGCCGCCCGCAGCAGACTGCTGCACCGGCTGCGGTTGCTCGGTGTCGCGTGGGGCGAACCGGCCGCCTCGCGGGGCAGCACGGGCACGTTCCGGGAGACGTGGCGGCTGCGCTGGGAGCCCGAGCTGTCCGTACGGGTCGCCGAGGCCGGGGTGTGGGGGACGACCGTCCTGTCCGCCGCGACCGCGAAGGCCGAGGCGGACGCCGTCGCCGCGCAGGGGCTCGCCGACGTCACCGCACTCGCGGAGCGCTGCCTGCTGGCCGAACTGCCCGACGCGCTGCCGGTGGTGATGCGGATCCTCGCCGACCGGGCGGCCCTGGACAGTGATGTCGGCCAGCTGGCCCGCGCGCTGCCGGCGCTGGTCCGCTCCCTGCGCTACGGCGATGTGCGCGGCACGGACACCGGGGCCCTGGGAGAGGTCGCGGCGGGTCTGGCCGAACGGGTCTTCGTCGGCCTGCCCCCGGCCTGCGCCGGGCTCGACGCGGACGGTGCCGAGGAGATGCGGCGTCATGTCGACGCGGTGCACGGGGCGGTGGGGCTCCTGGGGGACGCGCCCGCGGCGGGACAAGGCCACCTGCGAGCCCGATGGCAGTCCGTGCTGCGTGTGCTGTGCGGGCGGGACACCGTACCCGGGGTGATCAGGGGGCGCGCTGTGCGGCTCCTGCTCGACGACGGGGAGCTGGCGCAGGACGAGGCGGCGCGCCTCATGGGGCTCGTCCTGTCCCCGGGCACGCCGCCGGCGGACGCGGCCGCGTGGATCGAGGGCTTCGTCGGAGGCGGCTTTGGGGGCGGAATGCTCCTGGTGCACGACGAGCGGCTGCTCGGGCTGGTCGACGCGTGGCTGACCGGGGTTCCGGCGGAGGCCTTCACGGACGTGCTGCCCCTGCTGCGGCGGACGTTCTCGGCGTACGAGCCCGGCGTGCGGCGGACCCTCGGCGAACTGGTCCGGCGCGGACCGGAGGCCGGGAGCAGTGCGGCAGGAACAGGCTCCGGCATACCCGGCTTCGCGGCAGAGCTCGACACGGTGCGCGCGGACGCCGTGCTGCCGGTCGTGCGGCTGCTGCTCGGGCTGGACGAAGAGGAAGAGCACATCGGCAACGACCTGGTGGGGGCGACGGGATGACGACCGACGGACTGAGGCAGCCGGCTCCGAGCGCGGAGACGGGACGCGGCGTCGGCAACGGGGCGCCGGCGGAAGGCCGGCCGACGACGGCCGTGCCGGTGATCCCGCTGTGGGAACGGCCTCGCGAGGGAGGACGGGGATGACGGCCGAGGTGACGGACCCGGCGCGGGAGCGGCTGCGGCGATGGCGGCTCGTGCTCGGGGGCGACGCGGCGGACGGCACCGGGTGCGAACTGTCCGGGCGGGACGCCGCGGTGGACGGAGCGCTCACCGCGCTCTACGGCAAGGGCGAGAAGCCGCAGGGAGGCCGGGACCGTTCGGCGGGGCTCGGGGCGTCGGCGCCGTCC
Source organism: Streptomyces sp. DH10 (assembly GCF_029813805.1). Taxonomy (NCBI): domain Bacteria; kingdom Bacillati; phylum Actinomycetota; class Actinomycetes; order Kitasatosporales; family Streptomycetaceae; genus Streptomyces; species Streptomyces sp. DH10. Next base: position 423,416 of record NZ_JARVKU010000003.1, read on the forward strand.
GTGGCGCGCTGGCTCGGCGACATCCGGACGTACTTCCCCTCCTCCGTCGTACAGGTCATGCAGCGCGACGCCATCGACCGGCTCGGTCTCGCCACGCTCCTGCTGGAGCCGGAGATGCTCGAGGCGGTGGAGGCCGACGTACATCTCGTCGGCACGCTGCTGTCGCTCAACAAGGCCATGCCCGAGACGACGAAGGAGACGGCACGGGCCGTCGTGCGCAAGGTCGTCGAGGACCTGGAGAAGCGGCTCGCCACCCGCACCCGGGCCACCCTCACCGGCGCCCTCGACCGCAGCGCCCGGATCAGCCGGCCCCGCCATCACGACATCGACTGGAACCGCACGATCGCGGCCAACCTCAAGCACTACCTGCCCGAGTACCGAACGATCGTGCCGGAGCGGCTCATCGGGTACGGGCGGGCGTCCCAGTCCACGAAGAAGGAGGTCATCCTCTGTATCGACCAGTCGGGATCCATGGCGGCATCGGTCGTGTACGCATCGGTGTTCGGAGCGGTGCTCGCCTCGATGCGGACGATCTCCACGCGACTCGTCGTCTTCGACACGGCGGTCGTCGACCTCACGGACCAGCTCGACGACCCCGTCGACGTCCTGTTCGGGACGCAGTTGGGCGGCGGCACGGACATCAACCGGGCACTCGCCTACTGCCAGTCGCAGATCACCCGGCCCGCGGAGACGGTGGTCGTGCTGATCAGCGACCTCTACGAGGGAGGCATACGGGACGAGATGCTCAAGCGGGTCGCGGCGATGAAGGCCTCGGGGGTGCAGTTCGTGACGCTGCTGGCGCTTTCGGACGAGGGGGCGCCGGCATACGACCGGGAGCACGCGGCCGCGCTGGCCGCGCTGGGAGCACCGGCGTTCGCCTGCACGCCCGATCTGTTCCCGGAAGTGATGGCGGCGGCGATCGAGAAGCGTCCGCTGCCGGTACCGGATGCGGCGTGACGTGCCGCCGGCTGGACAGAGCCCGCGAGCCACGCGAGCCACACCAGGCCCACAGACCACACAGGCCCACAGACCACACCAGGCCATAGACCACCAGACCCGCAAACCACACCAGACCCGCACCCACGCCGGACCGTCCGTCCACGCCGGACACGGCCCCGGGCACGCACGGGCCCGTCGACCGGCCTGACCCCACGCTCGGCAACTGGTCCGCCGCCGACACCGGCACGTCGCGCCACGACGACCCGCGCGCTGTCACCCACGGCGACCGGGCCCCGCCGAGCCTCCTGCCCGGTGTTGTGGGCCTCTGGGGGTGTCAGTCGGGCCTCACCGGGTCAACCCCGGCCCGGTGAGGCCCCTCACTCCAGGCACGCCGTGCCAGAGAGTGCGGCATCATGTGACAGGTATCACCGCTCAGGTGTGACCCTCGATTTAGAGGCCCCCCGCAAGCAGCGATAACCTGCGAGACGGACATGCCGCGCGCTCGGACACCGTGTGCGCCTCCCTTGTGACAGACGGCGGACGTCACGTTGCCCTCGCGGCACGCCCACGCAGACAACGAACCGCGAGATCACTGATAGGGACGGAAGCGCGTGGACCTGTTCGAGTACCAGGCGAGGGACCTCTTCGCCAAGCACGATGTACCGGTGCTGGCCGGTGAAGTCATCGACACGCCTGAGGCGGCCCGCGCAGCCACCGAGCGCCTCGGTGGCAAGTCCGTCGTCAAGGCCCAGGTGAAGGTCGGCGGCCGTGGCAAGGCCGGCGGCGTGAAGCTCGCCGCCACCCCCGACGAGGCGGTCGAGCACGCGACCAACATCCTCGGCATGGACATCAAGGGCCACACGGTCCACAAGGTGATGATCGCCGAGACGGCCCCGGAGATCGTGGAGGAGTACTACGTCTCCTTCCTCCTGGACCGTGCCAACCGCACCTTCCTCTCCATCGCGTCCGTCGAGGGCGGCATGGAGATCGAGGAGGTGGCGGCCACCCGCCCCGACGCCGTCGCCAAGACGCCGATCGACGCCAACGAGGGTGTCACCGAGGAGAAGGCCCGCGAGATCGTCGCGGCCGCCAAGTTCCCGGCCGAGGTCGCTGACAAGGTCGTGAACGTCCTCGTCAAGCTGTGGGACACCTTCATCAAGGAGGACGCCCTCCTGGTCGAGGTCAACCCGCTGGCGAAGGTCGCCTCCGGTGAGGTCATCGCCCTGGACGGCAAGGTCTCCCTGGACGAGAACGCCGAGTTCCGTCAGCCGGAGCACGAGGCCCTCCAGGACAAGGAGGCGGCCAACCCGCTCGAGGCCGCCGCCAAGGAGAAGAACCTCAACTACGTCAAGCTCGACGGCGAGGTCGGCATCATCGGCAACGGCGCGGGTCTCGTCATGAGCACCCTGGACGTCGTCGCGTACGCCGGTGAGGCGCACGGTGGCGTCAAGCCCGCCAACTTCCTCGACATCGGCGGTGGCGCCTCCGCCGCCGTCATGGCGAACGGCCTGGAGATCATCCTCGGCGACCCGGACGTCAAGTCCGTGTTCGTCAACGTCTTCGGCGGCATCACCGCCTGCGACGAGGTCGCCAACGGCATCGTGCAGGCGCTTCAGCTGCTCAAGGACAAGGGCGAGGAAGTCACCAAGCCCCTCGTCGTCCGTCTCGACGGCAACAACGCCGAGCTGGGTCGCAAGATCCTCTCCGACGCCAACCACCCGCTGGTCCAGCGCGTGGACACCATGGACGGCGCGGCCGACAAGGCCGCCGAGCTCGCGGCTGCGAAGTAAGGGACGAGGGACTAAACAGCCATGGCTATCTTCCTCAACAAGGACTCCAAGGTCATCGTCCAGGGCATGACCGGTGCCACGGGCATGAAGCACACCAAGCTCATGCTGGCCGACGGCACGAACATCGTCGGTGGCGTGAACCCCCGCAAGGCGGGCACGTCGGTCGACATCGACGGCAACGAGATCCCGGTCTTCGGCACGGTCGCCGAGGCGATCGAGAAGACGGGCGCGAACGTATCCGTCCTCTTCGTCCCGCCGGCCTTCGCCAAGGCCGCCGTCGTCGAGGCCATCGACGCCGAGATCCCGCTCGCGGTCGTCATCACCGAGGGCATCGCGGTCCACGACTCGGCCGCGTTCTACGCCTACGCCGTGTCCAAGGGCAACAAGACCCGGATCATCGGCCCGAACTGCCCCGGTCTCATCACGCCGGGCCAGTCGAACGCCGGCATCATCCCGGGCGACATCACCAAGCCGGGCCGCATCGGCCTGGTCTCGAAGTCCGGCACGCTGACGTACCAGATGATGTACGAGCTGCGGGACATCGGCTTCTCCTCCGCCGTCGGCATCGGTGGCGACCCGGTCATCGGGACGACCCACATCGACGCCCTCGCCGCGTTCGAGGCCGACCCCGACACCGACCTGATCGTCATGATCGGTGAGATCGGCGGCGACGCCGAGGAGCGGGCCGCGGCCTTCATCAAGGAGAACGTGAAGAAGCCGGTCGTCGGCTACGTCGCGGGCTTCACCGCGCCCGAGGGCAAGACCATGGGCCACGCCGGCGCCATCGTCTCCGGCTCCTCCGGCACGGCCGCCGCGAAGAAGGAGGCCCTCGAGGCCGCCGGCGTCAAGGTCGGCAAGACGCCGACCGAGACGGCGAAGCTGGCGCGCGGGATCCTCGCCGGCTGAGCAGCCGCGCGAGCTGAGCAGGGCTTCAGCGCCCTACGGCTCAGTCGTACAGCTCACAGGTGGGCCCGCTCCCCGCACGGGGGCGGGCCCACCGCCGTTCCGTGGAAGCGGAAGCGGAAGTGGAAGAGGAAGCGGAAACAAGCGCCCAAGCAGGCGTCGTCAACGTGGCTGCGGCATCAGCCGGACCGGTCCCCGCAGCTCCTCCTCGCGCAGCTTCGCCCGCAGCTCCCGCTCCGACTCCGACAGAGGTCCGGGCGCGATCGGGGGCGGCACGCCCTGGACGGTCTCGCCCGGCGGCACCGGTGGCTCGTAGCGCGTGGGGGCCGTGCGGGCGGTGAGGGCCGTGGCTCCGATCAGGGCGATCGTGAAGGCGATGGCGGCCCGGGTCCAGCAACGGGCGCGGCGTTCCCCGGCGCGGCGCACGACGAGCGGCTTGGCGGCCCGCAGCCGCTCGATGGAAGCCAGTTCGACCAGCCGCCAGTGCAGCACCTCCGGGTCCGCCAGCTCCGGCAGCCGCTCGGCGACCGCCTCCCGCGCGTGCGTCAGCCGGTTCGCGGCCGCCCGGCTGCTCGCCTCCGTCTCCGCGGCCGTCTCCGGCAGGCCGAGACCGACACCGTCGTACAGCAGCAGCGTGCGGCGGTACGAGGGCGGCAGCTTCAGCAGGGTGTCCAGCAGCGCGCGGTCGAACGCGTCGGAGGGCGGTGGCTCGGGGTGCCGGTGGCGGAGGCGGAACCGGTGCCACGGGGAGAGGGCACAGTCGTACGCCACCGCCCGTACCCAGCCCGCCGGGTCGCGGTCGCGGGCCACCTCGGGCCAGCGCTGCCAGGCGATGTGAAAGGCCCGCTCGACCGCCTCCCGCGCCAGTTCACGGCGGCCGGTCAGCAGATAGGTCTGCCGGACGAGTGCGGGCGCGCAGAACGCGTACAGCGCGTCGAAGGCCTGATCGGGGGTCAGGGCGTCGGCCGCGTCATCCGGCCGCAGCGAGGTGGCCGCGCCGGCCGGGACGGGGCGGCGGCCGGTGACAGTGGCGCGGTCACGGTCACGGTCGCGGTCGGTGACGGTGACGGTGGTGTGGCGATGGCCGGTCTCGGCGGTGTGGCCGCGGTGGGCGCCGGTGGCGTGGTTCCGGTCGGCGACGCGGCCGTGTTCGGCGGCCGAGGCGCGGCTGCGTTGGCCGACGGCGGTGTGGTCCTGGCCGGTACTGGCGGTGCGGGCGGTGCGGCCGCCCCGGCTCCTGCCGGAGGCGCGGCTTCGGTCCCCGGCCGAGGTACGGCTCCGATCGCTCGCGGCGGAGGTCTCGTGCTCCGTATGAGGCGGTGTCAATTCCGCCTGCGCACCCAGTGAGTTCAGCAGCCTCGCGTACTTCTCCCCTTTCCGGCCGCGCGGCGTCGAGCGGCCGGTCTCCCACCCGCGCACCGTTCCGCTGGTGACGCCCACCCGGGAGGCCAGCTGAGCCCGCGTCAGCGAGGCGGCCTCGCGCAGGCGTCGGCGTTCCTTGGGCGGGGGGAGCGGGATGGCAGGGCTCTGTGTCACAGGACGCCCCTCCGTACGGAAAAGTACATAAACGTATATTGAGCGACACAGCGATACTTCGCCTGTTGCGACGGGAAAGCGCGTGTCGTTGGGAGCATGGCGGGCGTGATCGAGATGACCGCTCGCCGACGTAGGCCGTCACCCCTGCTCACCCGGATGCGCGACCGCTCGCCTGGACTGGCCGGCGCCCTCGTGGGCGGCGCGGTCGCGGCCGGACTCGGACTCGCGTCGTTCGCCGTGCTGGTGATGATGCTGTGGATCACCTCGCCGTATCCCGACAGCGGGCCCGGCGGCGCGCTGCACGTGGCGGCGGCGCTGTGGCTGCTGGCCCACGGAGCCGAACTGGTCCGCACCGACACGCTCGCCGGCGTCCCGGCTCCCGTGGGTGTCCCGCCGCTGCTGCTGCTCGCGCTGCCGGTGTGGCTGCTGCACCGGGCGGCGCGGGACGCCACGGACGGCGGGGCCGAGGCCGGGGACGACGGCTTCGACGACGGAATCGAGGAGGTCGTGGACATCGCGGTGGTCGCGGGGCCGCCGCTGGTCTCCGTCCGTACCGCGTGGACGGGTGTCGTCCTCGGCTACCTCGCCGTCGCCGCGCCCGCCGCCCTGTACGCCGCGGGCGGTGCGCTGCGGCCGTCGTGGGTGTGGGCGGGGGTGTGCGTGCCGCTGGTCGCCGTCGTGGCGGCGGGAGCGGGCGTGTGGTCGGCGTACGGCCGTCCGGGCGGGCCGCTGCGGCGGCTGCTGGGCGGGCTGCCGGTGGGCGTACGGCCGCTGGTCCTCGGGCCGGAGGGGCGCCCCGGTGTCGCCGCCCGGGCCGCGGCGGCCGGGGCGGCCGTGCTCGTCGGGGGCGGTGCGCTGCTGGTGGCGGTGTCGCTGCTGGGGCACGGGGCGGCGGCCCAGGCGGCGTTGCTGCGGCTGACGGAGGGGTGGTCGGGACGCTTCGCGGTGCTGCTGCTGTGCGCGGCGCTGGTGCCGAACGCGGCGGTGTGGGGTGCCGCCTACGCCCTCGGCCCCGGATTCGCCCTCGGCGCCGGCCATGTCGTCAGTCCGCTGTCCTCGGCGCCGGTTCCGTTCCTGCCGCCGTTCCCGCTGCTGGCGGCGGTGCCGGAGGCGGGGGAGGGGCGGCTGGTGCACTGGGCGGCGGCCGGTGCCGTGCCGGTGGCCGCCGGGGTGGTCGTCGGCTGGGTCGTGGCGCGAGGGGCGGCCTCCGCAGAGCGCGGCGGGACACGGCCGGGCGGCGGGTGCGGTGCCGTCTGGCCGCCGGGGCGCACCGCCCGTGCCGCCGCCTTCGCGGCCGTGCTGTGCGCGACCGCACTCGCGGGTCTCGCGGCGCTGGCGGGCGGGCCGCTCGGGGTCACCGTCCTGGCCCGGTTCGGTCCGGTGTGGTGGCAGGTGGGTGCGGCGGCACTGGCGTGGCTGGTGCTGGTGGCCGTCCCGACGGCGGTGACCGTACGGGCCTGGCGATGCCGTGCACCCGAGGCGGACGGTCCGAGGATCGGCAAGCAGCGGGAGGTGCCGGCCGAGGGTGTCCGAAAGGCCGGGCGACCCTGGAAGGGCACGCGCTCCGCCCGGGGTTGGTTCACCCGCACAGGAGTCGCCGGGATCGCCGGAGTCGCCGGGGGCGACGCCTTCCCGCCCGACGGGGACGCGAAGCCGAACACCTCACCCGCCACGGCGGATGCCCCCTACGCTCCTTTCGGTCACGACGCCCTGTACGGCCTCCGGGACCAGCGGGACGACACCGGCGACACCGCGTTCGAACCGTACGACTTCCTGCCGTCCGACCCGGCCCCCGAGCCCTGTGACGCCCTGCCTCCGCCTGACTCCGCGCCCGAGCCGGACACCCCGTGAGGCGGCGGGCCGGGCGTCAGTCGTTCGCCCCCAGCAACCCCCGCAGCTCCTTCGGCAGGAGCTCCGTGCAGGACTGCCGGGCCTCGTTCGTGAGGGCGTCGTTCGTGCAGGTGTAGTAGTCGCGGTAGACCAGCTGGGCCGTGAAGGACGCGGCGACCAGGGCGATGGCCAGGGACGCCGTGACCAGGCCGCTCACCGCTGCCGTCGTCTGGGGGCGGCCCGTCTGCTCGGGGACCGGGCTGTCCGGGTCGGCCCTGCGGGGCTTGGCGCGCAGGGCGCTGATGCCCCAGTAGAGGGAGAGCGCGCCCAGCAGCAGTGCCACGTACGGCCAGCTGAAGAGGGCGAAGAAGAAGGCCCACATGCCCGAGAGCAGGGCGTAGCGCGCATGACGCTGGGCGGGATCCGTCGGGTCCCAGCGCGGGTTCTGGCCGCCCTTGGGGTCGCCCGGTCCCTCGGGGCCGCCGCGGGGGCGGTCGCCGAAGCCGCCGGACGAGCGGCCGGGCTGCCGGTCGCTCCACTTCCTGGCCCACGGCCCGCGGTCGCCCTCCCCGCCGTCCTGGGAGTCGTCGCCCGACGGGCGCCGCGGCTGCCAGGGCCGGTCCGGGGTGCCCTCGGGCGGCGGGGCGAACGGGTTGTCCTCCTGGGACCCGCGCCCCCGCTCGTCGCCGCGGTCGCCCTCCGAAGGTGCGTCGGGTGGGGAGCTGGGGCGCTCCCGCAGCAGCACGCTGCCGCGCTCCCCTCCCTGCGCCGAGAGCTGGGGGAACGTGAGGAGTCGCATGCTGCGGTCCGGCATCAAGTGAGCGTCTTCCCGTGGATGAGTAGGAATGAATCGAAGAGTAGGGACGAGTGGACAGAACCGAACGGTGTCGGACCCGGGTCCGACACCTCGTGAACGCATCACGTCCGGACGGCGTTCCCGAACCGGCTCCGCCCAGACGCTACCTTCCGGCCGTCCCCCCGTCCCGTGGGGGCCGCCCGGTGTGCCGGTATCGTTGCTGACGGTCGGCCGGTTCGTAGGCTTCCCCGTATCCGGGGGCGCGAAGCATTCGTATGAATGCACAAACCCCGAGGCCGGCCGCCTGGACAGACGCTCCCCCGAGAAAGGCCCCCCACCGTGGCCGCCAAGCCCGTGGCCCAGCGCGCCAAGCGCCTGGTCGTGCTGGTCTCCGGATCCGGCACCAACCTTCAGGCGCTCCTCGACGAGATCGACGCCGCCGGTGCGCAGGCCTACGGGGCCGAGATCGTGGCCGTCGGCGCCGACCGTGAGGGCATCGAGGGGCTGGCCCGCGCCGAGCGCGCCGGGCTGCCGACCTTCGTGCGCAAGGTCAGGGACTACGGCAGCCGCGAGGAGTGGGACGCCGCGCTCGCCGAGGCCGTCGCCGCCTTCGAGCCCGACCTCGTCGTCTCCGCCGGCTTCATGAAGATCGTCGGCAAGGAGTTCCTGGCGCGGTTCGGCGGGCGGTTCGTCAACACGCACCCCGCCCTGCTGCCGAGTTTCCCGGGGGCCCACGGCGTACGGGACGCGCTCGCGTACGGCGCCAAGGTCACCGGCTGCACCGTCCACTTCGTCGACGACGGCGTCGACACCGGACCGATCATCGCCCAGGGCGTGGTCGAGGTCCGGGACGAGGACGACGAGAGCGCTCTGCACGAGCGCATCAAGGAAGTCGAGCGAAGGCTGCTCGTCGAGGTCGTGGGGCGGCTCGCCCGCAACGGCTATCGCATTGAGGGACGAAAGGTAGTTATCCAGTGACCGCCGAGAGCAACAAGCGGCCCCTTCGCCGGGCGCTCGTCAGCGTCTACGACAAGACCGGGCTGGAGGAGCTCGCCCGCGGCCTGCACGAGGCCGGTGTGGAGCTCGTCTCCACCGGGTCCACGGCCGCCCGCATCTCCGCCGCCGGCGTCCCGGTCACCAAGGTCGAGGAGCTCACCGGCTTCCCCGAGTGCCTGGACGGCCGCGTCAAGACGCTGCACCCCAGGGTCCACGCCGGCATCCTCGCCGACCTGCGCCTGGAGGACCACCAGCGGCAGCTCGCCGAGCTGGGTGTCGAGCCGTTCGACCTCGTCGTCGTCAACCTCTACCCGTTCCGCGAGACCGTCGCCTCCGGGGCCACCCCCGACGAGTGCGTCGAGCAGATCGACATCGGCGGCCCGTCGATGGTCCGGGCGGCCGCCAAGAACCACCCCTCGGTCGCGGTCGTCACCAGCCCGGCCCGCTACGCCGATGTGCTCAAGGCCGTCCAGGGCGGCGGCTTCGACCTCGCCACCCGCAAGCGGCTCGCCGCCGAGGCCTTCCAGCACACGGCCGCGTACGACGTCGCCGTCGCCTCCTGGTTCGCCTCCTCCTACGCGCCCGTCGACGAGTCGCGGTTCCCCGACTTCCTCGGCGCCACCTGGGAGCGCGAGCACACCCTGCGCTACGGCGAGAACCCGCACCAGCCCGCCGCGCTCTACGTCTCCCCGGAGGGCGGCGGCCTCGCCCAGGCCGAGCAGCTGCACGGCAAGGAGATGTCGTACAACAACTACACGGACACGGACGCCGCCCGCCGTGCCGCGTACGACCACGCCGAGCCCTGTGTCGCGATCATCAAGCACGCCAACCCCTGCGGCATCGCGGTGGGCGCGGACGTCGCCGAGGCGCACCGCAAGGCGCACGCCTGTGACCCGCTGTCGGCGTTCGGCGGTGTGATCGCGGTCAACCGCCCGGTCAGCAAGGAGATGGCCGAGCAGGTCGCCGAGATCTTCACCGAGGTCATCGTCGCGCCGGACTACGAGGAGGGCGCCCTGGAGGCCCTCACCAAGAAGAAGAACATCCGCGTGCTGCGCTGCCCCGACGGGCCCTCCGCCCCGGTCGAGGTCAAGCCGATCGACGGCGGTGCGCTGCTCCAGGTGACCGACCGGCTCCAGGCCGACGGCGACGACCCGGCCAACTGGACGCTGGCGACCGGCGAGGCGCTGGACGCCGACGAGCTCCAGCAGCTCGCCTTCGCCTGGAAGGCCTGCCGCGCGGTGAAGTCCAACGCGATCCTGCTCGCCAAGGACGGTGCCTCGGTCGGCGTCGGCATGGGCCAGGTCAACCGGGTCGACTCCTGCAAGCTGGCGGTGGAGCGGGCCGGGGCCGAGCGGGCCCGGGGCTCGTACGTCGCGTCGGACGCATTCTTCCCGTTCCCCGACAACATCGACGTCCTGGGCGCCGCCGGCGTCAAGGCCATCGTGCAGCCCGGCGGTTCGGTCCGTGACGAGCTGGTGGTCGAGGCCGCGCAGAAGGCCGGCATCACGATGTACTTCACGGGGACGCGGCACTTCTTCCACTGAGCCCGCCGTGGCAGCGCGAAGGCCCCGCCGGTGCGTCACCGGCGGGGCCCCGTCATGCGCGGTGCCTCAGCACTTGTTGACCCACTTGTGGGAGCGGAGCATGTACTTGCCGGACAGGTTGCCCTTCTTGCCGCTGGTCGTACAGCCCTCACGGTCCTCGTAGTTGGCGCCGGAGTAGTAGACGACCGCCATGCCGCTGGTGCCCCTGTTGTAGACGGACCGCACCTTGTTGTCCGCGGCCCAGGAGCAGGTGGTGGACCCGTTGCGCCAGTCGTTGTCGTTGCCGGACCAGGCACACATCTTCCCGGTGCCGTCGTCGCCCGTGTAGAAGCAGATCTCTCCCTTGTCGCAGTCGGAGTAGGCGGCCTGCGCGGGTGAGGCGGCGACGCCGACGCCGAGGCCGGCGAGCAGCGTGGCTCCGGCGAAGAGAGACGCCTTGCTGCGCAGCGCTCGTACTCGCTTCATGTGTACGTCCTCCAGGTCATGGAGTGGCTGAGAGCATGCACCGCTGGGCTGCCCTCGCCCCCGTTTCGTGACGCCTGTGCGGCGCGTCACCACTGTGTCCGCCGGAGCGGGCCGGGGGAACCTGGAACATTCCAGGGCGCTTTTCAGCAGTGCTCGATGAAGCGGTGGGACAGCGGTGCGTAAGTGCCGGCCAGGTTGCCCTGGGCGCGCACGGACGTACAGCCGGTGCGTTTCCGGTTGTTCGGGCGGTTGATGTCCGGGCCCACGGGGACGTAGTCACGGCCCCGGAAGTAGGCCACACCCCCCAGACCGCCCGAGTCGTCACCGTTGTTGAAGACGGACCGCACCGGTTTGCTGCGGCTCCACTCGCAGGTGTCCCGGCCCGAGAGCCAGTCCGGGTCGTTCCCGCTCCAGCTGCACATGTCACCGGTGCCGTTCTGCTCGCTGAAGAAGCAGACGGATCCGAACGGGCAGCGGTGGTAGCCGTACGACGGTTCGTCGTCCCGCAGCGTCGCGTACGTCGCCGTCACCGCACCCGCAAGGAGCGCCGCCGAGACGGCCGCCACCAGGGCGGGACGCCGCCAGGCAGCGGGGCGCGGCCGGGGCAGCCGGAGCAGCCGGGGCGAGCGGGGGGTGCCCGCGGCCTTCTCCACGCGGCGCAGCAGTGCGGTCGTGCCGTGGGCGGCGCGTTCCCGGTGGGTGCGGGCGAGGCAGTCGCTGATGATCTCCCGCCAGGCATCCGGAAGTCCGGGCGACAGCCGGAGTTCCTCAAGGCCGCGGGCGTAGCGCATCGCCGCCTCGGTACGGGCCTCCGCAGAACCGCCCGGCAACGGGTACGTGCCGGTCAGGACCACATGGGCCAGGACCCCGAAGGCCCACACGTCGGCGGACGGGCGGACGCGGGTGCCCCGCTCGTCGAGCTCCGGCCAGTGCAGCTCCGGCGGCGTGTAGTCAGGGGTCGCGAAGGCCGGTGCGTACGCGTGCGTGCCTTCCAGTTCGGCGGCCATGTTGAAGTCGGCCAGCCTGACCGAGCCGTCCCTCATCAGCAGCACGTTGGCCGGTTTGAGATCGCCGTGCACCCAGCCCGCGCGGTGCAGCTGGTGCAGGCCCTCGCAGACCTGGGCGAGGACGGCGGGCCCGGACTCCGGAACCGGCGTGCGGGTGAGCACGACGTCCAGGGAGTGCTCCGCCCGCTCCAGGACGAGGACCGTCGCGCCGTCGAGCTCCGGGTGGTCCGGGGCGTCGACGGTCAGCGTGTCGTACATGCGGATCAGCCGGGGCGAGCGCAGCCGTCTCAGCAACGTGACCTCGCGCTCCGCCAGTTCGCGCAGGTGGTGCAGCTGGCGCGGAGTGCGGGTGCCGGTCGGCAGGAACTTCAGGGCCGCCCGGCGGGGTTCTTCGTTCCCGGCGGTGCGCCGGGCCGCGTAGACCGTGGCGAACGCCCCTGACGCGAGGGGCTCGCGCACCTCCCAGGCCCCGACGCGATAGCCCTTCGGGACGGGCACCGCGTACGGCCGCCCGGTCATCGGCCCACCCCGCTCGGGGCCGCGGCCAGCACGGTCAGATCCTCCTCGGTCACGAGGCCGAACCGCAGCGCCAGGGACACCAGGGTCTCCTTCTTGCCGTTGACGCGCCGGCCTGGTTCCGCCGTGTCCGGGCCGGGGCGCAGGCGCAGTTTGACGGCCAGGTAGTCGATGTTCCAGTACACGGCGGACCGGTTGACCGCTGGCCAGGCACACCGCAGGCGCTCCACCAGCTGGTCGACGGCCGGGATCGGGGCGTGGGGTTCGCCGCGCAGTCGGGCTTCGCACAGCGCTGCCAGCACCGCGAAGTACCGCTTGGTGCGGTCCAGCGCGAACGCGGGAGCCGTGGCCGCTCCCGGGAGCCCATGGCGGGCGACGCTGCGGAACGCGTGGCGCGGCGCCCAGACGTCGAAACTGAGCAGGTCACCGGCGGCGGGCAGGACCACGCGCGCGAACTCGAACGGCACGGGCGCGTCGAGACGTCCCGGCACGAGCTTGATGTGTTCACCCGCGCCCTCCGGGTTCTCCACCACGTAGGTCTGGTCCTCGCTGAGGTTGCTCAGCAGCCAGTAGCTGCGGTGCGCCGTGATCTCTCCGGCGACTCTCGGCACCCCGGCGTGGGCGATCGTGAGACCGACGCCGTCCGGGGCGGCTCTGCCGAACGCGAGCACCTCACCCGGCGCGATGGTGATCTGCTCCGCCGGCCCGCCGCTCGGCGGCGGCACGACGATGATGCTGTACATGGGCCGTCCCCCTCCCCCTGGTCATGAGGGCCACCCTCTCCGTCCGACACGGATCAGGGGCAGGGTAAGGGACGGTGCCGTACGGCTACGAAGCTTTCGCCCGGTACGGCGGGTTCGTGCGGGCAACGGGCGTGAACCTGGCCGCACGCGTCACCGTGACCGCGTTCCGTGAGAGAGCGGCCCCGAATCGGGCACCGGCCGGGGCGGCCAGGGTCACTTGCGGCCCTCGGGTGCGTACTGCTCGAGGTAGTGGGCGATGCGGTCGGCGTAGCCGCGTACGTCCGGCGGCACCCCGCCCGCCTTGTTCACCGTCCGGTACGACCTGCGGTACGCGGTGGCGATCAGGACCCGGCGGTCGCCCGGGAGGTCGCCGTGCAGGCGCGGGGCGATCCAGCACAGGTAGCGGCCCATCGCCGGAATGGACTCGGCGGGTGGGAAGGGGGGTTGCGGGACGGTCTCGCCGGGCGTGCCGTCCTCGTTCATCCACCAGCGCAGGACGCGCGGGGTCCAGCGGGCGATCCCGTACTCGTCGTTGACGGGGTCGGAGAGGTCCGGGTCGAAGTCGCTCTCCACCTTCAGCATGGCGGCGATCAGGACCGGCGTGACCTCCTTCTGGTCGCAGTCGTGTGCCGTCTCCACGATCAGCAGGCGGTAGGCGGGCGGGATGCCCCGGTCGGTGCGGAGCTCCGAGGCGCCGTACGCGGCGGAGACGTTCGCGGTCGAACCGGAGCCCGTGCCGCCCGGGGCCCCGCCGGACCAGACGCTGATGCCGTAGGCCAGGGCGGCGAGAGCGGACGCGGCAGCGGCCACGGCCGCCGCGAGGAACGTGCGGCGGATGCGGCGGCGGCCCGGGTGCAGAAGGGGCAGGCGGAAAGGGCGGTGCGCGGTGCCGGTGGCCGCGCGGACGCGGGACAGCAGTGCCCCGGCGGTGATGCGGTCCTTGTGGGTGCGGGTCAGGCAGGCGGTGATGATCTGCCGCCAGTCGTCGGGCAGTTCGGGCGACAGGCGCAGCGCGTCGGTGCGGCGGGCGTAGGCCGCCGCCGCGTCGCGGCGGGCCGCCGGGGTGGCGCCGGGCAACGGGAAGGAGTCGGTGAGCACCAGGTGCGCGAGGACGCCGAAGGCCCATACGTCGGCGGACGGGCGGATGCGGCGGCCGCGCTCGCCGATCTCGGTCCACAGCAGTTCCGGCGGGGTGTAGTCCGGGGTGGAGAAGGCGGGCGTGTAGGCGTGCGTGCCCTCCAGTTCGGCGGCCATGTTGAAGTCGGCGAGCCGGACCGAACCGTCCTCCATCAGCAGCACGTTGGCCGGCTTCAGGTCGCCGTGCACCCAGCCGGCGTCGTGCAGCTGGGCCAGGCCCTCGCAGATCTGCGCGAGCAGGGCGGGGCCGGCCGCGGGCCGGGGTGTGGCGGCGAGCAGGGCGGACAGGGAGCCCTCGGCCCGCTCCAGGACGAGGACGGTGGCGCCGTCCAGCTGCGGGCGGTCCGGGTCGTCCACGGTCAGCGTCTCGTACATCCGCACCAGCCGCGGATACCTCAGCCGCCGGTACAGCTCGACCTCCCGCTCGATCAGCTCGCGCAGATGGGTCAGCCGCCGGGGCGTGGCCGTGCCGGTGGGCAGGAACTTCAGGGCGGCGGTGGGCGGCAGCTCGGTGCTGTCGCCGATGCGCCGGGCCGCGTACACGCTGCCGAAGGCGCCCGTCGCGATGGCCTCGCGCACCTCCCAGACGCCGACCCGGTACCCCTTCGGTACGGGCACGGCGTAGGGCTCGGTCACCGGGTCACCTCACCCGGCGGGGCGGCCTGACCGTCCTCGCGTGCGGGGGCGAAGCGGTGGGCACGGTCGTCGGGCGCGGACCGGCCGGACATGAGGCGTTCGCCGGGCGCGAGTCGGATCCGGCCGCGGTCTCGCTCGTCCTCCGTGGTCGGCGGAGGTACCACGATGATGCTGTACAAGGTGCTCTCCCCGTGCCTGACGGCTATGCACGTCAGACTAGGGCGACGCACCAGGGCCGTGCCCCCCTCGAACGGGTGAGACACGGCCCTTGGAAGTGAATGGCGTGAACTGGTCCGGTCGACCTGGCCCGTTCAGTACCGGGCGGTAGGGGACCTGGTCGACGGGCAGCGGGACGTCTGCAGCCAAGCAGGCAGGCTTGGCAGTCGGCGCGGCCAGTCGCTTGGGTACGGCCTAGATGTGCTCGCCACCATGTAGATCCCGTTCGGGGCTGAAGCCGCTGAAGTTTCAGGAGGCGCTTGCGCGGTGATTGCCGCCAGCCCCGCGACAGGATCCGTGATGGCTGATGGAGAGGCCGGTGTCGTGCACGGACCGGCGAAGTGAGAGTCGTTCGCCGGGCCCGCCCGGGTGCTCTTGGCGTTCGCCGGCATCGATGCCGAGCGGGTCTACAAGGTTGCCAAGCTCAGGCGACGCGGGCAGCGAAAGGCGAATGGTGCGGTGCAAGCCGTCGCACCACCGTGACCTGGACTCACAGCAGCCAGCGGACGTGCAACGGCAAGGGCGCACCACATCTCTGGACAGGACAAAGAATTTCAGGACCGACATGTCCCTTACGCGGGTGCACGGAAAAATCAACGCATCGGAGTCGAGTGTTTGAGGTTTTTTTGAGATTCGGCGAGCGTGCGTGAGCGGTCTGCAATGCCAGCTCATGACGTACTGCATCGTCTGATGTTGGGAACTTGCGTGATGCACCGAAAGCGCGTATTAATAGAGGCGCAGCGCCTGACCGAATGCAGCAAGACGCGAAGGCGTGCGCGCGCAGCTTCCTGACCAGTTGCTGTACGGATCAAAAGGGGGATTTTGTGAAAGCGGGCCAGTGGGATGATGACCGTCCCCAAATGCGCAGCGGCTTGAGTATTGGTGACGATTCGCCTTCTGTCGCCAACGCCGTGATCCTCACTGCCTAATGCCGGGCGCTGAGCTCGTGTCGGAATTAGGTTCGCTACCGCCGGTATGCACGGCGCATAGCCGTCCGTGTGGGCGTGACGCTTCGTGCTGGCACTGGGCTTTTTGAGCCCAGCTGTGTCGGCAGTGGTGGAGCCGCGAGCCGCAGTCGTGACTCGCGAAGATGTGACACGCGCCGTGCTGAAGTGGCCTATCGGCCGTCGCGGGAATGCCGACCACTGTTAGAGGCGCACAGTAGCTGTGGTGATGTGTGCGTAGGGACGCATTGTGACACTGCAATTTTTCTCCGGCTGACCGCTTAACATCTCACGCTCTTCTTGACTGTACGAGCGCGCTTGCGTCACGTACTGACGCGCGGTGTGCATTCGCTTGAATCAACGGGAGAATAAGTAAATGAGTAAGTTCCGCTTGCGTGGATCGATGGCCACTGGTCTTCTCGCCGCCGTGGCAATCGGCGCCTTCACTGCTGCGCCAGCACAGGCGACTGGCAACGCGACGGCTGAAGTTCGGACTACGGCCGCGGCGAACGTCGCAACTGTCATGGCCTCGGGTAAGGTCACAGTGCCTTCCAACTACGTCTACAAGCCGAGCAAGGGCAGTCTGCACGATTACTGCACCAGCTCGCCCGACAGCTGGAACAAGGCGGATTTCCGTGGCCCCTGCGCCCGGCATGACCTGTGCTACGCCAAACCTGGCAACCACAAGAAGGCATGCGACGCCGTCCTGAACACCCAGATGACGCAAAACTGCTATTACGCTTACGGCTCGGCGAATCCCCTGCGCTACACGTGTGTCGCGATAGCCGCCGGCTACTACAGTTCGGTGGTGGGTTTCGGTGACGATCACTGATCAGCCTAGGCCCTGTCGGGTTGTTCCGGACTCCGCTGGCTGCTTGAAGTGCCAATTCGGGCCGTGTGACAGCTCGCATTAGGGGTGTCCGCAACGCAAGGGAGCTCCGGTCAGACCGGGTGACCTCTCGGGTCGCCCTGCTGACCGGAGCTTCCGCGATTGGACAGCCTGCAGGTTCTGTATGAACGAGTCGCCCTTCAGACGCTCCATGACTTGGCGTGACAGAGGGAAAGCTACTGTGGGCGTCCTGGGCACTCGATCCCTGCCCGCTTCCCCCCCATCAAGCCGCCGGCTGAGCCCGGCAGCGAGGAAGCAAGGAGCGCGTGGAGCCTGAGCATCAGCCCGACCGGCTACGACTCGGCGCTCGGTACGTTCAACTGCCCATGCTCTCCGTCATGAAGCCCTTCTCCCTTCCCCGCGTGGACGCCTTGGCACTGTCCAACAAGAAGCTGTTGTCTTGAATGAAACTCCGGCCATTTAGACGGTGTCCTACGTGGTGAGGCGGATGAGTCGCTTGTAGCAGCACAGGGCTGCGGCGAGTCCGAGAAAGGCCAGGTAGTTCCGGGGATTTCGCTCGTAGCGGTGGTTGAGTCGTCGGTAGCCGCTCAGCCAGGAGATGGTCCGCTCGATGACCCACCTGCGGCGGCCGAGTCGTTCGCTGGACTCGATGCCCTTGCGCGCGATGCGTACGCCGATGCGTTTGCCGCGTAACCATTTCCGCACGTGAGGGACGTCGTAGGCCTTGTCGGCGTGGAGGCGCTGGGGCTTGAAGTGGCGGCCGCGGTGGGGGTCGTGTCTCGTTTGGTGACCGGCCATCATCGGCTTCAGCGCTTCGCTGTCGTGGACGTTGGCGGCTGAGACGCCGACGAGGAGGGGCAGTCCGTTCGCGTCCGACAGGACGTGCATCTTGGAACCCGGCTTGCCCCTGTCCACGGGGCTCGGACCTGTGAGTTCGCCCCCTTTTTAGCCCTCACGTGGGCGGAGTCGAGGACAACGCGGGTGACGTCGATCAGGCCGGCGTCGTCGAGTCGGTGCAGCACGGCTTCGTGCAAGCGGCCCCAGACGCCGGCCCTGGACCAGATGAGGAACCGTCGGTGAACAGTGGACTTCGAGATGCCGAAGCACGGCGGCAAGGCCCGCCAGGCACAGCCGCTGACCAGCACGTAGATGATGGCTGCGAACAGCGTCTCATCAGGCGTGTCCTGTGTTCCGCCGCCCTGCGGCCGCACCCTCGACGGAGGAATCAGCGGCTTCGCGATCTCCCACAGTCCGTCCGGAACAATCCAACTCCACGTACCCCGCCCCATACCGAGGTCAACGACCCCTCACCACGTAGGACACGGTCTTAGGCCAGGTTGATCAAGCGACGCATGGTCCAGGGTCATGTCTCGCCGGACAAGGGAAAAGAGGGCCCCCGGTGGTGCGCCTTTGCGCGCCAACCCGTCACTGCAGGGCGCGTTGACGCACTCACAACTGTCGGCGCGGTCAGTAACGCGGGCGGTTGAACCAGGCGCTGCCCTGCTTGCCTGCGCAGAAGACAATGATCAGGATGCCGACGGCAAGGCTGAACAGGGCGAAGACGTTGGCTCCGAAAAGGCTAAGGACGCTGAACAGCGTGACCACCGAGCCGTAGACGATCGCTGAAACGCGCACGCCACCACGGCCGGTGGAGAACTTCACGCCGGTGAAGATTGCCCAGAAGGCGAAGGCAAGCACAATCACACCGAGGACGATGATCACGCCCGCGCCCACATTGGCGATGGTGTCAGCGTCCTGGGAGGAGACGCTGGCATCGGACGAGACAGCGTCTTCGAAGGCGTCGGCGAACATGGAACTGGCCACCATCATCAGCACACCGCCCAGCGCTTGGAAGCCACCCAGCACGAACATCATCACGCGGGCCGCTTTCACCGAGCCCGGCATCGTCGTCGGCGCGGCGGGCCCGCCGTAGGGGGACACCGGAGGGGCCTGCGGGTAGCCGTAACCGGGGGCCTGCCCCTGCTGCTGCGGGTAGCCGTAGCCCGGCTGCTGCGGCTGCTGCGGATGTCCCTGGGGAGCGCCGTAGGGGTTGTTCGGGTCGCCGTAGCTCATGGGGGCTTTCCTCCGTTGGTCCGAGTGCGGGGACGACGCGTGGCATCCGCGGAGGAAAGTTCTTCAGATTGCGGCCGTCCCCCCGTTGAGCTGCCCGCGGCACTTGTCAGGTCATCGTTCTTCACCACTGACGGGCTTGTCCAGCCGCATTCCCCATGTGTTGTGCAAGTGCAACATCACTGATCATGGGCGGATACGGGAGGACGGACCCCGCGGTGCCCGGATTGCGGCCGGATTGGAACCGCGGGCGGGTCATCCGCGAGGATGGGGGCATGACCGCCCAGATTCTCGATGGCAAGGCCACCGCAGCCGCGATCAAGTCCGACCTGACCGCCCGCGTGGCGGCGCTGAAGGAGAAGGGCGTCACGCCCGGCCTCGGCACGATCCTGGTCGGGGACGATCCCGGCAGCCAGAAGTACGTCGCCGGCAAGCACCGTGACTGCGCGCAGGTCGGCATCGCCTCCATCCAGCGCGAGCTGCCGGCCACGGCGACGCAGGAGGAGATCGAGGCTGCCGTCCGCGAGCTGAACGAGGACCCGGCCTGCACGGGTTACATCGTGCAACTTCCGCTGCCCAAGGGCATCGACGAGAACCGCATCCTGGAACTCATGGATCCGGACAAGGACGCGGACGGCCTGCACCCGATGAACCTCGGCCGTCTGGTCCTGAACGAGCCGGCCCCGCTGCCCTGCACCCCCAACGGCGTGCTGACCCTCCTGCGCCGCTACGGCGTGGAGATCAAGGGCGCGGAGGTCGTGGTGGTCGGCCGGGGTGTGACCATCGGCCGGCCGATGCCGCTGCTGCTGACCCGGCGCAGCGAGAACGCGACCGTGACCCAGTGCCACACCGGCACGCGTGACCTGTCGGCGCACCTCAAGCGCGCGGACATCATCGTCGCCGCGGCCGGTTCCGCCCATCTGATCCGCGCCGAGGACGTCAAGCCGGGCGCGGCCGTCCTGGACGTCGGTGTCTCCCGCAGTGCCGAGGGCAAGATCGTGGGCGACGTCCACCCCGACGTGGCCGAGGTCGCGGGCTTCATCTCCCCGAACCCCGGCGGAGTCGGCCCGATGACCCGCGCCCAGCTGCTCGTCAACGTGGTCGAGGCGGCGGAGCGCAGTGTCGGCTGAACGGGACGCGGGGAGCGCGGACAGCGCCTCGGGTGCCGGGAGCACGGAGAGTGCGTCGGCCGTCCGGAGCGTGCGGGACGATCAGGGTGCCCCGGGCGTGCGGGACGCCCGGAGTGCCCCGGCCGCCGTTCCGAGCGCCGCCGGAGTGTCCAGCGGCCGGAGTGCCCACAGCGGCGCGGGCGCGGAGGGCACTCAGGCCGGCGGGGGTGCGCGGGCCGGGCAGAGCGAGGCGGAGGCGCAGGGTGCGCGCGAGGGTGACGCCGGCCCGGGGGTGCGCGACGGTGACGCCGACCCGGGTGGGCGCGACGGTGACGCCGACCCGGGTGGGCGCGACGGGGACGCCGACTCGGGCGTGCGGGTGGA
The DNA here is from genome assembly GCF_029813805.1 of Streptomyces sp. DH10. NCBI lineage: Bacteria > Bacillati > Actinomycetota > Actinomycetes > Kitasatosporales > Streptomycetaceae > Streptomyces > Streptomyces sp. DH10. The sequence goes on from NZ_JARVKU010000003.1 coordinate 443,827, forward strand.
GGGCGACGATCTCACCGTGCGGGATCCCGTCAGCGCGCCCGATGCCGAGGGGCGCCCGCGGCGGGTCACCCGGCGGTTTCCCTTGTTCACCAAGGACACCGCGCGACCCGAGGGCGGTGGCCGGGCCGCGCCCGGGGACGCGTTCGCGCCGGCGCGGCAGTGGCCCGTCCTCGCCGTGCTGGGGCTGGTCGGACTCGGACTGCTGGTGACAGCGTTCGGTCAGTTCCGGGTCGGGACGCTGCTGATCGGCATCGCCCTGCTGGGCGGTGGCGCGATGCGGTGGCTGCTGCCGGGCGTCGGTATGCTCGCCGTCCGCTCCCGGTTCACGGACATCGTCACGTACGGCGTCATGGGCCTGGCGATCGTCCTGCTGGCGCTGATGGCGCAGCCCAATCCCTGGCTCCAGCTCCCGTTCCTGAAGGACACGCTGCACTTCACGGTCACCAGCGAGTGACCGGACGGCGGTCCGTCCTCTCCCCCGAGGAAGGACGGACCGCCGTCACGGCCAACCCTCCTGCACGGCGAAGAGCCTGTTCAACGGCTGTCAGTGCGCTGTGGCACGGAAGTGACGGTTCCGGTACTGGTTCCGGTACTTCCTCCGGCAGATTCGGCACGAACTGGTGCAACCACGGGGTTGGCATGGACAATCGGGACGGTCCAGGGTGTATCGCGCGCGGCTCCTATGCTTCTGTGCGCCCCCGCTCAGGGAACTGAGATCCTGAGTGGACGCATCCCTGTGGGTAGCCAGAACGAGGACTCGGCCAAGGCCGCCGACGCGCGAGGCGAACAGCGCGGGTAATAACAGCACGTACCGGGGGGAAGAGGGGGACGCAATGCCTCGTTGGAGGGCCTTGCCGGATGAGCTCGATCCACAGATCAGGGAGTTCACCAGCCAGCTGCGCAGACTCGTGGACCGCAGTGGTCTGAGCATCGCGTCGGTGGCGGACCGCACGGGCTACAGCAAGACGTCGTGGGAGCGTTATCTGAACGGCCGGCTGCTCGCGCCCAAGGGCGCGATCGTGGCGCTGGCCGAGGTCACGGGGACCAATCCGGTGCACCTGACCACCATGTGGGAGCTCGCCGAGCGCGCCTGGAGCCGCTCGGAGATGCGGCACGACATGACGATGGAGGCCATACGGATCTCCCAGGCGCGCGCCGCGCTCGGGGAGTTCGGCGGGCAGGACTTCGGGACTTCCTCGGCCGGCTCCACCGGCTCCACCGGCTCCAAGGGCGACGGCAAGTCGGCCCGCAGAAGCGGCAGCGCCACGGTCACGCCGGGGATCGCGGGCCCGGCAGGCGTGGTTCCGACCGTGCCGCCGCAGCCGGCGGCCCCCGAGGTGCAGGACTCCACCGGCAGCGGTTCGACCGGCGTCAACTCGTGGGGAGTGGCCGGGTACCAGCGCCCTGCCCAGGGTCGCGGGCGCACCGCAGGTCCGGGAACCGGCTCCACGCCCGCTTCGGGTTCCGGCACCGTCCGGCCCCCGGGCGCCGGGGCGGGCTCGTACGGCACATCGCCCCAGGACGCCGTCCCGGCGGGTGCCGGTGGGGCCGGTGACGCTGGCGGTTCTCCGGGTTCCAGCGGTTCTCGTGCTCCTGGCGGCAAGCGGCGGACCGCGACGTTCCTCGCGGGTGTCGTGGGCGTGCTCGTGGTGATCGCCGGTGCGTTCTACCTCACGGGTGGCGGTGGCGACGACGAGGCCAAGGGCGGCACCAAGTCGCCCACGCCGACCGCCAGCACGAACCCGGATCTGCCGCCCGGCGTGAAGTGCAGCGGCGACAGTTGCACCGGCAAGGACGCGGAGAGCATGGGGTGCAGTGGTGACCTGGTGACCACGGCCCAGACCGCGACCGTCGGCACGACCGTCGTCGAGGTCCGCTACAGCGACACCTGCAAGGCGGCCTGGGGCCGTATCACCCAGGCGGCACAGGGCGACGAGGTCCAGGTCAGCGCGGGCAAGGCGAAGCAGACCGGGAACATCACCGTCGCCGGCGACTCCATCGCGTACACCCCGATGGTGTCCGTCAAGAACGCCGCCGACGCCAAGGCCTGCGCCACACTCGCGTCCGGCCGGCAGGGCTGCACGGAGTAGGGGCGCCCCGGCTCCGGCTGCCCCGGGTATCAGGGTTCCCGGCAGCAGAACCTGTCGGGGAAACGAATTCCGGAGAGGGAGGATTGCCCGGCGGAATCGGGGGCAGGCGAACCGTACCCCCACGGGAGTCCGGCTTGGTCGGTTCCCCCCAGGCGGCCGCCTTCGTCCACCTCTCCCGGACGGGCGGCCGCCTTTTGTGCGGGTGCGGGGTGAGTTGTGGGGTGGGCCACACCGACCCGGCCGTCCGGGATCCCGGATGCGCGATAGCCTGACCGCTGGATGGATCTCTTGACGCCAAGAGATCGATCAAACGTCCGGGGCAGGGACGCCCCACCGCCAGCTGTCATACGGAGAACGCCATGACCCGCACTCCCGTGAACGTCACCGTCACCGGCGCGGCCGGCCAGATCGGTTACGCCCTGCTCTTCCGCATCGCCTCCGGTCAGCTGCTCGGCGCGGACGTGCCGGTGAAGCTGCGCCTGCTGGAGATCACGCCCGCCCTGAAGGCGGCCGAGGGCACGGCCATGGAGCTGGACGACTGCGCGTTCCCGCTCCTGGCGGGCATCGACATCACGGACGACCCGAACGTCGCCTTCGACGGCGCGAACGTGGGCCTGCTCGTCGGCGCCCGCCCCCGCACCAAGGGCATGGAGCGCGGCGACCTGCTGGAGGCCAACGGCGGCATCTTCAAGCCGCAGGGCAAGGCGATCAACGACCACGCCGCGGACGACGTGAGGGTCCTCGTCGTCGGCAACCCGGCCAACACGAACGCGCTCATCGCGCAGGCCGCCGCGCCCGACGTACCGGCCGAGCGGTTCACCGCGATGACCCGTCTGGACCACAACCGCGCCCTGACCCAGCTCGCGAAGAAGACCGGCTCTGCGGTCTCCGACATCAAGCGGCTCACCATCTGGGGCAACCACTCCGCCACCCAGTACCCGGACATCTTCCACGCCACGGTCGCCGGCAAGAACGCCGCCGAGGTCGTGAACGACGAGAAGTGGCTGGCCGAGGACTTCATCCCGACCGTCGCCAAGCGCGGCGCCGCCATCATCGAGGCCCGTGGCGCCTCGTCGGCCGCCTCCGCCGCCAACGCCGCCATCGACCACGTCCACACCTGGGTCAACGGCACCGCCGAGGGCGACTGGGTCTCCATGGGCATCCCGTCGGACGGCTCCTACGGCGTCCCGGAGGGCCTGATCTCCTCCTTCCCGGTCACCTGCAAGGACGGCAAGTACGAGATCGTCCAGGGCCTGGAGATCAACGAGTTCTCCCGCGCCCGGATCGACGCCTCCGTCAAGGAGCTCGAGGAGGAGCGCGAGGCGGTCCGCGGCCTCGGCCTCATCTAGCCGACGGGTCGACCACCCCAAGACGGCAGGCGCCGGTCCGGGAATCCGGACCGGCGCCTGCGGTCGTTCTGCGATGCTCCCGTGGTGTATACGGGGAACCGGTGCACAGCTTGCGCAAGCGCGGTACCAGTGCCGCCGCGCTCCCCTTATGCTGTCTTGTCACACACGGCAATTGCGCCGTGACGTACGGTCGTTCGTACCTCGGGGGAGCATTGTTGACGCAGACGCCCCAGTTACCGCGGCAGCCGCAGGCCGGTGTGCCGGACGAGCCCCCCGTGCCGCCCGGCGCGAGCGAGGCGACCCGGTTGATGTGCGCGGGCACCTACTCCGACGCGGCGTACCGCGACGCGGTCATCGATGAGCTGTACGTGCACGAGGAGCGCATCGTCGCCCCCTCCCTCGGCTTCGACGCGGCGCGTGTCCTGGCCCATGCCCTGCGCGCACGCCGGATGGAGCTGGGGTGGGCGGGCGCGATCCTGGCGCTGTGGCTGGTGGGCCTCCCGCTTTCCGGGTTCTCGCTGCTCTCCTTCCTGTTCTCCTACCTTCTGCTCACGGCCGCCTCCTGGATCCGCGGCCCCAAGAGACGACCGCCCTGGTACCGGCGGGTGCCTGCCACGGCGATGCGCTGGTGGGGCATCCTCACGCTGATCGGCTTCCTGGGCGCGACGGTGCAGGCGGCCTTCGGCGGGGGAGACCAGGTGTTCTCCGCGGTCGGCGCGGCCTTGATGCCCGCGGGTGTCCCCGGGTCGACCGGTGGGATCACCGCGCCACTCCAGGCGTGGGCCGCGCTCATCGTCCTCGGGCTGGTGGCGGGGTGCGTGGCGGCGCAACAAGAACAGTTCGCCCGGACGCTTGGGCAGGAACTGCACCCGTCGCGGTTCGGCGACATGGCCGCCGACCCGGCCGAGCACTTCACGGGGCGGCGCTTCCAGCGGCTGCGGGAGCGCATCCGCACCGAGCAGCGTTCACCACTGGTCATGTACCAGGGAGCGCACCCCTTCTGCGGTGCCGGGCAGGCCCATGACACCTGGACTCTCGCGGTGGAGCTGCGGCCCGACCCGGACCGCACTCAGCCGCCGCTGCCGGTCAACAACCGGGTGATCCTGGACAAGGTCCACGAACTGCTCGCCAGGCTGCGGCTGCCCTCGCCGCACGCGGGCGACGCGGTGCGGGACCGGCTGCGCGCTCTGGAGCTCGACGAGTGCGTGTTCCTTCCGGTGGCCGGGTTGCCACGCCGGGACCTCGCGCCGTACGACCCGGACGCCTTCCTCGCGCACCGCACCGAGGCGGTCGAGGAGGGCGGCGAGTCACGGCGGCACTTCCTGCGCGCCAGGGTCGGCGGCTGGGAGGAGGAGGTGGTCACGACCGTCTTCGTCCGCGTGCACACCCAGGGCGGGATGCTGATGCTGGAGATCGCGCCGCACGTCCTGCTTCCGGTGCGCGCCGACTTCGAGAACGCGGACCGCGTCGCGCACCAGTACCGGAACAACACCCCGCTGGGCAAAGCCGTGTGGGCTCTGGCGCACACGCCTCGCTCGGTGATCGAGGCCATCGCGACACTGGTCCGCGGCGCCTCCCTGGCCTTTCGGACCCAGACCGCCGGCTATGGCGGGGCGCTGCCCGACGGTCCGGCGCGCTCGGTCCGCGAGCTGGCGTCGGGCGAGGCGGCCTCGCTCTTCCAGGACATGGACGTCAGCCGCTATCTGAAGTCGATCCAGGACCGCGTCGCCCAGGGCGTGCGACAGGTGCTGAAGGAAGCGGGTTACCGGACAGACGAGTTCGCCCAGAAGATCGTGAACGTGAGTGGCGGCAGCACCCTGATCGAGAACGTGAAGGGGTCGTTCGCCATCGGCGACAACAACGTCGTCACCCACAAGGCGCCGGGTGTCGTGGGCGCGTCGAGTACGGGGGGAGCAGATGGGAATGGCTGAGGAACGGAGCGCCGGGCGAGGCGACATCACCATCAGCAACGTCAACGGATCGTTCGCCATCGGTGACAGCAACACCATCGTCAGCCGGACAGACGTGAGCGCTCCGCAAACGGACGCCCAGCAGCAGGAGTTGCTGCGGGCCGTGCGCGAACTCCGCGCCGACCTCGACCGGCTGGTCCAGAGCGAGGGGACGGCCGCCCTGGACGTCGAACTCGCCGGCGCCCAGGCCGAGATCGAGGCGACCGGTCGGGCCGGCGAGGGCCGGCTCGCCCGTCTCCGGCAGGCTCTCGCGGACGCGGGCGCGCTGACCGGACTGCTGGCCTCCGCCGCGGCGGTGGGTCAGGCGGTCGGCGCGCTGACGGGGGGCTGAGCGTGGCCGGTGAGGGCGAGGTGCGGTGGAATCCTCAGACGCAGCGCTGGGAGACCGGCGCTCCGCGGCGCCCGCACACCGCACCGCCGCCGCCCCGGCCCAAGTTCGAGCCGACGCCGGACTCCGCTCCCAGGGGCGAGACGACTCATGCACCCGGTCCCGGGCCCGGCCCTGGTTCTGGAGAAGACCCGAACAGGGGCGTCAGGAAGGTGGTCGCGGTGGTGTCGGCCGCCGTCCTGGTCGGCGCCGGGGCGGGGTTCGGCGGCTGGTATCTGGCGGACCGTGACGGTAACGGCACGCCCACCGCTGCCGCGACCACCTCCCCGACGGCGACCACCGGCGCCTCGCCGTCCGAATCCGTGCGGACCGCGCAGGGCACCTCCGCGTCCCCGTCGCCCAGCGAACCTCCGCCGGGTTACCGGAGCGTCTCGGAGGGGGAGTTCGACATCGTCGTACCGGAGGGGTGGCAGCAGCGGACGGAGCCGGGCGAGAACGGCGCCACCAAGTACTACTACGAGAAACCGGGCGGCGAACCACCCTCTCACCTCCTGGTCTTCAAGGTCACTGAGCCGGGCGCCACCCCGCTCGGCACGCTCGAGACGGCCGAGAAGGATCTGGTGCGGGCCAAGGAGTACCGGCGGATCGACCTGGGCCCGGTGCCGGACCCCAGGGGTGAGGCGGCAGAGCTGGCCTACTCCTACCGGAGCGAGAAGTCGGGAGCGGTGATGCGCAGCCACTACCGCGTCATCCATGCCGGCGAGACCCAGCTGTACGGCGTTCTGGCAACCGGCCCGGCCGATGCGCACCCCGAGCAGGGCGAAATCCTGGACACGGCGGCCGATTCCCTCTGCCTCGGCGGAGGGTGCTGAGAAGCGGGCCGCGCACACCCCGTCGTGGTGGAAGGGGAACTCCGTGCAGCCGCCCGCCCGCGGCGAACGCGTCGGCCCGGCGTTCCGCTCCTTGACCTCGACGCGTCCGGCCGGGGGCGGCTCGACCGGCCGCAGCCGGTTGCCGTCCGGATGCACGCCCGTCCGGATGCACGCCCGTCCGGATCATCCCCTGCGTCCCGAGTGCCGACCGGAAACTTTCGACCTCGGGTGACGTCGGCGCCCCTGATGGGCGGGTATTTTGCGGCGCTTTGCCCGCATCTCCCGTGACACAGCCCACTTTCGGCCACCGATCGCGCATGCATCCGGGGGACCAGGGCATGCGCACTCGGTCTCTTAGTGACACATCTGTGACACAGGGGCGCTGATCAGGAACGGAAGGCGAAAGCGATCATGGCGGAAAGCAACGAGCTCCAGGCGCGCAGCACCATCCACGCGGGAGGGGAATGGCGTGCGGCCGTCTCCGGCGCCACGCGCGAGATCCTCGACCCCGCGGACGCCCTGCCGTTCGCCGTGGTCGCGGAGGGTGACGAGAAGGACACCGATCTGGCGATCGCCGCCGCCCGGCGCGCCTTCGACGAGGGGGAGTGGCCGCGGACGCCCGCCGCCGAGCGGGCCGCGCTGCTGCGCCGCGTCGCGGATCTGCTCGTGCGCGACCGCGAGCAGCTCGGGCTGCTGGAGGCCCGTGACGCGGGCAAGACCGTCGAGGAGGGCCGCGTCGACATCGACTGCGTCGCCGACGCCTTCCGGTACTTCGCCGACCTGGTCGCGGCCGAGAGCCCGGGCCGGGTCGTGGACGCCGGCTCGTCCGACATCCACAGCGTCGTCGTGCACGAGCCCATCGGCGTCTGCTCGATGATCACGCCCTGGAACTACCCGCTGCTCCAGGCCAGTTGGAAGATCGCCCCGGCCCTGGCCGCCGGCAACACCTTCGTCGTCAAGCCGAGCGAGATCACCCCGATGACGACCATCGCGCTGATCGAGCTGCTCGTCGAGGCCGGACTGCCCGCCGGAGTCGCCAACATCGTCACCGGGCCGGGTCATTCGGTCGGCGCGCGCCTTTCCGAGCACCCCGACGTCGACCTCGTCTCCTTCACCGGCGGCCTGATCAGCGGCACCAAGGTGGCCCAGGCCGCCGCGCCCACGGTCAAGAAGGTCGCCCTCGAACTCGGCGGCAAGAACCCCAACGTCGTCTTCGCCGACGCCTGCGCCACCGACGAGGGCTTCGACACCGCCGTCGACCAGGCCCTCAACGCCGCCTTCATCCACAGCGGCCAGGTCTGCTCGGCCGGTGCCCGCCTCATCATCGAGGAGTCCGTGCGGGACCGCTTCGTCACCGAACTCGCCCGCCGGGCCGAGAAGATCCGGCTCGGCCGGGGCACCGAGGACGGTGTCGAGTGCGGCCCGCTCGTCTCCGAGCAGCAGCGCGCCAAGGTCGAGATGTACGTCGAGTCCGCGCTGAAGGAGGGCGCGGTGCTGCGCTCCGGCGGCAAGCGCCCCGAGCCGTCCCCCGAGCGCCCGGAGAACGGCTACTTCTACGAGCCGACCGTCCTCGACCACTGCCACCGCGAGATGCGCGTCGTGCGGGAGGAGGTCTTCGGGCCGGTGCTCACCGTCGAGACCTTCCGCACCGAGGACGAGGCCGTCGCCCTCGCCAACGACACCGAGTACGGGCTCGCGGGCGGCGTCTGGACCACCGACGCGGGCCGCGCCCGGCGCGTGGCCGGCCGGCTGCGGCACGGCACGATCTGGATCAACGACTTCCACCCCTACCTGCCGCAGGCGGAGTGGGGCGGTTTCGGCAAGAGCGGAGTGGGCCGCGAGCTCGGCCCGGCCGGCCTCGCCGAGTACCGCGAGACCAAGCACGTCTACCAGAACCTCGCGCCGAAGCCGGTGCGCTGGTTCGCGGGCTGACCCGCACCCCTGACGGCATCCTCCGCACCTCGTTCCCCGGATCCCCGACTCCCCGCAGACCTCAGCCCCTTGGACCTCAGCCCCCACTGGAGTACCACCCCCATGCCCGATAACACCCACGAATTCGACTACGTCGTCATAGGCGGCGGAACCGCTGGTTCCGTCATCGCCTCCCGACTGACCGAGAACCCCGACGTCACCGTCGCCGTCATCGAGGGCGGCCCGAGCGACGTCGGCCGCGACGACGTGCTGACCCTGCGCCGCTGGATGGGCCTGCTGGGCGGCGAGCTCGACTACGACTACCCCACCACCGAGCAGCCGCGCGGGAACTCGCACATCCGGCACAGCCGGGCCCGCGTCCTGGGCGGCTGCTCCTCGCACAACACGCTGATCGCGTTCAAGCCGCTGCCCGCCGACTGGGACGAGTGGGAGGCCGCCGGCGCCAAGGGCTGGGGCGCGGTGCAGATGGAGGCGTACTTCGCGCGCCTGCTCAACAACATCGTCCCGGTCGACGAGAAGGACCGGAACGCCATCGCCCGTGACTTCGTCGACGCCGCACAGGAGGCGCTGGGCGTGCCGCGCGTCGACGGCTTCAACAAGAAGCCGTTCACCGAGGGCGTGGGCTTCTTCGACCTCGCCTACCACCCCGAGAACAACAAGCGGTCCTCGGCGTCGGTGGCGTACCTGCACCCGGTGATGGACGAGCGCCCCAACCTGACGATCTGGCTGGAGACCTGGGCGTACAAGCTGGAGCTGAACGGCAACCGCGCCGAGGGCGTGCACGTCCGCACCAAGGACGGCGAGGAGATCCTCGTCAAGGCGCGGGGCGAGGTCCTGCTGTGCGCCGGAGCCGTCGACTCGCCCCGGCTGCTGATGCACTCCGGCATCGGCCCGAAGGCGGACCTGGAGAAGCTCGGCATCCCCGTCGCGCACGACCTGCCGGGCGTCGGCGAGAACCTGCTCGACCACCCGGAGTCGGTCATCGTGTGGGAGACCGACGGCCCCATCCCGGAGAACTCCGCGATGGACTCGGACGCGGGCCTGTTCGTGCGCCGCGACCCCGAACTGCCGCACCCGGACCTGATGTTCCACTTCTACCAGATCCCCTTCACGGACAATCCGGAGCGACTGGGCTACCAGCGGCCGGAGTTCGGCGTCTCGATGACCCCGAACATCCCCAAGCCGAAGAGCCGCGGCCGGCTGTACCTCACCAGCGCCGACCCCGAGGCCAAGCCCGCCCTGGACTTCCGCTACTTCACCGACGAGGACGACTACGACGGCAGGACCCTCGTCGACGGCATCAAGATCGCCCGCGAGATCGCCAAGACCGAACCGCTGGCCGGCTGGCTCAAGCGCGAGGTGGCCCCGGGCCCGGACGTCACCGGTGACGAGGAGCTCGGCGAGTACGCCCGCAAGGTCGCGCACACCGTCTACCACCCCGCGGGCACCTGCAAGATGGGCGCCGCCGACGACGGGCTCGCGGTCGTCGACCCCGAGCTGCGCGTCCGCGGCCTGGAGGGCATCCGGATCGCCGATGCCTCCGTGTTCCCCACGATGACCACCGTCAACCCGATGATCGGCGTGCTCATGGTCGGGGAGAAGGCCGCCGAGCTGATCGGTGGTGGTTCCCAGTGACCGCGACCCTCGAACCCCCCACGGAGCAGACCATGGACACCACGACGCCTGTCTTCTCGGTGGAGGGCCTGTGGAAGGTGTTCGGCCCCAAGGCCGAGCGCGTTCCCGCCGACCCCGAGCTCACCGCCCTCGACCCCGCCGAGCTGCGTGCCCGCACCGGCTGCACGGCCGCCGTCCGCGACGTCAGCTTCGACGTGCGCAAGGGCGAGGTCTTCGTCGTCATGGGCCTGTCCGGCTCCGGCAAGTCCACGCTGGTGCGCTGTCTGACGCGGCTGATCGAGCCGACCGCCGGCACCATCGCCATCGACGGCGAGGACGTCCGCGCCATGGACCGCTCCCGGCTGCGCGAACTGCGCCGCCACCGCGCCGCCATGGTCTTCCAGCACTTCGGCCTGCTGCCGCACCGCACGGTCCTCGACAACGTCGCCTACGGCCTGGAGATCCAGGGCATGGGCAAGGCCGAGCGGCGCGAGCGGGCCGCCGAGGTCGTCGCCAAGGTCGGCCTGGAAGGCATGGAGCACCGCCGCCCCGGCCAGCTCTCCGGCGGTCAGCAGCAGCGCGTCGGGCTCGCCCGCGCGCTCGCCGCCGACCCCGAAGTCCTGCTGTTCGACGAGCCGTTCAGCGCCCTGGACCCGATGATCCGGCGCGACATGCAGGACGAGGTCGTCCGGCTGCACCAGGAGGAGGGCCGCACGATGGTCTTCATCACCCACGACCTCAACGAGGCCCTCAAGCTGGGCGACCGCATCGCCCTGATGCGCGACGGCCGGGTCGTGCAGCTCGGCACGCCCGAGGAGATCGTCGGCTCGCCCGCCGACGACTACGTCCGCGAGTTCGTCCGGGACGTCCCGCGCGAGCAGGTCATGACCGTCCGCACGGCCATGCGCCGCCCCTCGGCGGACCAGGACGGCACCGGACCGGCGGTCCGGCCCGAGGCGACGGTCTCCGAGGCGATCGAGGCGGTCGCCCGCGCCGGCGCACCGGCCCGTGTCATGGACAAGGGCCGCTGCGTGGGCGTGATCGACTCCGACACGCTGCTCGGCGTCGTCGCCGGCACGGAGCAGCCCGCCCCGCCGGGGACCGAGCAGCCCAAGGAGGCGGTGTGATGGCGACCATCACCGCCTCCCCGCCCCGTATCGGCCTGCCCGGACTGCTCAAGAACCGTGCCTTCCAGAAGCTGCTGCTCCTGGCCGTCGCCGCGGCGATCCTCGTGCCGCTGGCGAACGCCCGCTGGGCCAGCGGCACCTGGCCGAGCGCACTGACCGTCGACTTCTCCGAGCCGCTCGCCAAGGCCAGCGACTGGATCATCGACAACCGCGACAGCCACCCGCTGTTCCTGTACTTCTTCGGCCACGTCAGCAACGTCGTCGTGATCGCCGTACGGGCCGTCTACCTCACCCTCCTCGCCATCGGCTGGGCGGGCGTCACGGCCCTGGGCGCGCTGGTCGCCTGGCGCGTCGCGGGCGTGCGGCTCGCGCTCGGCACGGCCGTCGCGTTCCTCGCCTGCGGCCTGCTAGGCATGTGGGTGCCGACCATGCAGACCCTCGCCCTGATGGTCGTCGCGGTCGTCGCGTCGGTCGTCGTCGGCATGCTGCTCGGGCTCGCCGCCGGTCTTTCCGACCGGATGGACCGCGTCCTGCGCCCGGTCCTGGACACCATGCAGGTGCTGCCCGCCTTCGCCTACCTGCTGCCGGTCGTGCTGGTCTTCGGCATCGGCGTCCCGGCGGCCGTCCTGGCCACCGTCATCTACGCCGCCCCGCCCATGGCCCGCCTGACCTCGCTCGGTCTGCGCGGCGCCGACAAGGAGGTGCTGGAGGCCGTCGAGTCGCTCGGCTCCACCGCACGGCAGCGGCTGCTGACCGCCCGGCTCCCGCTGGCCCGCAAGGAACTCCTGCTCGGCGTCAACCAGACGATCATGATGGCGCTGTCCATGGCCGTCATCGCGGCCGTCATCGGCGCGGGCGGTCTCGGTGACCGCGTCTACCAGGCACTGGCCTCGGTCGACGTCGGTGCCGCGCTCGCCGCCGGTATCCCGATCGTGCTGCTGGCCGTCGTCCTGGACCGCGTCACCGGCGCGGCGGGGGAGAAGCTCGGCGCCGAACCGGAGCCCCGCAGCGGGCGCGGCTGGCTCGTCGCCCTCATCGGCGTGGTCGCCGTAGCGGTCGCCGGGCGTCTCGCCGGCCGGCTCGACTGGCCCGAAGCCTGGATCGTCGGCATCGCCGAGCCCGTCAACCGCGCCGTCGACTGGATGACCGCGCACCTGTACTCCGGCGTCCCCGTCATCGGCGGCACCGCCGACTGGGCCGGCCACTTCACCACCTGGGTCCTCGACCCGATGCGGGACAGCCTGCAGGCGCTGCCCTGGTGGGGGGTCCTGCTGATCGTCGCCGCCCTCGCCTGGGTGATCGGCACCTGGCGCACCGCGCTCACCGCCGTCCTCGCCATGGCCGCGATCGGCGTCCTCGGCGTCTGGAAGCCCTCCCTCGACACCCTCTCCCAGGTCCTCGCGGCCGTCGCCGTCACCCTCGTCGTCGGGTTCGCCGTCGGTATCGCCGCGGCCCGCAGCGACCGCCTGGAGCGGGCGCTGCGCCCCGTCCTCGACGTCTTCCAGACGATGCCGCAGTTCGTGTACCTGATCCCGGTCGTCGCCCTGTTCGGCGTCGGCCGCGCCCCGGCCGTCGCGGCCGCGATCGTGTACGCGCTCCCGGCCGTCGTCCGCATCACCACCCAGGGCCTGCGCCAGGTCGACCCGGCCGCGCTGGAGGCCTCCGGCTCGCTCGGCGCGACCAGCTGGCAGCAGCTGAAGCAGGTCCAGCTCCCGCTGGCCCGCCCGGCCCTGCTGCTCGCCGTCAACCAGGGCCTCGTCCTGGTCCTCGCCGTCGTCGTCATCGGCGGCCTGGTCGGCGGTGGCGCGCTCGGCTACGACGTCGTCTTCGGCCTCGCCCAGGGCGATCTCGCGACCGGTCTGGTGGCCGGTGGGGCGATCGTCTGCCTCGGACTGATGCTCGACCGGGTGACCCAGCCCACCGAACGCCGCGCGAAGAAGGGAGCGTGACATGCGAGTCCGCAAGACGGCCCTCGTCGCCGCTCTGAGCTCCCTGGCGCTGCTCACCGGCTGCGGCGCCGCCGACATGACCAAGCAGGCCTCGCCCTTCGCCAACGCGCAGGGCGCCAAGACCGTGACCCTGTCCGTGCAGTCCTGGGTGGGCGCCCAGGCCAACGTGGCCGTCGCCCAGTACATCCTGGAGCACGAGCTGGGCTACCGCGTCGACACCGTCCAGGTCGACGAGGTGCCCGCCTGGGACGCCCTCAGCCAGGGCCGCGTCGACGCGCTCCTGGAGGACTGGGGCCACCCCGAGCAGGAGCAGCGGTACGTCAAGGACAAGAAGACGATCACCGACGGCGGTGAACTCGGCGTCACCGGTCACATCGGCTGGTTCGTCCCGACGTACCTCGCCAAGCAGCACCCGGACATCACGGACTGGAAGAACCTCAACAAGTACTCCCACCTGTTCCGCACCCCGGAGAGCGGCGACAAGGGCCAGCTGATGGACGGTTCGCCGTCCTACGTCACCAACGACAAGGCGCTGGTGAAGAACCTGAAGCTGGACTACCAGGTGGTGTTCGCGGGCTCCGAGGCGGCGCAGATCACGCAGATGAGGCAGTTCGCCAAGGAGAAGAAGCCCTTCCTCACCTACTGGTACACGCCCCAGTGGCTCTTCAAGAAGGTCCCCATGACCGAGGTGAAGCTGCCGCCGTACAAGGAGGGCTGCGACGCCGACCCGGAGAAGGTCGCCTGCGCCTATCCGCACACGCCGCTGAAGAAGTACCTGAACTCGGGCTTCGCGAAGAACGGCGGCAAGGCGGCGGCCTTCCTGAAGAAGTTCGAGTGGACGACCGAGGACCAGAACGAGGTCTCCCTGATGATCGCCGACAAGAAGATGACGCCGGAGGACGCGGCGAAGAAGTGGGTGGACAGCCACAAGTCCACGTGGAAGAAGTGGCTGTCCTGAGCGTCCCTACGGTCGCAGTCCTTCGGCGATCTCCCGCAGGGCCCGGGCGGCCCGCCGCTGGAGACCCGGCCCGAAGGTGATCCGGGTGGCCCCCAGCGCGCCGAGTTCGGCGGGCGTGGGGCCACCCTCGGTCAGGGCGGCCACGTTGATCGGCCCCTGGATGCCGGACCGCAGCAGCGGCAGCACCTCCGGCGGGGCCCCGATCGGGTAGACGCAGTCGGCGCCCGCGGCGACGTACAACGCGGCCCGCTCCACGGCCTGTCCGGGATCGGCGACCCCGCGGGCAAAGGTGTCCACGCGCGCGTTGACGAAGAGCCGGCCGCCGGCCGCGGCCCGTACCTCGGCCAGCCAGTCGGCGTGCGCACGCGGGTCCTTGAGCACCCCGCCCACGGAGTCCTCCAGGTTGCAGCCCACCGCCCCCGTCTCCAGCAGCCGCTCCACCAGCTCCTTCGGGGCGAGCCCGTACCCGCCCTCCACGTCCGCCGAGACGGGCACGTCGACGGCCCGGACGATCCGGGCGACCGCCGCGAACATCTCGTCGGCCGGGACCTGCCCGTCCTCGTGGCCGAGGGAGGCGGCGACCCCGGCACTGGGCGTGGCCAGCGCCGGGAACCCGGCCTCGGCGAACACCCGGGCACTGGCCGCGTCCCAGGGGCCGGGCAGCACGAGGGGATCGCCGGGCGCCCGGTCGTGGTGCAGATCGCGGAACACATCGGCCTTGCTCATGGCGTGTACCCCCCAGGCGGGATCCGGCGGCCGACCATCACCCGGTTCCAGTTGTTGATGGCGACGACCAGGCCGATCAGATGGGCGAGTCCGGCCTCGTCGAAGTGTTTCGCGGCCTGCTCGTACACCTCGTCCGGCACAAAACCGGCGGTCAGCACCGTCACGGCCTCGGTCAGCGCCAGCGCGGCCCGCTCCCGCTCGTCGAAGACGTCCCCGGCCTCCTCCCAGGCCGCCAGCAGGTCGAGCTGCTTCTCGCTCACCCCGTACTCGCGGGCGATCGCGAGATGCATGTCGAGGCAGAAAGCGCAGTGGTTGAGCTGCGAGGCGCGGATCACGACGAGTTCGGCCAGGGCCGGGTCGCCCACGCCCTGCTTGGCGGCCTTGCTGAGTGCGGACAAGGCCCGCCCGACCGCCGGGTCGAGCAGGCGCGTCCGGGCCGTCACTTGTACTGGCCCGGCTGGTAGTGCCCCGGCGCCATACGGCAGGTCACCCCGAACCGGTTCCAGGCGTTGATCGTCGTGATCGCGGCGATCAGCTGTGCCAGCTCGGCCTCCTCGAAGTGCTCGGCGGCGTTCCCGTACACCTCGTCCGGCACGAAACCGTCCGTCAGGACCGTCACGGCCTCCGTCAGCTCCAGGGCCGCGATCTCCTTCGCGGTGTAGAAGTGCCGCGACTCGTCCCAGGCGCTGAGCTGGAGGATCCGCTCGACGCTCTCGCCCGTCGCCAGGGCGTCCTTGGTGTGCATGTCGATGCAGAAGGCGCAGTGGTTGATCTGGGAGGCGCGGATCTTCACCAGCTCGTACAGCTTGTGGTCGAGTCCCTGCCGGGCGGCGATCTCCAGCCGGACCATCGCCTTGTAGACCTCGGGCGCGTGCTTGGCCCAGTCCAGGCGGGCGGGCTGCTCGGGGACGTACTCCACGGTCGTCGTGTCATCGGTGTGCGTCGTCATGCCCTCGACCCTAGGAAGGAAGCAGCCCAGGAGTATGGTCCATTTCCATGGCGGAACAGTGGGCCACTTTGGGCATCGACCTGCACCTGGAGCCGACCGGCCCGGGTCTGCGCCGGGGGCTGACCGACGCCCTGCGCGAGGCGGTGCGCTCCGGCCGGCTGGCCCCCGGCACCCGGCTGCCCTCCTCCCGCGCGCTCGCCGCCGACCTGGGCATCGCCCGCAACACGGTCGCCGACGCCTACGCCGACCTGGTCGCCGAGGGCTGGCTCACCGCCCGCCAGGGCTCGGGGACCCGGGTCGCCGACCGGACGGTGGTCCCGCCGGCGGGCACGGCACCCCACGCCCGCGAACGCGGCCGACCCGCCTACGACCTGCGCCCCGGCAGCCCCGACCTGGCCTCCTTCCCGCGCGCGGAGTGGCTCAAGGCCGCCCGCCGCGCCCTGACCGCGGCGCCCCACGACGCCCTCGACTACGGCGACCCCCGCGGCCGCCCCGAGCTGCGCGCCGCGCTCGCCGGCTACCTCTCCCGGGCCCGGGGCGTACGCGCCGAGCCCGGGCGGATCGTGGTGTGCGCCGGATTCGCGCACGGCCTGAAGCTGCTCGGCACGGCCCTGCGGGCACGCGGGGCACGGACGGTCGCCGTCGAGTCGTACGGTCTCGACGTGCACTGGAGGCTCCTGGCCGCGTCCGGTCTGCACACGGTCCCGCTGCCCTTCGACCGGCTGGGCACCGACCCGGGCGCGTTGTCCGCCGCCGACGCGGTCCTCCTCACGCCCGCCCACCAGTTCCCCATGGGCGTCCCCCTGCACCGCGACCGCCGCGCGGCCGTCGTGGACTGGGCACGCCGCACCGGCGGGCTGGTGCTGGAGGACGACTACGACGGCGAGTTCCGCTACGACCGTCAGCCCGTGGGCGCGCTCCAGGGCCTGGACCCCGACCGGGTGGTCTACCTGGGCACCGCGAGCAAGTCCCTGGCACCCGGGCTGCGGCTGGCCTGGGTGGTGCTGCCGCCGGGCCTCGCGGAGGAGACCTTGGCGGCCAAGGGCGGGGTCGACACCTGCGGCGTGCTGGACCAGCTGACCCTGGCCGAGTTCCTCACGTCCGGGGCCTACGACCGCCATGTCCGCGCGACCCGCCTGCACTACCGGCGCCGCCGGGACGCCCTGGTCGCCGCCGTCGCGGCCCGGGGCTCCGAAGCCCGGGTCACCGGCATCGCGGCCGGCCTGCACGTCCTGCTGCGGCTGCCGCCCGGCACCGAGCAGTCGGTGCTCCAGGCGGCCCATTGGCAGGGCCTGGCGGTCCACGGACTCAGCCGCTACCGGCACACCGCCTCCGTGGTCGAGCCGGCCGACGCCCTGGTCGTCGGCTACGGAACACCACCGGACCACGCGTGGTCGGGGGCGCTGGACGCGCTGTGCGCGGTACTGCCCGGATAATCGCTCGAATTCCTCACCGGACTTGCCGTTCAGCGGATATGGTCAGCCCATGAGTGAAAGCACTTCCCTGCCCCGTGTGGCCCTGAAGAAAACCACCCCCGACGTCTCCGCCGCAATGGCCTCCCTGCACACCGCCGCCGTTTCCGCGGCCCAGGACGCAAAAGTCGAACCGGAACTGCTGGAACTGGTCAGGATCCGCGCCTCGCAGATCAACGGCTGCGCGTTCTGCATCGACATGCACACCAGGGACGCCCGCGGCCAGGGCGAGACCGAGCAGCGCATCTACGCCCTGAACGCCTGGCGGGAGACGCCGTTCTTCACCGAACGCGAGCGCGCCGCACTGGCGTTGACGGAGGCGGTGACGCTCGTCCACGACGGTCGCGTCCCGGACGCGGTGTACGCGGAGGCGGCCGGGGTGTTCGACGAGAACCAGATCGCGGCGCTCATCTGGTCGGCCACCGTCATCAACGCGTACAACCGGATCGCGATAGCGACACGTATGGTGCCGAAAAGCTGAACGAAAAGCTGAACGAAACGCGGAAGAAGGCAGCGGAAAAGGCGCCGGGTCGAATTCGACCCGGCGTCACCATTTTCCTTGCTTTTTCCTCTTTCCCTGCTGTTTCCTCGATTCAGCCGTTCGGTAGCGGCTCCATCAAGCTGTCCAGCCAATCCCGCCATTCCCCGGCCCGTTTCGCCGGAGGCACCCGCATGGGCCGCCCGGTCCAGCCCGTCACGGGCCGGATCCCGTGCAGCGCGTTCACCAGCCACACCTCACGGCCGTCCAGCTCGGCCACGGTCCGCTCCCGGTGCGCGATCCGGATCCCGGACCGCAGCGCCCGCTCCTGTACCAGCCCGGCCGTCACACCCGGCAGCACGGGCAGCCGGGGCGGGGGCAGGCACAGGGTGTCGTCCTCCCACCACAGCACGCTGGCGGTGGCCGACTCCAGCACCGTGCCCGAGGGCGCGATCAGCACGGCCTCCTCCGCGCCCTCGCCGCAGGCCCGGCGGCGCACCCGGGCCAGGGGTCCAGATCCGGGCCCTTGCGGCGGGGCACGGTCCGCGGATCCGACTGGCCCGCCGCCCACAGCCGCACCTGCGTGGCGAGCGGCGGCGCGGGCCGTAGCAGCAGCCGCAACTCCAGGGAGCCCGCCGCGAGTTCCACCCGGGGGAACCACGCGCCCGTGCGCGGCAGTACGGCGGTCACGTCCTGCCAGAACGCGTCGAGCCGGCGCGGCTGCGGGCCGCCGCAGTCACCGCAGGCCCGCGCGAACCGCTCCCGGTGCCGGGCGTAGGCCCGCACCCGGCCCTCGCGCACCAGCCACGAGTCCGCGACGAGCAGCCGCCCCCCGGCCACCTGGTCCGGGGCCGGGGCCAGGCCACGGCCGGGCGCCCACGTCCACAGGCCTTCCGCCACCGCCGGTCTTGTCACCCACAGCCTCCTCAGTACGTGCGGCCCGCGACGGCCGGTGCCCCGTGCCGGGGTCCGTACGGCGCGTGCTCCAGCCACGACCCGCACCACGGCAGCACGGGTGCCAGTGCCGCCGCGGCCCGCTGCCTGACCCGGACGGTCCGGCGCCGCGGCCGCAGGTGGTCCAGGGCGGCACCGGCGGCGGCACTGTTGAACAGGGCCGCCGCCCGCCGCACCTCGGCGAACCCGGCGACCGCCTCGCCGGTCCCCCCGGCGATCGCCTCCGCGGCGGCCGCCGCGTCCGCGATCCCGCTGTTCATGCCGCGTGCCCCGAACGGCGGAAAGAGATGCGCCGCCTCGCCGGCCAGCAGCACGCGCCGGTGCGGATCGGTGAACGAGGCCGCCACCTTGCGCAGGAAGCGGTACGTCGACACCCACAGGATCCGCTCGCCGTAGCCGTCCCCGACGACCGAGGGCAGCCAGCGCCGTACGGCCTCCTCGGTGCCGAACTCCTCCTGCCGGTCGTCGTCCCGGCACTGGAGGTCGACCTGGAAGCCCCCGGTGAACGGCACCCGCATCACACTGCGCCCGCCCACCCCGGGATGCTCGTAGTGGAAGACCCGCTCCAGCGGCAGCTCCGCGCCGGGCACGTCGGCGACGTCCACGACGACGTGGAAGCCCTCGCCGTGCGTGCCCTCCAGGGCGATGCCCAGCTCGCGCCGGACCGTGGAGCGGGCCCCGTCGGCGGCGATCGCGAACGCGCCGGTCCACACCTGCCCGTCCTCACCGGTCAGCCGGACCTCCGTCTCGCCGGTGCTCACGCCCGTCACGCGCGCGCCCCACACGAACTCCACCCCGGCCTCCGCGCAGGCAGCGCGCAGGAACCGCTCGGTGTCCGTCTGGCGCAGGCTGGTGAAGGGCGGCGGGCCGGACGGGGGCGGGAACGTGCGGGAGTACACCTCACGTCCCCGGTAGAGGGTGCGTCTGGTGTGCCAGGTCCGCCCGTACGAGGTGATCTCGGCGGCGAGGCCGGGCCGCATCGCCTCCAGCAGGCCGAGGGTCTCCCGGTGCACGAACAGGGCCCGGCTGCCCGGCCGTTCCCGGTCCTCCGGCTCCGCCTCCAGCAGGACGGCCGGCAGGCCGTGCGCCCGCAGCGCCAGAGCCGCCGACAGGCCCACGGGACCGGCGCCCACGACGAAGACCGGGGTCATGCCCGGACGCCTTCGGCGAGCATCCGGGCGATCTCCACCCGCTTCACCTTCCAGGTCGCGGTCATCGGCAGGTCCTCGAACCGCCACTGCCGCGGCTCGGCCATAGCCGGCAGCCCCGCCGTGGCCCGCCGCCAGCGCTCCGGGTCCAGGGGCCGCTCGCCGCGCACGCACACCACCGGCACCGGCTCCCGGTCCGCGCCCGGCACGATGACGACCTCGCGCAGCTCCTCCAGCCGGGACATCAGCGTGTCCTCGACCTCCAGATTGCTGTGCACGGCGTCGATCTGGTCGACCTCCCGGTCGATCAGGTACAGCGCGCCCAGGCGGCTCCGGTAGCCCATGTCGCCCATCTCCCACCAGCCGTCGGTGAGCTGACGGTCGTAGCGCTCCGGCATGCCGAGGTAGGTGAGGATCCGTCCCCGGGTGCGGGCCTCGATCCGGCCGGGGGCGCCGGGCGGGACCCGCCCACCCCCGGCGTCGGTGACGCGGACGCGGGTGAAGCCGGGTATCCCGAACCCGACCCGGCGGCCGTCCGCGCGGGCCGCGCTGCGCCGGGTCACCACCTGGAACGCCACCGGGCCGGTCTCGCTCTGCCCGTACAGCTGGACCAGCCAGGGCGCGCGGCGCCGTGAGGCGCCCAGCAGCCGCCGTACGGTGCGCGGATGGATCGCGTCGAACGTGGAGCCGTACGCCCGGACCCGGGACAGCGGGGCGCCGGGCGCGTCGGCCAGTTCCTCCCACAGCACGAACGTGTTGGGGTGCGTCTCCACGATGCCGGGCCGGTGCCGGACCAGCAGCGGGCCCACCGCGGCCGGATCCGGGTCGGTGATCAGCACGAGCGGGCTGCCGAAGTGCAGCAGGACGCCGAGCAGGTGGTAGAAGCGCGAGTGCACGAACGACATGTGCAGCGCCGCCGGCTCGCCCCGCGTGGGCCAGCCCATCGCCTGCTGCGGCACGAGCCGGTTCCACATGGTGTGCGCGCAGTGCACGGCCAGTTTGGGGACGCCGGTGGTGCCCGAACTGTGGGTGATCAGGGCGGGTTCGCGGGGGTGCAGCCGGACCGGCGGGGGCGGCTCGGCACCGGCGAACTTCGCCAGGGGTTCCGCCCCGGCCGCGTCGTCCACGCAGAGCGTCCGCCGCACGAGCCCGGACAGGGCGAGCTCCCGCAGGCCGTCCAGGGTGGCGCCGTCGGTGATCAGCCAGGGTCTGCGCAGCCGTTCGAGCAGCTGACCCGCCACGGCGGGGGCCAGCGTGGGCGACAGCAGCACGGGCACGGCGCCGATACGCGCGACGGCACAGGTCAGCAGCATGATGTCGACGTTGTCCGCCTTGTGCACGACGACCTGCTCCGAGGGCCGCACCCCGGCCTCCCACAGCCGGCCGGACAGGTCCTCGACCAGGTCGGCCAGCACGGTGTAGCTCAGGTCAACCCCGAGGGCGGGGGCGACGTCCAGCGGCCGGTCCAGGGTGACGAAGACGGCACCGTGCCGGTCGGCCGCACGCCGGAAGACCGGTCCGAGATAGAAGCCGCGGTCGGTGAACAGGGGTGCTCGCATGCGGTCGTTCCTCTCTACGGGGCTCACCAGACGCCCCTCCACGGGGTTCACCAGGCGCCCCGCCGCACCAGATGGCGGCGGAGCTTCCCGGTCGCCGTGCGCGGCAGCGACGGGACGAAGCTGACGCTGCGGGGGACCTTGAACGCGGCGAGGCTCTCCCGCGCCAGGCCGGTGAGCTCGTCCGCCAGGCCGTCCCGCACCGGCGACCCGGGGACCACGAAGGCCCGCAGCCGGTTCGCGCCCCGCCCGTCGGGCACGGCCGCGACCGCCACCTCCCGCACCGCCGGATGGCCGCGCAGCACGGCCTCCACCTCCAGCGGGGAGACGGTGATGCCGCCGACCATCTCCATGTCGTCGGCCCGGCCCAGATGTCGGTAGGAGCCGTCCGGTTCGCGGCACGCCCGGTCGCGGGTGGCCAGCCAGCCGCCGACCAGGGCCCGGGCGGTCTCCTCGGGCCGGTTCAGATAGCCGGGCGTCACCGTCGGCCCGCGCACCCACATCTCGCCCTCCTCGCCGTCCGGCACCGGGTGGCCGTCGCGGTCCCGCAGCTCCACCTCGAAGCCGGGGACGGGACGGCCGACGGTGCCCGGGTGGTTGTGGGCGAAACCGTTGGCGCAGAACGCGTGACCGGCCTCCGTGGAGCCGATCTGCTCCAGCACGGGCGCGCCGAACAGCGCGGTCACCTGCCGGGCGAGCCCCTCCGGCAGCCCCTCGCCGGCCGACACCGCGGCCCGTACCGAGGCGAAGCAGCCCTCGTGCCCGTGGCCCCGCTCGGCCACCAGCGCGGCGTACGCGGACGGCACGGAGTACAGCAGCGTCACCCGGTGCCGGGCGACGAGTTCGTCGAGGATCGCCGGGGTGGGGCGCCGGTCCACCAGCACCGCGGACGAGCCGGAGAAGAGCGGGAAGACGAAGGCGTTGCCGAAGCCGTAGGCGAAGAACAGCTTCGACACCGACAGGGTGACGTCCTCGGCGGTGATCCGCAGCACCCGTCGGCCGACGAGGTCGTGGTACGTCCGCGGATCGCCGTGCGTGTGCACCACGCCTTTGGGGCGGCCCGTGGTGCCGGAGGTGTACTGGACGTAGAGGGGGGTGTGCGCGTCGACCTGGTGGGCGGGCGCGGGCTCGGCGGCGGGGGCGAGCGCCATGAGCTGGTCGGCGCCCAGGCGGGCCCGTCCGGTGAACCGCTCCTCCAGGCCCGGCCCCGTCACGCAGAGCGCGGCCCCGGCGTCCTCGGCCATCAACGCGTGGTCGGCCGCGGGGAGTTCGGGGTTGACCAGGACCGCTACGGCGCCCAGACGGGCGGTGGCGAGGAAGGCCGTCACCCAGGCGAGGGAGTCGGGCAGCGCCAGCAGCACCCGGTCCCCGGGGCGTACCCCGTGTCCGGCGAGCACGGTGGCGGCCCGGGCGGCGAGGTCGTGCACCTCGCCGTGGGTCCAGGCCCGGTGCCCCTGGTGGAAGGCGGTCCGCCCGCCCCACCCACGCCGCTCGGCGAGCTCCGCGAGCTGGGCCGAGAGGTTCCCGGGCGCCTCGGCCCCGGCGGGGTGCAGCACGGCCTGCGGACTGGTCATCGCCGCGCCTCCTCGGCGGCCCCGGCCCGGTCTCCCGGCGGGGCCTGCCGCCGGATTCGGTCGGCCGTGTGCTGGTGCAGGGCCCGCATCGGGGCCGCGGTCTTCAGCAGCATCTCCTCGTACTCCGCGTCAGGATCGGAGCCGAGGACGATCGCTCCGCCCGCGCCCAGGTGCATCTGGCCGTCGGCGAACACCGCGGTACGGATGACGATGCTGAGGTCCGCGCCGCCGCCGCACCCGAAGTAGCCGAGGGCGCCGGAGTACACGCCCCGGGCCTCGGACTCCAGCGAGTCGATGATCTCCAGCGTGCGCAGCTTCGGCGCGCCGGTCATCGAGCCGCCGGGAAAACAGGCCCGGACACAGTCCACCGCGTCCGTGTCCGCCCGCAGCCTGCCCTGCACGGTCGAGACGAGCTGGTGCACGGTGGCGTACGTCTCCGTGGCCATGAGCTTGGAGACCCGCACGGACCCCGTCCGGCAGACCCGGCCCAGGTCGTTGCGGAGCAGATCGACGATCATCAGGTTCTCGGCCCTGGTCTTGGCGTCCGACGCCAGCGCGTCCCGCAGCCGGGCGTCCTCCTGAGGCCCGTCGCCCCTCGGCGCGGTCCCCTTGATGGGCCTCGCCTCGGCGGTGCCGTCCCGCCCGATCCGCAGGAACCGCTCGGGCGAGGACCCGGCCACCTCCAGCTCGCCGAACCTCAGGAACGCCGCGTACGGGGCCGGGTTGTCGCGGCGCAGCGTCCGGTAGAACTCCAGCGCGTCGGGCGGCGCGGGCAGCCGGGCGGCGTTGGTCAGGCAGACCTCGTAACTGGTGCCCGCCCGCAACTCCCGCTTGCACGCCTCGATGTCCGCGAGATACGTCGCCCGGTCGCGCACCAGCCACGGCTCGGCGGCGCCGGGGTCCGCCGGGGCGGGCGGCACGGGCAGGGGCGGCCGCTCCGTCGCCACGCACGTGAGGTCGGCCAGCGCGCTCTCCAGCCAGTCGGCGGCCTCCCCGGCGGCCTGCGGGGTGTCCTCCGCCAGGCAGACGGCGTACGTGAAGCCCTCCTGGTGGTCCACCGCGATCACCCGGTCGGCGAACAGCCAGGCGGCGTCCGGGGCCGGGGAGCGGTGGCGGTTGGGCGACCCGCAGTCCGCCTTCACCTCGTAGCCGAAGTAACCGACGTATCCCCCGGTGAAGTCGAACGGCAGCCCCGTCGCGTCCACCCGGCGGCTGGTCAGCTGCCGCTTGAGGTAGTCGAACACACTGGCCGCGACCTTCCGCGCCGGCCGCCCCGCCCGCTCGATCTCACAGCGCCCGCTGCCGACGTCGTACCGCACGAACTCGGCCAGCGGCCCGCTGTCGTCCCCGAAGAACGAGAACCGCGACCGCCCCGGCTCCACCAGCGAACTGTCCAGCCAGAACGCCCGCGAAGACCCCGCGTACATCCGCGCGAACGCCGCCTCGGCATCCACCGCACCACCGATCCGCCGACTGTGCAGCCGGTACCCGACGCGCTGAGGGCGACGGGGGCGGGGGATGGTCGCGGCGGGCGGGGCGCCCGGCACGGAGGGAACCAGGGCGTCGCCGGACACGGCCCGGGGCCGGGGTCCGGCCGTGACCAGGTCCCGTGCCGGCACCGAGCCCGCCGCGGCCGGCCGCGACACGCCCGCCTCGCACTCCGGTACCACCACGCGGCGCCGGGCCGGTGACTCGTGCGACGGCACCGCCGTGTTCTTCGTGCGCAGCTTGCCGGCCCGCTTCGCGGTCAGGTTGCGGAAGTTCACGAGCATGCGGTGGCCGAACTCCGTGAGGACGGACTCCGGGTGGAACTGCACGCCCCACAGCGGCCGGGTGCGGTGCCGCAGGCCCATCAGGACGCCGTCCTCCGCCCAGGCCGTGGCCTGAAGCATCTCCGGCAGCGGCTCGCGCACGGACAGCGAGTGGTAGCGGACGGCGGTGAAGTTCTGCGGCAGGCCCTGGAACAGGTCGCGTTCGTCATGCCGGATCGTGGACAGGTGCCCGTGCCGCGGCTCCGGAGCGGGCCCCACCACCCCGTGCTCCCCGAGCGCGATGCCCTGATGGCCGAGACACACGCCGAGCACGGGAACCGGGGAGGTCGCGACCAGCCTGGCCGCGATGCCGAGGTCACGCGCGTCCGCCGGGTGCCCGGGACCCGGGGACACCACCAGGTTGTCGAACTCCCGGAGATCCGGAACCCCGTCGGCGGCGGCGTCGTTGCGGACGACCACCGGCTCCTCGCCGTTGACCTCGGCGATCAGCTGGAACAGGTTGTACGTGTACGAGTCGTAATTGTCGATGAGCAGGGTCTTCACCCGCCCACCTCCCTCTGTTCGTTCGCGGGCCTACGTGGCCCGGCGTTTGTGCCGTCCGCGGAGCGCCTGGAGCGACGGGTACAGCCATTTCCTGAAGAAACGCTGGAGTCGCGGCATGAGAATCCAGGTGACCAGGGCCGTCACACACAGGCATAACAACAGCGTGCGGATCAGCGCATTGAGGTCACCGAGATAGGGAAGCACCGTCAGATTGAACAGGAGCACCGGCGGAAAAACCGCGCTCATATTCACGAACCACAGTTTCCATTTCGACGGCGGAGCGGGCGGCGCGGGTGTCAGGGTCTGCGCCTCGAACCAGGCCCGGGCCCCCGGCACCCGTCTGCGCTCCGCCTCCTGGGCGAGCCCCTCCAGCCGGGCGTCCCACTGTGCCCGGGAGGGTGATTTCTCCCAGGCCAGGGCCGCACCTTCGCTGGCGAAGCGATAGACGACATGCCACTCCGCCCCTCCGTCGACAAGTACCCCACCCCCCAGAAACCCCGGTTGCCGCGCGGTCGCACCCAGCATGGCCCACCCCCAGGAGTGGAAGTCGGCCGCCCGGCCCGGCATCACGCGATAGGCCACGGTGACCGTGACGGGATTACTGGTCACGCCGTCCCATACGGAAAGCGGTTCACCCGCGTTCAAGATTCAACAAACAATTTTCCGGCCGTCCGGAACGTGAAGCATTTCAGCAGATGGGAAACACCCCCGATCACCTGGCGCGACCTCTCCGGCCGGCCGGTGCGACCCCTCCGGTCGGCCGGGCGTCCCCTCCCGGATCACCGGGGAGCAAGCGCGCTCTCCGCCCGCTCCACCGGCGCCTCGCCGAACCGCGACAACGCCAGCGCCCCGGCCACCGCCACCGCGAACCCGAGGACCGCCGGCCACCCCAGACCCGGCCGCGTACGGTCCCCGAGCCACACCACGCCGATCAGCGCGGGCGCGACGGTCTCCCCGAGCACCAGTCCCGCGGTCGCCGTGGTCACCGACCCGCGTTGGAGGGCGGACGTCAGCAACAGGAACGCTGCCCCGCCGCCGAGCAGCAGCGCGTACGCCGCCGGGTTCGTCAAGAGCGCGCCGGGCGCCAGACCGTCGACGAGCCGCACCGCCACCTCCACCACCCCGAACCCGAGCCCGGCACCCAGCCCGAGCGCCAGCGCCCGTCCCCGCTCCGGCAGCCGCCCCGCCGCCCCGCCGAGCAGCAGCACCCCGCCCGCCGCGGCGAGCATCGCCCACCTCAGCCAGACCGGCCCGGCCTCGTCGCCCTCCGCCCCGGACACCGACCCCAGCACCGCGAGCCCGGCGCACACCGCCCCCACCGCCGCCCACTCCATGCGGCTCAGCCGCACCCCGAGCAGCCGCGCCGCGACCACGGCCGTCACCGCGAGACTCGCGGCCAGCGCCGCCCCCACGGTGTAGATCGGCACCGACCGCAGCGCGACGATCTGGAGCAGGAAACCGAGCCCGTCCATCCCGAGCCCGACCAGGTACCGCCACTGCCGCAGCGCCCGCCACAACAGCGCCACGTCCCCGCCCGGGCCGGTGGCCACCGCCCGCGCGGCCATCGCCTGCAACACCGTCGCCGTACCGAAGCAGACCGCCGCACCAAGGGCGCAGACCATTCCAAGGATCACAAAAGGACAGTAGGGGCAGGGGCGTGAGCCGGGGGGTGATGCGCGCCCGCTCACACCGGTCTCTAGGCTGACCGCTCAGCAGTACATGACAGCGGCACGCGGTACACGACGGGGACACGGGGAGACACGCGCATGGCTGAAACACGGCGACGACTGCGTTCGAGCACGGTGGTGCTGGGCGGCATGGGTGTCCTCGCGGCGGCCCTGTCCGCGTGCGGCTCCGACCCGGACCGCCGCTGCGTGGACCGGGACAGCTACGACTACGTCAACGGCTACAAGATCGTCGCCGACAAGAACTGCAAGTCCGGCTCCTCGTCCTCCTCCTACGGCAAGGGCCGCAAGAAGACCGGCAAGACCACCACGGACGCCGACTGGTACTACGACGCCGACGTCAGCGGCCGCTACGCCGACAACGGCACCTTCAGCCGCAGCGAGGCCGTCGACCGGGGCGGCTTCGGCTGCTCGGGTTCCGGCAGCGGCGGCGGCTGACCGGGGCCGTACGCACATGGAACGCCACACCATCACTCCGCGTCCCGGCTGGCAGCAGACCGTCGAGGAACAGGGTCTGATCTACCCCCTGACCCGCTACCCCGACGACTCCCTGCGCCCCTACTGGGACGAAAGCGCCTACTACGTCTTCACCCTCCCGGAGATCGAGGCCCTGGAGGAGGTCGTCGAGGAACTCCACCGCATGTGCCTGGCGGCGGCCGACCACATCGTCACGGAGGACCGCTTCGCGGACCTGGGCATCACCGACCCCCGCGTGGCCCGCACGGTCGCCGAGTCCTGGCACCGCCGCGCCGAACTCCCCTCCGTCTACGGCCGTTTCGACCTCCGCTACGACGGCACCGGCCCGGCCAGACTGCTGGAGTACAACGCCGACACCCCCACCTCACTGGTGGAGGCCGCGTCCCCCCAGTGGTTCTGGATGGAGGACCGCTTCCCGGGCGCCGACCAGTGGAACTCCCTCCACGAACGCCTGATCGACGCCTGGCGGAAACAGGCCGCCCTCCTCCCGCCGGGCAGCCCCCTGTACTTCGCGTACTCCTCCGCCGACGAACTCGGCGAGGACCTCATGACGGTCGCCTACCTCAAGGAGACAGCCGAGCAGGCGGGCATGGAAACCGACTGGATCTCCATGGAGGAGATCGGCTGGGACCGCCTCTCCGGCCGCTTCGTCGACAACCGCCTCCGCTTCATCCGCAGCATCTTCAAGCTCTACCCCTGGGAGTGGCTCACCACCGACCGCTTCGCCGACCACGTCCTGGACACCCTCGACAACGGCGGCGGCACCGGCTCCACCCTGTGGATCGAGCCGGCCTGGAAGATGCTCCTCAGCAACAAGGCGCTCCTGGCCATCCTCTGGGAGCTGTACCCCGGCCACCCCAATCTCCTCCCGGCCTATCTGGACGGCCCCCGGGACCTGCCGGGCTGGGTCGCCAAGCCCCTCCTCGGCCGAGAGGGCGCGGGCGTCACCATCCACGAACCCGGATCCCCCCGGACCCTCCGGGACGAACCCTGCTGCTACCAGCAACTGGCCCCCCTGCCCGACTTCGACGGCAACCGCGTGGTCCTGGGCGCATGGGTGGTGGAGAACGAGTCGGCGGGCCTGGGCATCCGCGAATCGTCGGGCTTGATCACGGACGAGTACGCCCGCTTCCTGCCCCACGTGATCCTCTAGAGGAAACCCGTACACCTGGTCCGGTAGGCTGACCACGGGCCGTGACTGGCGCGCTGGGATGGGACAAACCATCGGGGAGCGGCCCGAGCAGAGAGAGCCGTGCGCCTGGGCCGTACCGTGAACGCTGAACGCAACGTCCGGAGGTCCCTTCATGCCAGCCGAGCCCCTCTCCACCGCTTCCACCGCCTACCGCGCCGCCCTCGACGTCATCCGCGCCGTGGAACCACGCGTAGCCGACGCCATCGGCCGGGAAGTCGCCGACCAGCGCGAGATGCTCAAGCTGATCGCCTCGGAGAACTACGCCTCCCCGGCCACGCTGCTGGCGATGGGCAACTGGTTCAGCGACAAGTACGCCGAGGGCACCATCGGCCGCCGCTTCTACGCCGGCTGCCGCAACGTCGACACCGTCGAGTCCCTCGCCGCCGAGCACGCCAAGGAACTCTTCGGCGCCCGCCACGCCTACGTCCAGCCGCACTCCGGCATCGACGCCAACCTCGTCGCCTTCTGGTCGGTCCTCGCCCAGCGCGTCGAGGTCCCGGCCCTGGAGAAGGCCGGCGCCCGCCAGGTCAACGATCTCTCCGAGGCCGACTGGGCGGAGCTGCGCCGCGCCTTCGGCAACCAGCGCATGCTCGGCATGTCCCTGGACGCCGGCGGTCACCTCACCCACGGCTTCCGCCCGAACATCTCCGGCAAGATGTTCGACCAGCGCTCCTACGGCACGGACCCGGCCACCGGCCTCATCGACTACGAGGCCCTGCGCGCCTCCGCCCGCGAGTTCAAGCCCCTGATCATCGTCGCGGGCTACTCGGCCTACCCCCGCCTGGTGAACTTCCGGATCATGCGCGAGATCGCCGACGAGGTCGGCGCCACGCTCATGGTGGACATGGCGCACTTCGCCGGCCTGGTCGCGGGCAAGGTCCTGACCGGCGACTTCGACCCGGTCCCGCACGCCCAGATCGTGACGACGACCACCCACAAGTCGCTGCGCGGCCCCCGCGGCGGCATGGTCCTGTGCGACGACTCGCTCAAGGACCAGGTCGACCGCGGCTGCCCGATGGTCCTCGGCGGCCCGCTCCCGCACGTCATGGCCGCCAAGGCCGTCGCCCTCGCTGAGGCCCGCCAGGATTCCTTCCGCGACTACGCCCAGCGCATCGTCGACAACTCCCGCGCCCTCGCCGACGGCCTGATGCGCCGCGGCGCGACCCTCGTGACCGGCGGCACGGACAACCACCTGAACCTGATCGACGTCGCCTCCTCCTACGGCCTCACCGGCCGCCAGGCCGAGGCCGCCCTGCTCGATTCGGGCATCGTCACCAACCGCAACGCGATCCCCGCCGACCCGAACGGCGCCTGGTACACCTCCGGCATCCGCATCGGCACCCCGGCCCTGACCACCCGCGGCCTCGGCACGGCGGAGATGGACGAGGTCGCGGCCCTGATCGACCGCGTCCTCACCACCACGGAGCCGGGCACCACCAAGTCGGGCGCCCCCTCCAAGGCGGCCCACGTCCTCGACGCGAAGATCGCCGAAGAGATCAGCCACAGGGCGACGGACCTGGTGGCGGGCTTCCCGCTGTACCCCGAGATCGACCTCGGCTGAAGCGCCCCGTAAGGGGCGCGGGGAACTGCGCGACCAGCCACGACGGGTCCGCAGTTCCCCACCGCCGAAACCACTCACGGCCCTCTGAGACAATAAGCAACATGGCCTCTGACCGACCTCGCGTGCTCTCCGGGATCCAGCCCACCGCCGGCTCGTTCCACCTCGGCAACTACCTCGGCGCCGTGCGCCAGTGGGTCGCCCTCCAGGAGACCCACGACGCGTTCTACATGGTCGTCGACCTGCACGCGATCACCATCCCGCAGGATCCGAAGGACCTGCGCGCCAACACCCGCCTGGCCGCCGCCCAGCTGCTGGCCGCGGGTCTGGACCCGGACCGCTGCACGCTCTTCGTCCAGAGCCACGTCCCCGAGCACGCCCAGCTCGCCTGGATCATGAACTGCCTCACCGGCTTCGGCGAGGCCGGCCGGATGACCCAGTTCAAGGACAAGGCCTCCAAGCAGGGCGCCGAGCGCGCCTCCGTCGGCCTGTTCACGTACCCGATCCTCCAGGTCGCGGACATCCTGCTCTACCAGGCGCACGAGGTCCCGGTCGGCGAGGACCAGCGCCAGCACGTCGAGCTCACCCGCGACCTCGCCGAGCGCTTCAACGGCCGTTTCGGCCAGACCTTCACCGTTCCGAAGCCGTACATCCTCAGGGAGACGGCGAAGATCTACGACCTCCAGGACCCGTCGATCAAGATGAGCAAGTCGGCGTCCACGCCGAAGGGCCTCATCAACCTCCTCGACGAGCCGAAGGCCACCGCGAAGAAGGTCAAGAGCGCGGTCACCGACACGGACACGGTGATCCGTTACGACGTCCAGGACAAGCCGGGCATCAGCAACCTCCTCACGATCTACTCGACCCTCACCGGGGAGGGCATCGCGGAGCTGGAGGCGAAGTACGCCGGCAAGGGCTACGGCGCGCTCAAGACGGACCTCGCCGAGGTCATGATCGAGTTCGTGACGCCGTTCCGGGAGCGTACCCAGCAGTACCTGGACGATCCGGAG
Organism: Streptomyces sp. DH10; assembly: GCF_029813805.1. NCBI lineage: Bacteria > Bacillati > Actinomycetota > Actinomycetes > Kitasatosporales > Streptomycetaceae > Streptomyces > Streptomyces sp. DH10. The sequence goes on from NZ_JARVKU010000003.1 coordinate 475,110, forward strand.
ACGCTCGACTCGATCCTGGCCAAGGGAGCCGAGAAGGCCCGCGCCGTGGCCGCGGAGACCCTCGCGCAGGCGTACGAGAAGGTCGGCTTCCTGCCCGCCAAGCACTGAACCCGCTCCCGCGCACAGCCGTACCACCGAACAGCGCTGTACATCACTTCGGTTGCGCCTGCCTGTAACCGGGTCGTGGCCGTACAGTCGATAACCGGGTGGTCGTATCAGCGACCCGCGAACTTGACGACAGGAGACGACGTGGGGACCGTAACGATCGGTGTCTCGATCGCGGTCCCGGAGCCTCACGGCAGCCGGCTTCAGCAGCTGCGCGCGGGCTTCGGCGACGCCGCGGCTCACGGCATTCCCACGCACGTCACCCTGCTGCCGCCGACGGAGGTCGACGAGTCGGCCCTGCCGGCCGTCGAGACGCATCTGGCCGAGGTCGCCGCGACCGGCCGGCCGTTCCCGATGCGGCTGTCCGGCACCGGCACGTTCCGGCCCCTGTCGCCGGTGGTGTTCGTCCGGGTCGTCTCGGGTGCGGAGGCCTGCACCCGGCTCCAGGAGCAGGTCCGGGACCCCGCCGGGCCGGTGGTACGCGAACTTCAGTTCCCGTACCACCCGCACGTCACAGTGGCGCACGGCATCGACGAGGCGGCCATGGATCGCGCCTTCGAGGAGCTCGCCGACTACGAGGCCGAGTGGCCGTGCACCGGCTTCGCCCTCTACGAGCAGGGCGCCGACGGTGTCTGGCGCAAGCTCCGCGAGTTCCCCTTCGGCGGCTCGGTGGTCCCGCCCCAGACCGGGCACGTGGAGCGCGGCTCGGTCCCCACCTGGTGATCCGCCCGTAGGTCAGATCGGCAGGCGCCGGAACATCCCGCGCGGCATGTGCCGCAGCGCCGACATCACCACGCGCAGCGCGCCCGGCACCCACACCGTCTCGGAGCGGCGCCGCAGCCCCAGCTCGACGGCCGTCGCCACCGCCTCGGGCGTGGTGGCGAGGGGCGCCTCGGGCAGGCCGGCGGTCATCCGCGTCCGGACGAAGCCGGGGCGTACGACCATGACGTGCACGCCCGTGCCGTGCAGCGCGTCGCCCAGGCCCTGCGCGAAGGCGTCGAGGCCCGCCTTGCTGGAGCCGTAGATGAAGTTCGCGCGGCGGGCCCGCTCGCCCGCGACGGAGGACATGACGACCAGCGAGCCGTGCCCCTGGGACTGGAGCGCGCGGGCGCACACCAGGCCCGCCGAGACCGCGCCGGTGTAGTTGGTCTGCGCGACCCGCACCGCCGCCTCCGGCTCCCGCTCGTCGCGGGCCTGGTCGCCGAGGAGGCCGAAGGCGAGCAGCACCATGTCGATGTCGCCCTCGGCGAAGATCTTGCCGAGCACGGCCTCGTGGGAGGTGGGGTCGAGCGCGTCGAAGGCGATGGTGTGCACGTCCGCCCCGAGTCCGCGCAGCTGCCCGGCGGCCGCCTCCAGGGCGGGCGACGGGCGGCCGGCCAGCCAGACCGTGCGGGTGCGGCGGGCGATCAGCCGGCGGGCGGTGGCCAGCGCGATCTCCGACGTCCCGCCGAGGACGAGCAGGGACTGGGGGAGACCGAAGGCGTCCTTCATGACAGCTCCTAGAGGTTGCCTGGTGTGCCTGTGTCTGTGCCTAGAGGCCGAGGCGGCGGGACAGATCGGACGTGAAGACCCCGTGCGGATCCAGTTCCGCGCGCAGGGTCCGGAACTCGTCCAGCCGCGGGTACATGGCCGCGAGCAGTTCCGGGCGCAGCCGGGCGTCCTTGGCGAGGTAGACGCGTCCGCCGGCGGTGGCGACCTCCTCGTCGAGTTCGTCGAGGAACGCGCCGAGGCCGGGCAGGCCCGCCGGGATGTCCAGCGCCAGCGTCCAGCCGGGCACCGGGAAGGACAGCCAGCCCGGGTCGGACTCCCCGAAGCGCTTGAGGACGGCCAGGAAGGACGGGTAGCGGCGTTCGGAGATGCGGCGCACGATGCGGCGCAGGGCGTCCTCCTGGCCGTAGCCGACGACGAACTGGTACTGCACGAAGCCGCCCGGGCCGTAGACGCGGTTCCAGTGGGGCACTCCGTCCAGGGGGTGGAAGAAGGCGGAGATGCGCTGGAGCCGGCCGGACCGCGCGCGGGGGGCCTTGCGGTACCAGAGCTCGTTGAAGAGGCCCACGGTCGTGCGGGTGAGCAGGCCCTCGGGGAGGACCGAGGGGGCGGACGGCAAGCGGGAGGTGCGGAAGGACAGCGGGTCCCGGCGCAGGCGGGCGGGGAGGGCGTCCAGGGGCGCGTGGTCGCCGCGGGTGAGGACCGCCCGGCCGGTGGCGGCGCCCCGGGCCAGCAGGTCGATCCAGGCGACCGAGTAGCGGTAGCGGTGGTCGGTGGCCGCCAGCCGGGCCATCAGGTCGTCGAGGTCCGCCGCCCGTTCGGTGTCGACCGACATCAGCGAGGTCTCGACCGGCTGGAGCCGGATCGTCGCGGTGAGGATCACACCGGTCAGGCCCATGCCGCCCGCGGTGGCGTCGAACAGCGGCGTGCCGGGGATCACCGTGCGGATCTCGCCGTCGGCGGTGAGCAGTTCGAAGGCCAGCACGTGCCGCGAGAAGGAGCCCGAGACATGGTGGTTCTTGCCGTGGATGTCGGCGCCGATGGCACCGCCGACGGTGACGTAGCGGGTGCCGGGGGTGACCGGCACGAACCAGCCGAGCGGCAGCAGCACCTCCATCAGCCGGTGCAGGGAGACGCCCGCGTCGCACAGCACGGTGCCGCCGTCGGCGTCGATCGCGTGCACGCGGTCCAGGCCCGTCATGTCGAGCACGGACCCGCCCGCGTTCTGCGCCGCGTCCCCGTACGCCCGTCCCAGGCCCCGGGGGATCCCGCCGCGGGCCCCGCAGTCGCGGACGGCCGCCGCGGCCTCCTCGTAGGTCTGCGGGCGGATCAGCCGGGCGACGGTGGGAGCGGTGCGGCCCCAGCCGGTGACGGTGGTGTGGTCCAGGCCCAGGACGTCCGGGACGGAATCGGTGTCGGCAGACATGTCCGTGACCGTATCGCCCCAATGTGAGCTATTAGTTCGAGAACATGGCATCCCTCCCCGAAACGGGTGATTAATGGGATGTCGCTCAATATTGCCGGAGTTCAGGCCAGGTGGGCGTGAACAGTGAGTCCACATGGACGACCTCGACGACCTGCACGACATGGATCACCGGATCGTTTCGGCGCTCAGAGCGTGCGGCACCGACCCGCGCGTGGCCGGCGCCGCGCGTGCCCTGTCCTGGGCGGGGGAACACGCCGCGCTGTGGCTGGCGGCGGGGCTCGCCGGAGCCGCTGTCGACGGCAGGAGACGCGGCGCCTGGCTGCGCGGCACGGCGCTCACCGCGGGGGCGCACCTCGTCAGCATGGGGGTCAAGCGGGTCGTGCGCCGCCCGCGCCCCGCGCACGTCGAGCCCCTGGTGCGCACCGCCGGCCGGCACTCCTTCCCCAGCTCGCACGCCACGTCCGCCGCTGCCGCCGCCGTCGCCTTCGGCGCCCTGGGAGCGCGCGCCGTCCCGCCGCTCGCCGCCGCCGTGTGCGTCTCGCGGCTGGTGGCCGGCGTCCACTACCCCTCGGACGTCGCGGCGGGCGCGGCCCTCGGCGCGCTCACGGCCCGGCTCGGCGCCCGCTGGATGAGGGGAGGGGCCCACCATGGCTGAGACGGCCGTCCTGCGGCAGCGCACCCACGAGGAGCCGTCCGCGCCACCCCGCAAGGGCGGTCTCCTGGCCGGTCTCCTGCGGACCGCGCGGCCCAGGCAGTGGGTGAAGAACGTCCTGGTGGTCGCCGCCCCGGCAGCCGCCGGCGAGCTCTTCTCCCGCCACGCCCTGACCCAACTAGCCCTCGTCTTCGTCCTCTTCACCGCCTGCGCCGCCGCCGTCTACCTCGTCAACGACGCCCGCGACGCCGAGGCCGACCGCGCCCACCCCGTCAAGCGGCACCGCCCGGTCGCCGCCGGACAGGTCCCCGTGCCCGTCGCCTACGCCGTCGGCGCCTGCCTCGGCCTGCTCGCGCCTACCGCCGCGGCCTGGCTCTGTTCCCCCGCCGTCGCCGCCCTGCTGACCGCCTACCTCGGCATGCAACTGGCCTACTGCGTCAGCCTCAAGCACGTCCTCGTCGTCGACCTCGCCGTCGTCACGACCGGCTTCCTGATGCGGGCGATGATCGGCGGACTCGCCCTCGGCATCCCGCTGTCGCGCTGGTTCCTGATCACGACGGGGTTCGGCGCGCTGTTCATGGTGTCGGCCAAGCGCTACTCCGAAGCCGTGCAGATGGCCGGAAAAGCGGGCGCCACACGCGCGTTGCTCACCGAGTACACCACCGGCTACCTCCGCTTCGTCTGGCAGCTCGCGGCCGGTGTCGCCATCCTCGGCTACTGCCTGTGGGCCATGGAGGAGGGCGGCGTCCCGCACACCAGCGTGCTGCCCTGGCGGCAGCTGTCCATGGTCGCCTTCATCCTCGCCGTCCTGCGGTACGCCGTCTTCGCCGACCGCGGCACGGCCGGCGAACCCGAGGACGTCGTCCTGCGCGACCGGGCGCTCGCCCTCATCGGCCTGGTGTGGGCGGCGATGTACGGCCTGGCGGTGGCCAATTGGTGACCACGCGCGCGTGGTCGAGCCCCACGGCCCCCTGCCGCCGGGAGCTCCTGGGGTTCGCCACCGTCGGTCTCCTCGCCTACGCCGTCGACCTCGCCCTCTTCACCTGCCTGCGCGGCCCCGCCGGACTCGGCCCGCTCACCGCCAAGGCCCTGTCCTTCGTGGCCGCCTGCTCGGTCGCCTACGCGGGCAACGCCCTCGGCACCTACCGGGCCACGCGAGCCCGGGGCCTGCGCCCGTACGCCGCCTTCTTCCTGGTGAACCTCGCCGGTGCCGCCGTCCAACTGCTCTGCCTCGCCGTCAGCCACTACGGCCTGGGGCTCACCTCGCAGCGCGCGGACACCGTCTCCGGCGCGGTCATCGGCATGGCACTGGCAACGATTCTGCGGTTCTGGGGTACCCGTACATGGGTCTTCCGGGCGGAGGGCAGAGTCGGATCATGGACTGGCTGAAAAAGCTCCCGGTCATCGGGCCGTGGATGACACGGCTGATGATCACCCACGCGTGGCGGTCGTACGAGCGGCTGGACCGCGTGAAGTGGACGCGGCTGGCCGCCGCGATGACCTTCACGAGTTTCGTCGCGCTGTTCCCGCTGCTGACGGTGTCCGCCACGATCGCCGCCGCCACGCTCAGCACGGAGCAGCAGGACACGCTCCAGGACAAGATCGCCGAGCAGGTGCCCGGCATCTCCGACCAGCTGGACATCGCAGGCCTGGTGAACAACGCCGGCACGATCGGCCTCATCGCGGGCGCCCTGCTGCTGTTCACCGGCATCAGCTGGGCCGGTTCCATGCGCGAGTGCCTGCGGGCGGTGTGGGACCTGTCCGACGAGGAGGAGAACCCGGTCCTGCGCTACGCCAAGGACGCGGGCGTCCTGATCGGCCTCGGCGGCGCGCTCCTCGTCACCATCGCCGCCTCCGCCGTCGCCTCCGCGATGGTCGGCTGGATCACCCGGCAGCTGGGCATCGACGAGGGCGGCTGGAGCGGGGTCCTGCTGCACATCGCCGCGTTCCTGATAGCCGTACTCGCCGACTTCCTGCTGCTGCTCTACGTCCTGACGCTGCTGCCCGGCGTCGAGCCCACGCGCCACCGCCTGTTCGTGGCGGCGCTGACCGGCGCGGTCGGCTTCGAACTGCTCAAACTGCTACTCAGCGGCTACTTGCAGGGCGTGGCCGCGAAGAGCATGTACGGCGCGTTCGGCGTGCCCGTCGCGCTGCTGCTGTGGATCAACTTCACCTCGAAGCTGGTGCTGTTCTGCGCCTCCTGGACGGCGACGCAGAGCAAGGAGGACGAACTGCCGGACGTCACGGGCGAGTCCGGCGGCGCACCAGATCCGGCAGCGGCCAGCGGCGGTTGACCAGGAAGGAGCCGCCCGCCAGCAGCACCAGCACACCGCCCGTGATGCCGAGCGCGATGCCGATGCCGCTGGAGCCGTTCGCGGCCGGGGCGCTGGCCACCGGCTTCGCACCGGTCCCGGCCGTGCCGCCCGCGCCGCTCCCGGAGCCGCCGGCCTCACCGGAGGGGTTGGCCCCGGGCTGGGCACCGGCCTGTGCGGCGCTCCTCGGCGGCACCAGCTCACCCACGGGCTGCACCTTCCCGGCCGCCTTGAAGCCCCAGTCGAACAGCCGGGCGGTCTCCTTGTAGACCTCGTTGTGCTCGTCCTTCTCCGGGTTCATCACCGTCACCAGCAGCACCTTGCCGTTCCGCTCGGCGACGCCCGTGAAGGTGGCGCCCGCGTTGGTGGTGTTGCCGTTCTTGATGCCGGCGATGCCCTGGTAGACGGGCAGGTCCGCGTCGCCGCTCAGCAGCCGGTTGGTGTTCTGGATCTCGAAGGGCTTGCGGACCGTCTTGCCCTTCTTGTCCTTCTTCGTCTCGCCGGGGAACTTCGCGCTGACCGTCGAGGCGTACTCGCGGAAGTCCTTCTTCTGGAGCCCCGAGCGGGCGATCAGCGTCAGGTCGTACGCGGAGGAGACCTGTCCCTCGGCGTCGTAGCCGTCCGGGCTGACGACGTGCGTGTCGAGGGCCTGGAGCTCCTCGGCGTGCTCGTTCATCTCCTTGACGGTGTTCTCGACGCCCTTGTTCATCGCGGACAGCACGCGCACGGCGTCGTTGCCGGAGCGCAGGAAGACGCCGAGCCACAGGTCGTGGACGGTGTACGTCTCGTCCTCCTTTATGCCGACCATGCTGGAGCCCGGGCCTATGCCCGCCAGGTCGGAGGGGGCGACCTTGTGCTCGGCCGTCCTCGGGAACTTCGGCAGCAGCGTGTCCGCGAACAGCATCTTCAGCGTGCTCGCCGGGGCCAGCCGCCAGTGCGCGTTGTGCGCGGCCAGCACGTCACCGGACTCGGCGTCGGCGACGATCCAGGAGCGGGCGCTCACGTCCTTGGGCAGCACCGGCACGCCGCTCGCGAGGTTCACCTGCGTCCCCGGCTGCCCGAGCCGGGCGCCGCCCACGGTCGACATCGACGCCGGGGGAGTGGCCGACGGACTGCCCGAGGGGCTCGCCGACGGACTGCCCGAAGGGCTCGGGGCCGCGACGGCCGCGGGGGCCGCCAGGGCGAGGGACGACAGGAGGGCGGAGGTGACCAGCAGGGATCGCCTGGCGGTCTTCTTCGGAGCGGGCACGATCGGAAACGTACATGCCGTACGGGGTGAAGTCCCGCCCGCGCCCCCACCCCGGGAACGGAACCGGACAGGCTCTGGCGATACTGGACTCATGCCGTGCTCATCCGGGGGACAACCCCCGGACCCCCGGCCGACCCCGGGAGCCCGGCGTTGTGATGAAAGGTCTGAATTTGTGAAGCTCAGCCGCCCCGTGTCCTGGTTCCTGCTCGCCTTCGGGGTGTGGAGCTGGGTCATCTGGATCACTTTCGTCAAGAACCTTGTCAAGGACAGCAGCGGGCTCGCCTTCGACGACGGTCATCCCACGGCGTACTTCTGGGTGCACCTGCTGCTCGCAGTCGTCTCCTTCGTATTGGGGACGGCCGTCGGGGCCATCGGGTTGCGTGGTCTGCGCGCACTGCGCCGGACGTCATAACGGCAATCGGGAGACACGACACCGTGGCCATCGTCTTCTTCGTCCTCGTGGCACTGCTCGTCCTGGCCGTCATCGTGACGGCCAACTGGTACGTGTGGCGCCGCCTGTTCCGCGACACGACCCGCGGCCCGGGCCCGACCCGCCGCGCGGGCGCGGTCCTGATCGCGGGCGGCTGGGTCCTCGCGATCACCGCCCTGGTCGCCGAGCGCTCGGGCGCCCCCTTCTGGCTCCAGCAGGTCCTCGCCTGGCCGGGCTTCCTGTGGCTGGCCCTGTCGATATACCTGCTGCTGGCGGTGGTGGCGGGGGAGGTCGTACGGCCTCTGCTCAGACGGTTCCTGGAACGGCGGGCGAGAGCGGCGGAGCCCGGCCCGGTGACGCGGACCCCCCTGACCGGGACGGACTCGGGGACGACGCCCGGCACCCCGGCGAAAACCGGCCCGCCCTCCGACACGGAGCACCTCTCCGGCACGCCGGCCGCACCGCAGAAGGGCGACGCCGGCGTGCCCGGCGCAGTGCCTGCCGCGGCGGCGGTGGTGGACGGGCAGGCAGAGGCCGGAGCATCCGCTTCCGCCACCGCCCCCCAGCTCCAAGCGGGTCCCGCACCCGCCACACCCGCCACCCCCGACAGCTCACCACAGCCGCTCACGGCCCCGGGCACCACCGACACCACCGCCCCCGCACCCGCCCCCACCGGCCCCTCCCGCCGCCTCTTCGTCTCCCGCGTCGTCGCCGGGGCCGCCGCGGCCGCCGCTGTCGGAACCGTCGGGTACGGGACGTACGGCGTGCTGCGTGGGCCCCAGGTGAAGCGGGTTACGGTGCCGCTGGCCAAACTGCCGCGCGCGGCGCACGGGTTCCGGATCGCCGTGGTCAGTGATGTGCACCTCGGCCCCGTCCTGGGCCGCGGCTTCGCGCAGAAGGTCGTCGACACCATCAACGCGACCCAGCCCGACCTGATCGCGGTCGTCGGCGACCTGGTCGACGGCAGCGTGAAGGACCTGGGCCCCGCTGCGGCCCCGCTGGCCCAGCTGAGGGCCCGTCACGGGTCCTACTTCGTCACCGGGAACCACGAGTACTTCTCCGGCGCGGAGCAGTGGGTCGAGGAGGTCCGGCGCCTCGGCCTCACCCCCCTGGAGAACGCCCGCAGGGAGCTGCCGCACTTCGACCTGGCTGGAGTCAACGACGTGACCGGCGAGGACGAGGGCCAGGGCCCCGACTACGCCCGGGCCCTCGGCGACCGCGACACCGCACGCGCCTGCGTGCTGCTCGCCCACCAGCCCGTGCAGATCCACGACGCCGTCGAGCACGGCGTGGACCTCCAGCTCTCCGGCCACAGCCACGGCGGCCAGCTCTGGCCCGGCAACTTCCTCGCCGCCGCCGCCAACCCGACCGTCGCGGGCCTGGAGCGCTACGGCGACACCCAGCTCTACGTCTCACGCGGCGCGGGCGCCTGGGGCCCGCCCACCCGGGTGGGGGCACCGTCGGACATCACGGTGATCGAGCTGGCGTCGAAGCGGGCCTGACCCTGTGAGAACGCTGTGAAAACGGACCGAAACGCCCATCGGTAAGTTCTTTCCCAACTCGGCAGATCTCCCTTCCGCCAGGTCAAACACCTGTGATTGGGTGAGGCCGCCACAAAGGGGTGTGGCACTGGCACAAGGGCCCAAGGGCCTTGGGAGGCAAGGCCGATGCGATCGGTTCGCATGCGGATACTCGCGGGACTGCTCGTCCTGGCGGCCGTGGCGGTGGGCGCCCGGCAGTTCGTGCCGTCGCAGCGGGACGGCACGACCATCACGGTCGGCACGACGGACGCCGTCACGTCCCTCGACCCGGCCGGTGCCTACGACGCCGGCTCCTGGGCGCTTTTCAGCAACGTCTTCCAGTCGCTGCTCACCTTCGCCCCGGGCGGCACCACGCCCGTGCCGGACGCGGCCAGGAGCTGCGCGTTCGCCGACGGCGACCTCACCACGTACCGCTGCGAACTGCGCTCAGGGCTCACCTTCCCGAGCGGCCGGACGATGACCGGCGAGGACGTGAAGTACTCCTTCGACCGGATCATGAAGATCAAGTCCCCGGTCGGCCCGGCGTCCCTGCTCGACACCCTCCGTTCCGTGGACGCCGACGGGCCGACCGTCACCTTCCACCTGTCCTCGCCCGACGCCACGTTCCCGTTCAAGGTGGCCACCGGTGCGGGCTCGATCGTCGACCGCACCGCGTACCCGGCCACCAAGCTGCGCACCGGCGACGGAGCCGACGGCACCGGCCCGTACACCCTCACCTCCTACACGAAGGACGACAAGGCGGTCCTCGCGCCCAACAGCCGCTACCAGGGCGCCGTCAAGGACGGCGCGGACCGGCACATCACGCTGCGCTACTACGCCACCCCCGGCGCCCTGGACACCGCCTGGAAGGACGAACAGGTCGAGGTCGCGACCCGTCAGCTGCCGCCCGGCGTCCTCGCCGGCCTGAACCCGAGCGACCCCACGCAGCGCGTCTTCGAGGCGGACGGCTCCGAGACCCGCAACCTGTACTTCAACACCCGCGCGGGCAAGCCCCTGCACGATGTGAAGGTCCGGCAGGCCATGGCCTGGCTGGTCGACCGCGAGCGGCTGGCCGCCACCGTCTACGACGGCACCGTCGACCCGCTGTACTCCCTCATCCCGGCGGGCATCACCGGGCACACCGCCTCGTTCTTCGACGACTATCCCGGGCCGGACCCGAAGAAGGCGCGGCAGCTGCTCACCCGGGCCGGCGTGACCCTGCCGGTCCGCTTCACCTACGGCTACGCCGAGGGCCGTGGCGACGGTGCGCAGGAGGCGGCCGAGATCAAGCGGGAGCTGGAGGCGAGCGGCCTGTTCAAGGTCACCCTCCGGGGCTACGGGTGGACCGACTTCCAGAAGCGGTGGGCGAGCGGCGAGCTCGACGCGTACGCCGTCGGCTGGGTCGCCGACTTCCCCGCCCCCGACACCTTCCAGGCCGCGCTCGTCGGCACCGGCAGCGCGATGAACACCGGCTACAGCAGCAAGACCGTCGACCGGCTCATCCGGGACAGCCGGCGCTACGCCGACCGGGGCGAGGCCGACGGGGACTTCCGCTCGGTGCAGCAGACCGTCGCCCAGGACGTGCCGGTGCTTCCGCTGTGGCAGGCGAAGGAGTACGTCGTGACCACCGAGGACGTCGGCGGCGGCCAGTATCTGTCGGACGGCACGGGCGTGTTCCGCCTCTGGAGGCTCACCGGGATCTGACGTCCATGCTCAGGAGCCGGTGCGACGCGGGGCCGCCGGATCCGGGACGGCCCGCGTCATCCCCGGCAGGAAGTCCGTGAACAGCTCGTGCACCTCGCGCACCAGCGGCCGCAGCACCCGGAAGCGGGCCAGGGCGACGCCCCGCGCGGTGAGCCGGGCGCCGCGCTCGGCGAGGCGGTAGCTGCGCTCCCGTCCCTCGGTACGGTCGAAGATCCAGTACAGGACGAGCCCCATCTGGGACAGCCACATCAACTCGGGCAGGATGTCCCGCAGTTCCTCGGGCACCTTGGTCTTCGTCGCCCCGGCCAGCACCTCCCGGTGGACGCTGATGGCCTCCTCGCGCGCGTGCTCCGACTCCGGGGAGAAGGGGCTGAGCGGGCTGTCCGGGTCGGCGGCGTTCTTGAAGAACTGCACCGCGAACTCGTGATAGGGGGCCGCGATGTCCAGCCACGCCCGCAGCACGCCCGCGAGCCGGGCCTCCAGATCGGTCTCCCGGTCCAGGATCTCGCGGACCGCCACCTGGTGCTCGGCGGCGATCCGGTCGTAGAAGCCCTGGATCAGGTGCTCCTTGCCCGCGAAGTAGTAGTACGCGTTGCCGACGGAGACCCCGGCCTCCGTGGCGATGGCCCGCATCGTCGTCTTGTCGTAGCCGCGCTCCTGGAACAGCCGCATGGCCGTCTCCAGGATCAGGGCGCGGGTCTGCTCGGACTTGCTGGGGGTGGCGCCGTCGTCGGGGCCGTCGTTCTTCGCGGGCACGGGAAGAGAGCCTAACGTCAGCGCCCCGGCGCCCGGTGAGGGGCGCAGGTGCCGTCGGCGCAGCCCGGCGCGGTGTAGGTCCAGCCGAGGGAAGGATCGTAGGACCACCCGTCCGCCCGCCGGTACACCCGGCCGCCCCACCGCGCCCCGCCCTGCTGCCCCCGGTTCCACTGCGCCCCGCGCCACTTGGCGGCGGCCAGCACCGCACCCTTGGCGAGCCGGGCGCCGGACGGGGTGCTCAGACGGTGGGCGAGCGGCCGGTGCTCGCGCAGCGCCCACAGGGTGACCACCCAGGCGGCGGGGCCCCGGTAGACCTGCCCGGCGTCGCCGACGACGGTGATCTCGTCGAGGGTGGCGCCGTGGTCGAGGCCGGGAAAGCGCCGCCGGGCCTCCTCGGAGCCGGCCGGGACCAGCTCCAGCGGCACCAGCTGAGGCTGCCGCAGGAGCCAGTCGCGCAGGAACGCGCACAGGGAGCACTCGGCGTCGTACAGGACGGTGAGCCGGTGGACCGGTGCGGGTGTGTTCGTGCCGGTCGCGTTCGTGCCGGTGGCGTTCATGCCGGTCTCCGCTCAGGCCTGCGCCGACGGGGCGGCCCAGCCCTGCGGCGGCACCGGAGGCACCTGCTCCCGCTCCATGGCACCCCGGCGCCGGATCCGGTTGAGCACATAGACGTTGGCCAGGTGCATCACGCCGAGCACCAGCAGCACCACGCCGAGCTTGGTCGACAGGGCCTCGAAGACGCCGCGCGTGTCGGTGATGGTCTCGTCGCCGCTCAGGTACAGCGCGACGAACCCGAGGTTGACGAGGTAGAAGCCGACCACCAGGAGGTGGTTGACGGCGTCGGCGAGCTTCTCGTTGCCGTGCAGCACGTCGGCGAGGAAGATCCTCCCGTTCCGGCTGAGCGTGCGGGCCACCCAGATGGTCAGACCGACGCTGACCAGCAGGTAGATGACGTAGGCGACGACCGTGCGGTCCATTGCCCCACCCTTCTTGAACACGTTCAAAACGCTGTCGTAGATGACCTTAGACCTGTTTTTGAACATGTTCAACACATGCTCCCGGGTGATTGTCAGTGGTGCCTCGTACTGCCGTGGGCAACGGGACGACAGTGGGGGGAGCGGCGGGCGGCCTGGGGCTGGAGATCGCCGAGGAGCGATTGACCGCACGGGAGTTGATCCGGCGCCCTGGCCCTGCGGGCGTTCGCGGGCAACGGACGAGGAGATCGAGCTGACGCCTGGCGACAGCCGACCGCTGCGCTCTGGAGGGCCGCCCGCGGGCAAGGCGATGATGCTGGCGGAGGACGGACCCTTCGATCCTCAGCCAGTTGTGATGGAGCCCGCGATGGTGCCGCAGCGCCGGCTCATTCGCTCGTTTTCGCCTGGCCGGCCCTGAGGATCTCGGCCGCGTCGAGGGTCACCTTTGCGCCGATGGCCTTCACGAGCTCTCTCACCCGATGGTGTGGCACATGCCAGAGGGCCCCGTCTCCAGCGGAGACAGGGCCCTCATCAGCAAGCGGTCGATCTCAGTAGCGGCGCGTGATCAGCGCCCGCTTCACCTCGGCGATCGCCTTCGTGACCTCGATGCCGCGCGGGCAGGCGTCCGTGCAGTTGAAGGTCGTGCGGCAGCGCCAGACGCCGTCGCGGTCGTTGAGGATCTCCAGGCGCTGCTCGCCCGCCTCGTCACGCGAGTCGAAGATGAAGCGGTGCGCGTTGACGATGGCCGCCGGGCCGAAGTACTGGCCGTCGTTCCAGAAGACCGGGCACGACGTGGTGCAGGCCGCGCAGAGGATGCACTTCGTCGTGTCGTCGAAGCGCTCGCGGTCCTCGGCCGTCTGGAGCCGCTCGCGCGTGGGCTCGTTCGTGTCCTTCGTGATGAGGAAGGGCATGACGTCCCGGTACGCCTGGAAGAACGGCTCCATGTCCACGACCAGGTCCTTCAGGACCGTCAGGCCCTTTATGGCCTCGACCGTGATCGGCTTCTCGGGGTTGATGTCCTTGATCAGCGTCTTGCAGGCGAGGCGGTTCTTGCCGTTGATCCGCATCGCGTCCGAGCCGCAGATGCCGTGGGCGCAGGAACGGCGGAACGTGAGGGTGCCGTCGAGTTCCCACTTGATCTTGTGGAGGGCGTCGAGGACGCGCTCCTTCGGGTCGATCTCCAGCTGGAAGTCTTCCCAGCTCGCCTCCGCCGCGACCTCCGGGTTGAACCGGCGGATGCGGAAGGTGACCGTGATGTAGGGGGAGTCGGCGAAGCCGGGCTCGGGCTTTCCGGCCGCGTCCGACTTGTCCAGAACGGGGGTAGCCATCAGTACTTACGCTCCATCGGCTGGTAGCGGGTCTGGACGACCGGCTTGTAGTCGAGACGGACGGTTTCGGAGCCGTCGGCGCCGACCTCGCGGTACGCCATGGTGTGCCGCATGAAGTTGACGTCGTCGCGGTTCGGGTAGTCCTCGCGGTAGTGACCGCCGCGGGACTCCTTGCGGGCGAGCGCGGAGACCGCCATGACCTCGGCGAGGTCGAGCAGGTTGCCCAGCTCGATGGCCTCCAGCAGGTCCGTGTTGAACCGCTTGCCCTTGTCCTGGATCGACACGTTCTTGTAGCGCTCGCGCAGCTCGGCGATCTTCTCGACCGCTGTCTTGATCGTCTGCTCGGTACGGAACACCATGACGTTGGCGTCCATGGTCTCCTGGAGCTCACGGCGCAGCGTCGTCACGCGCTCGGTGCCGGTGGAGTCGCGCAGCTGCTCCACCTGCCCGATCACGAACTCGGCCGGGTTCTCCGGCAGCTCGACGAAGTCCGCCGTCTGGGAGTACTCGGCCGCGGCGATGCCGGCCCGCTTGCCGAAGACGTTGATGTCCAGCAGCGAGTTGGTGCCGAGACGGTTCGCGCCGTGCACCGACACGCAGGCGACCTCGCCGGCCGCGTACAGGCCCGGGACGACCGTGGTGTTGTCCGCCAGGACCTCACCCTCGACGTTTGTCGGGATGCCGCCCATCGCGTAGTGGGCCGTGGGCTGGATCGGGATCGGGTCCGTGTACGGCTCGATGCCGAGGTACGTACGGGCGAACTCCGTGATGTCGGGCAGCTTGGCGTCCAGCTGCTCCGGCGGGAGGTGGGTGAGGTCCAGGTAGACGTGGTCGCCCTCGGGGCCGCAGCCGCGGCCTTCGCGGATCTCCGTGTAGATGGAGCGCGAGACGACGTCACGCGAGGCGAGGTCCTTCATGACCGGCGCGTACTTCTCCATGAAGCGCTCGCCGTCCTTGTTGCGGAGGATGCCGCCCTCACCACGGGCGCCCTCCGTCAGCAGGATGCCCATGCGCCAGATGCCGGTCGGGTGGAACTGGAAGAACTCCATGTCCTCCAGCGGGATGCCCCGGCGGTAGACCGCCGCCTGGCCGTCACCCGTCAGCGTGTGCGCGTTCGACGTCACCTTGAAGAACTTGCCGCAGCCGCCGGAGGCGTAGATCACGGCCTTCGCCTGGAAGACGTGGATCTCACCGGTGGCCAGCTCGTACGCCACCACACCGGCCGAGCGCTTGACGCCGTCGACCTCGGTGATCAGCTGGTCCAGGACGTAGAACTCGTTGAAGAACTCCACGCCCTCCTTGACGCAGTTCTGGTACAGCGTCTGGAGGATCATGTGGCCGGTGCGGTCGGCCGCGTAGCAGGAGCGGCGGACCGGGGCCTCGCCGTGGTTGCGGCTGTGACCGCCGAAGCGGCGCTGGTCGATCGTGCCGTTCGGGGTGCGGTTGAACGGCAGGCCCATCTTCTCCAGGTCGAGGACGGAGTCGATGGCCTCCTTCGCCAGGATCTCGGCGGCGTCCTGGTCGACCAGGTAGTCACCGCCCTTGACCGTGTCGAAGGTGTGCCACTCCCAGTTGTCCTCCTCCACGTTGGCCAGCGCTGCGGCCATGCCGCCCTGCGCGGCACCCGTGTGGGAGCGGGTGGGGTAGAGCTTGGTGAGCACGGCGGTGCGGCTGCGCTTCGTCGACTCGATGGCGGCGCGCATACCGGCGCCACCGGCGCCGACGATGACGGTGTCGTACTTGTGGATCTTCATGATTCTCGCAGCCCCGTGCCTAGCGGATGTTCGGGTCGAAGGTGAAGATCACCAGCGTGCCCAGCAGGATGGTGAACACCGTGGCGGTGTAGAGCAGGCCCTTGAGCCACAGCCGGGTGTTCGCGCGCTCCGCGTAGTCGTTGATGACCGTGCGCAGGCCGTTGGCGCCGTGCAGCATCGCGAGCCACAGCATCAGCAGGTCCCAGACCTGCCAGAAGGGGCTCGCCCAGCGGCCCGCCACGAAGGCGAAGCCGATCTTGGAGACACCGCCGTCCAGCACCAGCTGGATCAGCAGGTGGCCGAGGACCAGCACGACCAGCACCACGCCCGACAGGCGCATGAAGAGCCAGGCGGCCAGCTCGAAGTTGCCCCGGGTGGTCTTCGGGGTCTTCCGGGTGCGCTGGCGCGGGGCCTCGATGAGGGGCGCCGGGTTGTCGACGGTGTAGACGGCGCCGCCCTCGACGGGGCCGACGCCCGCAGCGGTCTTGTCAGTCGTGGACATTGGCGTCAGCTCCCGAACAGTTCACGAGCGGCGTGGCCGAGGACGGGGTAGATCGCCCCGACCATCAGCACGACCCACAGGGCGACGACGGTCCAGAGCATCTGCTTCTGGTAGCGGGCGCCCTTGATCCAGAAGTCGACGGCGATGACGCGCAGGCCGTTGAGCGCGTGGAAGAGGATGGCGGCGACGAGGCCGTACTCCAGCAGCGCGACGATCGGCGTCTTGTACGTGGCCACGACGGTGTCGTAGGCCTCGGGCGACACACGGACGAGTGCGGTGTCCAGCACGTGAACGAACAGGAAGAAGAAGATGAGGACGCCGGTGACTCGATGAGCCACCCAGGACCACATTCCTTCCCGGCCGCGGTACAGCGTTCCAGCCGGCACGGAAGTTTCCTCCGGGAGCGGGGATTGGGGCCGCGCCGGCTTGGTGTGTCGGTCGGGCCCGGCCGGGTACGGTCCACCGGCCCCCAGCATCGTAGCGAGGCGCTGCCGCTGGGCTGAGCCGGGGTCTGGCTGTGTGATCAAACTGGCATGCGTACGGGCTAGCCTTGCGGCTTGTGGGGTGGGGTGTCCTGTTATCGGCCGGGTGCGGGTGGGGTGTGGCTGGCCGCGCAGTTCCCGGCGCCCCTCAGGGCGTGTACCAACCGCTCCCTTGCAAGGCGCCGGAGTTCGTCCGCAACCACCGTCCGCTCCTCCTCCGGATCGTTGGTCAATCGTGACCGGATGCCCTCGAGGATGTGGTCCAGACACTCGCCCCGCGGCACCCCCTCCAGGCAAATGACGAACACATGTCCGAAGCGGGCCTCGTAGGCGGCGTGGGCCGCGCTCAGGGCCGTGTGGGCCGCGGAGTAGGTGTCCGGCGGGAGGGGCGGCAGGGACTCGGCCGCCAGGGCCTCGGTCAGGTCGGGCCAGGTCAGGTCGTAGGCCGCCTCGTCCGCCGCGGCCAGCAGGGAGTCCAGGTCCGGATAGGGGCGGTGTTCCGCGACGCGCCGGGACCAGCGGGGGCTGCGCAGGCAGGAGAGGAGGGTCTGTTCCAGGACCTGTGCGGAGGCTGTGTTGAAGTGCTCCACCGGTATGGCGAGTCCGCCGGGGAGGTCTGGGAGACGGTGCGCAGGCAGCGTGGGTCCTCGTGGGCGTCACGTGTGTCGGCAGGGCATGTTGTGAGAGATGTGACGTCACGCTATCGAGTGCGACCATGACGTGTCCGACGGATGCCCGAATTTCACCCGGGAGAGAGAGATTCGGAACGCGTGGTGGACGCGCGTGGGACGGCGTCGCGTCTTAGGTTGGCGGGTGTGAGTCAGCACAGGCGCCGGGATCCGGCGAAGCAGGCGAAGCAGGGGAAACAGCGGCAGGTGCTGGTCTTGGCCATGGCCGTCGCCCTGGTCGTGGTCGCGGCCGGGGTGAGCCTGGGGCTCTGGGCGGCCTCGGGCGGCGACGGCGGGGCCACCGGGCCGGAGGCCAGATCCTCCCAGGGCCGGACCGCGGCCGCCCCGCACGGCACCTCGCCCGCCCCGAGTCCGAGCCGCTCGTACGCCCTGTCCAAGGCGCCGCGGACGATCCCCGCCGTGCGCGAGCACACCGCGGCGCGCGGCCCGGGCTGGCGTCCCGCGAGCGGGAACCGCGTCGTCGTGGACGACCCGGCGCTGGCCGACGAGGGCCGGCTGGTCGCCGGTGAGCTGGGGCTGGCGTACGAGGGCGAGAAGGACGACCGGCGCGCCGGGGACCTGCGGCTGACGCTGAACGAGGACAAGGGCGCGAACCCGGAGTCCTACGTCATGACCGTGCGCGGCGGGCGGGTGGAGATCAGCGGGCCCGCCGACGCGGGCGTCTTCTACGGCACCCGCACCCTCAAGCAGGAGGTGCACGACGGCGGCACGGCGCCCGAGGGCGTGGTGCGGGACGAGCCGGCCAAGGCGCAGCGCGGGTTCATGCTGGACATCGCGCGCAAGAACTTCACGGCCGACTGGATCGAGGACCGGGTCCGGGAGCTGGGCGATCTGAAGTTCAACCAGCTCGGTCTGCACTTCTCCGACGACCAGGGGTTCCGGATCGAGTCCGACTCGCACCCGGAGATCGTGTCCCAGCAGCATCTGACCAAGGCGCAGGTGCGGAAGATCGTCGACCTCGCGGAGAGCCGGCACATCACCGTCGTGCCCGAGATCGACTCCCCGGGGCACCTCGGCGCGGTCATCGACGCCCACCCCGACCTCCAGCTGCGCACCGCGCAGGGGTCGCCGGTGCAGGGGGCCATCGACATCTCCAAGAGCGAGAGCGCCGACATCGTCGACGACCTGCTGAACGAGTACGCGGATCTGTTCCCGGGCGGGCCGTGGCACCTCGGCGGCGACGAGTACCAGGCGCTGGTGCGCTCCGACCCGGAGGCGTCGTTCCCGCAGCTTGCCTCCGCCGCGCGGGAGAGGTACGGCTCCGGCGCGACGGTCGCCGACCTCACCACCGGCTGGCTCAACGACCGGGCCGACACCGTCCGCAAGCACCAGCGCACCCCGCGTGCGTGGAACGACGGTTTCTTCCGCGGCACCTCCGTCAAGGCGGCCGAGGACATCCAGGTCGCCTACTGGACCGGCAAGGAGATCGGCGCCCGGCAGCCGGCGGAGTACCTGGGCGAGGGCCGGAAGGTGATCAACTACAACGACGAGTTCCTGTACTACGTGCTCGGCCAGCCGCAGACCTTCGTCTATCCGACCGGGCAGCGGATCTACGAGCAGTGGACGCCCCGGGTGCTGCGCGGCACCACGGCCGTGCCGGAGCGCTACGACGGGCAGATCCTCGGCGGGTCCTTCGCCGTCTGGTGCGACCTCGCGAACTCGCAGACGCAGGACCAGGTCGCGGCCGGGATCCGGATGCCGCTGCGGGCGACCGTCCAGAAGCTGTGGGATCCGGACAAGCCGGAGCTGTCCTGGGCGGAGTTCCGGGCGCTTGCGGACAGGCTCGGCTGACCGCACGCGAATTGGCCCGTACGGCTGCGAACCGCCGTACGGGTGTGGTGGTCTTCTGGCGGGAGCCGAATCGAATATGCCGGGGGGAACCGGAGCATGGGGTACTGGGGGTACTTCGTCGTCGGCCGTGGGGAGCGGCCGCTGGCGGAGCTGGACGTGCTGGCGGGGGCGGCGGACGGGATGGTGCGGCGCACCTCGGCGCCGGAGGGGTGGCAGGTCTGGGAGTACCCGAGCAGCGACGGCGACGTCGGGAACATGAACGCCCTCACCCGGGAGACCGGGGCGCCCGCGCTGTTCGGGTACGTCATGAACAGCGAGTGCGTGGTGCTGGAGGCCGCTGCGCCGGAGAGCGGGACGTGGACGACCTGCCTCGCCCGGGCCGCCATGGCCGGGTACCTGGGGGCCGGCCGGGAGGGCCTCACGCTGGAGGACTACTTCCTGGAATCCCGCGACGCCGCCGAGCGCGCCGTCCGCTGGGCCGCCGAGGCCGGGCGCGAAGTGAACGCCGACGCACTGGTGGACGTACTCACTTCAGACCCCGATCCCCTGGCCGAAAACCTCTTCTTCAGCTTCCTCGACCGACTGGGCGTCGTGCCCCTGTGACGTTCCGGGGCCGTTGCGCGCAGTAAGGGGAAGTGCGGGTTCCGTGAGGGGTGAGGGCTGGAAGCGGCCTGGTAGGGCCCTGGACAAGGCCCGCGGAGGGAGGCGTGGATGAGCCTGGTGGAGTTGATCGCACAGGCCGACGAACGCGGGCTGGCCGCGAGCGGGCTGGCTTGTTTGGATCGGTGCGTGCCCCTGCTGGGCGGTGACGACGAGATCCTGCGGCCGCTGTGGGCGAGCCTCACCGACGATGCCGGTACCGGTGACTGGGGGGAGGGACTGGAGCAGGCGCGCGGGAAGCTGGACGCCGCCGGCACCGGGGACGAGGCGGTCGTGCTCGCCCACCGAATGCTCGAGGCCGCCCCCGCCGAGCGGTCCCACGCCGGGGTACGGGTGTGGGCCGACGCCTGTTCCGTCGCCGCCCTCCAGATCCACCGCCTCCTCGACACCGCCCAGGACGACGCCTCCTCGGTCGACGTGCGCCGCGAGGGCCGTACGGAGGGCATGTCGCCGCTCGTCGCCGCGGAACTGCGCCGCCAGATCACCGTCCTGGAAGTCCTGGCCGGACACGGCCCGGCCGGGCTGCGGCGCGCGCTGGAGGTGTCGATCGAGGGCCGTCGGGTGCTGCGCGCGGTCGTCTCGCGCCGGAGTCGGCAGCGGAGCTGAGGAGCGGGCCGCCGACGCTCCTGACCGGCCTAAACCCCCATTCCTGGGAGAGTCCTGTGACCGTCCCCCGGGTGAGGTGGGGCGGTCTTGCGCTGCTTCGGGGAAGTCGCCGGATCCGGGTGACGAATCGCTTCGCCGCAGCGCTTTCCGGGGTGTGACGACTCAAGCGGAAACCAGGCCCTCGGCCGCGGCGAAGCCGCTGCGGTGGGCGGCGGACACGGTGGCGACGATGCGCGAGGGAGCGCGGCTGCACCTCGACTACTCGGCGCAGAGCCTGTGGAGCATCGACCGGATGATCGAGGGGATACGGCGGGAGGGAGCGCCGTCGGCCGCCGTGCAGGAGGTGCTGCGCGGGTTCGGGGCCTACGCCGGTGAGGTGATGGCGCGTCAGGCCGGGGCCGAGTGGTGGGCGACGGGCGGCGACCACTGGATCCGCACCCCCGACGGACGCCTCTGGGACCCGATCGACGAGGCCCGCCGCTGTTACGCCGGGCACGGCTCGCTGCGACTGATGTGCCGGGACGCGACGACCACCGGGCCCCGGCACTAGCGTCGGCGACCGCCGGGCCTTGGCAACGGCGTCAGCGACCGTTGGGCCCTGGCGCTGGTGTCGGCGACCGCCGAGCCCCGGCGCTGGCGTCAGCGATTGCCGCGTCCTGGCACTGGTGTCGGCGATTGCCGGGCCCGGCTCGGGCGTCAGCGTGCGAGCGTCACCGTGGTGTCGTCCTCGGTTCCCGGAGCGGTGGGATCCGGGGCCGGCTCTTCGGGCTTGGCGGCCTTCCCGGCGAGGGTGCGGATCTCGGGCAGGTCGTCGTAGAGGTGCTGGCCGGGGCACTCGGTCGGATAGCCGTCGCGGTGGCCGGAGATGCGGGGCAGCGTGGCCTTCTGGCCCGCCTTGTACTTGCCGTTGTCGGCACCGGCGGTCAGCACCACCGTCCCGGTCGGGTCGATGCCGTACAGGCCGAGCTTCCAGGCCGCGACCTTGGCGACCGACTCGCGCACCGCGGTGTTCGCGGTCGTCTTGTTGTAGTCGCCGAGCACCGAGATGCTGCTGGTGCCGGCGTTGAAGCCGTAGGTGTGCGCGCCGAGGACGGGCTTGTCGATGCCGCCCGCACGCCCCTCGAAGACCGTGCCGCACTTGTCGACGAGGAAGTGGTAGCCGATGTCGTTCCAGCCGTTGCTGCGCACGTGGTAGAGGAACACGCCGCGCACGACGGACGCCGACTCGGCGCAGGAGTAGTCGTTGGTACCCGCGGTGTGGTGGACGAACATCGCCTGGGTGTTGGTGGTGTAGGTGGGCGGGTCCTTCACCAGGGACTCGTCGGCGCCCCAGCCGGAACGCGACGTGACGGCGGGACGCTGGGCGCTGGGCCCACCGGCGGCCGGTTCGACGGCAGCTGGTTCAACGACATCCGGTTCGTCCACGTCCGGTTCATCGACGTCCGCTTCATCGACGTCCGCTTCGTCGACGTCCACTTCGTCGACGTCCACTTCGTCGACGTCCGGTTCGTCGACGTCCGGTTCGTCGACGTCCGGTTCGTCGACGTCCGGTTCGTCGACGTCCGGTTCGTCGACGTCCGGTTCGTCGACGTCCGGTTCGACGACCGTGGTGCGCACGGCGTCCGGCCCGCCGTCCGGGTCGACCAGTTCGACGCGCAGCCCCTCGGGCAGCCGCGCGCCCGACACCCGCACCTGGACGCCGTCCGAGGGCCCGGTCCACAGCGGCTGGGTGCCGCCGCGGACCCCGGCACGGAGGCGGTCGGGTCCGGTCTCGGGCGTACGGACGTCGGTGTCGAGTGGGCGCCACGCGCTCCATTCGCCGCTCTCGCGGGAGCGGGTGCGCACCTGTGCGGTGCCGTCCAGGGCCGCGTCCGGGTCGTCCCAGGTGACACCGATCATGCTGAACGGCTCGGTGGTGCGCGGGGCGAGGGACCGCTCGTGCGGGTCGCCGTCCGGCACCCGGACGGTGTGCACACCGTCGGAGGAGGCCCGGGCGGGTTGGGTGAGGCCGAGCGCGCCGGCGGCCAGGGCGGTGGCGACGGCGGTGTGCAGCAGGAGGCGTGTCATTCGGGGCTCGATTCCGGTCCTCTTGGGGACGGCGTGATGTCGTGAACGTCATTCCCGCCCGCCGGGCCGTCCGTTCGCCCGCCCGGAGAAATCCGGCGAACGGAGGACGGGCCCGCCGGCAACGACAGGGGCCCCGCGCAGTGCGCGGGGCCCCTGTTCTCAGGTGGACTGACGACTTGTCACGGCGTCAGCGTCTGGCCCAGGCGGGCGTCCGTCGGGGTGCCCAGCGTGGACTTGCTGAAGACGACGGAGTCGGCGTAGCCGAGGCCGGTGCTGTTGCTCGGCAGGTACAGCAGGATGCCGTCCGTGCCGTCCTCGCCCGCCGCGCCGAACGTCAGGTCCGCCCGGCCGTAACCGGACAGGTCCGTCAGCGACACCGCCGAGCCGAAGGTGTCCTCGCTCTCGGAGACCCCGGGGACGCCGGAGGTGTCCTGCGAGATGCCGATCGAGCCGGATCCGGTGAGTCCCGAGGACGTGCCCTTCAGCAGGACGGCGTTGCCCGCGTTGACGCGGTTCACACCGTCGCGCGACCAGTCCTCGTTCGGGACGCCCACGAGTGCGTCCGCGTAGCCGTCGGCGTTGTAGTCGCCGGCCGAGACGGAACTGCCGAAGGAGTCGCCGGACTCGTTGCCGCCGGGCACGTACGCCGTGTCCTGGTGGACGACCTTCATGCCGGTCGTCGTGAATCCGGTGGAGGTGCCCAGGAGCATGGTGACCTGGCCGGCGCTGGATCCGCCCGACTCGGACGCGACCGGCTGGCCGATGACGATGTCGTCGTAGCCGTTGCCGTTGACGTCACCGGCCGCGAGGGAGCGACCGCCCTTGACGGAGATGACGCCCGCCTTGGCCAGACCGGTCGCCGAGCCCGCGAAGCGGACGACCCGGCCGATGCCGCCGGTGTCGCGGTAGTTGAGGGCGAGGTCCGCGTAGCCGTCCCGGTTGAAGTCGCCGGTCGCGGCGTCGAGGTAGGAGACGGCGCCCGTGGCCGTGGTGAGGGTGCCGTACTGAGTGGCGCCGCCGGTCAGCCGGGCGTTCCAGTTGCCGCCCTTGCCGGTGCCGGCGGAGAAGACGTCGGCCTTGCCGTCGCCGTTGAAGTCGCCGACGGCGACCGTGGAGCCGAGCCTGGCGCCCGTGGAGGTGACCCCTGACGTGGTGTAGGAGAAGCCGGAGTCGAGGGAGGGGCCGTACATCACCGTGACCGCGCCGCGGTCGGCGTGGCCGCTGGTGTCGTCCTCGCCGGGTGCGCCGATCGCGAGGTCGGCGTGGCCGTCGCCGTTGACGTCGCCCCACGCGGTGGACGTGCCGAAGCCGTCACCGGATTCGTGGGAGCCGGGGACGCCGGGGCTGCTCTGGCTGAGCGTCACCTTAACGGCGGTGACCGGGCCGTCGATCCCGCCCGGGACGACGGAGACGGTGCCGCCGCTCAGGGCCGGGGGCGTGCCCGCGACCAGGTCGGTGACGCCGTCCCGGTTGTAGTCGGAGGTGGCGAGGGCGTGCGAGATGCCCGGGGTCTTGGCGACCTGGGCGATCCGGGAGAGCTGGGAGTAGAGGTTCGCGCCGGGGCAGGCGGTGGCGTTGGTGTCCCGGTGGCCGAAGACCCGGGGCAGGGTGATCGAGGTGCCTTTGGCGACCTTGTTGCCGTCCTGGCCGGCCGCGCTGCCGGAGGTGAGCGTCACCTTGCCCGCCGGGTCGATGCCGTACATCCCGAACTTCCAGGCCACCAGCCGGGAGATGGCGTCGAGCGCGGCTCGGCTCGGCCGGGCCTTCTCGAAGTTGCCGATGTACGAGATGCCGACGGTGTCGGTGTTGAAGCCGACGTCGTGGGCCCCGGTGACCGGCAGGTCCATGCCGCCGCTGCGGCCCTCGAAGATCTGGCCGCACTTGTCGACGAGGAAGTTGTAGCCGAGGTCGTAGTAGCCGCGCGCGAAGTGCTCCTGCTGGATGGAACGCAGCCGGGCGCGGGACTGGGCGCAGGACAGGGTGTTGTCGCTGTCCATGCCGGTGTGGTGGACGACGGCGGCCTTGATCTCGGTGCCGTAGGCCGGAGTGCCGTCGTAGTCCGTGGAAGCTCCCCACTCGGCCTGCGTGATGATCGGCGGCGCGACGACCGTGGAGGGGCGGGGCGCGGGGACCGTGGGGGTCGGGGAGGGGGAGGCCGTCGGGGACGGGGAGGCGGGCGCCGACGGGGACGCCGTGTCGCCGGGGGTGCCGGTCGGCGAGGCCGTCTCGGTGGGAGTGGCCGTCTCGGTCGGCGTGGCCGTGTCCGTCGGGGAATCGGTGGGCACCGGCGGCTCCGCGGTCGGGGAGGCGGTCTCCTCGGCGTAGGCCGCGGGCCGCATGCCGCCCTTCGGGTCGGTGCCCGGGTCGAGGAGCTTCACGTCCATGCCGGCGGGCTGGCCGCCCGCCTCCGTGCCGTCCGCGTTCACGACGCGTACCTCGACGCCGTCCGCGTCGCCGGTCCAGAGGGACTCGGTGCCACCGCGCAGCGCGGCCCGCTCGCCCTCCGCGCCGTCGGCCTGGCCCGGTTCGGCCGACAGCTTCTGCCAGCCGGACCAGCGCCCGCTCTGAAGATCCCGGGTCCGCACCTCCGCCGTGCCCCGTACCAGAGCGTCGGGGTCGTCCCAGGTCACGAGCACCGCGCTGAACCGGTCGGTGTCCTGCTTGGCTAGGCCCTTGCGCCCCAAGCCCTTGTCCTTGAGCTTCACGGTGTGGACGGCCGGTTTGCGGCTCTGGGACCCACCGTCGGCACCACCGGGCGGATCGGCCATCGCATAAGTGACGATCCCTGCTCCGCTCAGGACGACGGCACCGACGGTCAGCCACACCCGTCTCTTCAGACCGAGCGGTTTGTACGCACGCGTGCTGCGAGGACTCAACTACCCCACCCCTAGAACTGGACACATTGGCAACTGCTGTCACACAGGTGCCACTTACGCAGCGCACATCTGTGGCCAAACATCACTCGGCTGTGCCGCTGCCGTAGTTCGAAGGACCCGGGGAAACCCGCCTGCTGTGACACTTCTCCGGAGCCCGGCGCTGATGATCGTGGAGGGCGTGGCACGGACGCGTTCCCCGCGGTGCGGGCGCACTGGGCAGGGCATGCCGGGCATCCGGGATGTCCCGGCCGGAGTGCACCCGTCGCGAACCCGGTACGGACGAGGACGGTTTTTGGGCCAGCGAGGGGAGCCCCGGCGCGAGCAGCCGCGCGACGGGGAACTGGGCGCGGCCGTCGCGCGGGCCCAGGACGGTGACGAGGCGGCCTTCGCGGTCGCCTACCGGATCGTGCAGCCCGGACTGCTCGGTTATCTGCGCGGCCTGGTCGGGGAGGACGCGGAGGACGTGGCATCCGACGCCTGGCTGGAGATCGCCCGGGACCTGGGGCGGTTCAAGGGCGACGGGGCCGGGTTCCGCGGCTGGACGGCGACCATCGCCCGGCACCGGGCGCTGGATCATCTGCGCCGCCAGCGCGTACGGCCGAGGTCGTCCGCGCTGGAGCAGGACGTCCTGGACCTGCCCGGGCCGCACAGCACGCACGACCAGGCGCTGGAGGCCATGTCCACCGAGCAGGCCCTGCGGCTGGTCAGGGGCCTGCCGCAGGACCAGGCCGAGGCCGTGCTGCTCCGCGTCGTGGTGGGGCTGGACGGGCCGGCCGCCGCCCGCGTGCTCGGCAAGCGGCCGGGTGCCGTGCGGACGGCCGCGTACCGGGGCCTGAAGCGCCTCGCCACCCGGCTGGGCGCCGAAGGTGTGACGGATGAGGCTCCCCGGACGCTGGGGGAGTCGAAATGAAGGATGACGGCGGGTCGGGCGGAACCTCCGGGTCCGGTGCCCTGAACAGGGCGGACGAGCGGGACGTATGGATCGGAACCGGAACGCCGGGCCGGTCGGCCGGACCGGTCGGGTCGTACGGGTCATACGGGCCGTACGGGCAGTACAGGTCATACGGGTCGTACGGACCCGGCGGGCATCGCGGGACGTGTGGATCGAGCAGGGACGGAACAGAACATGGGTGAACATCAGAGCGACGGCGGGTTCCCGGGCCGCCGGCGTGTGCACCCTGGGGGTTCCGCGTACGGCCACCGGGCGGCGCGGGACGCCGACGGCCGGCTGCCCGGCCACCGCGGGACGGCCGGCCTCGACAGCCTCGGCTCCCGTCGCGTCCTGGACGAAGCCGAGCTGGAGGCGCTGCTCGTGGCCGCCCTCATCCGGGACCGGATCGACGCCGAGGCCGAGCAGCGGGCCGTGGCCGCCTTCCTGGCCGCCCGGGACGCCGGCGCCCACCGGGCCCGCAGCCGCCGCCGGGACGACTGGCGCCCCAGGGAGCGCCGGCATCCGGGACGTTCGCTGAAGACCACGCTCTCCGTGCTGCTCGCCAGTCTCACGCTGGGCGGGGTCGCGGTCGCGGCGATCGGCTCGGTGGGATCCACGGACGGCGCCGACGACCGCGGTCGTTCGCCCGTCCCCACGCGTGCCCCCGGCACCTCGGCGGGCGAGCCCACCGGCACGTCGCCCGGTTCCGCGACCGGTTCCGCGTCCGCGCGCCCGGACCGCCCCGCCCCCGCCCGGGACACCGAGGCCCGCTGCCGCGCCTACGAGCAGGTCGACGGCCGGGGCAAGGCCATGGAGGCGACGGCCTGGAAGCGCCTCGTCGAGGCGGCGGGCGGTGAGAGGAACGTCACCGCGTACTGCGCCGAGCAACTGGCCCGGGCGGAGGCGAAGCCCGGCAGCACCGCGAAACCGGAGCAGAGCGCGGAAGCTCCCGGCTCCACCGGCGCCGGCGACCGCTCGGGCACGTCGGGCAACGCGGACAACGGCGCAGGCAACGCGGACAACGGCGCAGGCAACGCGGACACCGGCACGGGCAACGCGGACAGCGGCTCGGGTGCCGCGCGCAGCGGCGGGGACGGCGCCGCCGACGGTGCCCCGTCCGGGGACCAGGGCAGGCCCGCCCAGCCCGATGACCGCCGTCCGTAGCGGAATTCGCCAACAGGAGCCGGAGCGTCACGAGTCGGCGCCCGGCGGCACCGCTCAGGCCTGCCCGACGCGAACACTTCGCCGTACGGGCACGTGAGCGGCTACAGCGTGTCCCGTCTCATCTGTCATCCGCCGCAGCGCTGCGCCGCTGATGCCGGTGTGAGACAGCACTCATCGGACCGCACCATGGACCAGTGCGGGAAGTGCCGCTTCGAAGGCGCCCACAGGCTGACGGTGGGCAGCCCGGGCGATGCGCGGAGACGGCCGAGGCCGCCACCCCCCACAGGAGAGGCCCCGGCCGTCGCGCGGTACGGGCCGCGCGGCGGCCCGTACTACCTACAGCGCCCGGGCTGCGTTTTCTGTCACACCCCACCGTGTCACGGCTTAGTTGCATCCTGGACGGACATGGACGGGGAGTGGTTTCAGGTCGTAACGTGCCTTTCGCGCCAGCGCGGGGGCACCAAGACCACCGCAACAACCTGCGGTCTTGTGACCGCAACGAGCTGCGGTCCTGTTACCGCAACCATCAATCGAGGAACCACGACGGCGAGAACCCGGTCCGCGCAAGCGGCGAGGGCTCAGGCGCAGAAGGGCGCGCGGTGCTGGGGGACGACGCGGAGCTGACCGCCGCGGTACGAGCGGCACAGGACGGAGACGAGACCGCTTTCCGGACTGTGTACCGGACCGTGCATCCGCGGCTGCTCGGGTACGTACGGACGCTGGTCGGCGACCCCGACGCCGAGGACGTGACGTCCGAGGCCTGGTTGCAGATCGCCCGGGACCTGGAGCGGTTCGCCGGTGACGCGGACCGCTTCCGCGGCTGGGCCGCCCGTATCGCCCGCAACCGCGCGCTGGACCACATACGCATGCGCGGGCGCCGCCCCGCGATCGGCGGCGACGAGACGGAACTGACCGGCCGGGCCGCCGAGTCCGACACCGCCGACGAGGCCATCGAGGCACTCGCCACCGACGGCACGTTCTCCCTGATATCCCGGCTGCCGCAGGACCAGGCCGAGGCGGTCGTGCTGCGCGTGGTCGTGGGGCTCGACGCGAAGACCGCCGCGGAGACCCTGGGCAAGCGTCCGGGCGCCGTCCGTACGGCGGCCCACCGGGGCCTGAAGCGGCTCGCCGAACTGCTCGGCGACGACCCGGAGGCCGATCCGGAATCGGCCGGGGTGCTCGACGCTCTGCCGCCGCAGCGAGAACCGCGCGGCGGTGCCATGGCGTCCGCACGTGTGACGCAAAGCGTCGCGCGGACGCAGAAGGATGTGTGATGGCCGACGAGCAGTACTGGTGGCTGGACCGTGAAACGGCGGAGCGTTTGCTGAGCGGAGAGCCACTCGAAGCTGTCGACGGTGCCGCGCCGGACGAGGCCGAACGGCTCGCCGCAGCGCTCCGCGCGCTCTCCGCCTCACCCCTGCTGACCAGCGAGGAACTCCCCGGTGAGGCCGCGGCGATGGCCGCCTTCCGCAAGGCGCGCGCGGAACGCGCCGACACCGGAGCGGCCCCCGCGGCCGGCGGCGCACAGGCTCGCGGCGAAGTCGCCGACGCCGGGCTGGTCCGGATCGCGACCCCGCGCGGCAGCGGCTCCGGCGACGTCCGGCGGCCGCGCCGGGCTCGCCCCGCGCGCCTCGCCCTGGCCGCCGTGCTGGCCGTGGGCATGGCCGGCGGTGCCGCCGTCGCGGCCGGAACCGGAGCCCTGAAGGCACCGTTCGGCAACGACGACCCCCACCCCGGCTCCTCGGTCTCGGCCGCCGCCACTCCGCACGAGCGCCCGCTGGTGTCGCCCTCGCCGAGCGACGCCGGGCAGGGCGGTGCCACGCCCGACGACACCCCGAGCGGCGGCTCGACGGGCGGCACCGATGACCCCGGACGGGACGCGGCGGGCGACGACCCTGCTCAGAAACCCGGCTCCGGCGACGGGGGAGACCACCCCGGCGACAGCCGCGGGAAGATCGCTTCCGCCTGCCGCGACCTCCGCGACGGAAAGCGGCTGGACGCCGACCGCAGGCGCGCCCTGCGGGACGCGGCGGGCGGCTCCCGGGTCTGGAAGTACTGCAAGGGCGTGCTGTCCGGGTCCGGCGGCCGCTCGGGAGAGCGGCACGACGAGGACACGGACCGGCGCCACCGCGAGGACCGGTCCGGAAAGCAGGACCGGAAGCGGGACGAGGACGGGAAGAAGGCCGAGCGGAAGGCCGGGAAGCACGCCGACAAGCGGGCCGGCAAGCGCGTCGGCCGGCAGGACGGCGACACCGCCGCCGCGGACCGCGGCCGGTCCACGAGGTCTCTCGCACCCCTGCGACCTGCGGTTTCGTACTCCGTGAAAATCTCCTCGCCGAGGGTGTGACGTTTTCGGCCGCCCCGGCGCAGTAATGAGTGAGCCGACTGGTCATCGGCCGTCGCACAGAGCCGGGGTTCCCCCCGTACCTACGGCTCGTGCACCTGAGCGCGGGCGGGACACGTTCCCCCGGTCCCGCCCGCGCCCCAACTCCCTTTCCGCGTCCTCACCAGGACACGACGACCTTGTCGCCGTCGCGGACCTGCGCGTACAGCTCCGCGATCGCCCCCTCGTCCCGTACGTTGACGCAGCCGTGCGAGCCCCCCGCGTAGCCCCGGGCCGCGAAGTCGGGCGAGTAGTGCACGGCCTGGCCGCCGCTGAAGAACATCGCGTAGGGCATGGGCGAGTCGTAGAGCGTCGACACGTGGTCGCGGGACTTCCAGTAGACGGAGAACACACCCTCCCGGGTCGGTGTGCCCTTCGAGCCGAAGCGGACCGCCATCGTCGACACGGTCCGGCCGTCGATCATCCAGCGCAGCGTCCTGCTGGTCTTGTCGATGCACAGCACCCGCCCGGTCGTGCAGCGCGGGTCCGGCGGATCGGCCGGCTGGCCGCCCATCAGGTACAGGTCCCAGGTGCCCGGCTCGCGGGTCATGCCCCGCAGCCGCTGCCAGGTGACGGTGTCGGTCCGTCCGGTGCGCGGCAGCCCCCGTTTGCCCTGGAAGCCGCTGACCGCCCGCTCCGTCGACTCGTCGTACGTCCCGGTCGGCCCGTCGAAGAGCCACGCGACCTGCCGCAGCCGGGCCTGGAGCTCGCGGACGTCCCGGCCGGTGTCGCCGCGGGACCACAGCACGCGGGACGGGGCGGGTGCGGCGCCCGGCTTGTCGTCGCCGGGCGGGGCGGGATCGGTGCTCGGTCCGCCGTCGTCGTCGGGGGTGGGGTCCGGGGACGGGGTGTCGCCGGGTAACTCGATGTGCACCGGTGAGCGGCGCTTCCCGTCGCCGTCGGGAGCCTGCACGGTACAGCCGGCCAGCACGGCCGCCCCGGCGACTGCCACTGCGATCGCTGCTCTCCCCATGCCCGTGGTACGCACACGGCCCTCCGTCGTCTCACCGGTGTGCCCGGATGTCACCTGAGATGTTCCCCCGGGGTGACCCTTCGCGAACCAGGGGGCATGGTGGTGAGCGAGGTCCCTACAGTCCGTCCTGCTGGAGGCATCAGACCATGGCGCGCGAGTCGGAGTCCGGACTGCCCATCGAACCGGTCTACGGGCCGGACGACCTGCGCGGCTGGGACCCGGCACGGAAGCTGGGGGAGCCGGGGGCGTATCCCTTCACCCGTGGCGTGTACCCGACCATGTACACCGGCCGGCCCTGGACGATGCGCCAGTACGCGGGCTTCGGCACGGCCACCGAGTCCAACGCCCGCTACCGGCAGCTGATCGCCCACGGCACGACGGGCCTGTCGGTCGCCTTCGACCTGCCCACCCAGATGGGCCACGACTCCGACGCCCCGCTCGCGCACGGCGAGGTCGGCAGGGTGGGCGTCGCCGTCGACTCGATCGACGACATGCGGGCGCTGTTCGGCGGCATCCCGCTGGACCAGGTCTCGACGTCGATGACGATCAACGCCCCCGCGGCCCTGCTGCTGCTCCTCTACCAGCTGCTCGCGGAGGAGCAGGGCGTCGATGCCGGCCGGCTCACCGGCACGGTCCAGAACGACGTCCTGAAGGAGTACATCGCGCGCGGGACGTACATCTTCCCGCCGAAGCCCTCGCTGCGCCTGATCGCCGACATCTTCAAGTACTGCCAGACCGAGATCCCGAAGTGGAACACCATCTCGATCTCCGGCTACCACATGGCCGAGGCGGGCGCGAGCCCGGTGCAGGAGATCGCCTTCACCCTCGCCAACGCCATCGAGTACGTCCGCACGGCGGTCGCGGCCGGCATGGACGTCGACGACTTCGCGCCCCGCCTGTCCTTCTTCTTCGTCGCCCGTACGACGCTCCTGGAGGAGGTCGCCAAGTTCCGTGCCGCGCGCCGGATCTGGGCGCGGGTGATGAAGGAGGAGTTCGGTGCGGAGAACCCCAAGTCGCTGATGCTGCGCTTCCACACGCAGACGGCGGGCGTCCAGCTGACGGCCCAGCAGCCGGAGGTGAACCTGGTCCGCGTCTCGGTCCAGGCCCTTGCGGCGGTCCTGGGCGGCACCCAGTCCCTGCACACCAACTCCTTCGACGAGGCGATCGCGCTGCCCACGGACAAGTCCGCGCGCCTGGCCCTGCGTACCCAGCAGGTCCTCGCCCACGAGACGGACGTGACGGCGACCGTCGACCCCTTCGCGGGCTCCTACGTCGTCGAGCGGATGACGGACGACGTGGAGGCCGCGGCCGTCGAGCTGATGGCCAAGGTCGAGGAGCTGGGCGGTGCGGTGGAAGCCATCGAGCGCGGGTTCCAGAAGAACGAGATCGAGCGCAGCGCCTACCGCATCGCCCAGCAGACCGACTCCGGCGAGCGGGTCGTCGTCGGCGTCAACCGCTTCCAGCTCGACGAGGAGGAGCCGTACGAGCCCCTGCGGGTGGATCCGGCGATCGAGGCCCAGCAGGCGGAACGCCTCGCGAGGCTCCGCGCCGAGCGCGACCAGCCGGCGGTCGACGCCGCCCTGGCCGCCCTGAAGAAGGCCGCCGAGGGCGAGGACAACGTCCTGTACCCGATGAAGGACGCGCTGCGGGCCCGTGCCACGGTCGGCGAGGTGTGCAACGCCCTGCGGGAGGTGTGGGGGACGTACGTCCCGAGCGACGCGTTCTGATCCTCCCGCCGCGCCCGTGCGACACTCCCTTCCATGTTCGGTGTCATCGACCTGCCCACCTACCTGGCGGGCCTCGTCCTGATCGTTCTGCTGCCCGGTCCCAACTCCCTGTACGTCCTGTCCGTCGCCGCCCGGCGCGGTGTGCGTGCCGGGTACACCGCCGCGACCGGGGTGTGGTGCGGGGACACCGTGCTGATGACGCTGTCGGCGGCCGGGGTCGCGTCCCTGTTGCAGGCCAACGCCGTGCTGTTCGGAATCGTGAAGTACGTGGGGGCCGGCTATCTGGCGTGGCTTGCCGTGGGCATGCTGCGGGCCGCCTGGGGCATGTGGCGGACGCGTGCGGAGCGGCCCGCCGGTGCGGAGGCTTCCGCGCCCGCCGGGGAGCGCCCCTTCCGCCGTGCCTTCGTGGTCAGTCTGCTGAACCCCAAGGCGATCCTCTTCTTCGTCGCCTTCTTCGTGCAGTTCGTCGACCCCGGGTACGCCCATCCCGCCCTGTCCTTCGTCGTCCTCGGAGCCTTCGCCCAGCTCGCCAGCGTGCTCTACCTCAGCGCGCTGATATTCGGCGGCACCAGGCTGGCCGCCGCCTTCCGCCGCCGGAGGCGTCTGTCGGCGGGGGCGACCTCGGCGGCGGGCGCGCTGTTCCTCGGGTTCGCGGTGAAGTTGTCCCTCGCGAGCGCGTGACCAGGGGGTGTCCGGCTAGAGTCCGGCGCGCCCCAGGTACTGCCGCAGTCCGTCGCCCGTTTCGCCCGCCCAGCCCACGTAGCCGTCCGGCCGCACCAGGAACAGGCCCTTTCCGTACCACTCCTGCTCCGCCCCGCCGACCCCGTGCACCGGCTCCGGCAGCTCCGGCGCCTCCGTGCCCACCGCCACCAGCGTCCAGTGCGGTCCCCGGAAGGCGTCGAAGAGCCGTACGCCGTCCAGCTCGCCGTCCGGTGCGCGGTCGCCGGCCCGGAGGCCGCCCGGGGCGGTACGCGTCTCTTGCGTGAGTGACGACTCCCGGTATCCCAGCCCCAGTTGGCGGGTCGCCGCGCCGCGCCGCGTC
This sequence comes from Streptomyces sp. DH10, assembly GCF_029813805.1. Taxonomy (NCBI): domain Bacteria; kingdom Bacillati; phylum Actinomycetota; class Actinomycetes; order Kitasatosporales; family Streptomycetaceae; genus Streptomyces; species Streptomyces sp. DH10. Next base: position 508,701 of record NZ_JARVKU010000003.1, read on the forward strand.
TGTCCGCGGTGGACGCTCGTCGACAGGCCGAGCATGTCCGAGGCGATCGGCCGCCGTTCCTCCTCGTAGGTGCCGAGGAGCGACGCCGGCGCACCGCCCGTCAGCACCGCGCCCAGCTTCCATCCCAGGTTGTAGGCGTCCTGGACGCTGGTGTTGAGGCCCTGGCCGCCGGCCGGGGAGTGCACGTGCGCCGCGTCGCCGGCGAGGAAGACCCGCCCGGAGCGGAAGCGGTCCGCCAGGGCCGCCCGGGGGCGGAAGTCCGAGGCCCAGCGCACCTCGGTCACGGCCTCCGGCGCGAGGTGCGAGCGGGCGGCGACGACCTTCCGTATGCCCTCCGGGGAGGCGTCCGGTGCCGTCCCGTCCGGGAACTGCGCCATCAGCTGGAAATCCTCCGTGCCCGGCAGCGGGCAGATCACGAGGAAGCCGTCGCCGTCCCCGAGCGGCGGGAAGATGTGCCAGTTGTCCCGGTCCAGGCCGTTGATCCGCACGTCCGCCACCAGCGTCGGGTGCGGGTCGACGGTCTCGCCCGTCATGCCGATGCCGAGCAGCCGGCGCACCGTCGAGCGGCCGCCGTCCGCCGCGACGGCGTACCGGGCGGTGACGGCCTCCCCGGAGGCGAACTCGGCGCGGACCCCGTCCGCGTCCTGCGTCAGCCCGACGACCTCCCGGCCGAAGGCCACCTTCCCTCCCAGCTCCTCGAGCCGTGCCCGCAGGATCTGCTGCGTGCGCCATTGCGGCACCATCCACGGCCCGGTGTAGGGCGAGTCCTCGCTCGCCTCGGCCGGGTCGAACATCCGGTGCTCGCCCGCCCGCCTGCCGTCCTGCCAGATCATCCCCACCGGGTAGGGGCCGCCCGCCGCGTGGATCGCGTCGAGTACGCCCAGGTCGTCGAAGACCTCCATCGTGCGCGGCTGGATGCCCTTGCCGCGCGAACCGGGGAACAGCGCCCCGGCCCGCTCGACCACCACCGCGGCCACCCCGCGCCGGGCGAGATCGATGCCGAGTGCCAGACCGGTCGGGCCCGCCCCCACCACCAGTACGTCCGTGTCCATGAGACACCCTCTCCTTAACGTTGTTAAGTGCTGCCCTGCCCGAGGGTTGCCTTAACGGTGTTAAGTTGTCAAGCGTGAGTACCGAACGACGCGAGCCCCTGGACCGCCGACGGGTCGCGGACACCGCGCTGCGGCTGCTGAACGAGGTGGGCCTCGACGGCCTGACCCTGCGCGCCATCGCCCGGGAACTGGACGTGAAGGCGCCCGCCCTCTACTGGCACTTCAAGGACAAGCAGGCGCTGCTCGACGAGATGGCGACGCAGATGTACCGCCGGATGGTCGCCGGGGCCCCGCTCGACCCCGCCGACACCTGGCGGGAACGGCTGCTGAAGGCCAACCGGGGGCTGCGTGCCGCCCTGCTGGGCTACCGGGACGGCGCCAAGGTGTTCAGCGGTTCACGCTTCACCGGCATCGAGCACGCCGGGCAGATGGAGGACAACCTGCGCCTGCTGACGGCGGCCGGCTTCACTCTCGCCCAGGCGGTCCGGGCGCTCACCACGGCGTATCTGTACACGCTGGGCTTCGTCACCGAGGAACAGGGCGTCCAGCCGCTGCCGGGCGAGCGGCGCGAGGGCTACGACATGGACGAACGCGCCCGCCTGTTGGCCGACTTTCCCTTGTCGGCCCAGGCGGGCGCGGAGATCTTCGAGGACTACGACGGGCACTTCGAGGAGGGACTCGCCCTCGTGATCGAGGGGATCGGGGTGCGGTACGGGGTCTCATGACACCCCGGGTCAGGACCGCTTCGCGCGTGCCCGCCGTACGGCCCGGGTGACCACGGGGGGCAGCAGGTCCTTGGCGAGCCGGCGGGCCCGGGAGGGGGCGGGCCGGGCCGGGCGTGCCGCGCGGGACTCGGCGACAGGCGCCACCGGGGCGCCGGGCGGCGCCGGCACCGGTGCCACGTAGTGCCGGGAGGGCGGGAAAGCCGGCGGCTTCATGCCCCTGGACCGGGTGCGGATCAGCCGGTGCCCGGCCGCCTCCTGCACGCTCAGCCCGACGTCCGTGCGCTGCCGCAGCATGTCGAGCAGCTCCTCCTGGACCGGCTCCGGGTCGCCCCAGGTGCCGTACAGCTTCTGCGTGCTGAGGCAGACCGGGTTCAGGCCGCGGTTGAGGACGGCCTCCCAGGCGGCGACCGAGACACCCGGCGTGTGCTCGGAACGGAAGTCGTCGAGGACCACGATGCCCTCGGGCATCAGGATGTCGTGGGCGGCGCCGATGTCGCCGTACACGTGCTCGTACAGGTGCGAGGCGTCGACGTGGACGAAGCGGCAGGTGTCCGGGGCCACCTTCTCGGACACCACCGAGCTGGGGGCCGCGATCACCGTCGGCAGCGTGTCGTGGAAGGACAGGTAGTTCCGCTCGAAGGCCTGCTGGGTGAGCGAGGCGTACGACTTCGTGGACTCCGCCTTGTTGGCCTCGTCCGGGGCGTCGCCCTCGAACAGGTCGCAGACGGTGAACTGCTCGCCGTCCTGGAGGTGGTGGCCGAGGAGGATCGCGCTCTTGCCCATGTAGACGCCGAGTTCCAGCAGGTCTCCGCGCATCCCCTGCTTCTGCTGCCGCTCCAGGAACCAGGTGAACAGCATCTGGTCCAGCGGCGGGAACCAGCCCGGGACGTCGGCGAGTTCGCCGGGGTACGTGTCGGTCACTTGTGCGTTGGTCATGAGACGAGCCTTCTCCCTGAGCGGTGCCGAAACCGACGGCTGGTTGAACGTCCCGTGAACAGCTCAGCGGGCCTTGGCCAGCAGGGCCCTCAGTCGTGGTGTCAGCGGCTTCTCCACATACTGGTTCAGCAACCACGCCAGCAGCAGCATTGAGGCCACCGTCAGCGAGAATGTCGCCGCGGACGGCAGACCCAGGCCGCGGTGCAGGGCGTGGATCACCACCCAGCCGAGATGCTCGTGGACGAGGTAGAACGGATAGGTCAGCGCCCCCGCCACCGTCAGCCAGCGCCAGTTGGCCCAGCGCAGCCAGCCCAGGGCGATCGCCGCGACCGCGACGAAGCCGAAGGTGACGACGAGCATGATGCCGACCGAGGAGCGGTACGAGAAGCCGCCCGCGTCGGGCGCGTGCCACAGGCTCTGCACCGCGAAGTGCTGACCGATCAGCCAGCTCACCGCGACGATGCCCCACCCGTAGGCGTCCCGCCGGTCGAGGTGGACGAGGTAGAGGCCGACACCGCCGATGAAGAACGGGGCGTACTCCGGCATCACGACGATGTCGAGCAGCGGCATGTTCGCGTTCTGCGCGATCACCGTCGCCAGCGTCCAGCCGGCGCAGAACATGATCACCCGGCGGCGGTTCGCCCCGGGGAGCACGACGCACAGCGCGAACAGGGCGTAGAAGCGGACCTCCGCCCACAGCGTCCAGCACACCCCGAGCACCCGGTCCACGCCCAGCGGCATCTGAAGCATGGTCAGGTTCACCAGCACGTCGCTCGGCGAGACCGCCTTGTAGGCCACCATGGGCAGCGCGAACACCGCCGTCACGAGCACGACCGCCACCCAGTAGGCGGGCAGCAGCCGGGAGGCGCGGGATGCGAAGAACGACTTCAGCGGCCGGCCCCAGCCGCTCATGCAGATCACGAACCCGCTGATCACGAAGAAGACCTGGACGCCGAGGCAGCCGTAGGCGAAGTACTCGTGCAGCGTCGGGAACTGCTCCTTGGGCGAGCTGCCCCAGGCCTCGGAGACCTCACCGTCGCGCCCGCCGTAGTGGTACGCCGCCACCATCAGCGCGGCCACCAGCCGCAGCCCGTCCAGGGCGCGCAGCCGGCCGCCGGAGTCCTTCCGGCGCGGTGGGGCGGTCGCGGCGCCCGTTGGTTCGACCAGCACGGTGACTTCGGGCCGGGGCTTGGGGGTGCTGACGACCGTCTCGGTCACGCTGAAAACCTCTGTAGTAGCTCGTATGTCCTTCACCTGAGCCGCCAGGGGCGGGCAGGGCGCCGATGTCACCCTAGGGCGGAGGTTGACGCTAAAACGTTCGACGGAGTCAGCCTTCGCCTGCCGGTCCCCATGGGTTCATCTGGATGTCGCCGAGCCCGGCCGCCGGACGGGACCCGCCTCAGCGGCGCACCGCCTTGCGCAGCGCCCGCGCCCGCCGGACCACCCTGCGTGCCGTGGAATTGCGGGGCAGGAACGCCAGCCGCTGCGGAATACCGCCGGGCAGCCCGAGCGAGGTGAGACGGCGCTTCTTGAAGTAACGCCGGGTGCGCGGACCGAGATGCCGGGACAGGAACCGCTCCGCCCGCGGGCGCAGGTCCGGATAGATCTGCGGCTGCATGGTGAACCCGACCGCGGTCACCAGGTCGGACAGCAGCTCCGCCGGCAGCAGGTCGCCGTCCTCGCCGCCGTCCAGGTCGGGCAGCAGCGCGTCCGCCAGGGTGGTGGGGATCCGGTTGCTGTTCTGGTACGGCGTCAGCCGCTCCAGCAGCAGCTCGGTGCCGATGCGCGCGACCGGCAGCTCGTAGAACACCGAGGCCGTGAACAGCGCCGTGGAGAAGCAGCCGATGACGAGCGCGGGCCGGGTCCGGTCGAACAGCACCTCGGCGAGCACGGGCGTGTCCAGCACGGTGAGGTCCACGCCCAGCTTCTCGGCCTCGGTCTCCAAGGCGCGGCTGTAGCGGGCCGGTGCGGTCGGGTGCGGCTTGAAGACGACCGTGCGGTGGCCGCGGGCGACCGCGCCCCGCATCATCCGCACGTGCAGGTCCTCTTCCTCCTCCGGGGAGAGGATGTTGAGCGCCGACAGGTACTGGCCGAGCAGCAGCGCCGCGTCGCCGGGCAGGTCGGGCAGCTCGGGCACGGTCTCCGTGACCTCGCCCAGCACCTTGAGGAACGCGGGCGACGGCACCAGGCGCGCCGGGACCTCGAACTCGGTCAGCAGCATCGGAGTGAGCCCCGGCACCAGGTCGAGGTGCAGCAGCCGCCGCACGCGCGTGCCGACCAGCGGGTCGAGCTTGTTGCGCGTGGGACCGTAGCTCATCAGCCCGTCGGCGTAGACGTCGATGGGGGCGTCGGTGAACAACTGCGCCACCGTGAGCGCGGGCGCGACCTGGATGGACTCCAGCACCAGGCTCACCCGGTCGTCGCCGAGACCCCACAGCATCCGCAGATAGCGCTCGAACAGCGGGATGTCGTCGGAGCGCGGCGTCCACGCCCCGGGGTGGAACGGGCGGATGGCCTCGTTCCAGGACAGCACGTCGTCGAAGTGCTCGCGCAGCGGCGCGAAGCCCGGCATCTCGTCGAGGGCCGGGGTGGTCTCCGGGTTCGCGGAGTTGTTGAAGACCAGCAGCACCCGGCGGTCCGGCTCCTCGAAGAGGTCGGAGTCGATCGCGGCGGCCAGGGTGGCGACGCCGTACAGCGTCGAGGCGCAGAAGATCTGTGTGGTCCCGGGCATCAGGCGGCCGCTCCCGCCGGCGTGACCCTGCGCCGCAGCCGCCGCAGCTTGGACGAGCGGTCCATGTCCATGGCCTCCAGTGCGTCACCGAGCGCGTCCTGCGGCATGCGCTTGATGGCCGCCGCGCTCATCGACCGCAGCTGCCTCGCCACGGCCGGTTCGAACCTGTCTTCGTTGGAAAGGTGGTGCGCGATGATCGCGCAGTACGTCCGTACGGCCTTCGGCAGCAGCCGGTCGGCCTCACGGTCGGCGGCCGTCTCCTCGATCACCTGGTCGAAGGCGCGGATGAAGTCGAGCTGGCGGACATCGCCGATCTGGGTCAGGGACGAGGCCACCCCGCGCCGGTAGAACACGCCCAGCAGGCTCACCACGGCGAACGACTCCGCCTCGCGGTGCAGCTTCCAGATCCACGGCCGGTCCTCGGCCGTGCGCAGCCCGTCGGTGAAGTGGAGCACGCCCCTGTCGAGGAGGCGGCGGTGGTAGGCGCCGGCCCAGGCGTAGGCGTAGTCCACCGAGGTCGAGCGGTGGGAGGGGAGGATCGCCTCCCGCGGGTCGAACGCCTCCCAGCGCCGGCCGACCGGCACCCGGGAGACGGAACGGGCGCGCGCGGTGGCCTGCACATGGTCGGTGCGGATGAAGTCGCAGCCCAACTCGTCCAGGGCGGACACCAGTTCGGCGAGATAGCCGGGGGCCAGCCAGTCGTCGCCGTCAAGGAACGTCAGGTACTCGCCCTGCGCGGCGTCCAGGCCGGTGTTGCGGGCGGTGGCGAGCCCCCCGTTCTTCTCGTGTCGGATGTAACGCACCTGCGCGACATCCGAAAGGTCCTCGGCCGCCCGTTCGAGAATGGCCGGCGTTTCGTCCTTCGAATGGTCGTCGACCAGGATGAACTCGAAATCACGGTCGGCGTTCAACCGAAGGCTTCTGAGGGTGTCCGGGGCGTATTGCTGCACGTTGTAGAACGGCACGATCACGGAAAGCTTAGGCACCCGCAAAACGTTAGGAGGCCGTCCGGCTCGGCAACTTTCCGGTGCACATACACTGGGTGAACTCAATGTGTCAGAACGGTGCACCCCGTGTACTTCCCGGTTCGCCACGGGCCAGTTCGGCTTCCGGTGGGGTGTTGTTAACTTTTCGTTGAGTCGTGGTTCCGCCATACCTAGGAATTGCTTCCTAGCGTCTTCAACGTGCCAGCAAGTACACCGAACCGCCCGCGAATCGCCGTCCTCGCGGACTCCGACACCCGCTGGAAATGGGGTGCGCTCACCGCGCACCGCATCGCCCCGGGACAGTCCATGGAAACCGCACCGCGCGAGGCCGCGCAAGTGGGCCCCGCCCTCGACGGATTCCTGCTGCGCGGCCGGGCCACGCCCACGCCGCGCCAGCTGGAGGAAGTGGGCGTGCGCGCCGACTCGCTGCGGGAGGTCACCGCCGTCGAGTTCCTGCGCACCATGGCCGAGGAGTCCTACGACGTCCTCGTCCTCGCCCTCGTGGGCGGCGGTGTGCAGGCGATGCTGCACGGCCTGGCGCGCGTCTGGCAGAACCGGACCTCACGGCCCGTCGTCGTCACCGGCTACGTCGGTGTCGTCTACGAGAAGCTCGCCGACGGCCTGCTGCTGCGGCACGGCGCGGACCTGGTCCTCGCCAACTCCCGGCAGGACGCGGACCGTTTCCGGGCCGTCTACGAAGGGGTGGGCGCCGACGCCTCGTCGGTGACCGAGGTGGCCCTGCCGTTCCTCGGCGGTGCGCCGTACGAAGGTGAGCGCGACCCATACACGGTCGTCTTCGCCGCCCAGCCCTCCGTGCCGGAGAGCCGCAAGGACCGTACGTACCTGCTGAACCGGCTGGTGCAGCACGCCCGCAGGCACCCCGAGCGCGAGGTGCTGCTGAAGCTGCGGTCCCGGCCGGGCGAACACACCACCCACATCGAGGAGTTGCCGTACCAGAAGCTGGTGCAGCGCCTCGATCCGCCCGCCAACTTCCGCCTGGTCTACGGGAACATGGGCGAGGTCCTCGACCGCACCGACCTGCTCGTGACGGTCAGCTCCACGGCCGCCCTGGAGTCGCTGCACCGCCGCATCCCGACCGTCGTGCTGACCGACCTGGGCGTGCGCGAGGCCCTCGGCAACCACCACTTCGTGGGCTCCGGCTGCCTCGCCTCCTGGGACCAGCTCGACGCCGGGCACCGGCCGGCGCCCGACGAGGAGTGGGTCGCCCGGCAGGGCGTCGTGGCCGACGGCTCCTACGAGTCAGCCTTCGACGCGGCCCGCGAACGCATCGCCAAGCTGCTCGACCGGCCCGGCGGCCTGCCGCCGCTGGCCCCGTACTACACACCCGTCACCGCGCCCGGCTATCTGCCCGGGATCCTCGCCCGCCACCACCTCGGCCCGGACGGCACCCCGCTGCCCGGCGCGCCGGCCGCCGACCGGGAGCCCGGACCGGTCCGGCAGATCGTGCGCCGGGCGGCGCGCGGCGCCTACCGGCACGGCGTGCAGCGCGTGGCGCCCGTCATCCGGCGGATGGGGGAGCTGTGAGCCGCCCCGAGCCCTCCGCCCAAGGAGCCCAAGGAGTACACCCCATGTCCCACCCGGAAGCGGGCCGAGGCGCCTCGGTGCGCCGCGTGCTCGCGGTGATCCCCGCGCGCGGCGGCTCCAAGGGCGTCCCCGCGAAGAACCTCCTCCCCGTCGGCGGTGTCCCGCTGGTGGCGCGGGCGGTGCGCGAGTGCCGCGCCGCCCGGCTCGTCACGGACGTCGTGGTCTCCACCGACGACCAGGCCATCGCGGCCGCCGCCCGTCAGGCCGGCGCCGAGGTCGTCCTGCGGCCCGCCGCCATCGCCGGCGACACGGCCACCTCCGAGGCCGCCGTCCTGCACGCCATGGACGCGCACGAGGCCCTGCACGGCTCGGTGGTGGACGTCGTACTGCTGGTGCAGTGCACCAGCCCGTTCATCACCCGCGAGGACGTGGACGGCGTCGCCGCCGCCATCGTCGAGAACGGCGCCGACACGGCCCTCACCGTGGCCCCGTTCCACGGCTTCGTCTGGCGCGACGCCGAGGACGAGGTCGCCGCCGGCACCGTCGCGGAGGCCGACGCGGCCACGGGCGGCGGCTACGGCGTCAACCACGACAAGTCCTTCCGCCCCCGCCGCCAGGACCGCCCCCAGGACCTGCTGGAGACCGGCGCCGCCTACGCGATGGAGGCGGCCGGCTTCCGCAAGCACCAGCACCGCTTCTTCGGCCGGACCGAACTGGTCCGCACCGACGCCGCGCGCGTGCTGGAGGTCGACGACCCGCACGACCTCGCCCGCGCCCGGGCCCTCGCTCCGCTCTTCGACGCGGACCGGCCCGGCGCGCTCCCGACCGCCGACGACATCGACGCGGTCGTCCTCGACTTCGACGGCACCCAGACCGACGACAGGGTGCTGATCGACGCCGATGGGCGGGAGTTCGTCTCCGTGCACCGCGGAGACGGCCTCGGCATCGGGGCCCTGCGCAACTCGGGCCTGAAGATGCTGATCCTGTCCACGGAACAGAACCCTGTGGTCGCCGCCCGGGCCCGGAAGCTCAAGCTCCCGGTGCTGCACGGCATCGACCGCAAGGACCTCGCGCTGAAGCAGTGGTGCGAGGAGCAGGGCATCGCGCCGGAGCGCGTGCTCTACGTCGGCAACGACGTCAATGACCTCCCGTGCTTCGCCCTCGTGGGCTGGCCCGTGGCGGTCGCGAGCGCCCACGACGTCGTGCGCGGCGCCGCACGCGCGGTCACCACCGTCCCCGGTGGCGACGGCGCGATCCGAGAGATCGCCAGCTGGATCCTCGGCCCCTCTCTCGATTCCCTCACCAAGTAAGGACATCTCTGCCATGAGCACCAACTCCCGTATCCGCCGCTTCGGTTCGCGCGAGGTCGGCCCGGGCCGTCCGGTCTACGTCTGCGGTGAGATCGGCATCAACCACAACGGCGAGCTCGAGAACGCCTTCAAGCTGATCGACGCCGCCGCCGAGGCCGGCTGCGACGCGGTCAAGTTCCAGAAGCGCACCCCCGAGATCTGCACCCCGCGCGACCAGTGGGACATCGAGCGCGACACCCCCTGGGGCCGGATGACCTACATCGACTACCGCCACCGCGTGGAGTTCGGCGAGGACGAGTACCGCGCGATCGACGACTACTGCAAGTCGAAGAACATCGACTGGTTCGCCTCCCCGTGGGACACCGAGGCCGTCGCCTTCCTGGAGAAGTTCGACGTCCCCGCCCACAAGGTCGCCTCCGCCTCCCTCACGGACGACGAGCTGCTGCGCGCCCTGCGTGGCACGGGCCGCGCGGTGATCCTCTCCACCGGCATGTCGACGCCGAAGCAGATCCGCCACGCGGTCGAGGTCCTCGGCTCCGACAACATCCTGATGTGCCACGCCACGTCGACCTACCCGGCGAAGGCCGAGGAGCTCAACCTCCGTGTGATCAACACGCTGGAGAAGGAGTTCCCGAACGTCCCGATCGGCTACTCCGGCCACGAGACCGGCCTCCAGACCACGCTGGCCGCGGTCGCCCTGGGCGCCACCTTCGTCGAGCGTCACATCACCCTCGACCGCGCCATGTGGGGCTCGGACCAGGCCGCCTCCGTGGAGCCGCAGGGCCTCACCCGCCTCGTCCGCGACATCCGCACCATCGAGGCCTCCCTCGGCGACGGCGTCAAGAAGGTCTACGAGTCCGAGCTGGCCCCGATGAAGAAGCTGCGCCGCGTCGCCGGTGTGGTCGCCGAGGCGGAGATCGCCGACGCCGCGGGCGAGCCGGTCGGCGTCTGACCCACACCCCCACCACCCCCTTACGACGGGACGGTCGTACGTCGATGAGCCCCCGCGCCGGGAATGCCGGCCCCCACACTCTCGCGTTCGTCGAGAGTCCGGTACAGCTGCTGAACGTGCTGGAGTGGGCGCACGCGCATGCGCCCGGCGTGGGGCTCACCCTCGTGGTGCTGTCGCCCGTCGACCCGATGACGCGCGGCCAGCTGCGGCGGATGTCCGACCTGGCCCGCGACGAGGGGCACGAGGTCCGCTGGGAGGAGGCGCGCGGCGGCCCCTTGGCGCCCTTCCAGACCATCGGCGGCCTGGCCGGCCTGCTCCGCAGGGCGCGCCGGGTGGTGCTGGGGGACCCCTTCTCCCGCTACGTCCAGCTGCTGCTGACGATCACCCGGGTCCGCGACCTGGTCGTCGTCGACGACGGCACGGCGACCATGGAGTTCGTCGGCCAGCTGGCCCGGGGCGAACGGCTGGTGCGCTGGCACCGCAAGGGCGGCCGCCCCGGCCCGCGGGACCTGATCTTCGCGCCGGTGTCGGCCTCGGCCCGCCGCCGCCTGACCCCGGGCGGCGACCGCAACGTCGAGATCTTCTCCTCCATGCCGATGGAGGAGACCCCGGCGGGCGTCACCGTCAGCGCCAACGACTTCGCCTGGACCCGGAGCCGTTTCGGCCCGCCCCGCATCACCAAGGGCGCCGACATGGTCGGCACGTCCCTGGTGGAGACGGGCGTGGTCGACGACGACCGCTACCTGGAGGCCGTCCGCGCCCTGGCCAGGGCCCACGGCGCCACCCGCTACTTCGCCCACCGCCGCGAGAGCACGGACAAGCTCCGCCGGCTCGCGGTCGAGACGGGCCTGGAGATCGTCCGCCCCGAACTCCCGCTCGAACTGATCGCCCGCCGCGGCCCCATCGGCCGGACGATCCTCAGCTTCCCCTCCACGGTCGTCCACACCCTCCCCCTCGCCCTCTCCGGCACCGAGGTCCGCGTCGCGGTCTGCGACATCGACCCGGCCTGGCTGACCGACCACGCCTCCCCTCGCGCCCAGGGCTTCCTGTCGGGGGTGACGGGGGCGGCGCGGGATGTGCAGCGGTTGTCCACGACGGGGGCGGGGGCGGGGGATCCGGAAGGTGCGGCTGGTTCGACTGGCTCGACTGGTTCGGCCCGGGCGACTGGCCCTGCGGGTGCGACCGGCCCGGCGGGTCCCGTCGGGCCGGGGGGACGGAGGGGCTCGGAGGCTTCCGAGGGTCCGACTGGTCCGGCGGACGCGACCGGCCCGGGGAGTCTCACGGGCACGGGCATGACGGGCCCGGCCGGGACGGCAGGCTCGGCGGGTACGGCCGGCCCGGCCGGGACGCCGGGTTCGGCGGACATGGTCGCCCCGTCCGGCGCGGCAGGCTCGGCCGGTATGGCCGGCCCGGCGGGCGCTGTCGCTGCCGGCTGAGGGCCTCGGGCACGGCTGGGCCAGCCGAGTCAGGCGGACGGCCAGGCGGCGAGGCGGTTCAGGCAGACCCCGTGGGCCTGGCGGCCGGACAGGCCGGACAGGCCGGGCGGCGATGGGCCGAAGGCGTGCGGCGGCGCAGGCGTCGGCAGGCGCGATCCCTGTTCCGGCCACCACGGGTTCCGGCAGGCGCCGGCGGCCTCAGCGCGCTCCGAGGAGGGCTCGCACACTGGCAGGGGCGATCATGCACTGCCGGCGGCGGGCTCCCGCACACACCAGGGCGGGCTCACGCACCGACACGGCGCACCGGGCACCGACACGGCGCACCACGCACCCAAAGTCGGCTACAGACCCCCGCCGGTGCTCACGCTCCGGCGGACGCCGGCTTGCGGGCCAGCAGGAACGCCCGGGGGCGCTGCTCCTCGCCCTCGGGCTCCCGCAGCACTCGTGAGTGGAGCTCCAGGCCGGCCTTCGTGAGGTGCGCCCCGACGGTCTCCGGGGTGCGCCAGTAGTAGTCGAGGGAGATCTCCTGCCCGAAGCGCTCGGTGAGGTGGGCCCGGCCGTCCTCCGTGCCGGACTGGAACCCGAGCAGCACGGGCGCACCCGGCACCAGGACGCGGTGGAACCCGGCGAAGACCGAGGGCAGATGGTCGTCGGGCACGTGGATGATCGAGTACAGCGCGACGATGCCGCCGAGCGTCTCGTCCGGCAGGTCCAGGGCCGTCATGGAACCGACGTGGAACCGCAGCCCCGGATGCGCCCTGCGGGCCAGGGCCACCATGCGGGGTGAGACGTCCACCCCGAACACGGGCAGTCCCGACTCGTGCAGCCGGGCCGCCACGTACCCGGGACCGCTGCCGATGTCGGCGACCGGGGGCTGCACCGGCGCTCCGGGGGCACGTACCAGGTCGACGAAGGCCGTCAGGAGGGCTCGCTCCAGCGGCCTCCCGGCGAGACTGTCCGGGAACCCGGCGGCGTAGTCCTCGGCGATGGCGTCGTACGAGGCCTGGGTGGACTGGACGAATTCGGGGCTGTCGGCGCGCACGGGGCGCACACTATCGGGGCCGTGCGTCCACCAGACGAACAAGGCCGTGTTCCCCGCGCAGGGCGTGGTATCCGTGGAGGAGGATGGATGGATACCGGCGCCATGAGTCAGGTGTGGCCGATGTCACACTCCGTGGGTTGTGGTGACCGGCTCGGCCCTAAAGGCGTGCGAGTTTACCCATCTCAGTTGATAGCTATGCGTTCGGCGGTCATATTTTCTTCCCCGAACGGGTTGAAAATTTGTTGATCGAGGGTCGGACGACCGTCCTGGCGCCCTACCCTTCAGAGGGTGAAGCAATTGATGTCATTGGAGTCCGAGGTCGATCTTCCCGCGGGAGCCGTGCTTCCCGGCGCGCTGCCCGACGCTCTGCGCGCCGAGCTCATCGCGTTCCGACGCGACCTGCACATGCACCCGGAGCTGGGCAACCAGGAGTTCCGCACGACAGCCGCGATCAAGGAGCGGCTGGAGAAGGCCGGCCTCAAGCCGCGCGTACTCGCCGTCGGGACAGGACTCGTCTGTGACATCGGCGTAGAGGGCGAACAGTGGGACGGCGGCCCCAGCATGCTCGCCATGCGGGCCGACATCGATGGCCTGCCCATCCCCGACATGAAGAGCGAGTGCCCGTACCGCTCGACCGTGCCCGACCGCGCGCATGCCTGCGGCCACGACGTGCACACCACCGTCGTCCTCGGTGCCGGTCTCGTCCTCGCCGAACTGCACAAGCGGGGTCTGCTGCCCCGCCCCGTCCGGCTGATCTTCCAGCCCGCCGAGGAGGTCCTGCCCGGCGGTGCCGCCGACGTCATCAAGTGCGGGGCGCTGGAAGGGGTCGGCGCGATCATCGCCGTGCACTGCGACCCCCGCGTGGACGCGGGGCAGGTCGGACTCCGGGAGGGGCCCATCACCTCCGCCTGCGACCGGCTGGAGATCGCCCTGAACGGCCCGGGCGGGCACACGGCACGCCCCCACCTCACGACCGACCTGGTCACCGCCGCCGCCCGCGTCGTCACGGACGTACCCGCCCTGGTCGGCCGGCGCTTCGACAGCCGGAGCGGGCTCGCCATCACCTGGGGTCGCGTCGAGTCCGGGCACGCGCCCAACGTCATCCCGCAGCACGCCGAGCTCTCCGGCACCGTGCGATGCCTCGACATCGAGGCGTGGCGGCAGGCTCCCGACGTCGTGGTCGCCGCGATCGACGAGATCGCCAACCTGCACCGCGCCAAGTCGGAGATCAACTACGTCCGCGGCGTCCCGCCCGTCGTCAACGAGCCCGGCGTGACCGAGCTGCTGCGCGACGCCATGATCGCCCGCCGCGGCGTCGACTCGGTCGTCGGCACGGAGCAGAGCCTCGGCGGCGAGGACTTCTCCTGGTACCTCGAGCACGTCCCCGGCGCCATGGCCCGCCTGGGCGTGCGCACCCCCGGCGAACGCCAGGTGCGCGACCTCCACCAGGGCGACTTCGACGTGGACGAGTCCGCGATCAAGGTAGGCGTGGAACTCTTCACCGCCGCGGCCCTGGTCAACGGCCTGCGCTGACGGCTGGCCGCCGGCTCGCTGCGGGACTCCGGCGACGCATCCGCCCTTGTCCCGACCGCCTGGGGCTCTTGTCTTGCCGGGTGGGTGCGGGCCCGCGGACTCATGCGGCACGAGAGTGCCGGGTGAGTCCGCAGCTTCGGTGCGGGTCCGCCGGTGTGGGCGGCCCTGGGCATCGTCGCGCTTGACGGAGCTTCCGCCCGCCGCCTGACCGAGCCGCGTTCGGTGCCGTCTCGGTTTGGCGGACCTCTGCCCGCTGCCGGCGGCTTGCCTGACGGAGCCGTGTTCGGCGTCGTCTCGGCCTGGCGGGCCTCTGCCCGCTGCCGGCGGTTTGCCTGACGGAGCTGCGTCCGGCGTCGTCTCCGTCCGGCGGACCTCCGCCCGGTGCCCGCCGCTCTCCCGCCCCCGCCCAGCCGGGCTCCGGCCGGCGCTCGCTCCCGCCGACCGGCTGTCGGCTTGCTGCCCAGCCGAGTTCCGGCCGGCGCTCGCTCCCGCCGACCGGCTGTCGGCTTGCTGCCCAGCCGAGTTCCGGCCGGCGCTCGCTCCCGCCGACCGGCTGTCGGCTTGCTGCCCAGCCGAGCTCCGACCGAAGCCCGCCCCCGCCGGCCCGCTGCCAGCTCCCTGCCCAGCCGAGCCCCAGCCGAGCCCCGACCGACGCTCGCCCACGCCCGCCCGCTGCCTGTCCCCGCCCGGCAGCGCTCCCGCCGGTGTCCGTCCCCGGCCCGTCCCCGCCCGGCGGCGCTCCCGCCCGCTGTCCGTCCCCGGCCCCGGCCGCGTTGGAGGCGCTCCCGCCCGCGTTGGCGGCGCTCCCGCCCGCCGCCCCCGCGGCCGGGTCGTGCCCGGCCGAGCCTCCGGTTGCGCCCCGGGCAGCCCGGGGGCACCCTTGTGCGCGTGACGAGCAGGCACGCGCCGTGTCCCCGAGTACACCTTTCGACCCCGTTCGCTCTCGTGGTTCACAAGGGCGTAACCGGCCATCGGCACGAATGGATAACGGCCCCGCAGCGAACCGTTCCCAGGAGTGTCTACGCGCGTTAATGTGCGCCGAACCGAGCACCCGCTGCGGGGCTTTGGAGAATGGGGAACTTCAAGATGCGTCGGATTTCCAAACTGACCCGCGTCGCGGTGGGGGTCGCGTCGCTCGGGCTCGTCGCCACGGCGTGTGGCGGCACCAGCAGTGACAGCGGCGACAGCGACACTAAGGACCGCGGCGTCGCCATCGCGTACGACATCGGCGGCAAGGGTGACCAGTCCTTCAACGACGCCGCCTACGCGGGCCTGACGAAGGCCAAGGACGAGTTCGGCTACCAGACGGCCGACATCGAGCCCACCGAGGGCGAGACGAGCGCCGACAAGGAGCAGCGCCTCGTCTCGCTGGCCAGGCAGGGCTACAACCCGGTCATCGGCGTCGGGTTCGTCTACGGCCCGGCGATGAAGGCCGCGGCCGCAAAGTACCCGGACACCACCTTCGGCATCGTGGACTCCGTGGTCGAGGGCAAGAACGTCGCCTCCCTCGTCTTCGCCGAGGAGCAGGCCTCGTACCTCGCCGGTGTCGCCGCCGCCAAGGCCACGAAGAGCGACATCGTCGGTTTCGTGGGCGGTGTGGACATCCCGCTGATCCACAAGTTCGAGGCCGGCTACAAGCAGGGTGTCGAGGACACCAAGCCCGGGGTGAAGGTCCAGTCGCAGTACCTCACCCAGACGGCCGAGGAGGGCGGTTTCTCCAGCCCCGACAAGGGCAAGGCCGCCGCCGAGGGGCAGATCGAGAAGAAGGCCGACGTGCTCTACGCCGCCGCCGGCCTGTCCGGCCAGGGCGTGATCGAGGCCGCCGCCAAGGCGAAGGTCTGGGCGATCGGTGTCGACTCCGACCAGTACAAGCACGCCGCTCTCGCTCCGTACAAGAACTACATCCTGACGTCCGCGCTCAAGGACGTCGGCGGCGCGGTCTACGCGCTGGCCAAGTCCGTCCAGGACGACAAGCCCCTGACCGGCACTCAGACCTTCGACCTGAAGGTCGACGGCGTGGGCCTGTCCGAGTCGAACCCCGAGTACGCCAAGATCCCGGATCTCAAGGCGGCCGTGGACAAGGCCAAGGAAGGCATCAACGACGGCTCCATCAAGGTCAAGACCGAGTAGTACGTCAGCGGTCTGCGACAACCGGAGCGGGCGGGCACCCTGGGTGCCCGCCCGCTCCGTCGTTCCCGCGGAAGCCGGGAATCAGGGGCCGGGAACCGGGGGCCGGATCACCCAGCGCCACCCTCCGTTCGCAGTCGGCAACGCCCCGGCCGTGCCCGGGTGATGGCTTGGCCACGGGCGCATAACAAGGTGGACAGAAGGGGTTTTCAGGCAGGTCTACGCGCGTTAATCTGCGGCGAAGCCAGCGCCGAAGCTGAACCGTACCGGCGCTATGCGGCCCCGGTAGTACGACAGGAGCACCCACACATGCGCCGGATTTCCCGGATCACGGTCGCAGGCGCAGCGACCGCCTCCCTGGCCCTCGCCCTCTCCGCCTGCGGCAGCACCTCGACCTCCGGGTCGTCGGACTCGAAGGGGGACAAGGGCCTCGCCATCGCGTACGACGTCGGCGGCAAGGGTGACCAGTCCTTCAACGACGCCGCGTACGCGGGTCTGGAGCGGGCGCAGAAGGAGTTCGGCTACGAGACGGCCGACGTGGAGCCCACCGAGGGCGAGACGGACGCCGACAAGGAGCAGCGCCTGGCCTCGCTGGCGAAGCAGGGCTACGACCCCGTCATCGGTGTCGGCTACGCGTATGCCTCCGCCGTGAAGGCCGCCGCGGAGAAGTTCCCGAAGACCACCTTCGGCATCGTCGACGACGCCACGATCAACACCAAGAACGTCGCCGACCTCGTCTTCAGCGAGGAGCAGGCCTCGTACCTGGCCGGTGTCGCCGCCGCCAAGAGCACCAAGTCGAACGTCGTCGGCTTCGTCGGCGGTGTGGACATCCCGCTGATCCACAAGTTCCAGGCCGGCTTCGCGCAGGGCGTCAAGGACACGAACCCGAAGGTGAAGGTCCTCTCGCAGTACCTCACCCAGACGGCCGAAGAGGGCGGTTTCTCCAGCCCCGACAAGGGCAAGACGGCCGCTGAGGGCCAGATCGAGAAGAAGGCCGACGTCGTCTACGCGGCCGCCGGTCTGTCCGGTCAGGGCGTCATCGAGGCCGCCGCCGCCAAGAAGGTGTGGGCCATCGGTGTGGACTCCGACCAGTACAAGCAGGCGGCCCTCGCCAAGTACAAGGACTTCATCCTCACCTCGGCGATGAAGGACGTCGCCAAGGCGGTGTACAACCTGGCGAAGTCGGTCGAGGACGGCAAGCCCGAGACCGGTATCGTTCGTGGCGATCTGAAGACCGGCGAGGTGGGCCTGTCGGACTCCAACCCGAAGTTCGCGGACGACGCCGAGCTTCAGGAAGCCATCAAGACGGCCAAGGAGAAGATCATCAGCGGCGAGATCAAGGTCAAGAGCAGCTGACGACCGACTGCCTCGCAAGCAGGCGGTAACCCCCGGGGTTACGTCCGCTCGACGGGGTACGGGGAGGCTGCTCCTCGTACCCCGTTGTCGCGGTGCGTCGGCCCCTTTGTATGCCGTAGGGGCGCTACGCGCGTAGACGACCCCCGTCCCCAGGAGAGTGCGCCATCAACGCGTCCAGCAGCCCTCCGGCCGGAGCGGCGGTCAAGGAATCGGTGACCGCCGTCGAGCTCGCCGGGATCACGAAGCGTTTCCCGGGCGTCGTGGCCAACCACGACATCCACCTCAGCGTCCGCAAGGGCACCGTGCACGCCCTCGTCGGCGAGAACGGCGCCGGCAAGTCGACGCTGATGAAGATCCTCTACGGCATGCAGAAGCCGGACGAGGGCACCATCGCCGTCGACGGCGAGCAGGTCACCTTCTCGTCGCCGGCCGACGCCATCGTCCGCGGCATCGGCATGGTCCACCAGCACTTCATGCTCGCCGACAACCTGACCGTCCTCGAGAACGTCGTGCTCGGCAGCGAGAAGCTGTACGGCATCGGCGCCAAGGCCCGCCGCAAGATCAAGGACCTCTCCGAGCGCTACGGCCTCGACGTCGACCCCGACCTCCTGGTCGAGGAGCTCGGCGTCGCCGCCCGCCAGCGCGTGGAGATCCTCAAGGTCCTCTACCGCGGCGCCCGCATCCTCATCCTGGACGAGCCGACCGCCGTGCTCGTGCCGCAGGAGGTCGACGCCCTCTTCGCCAACCTGCGCGAACTGCGGTCCGAGGGCCTGTCGGTCATCTTCATCTCGCACAAGCTCGGCGAGGTACTCTCCGTCGCCGACGAGATCACCGTCATCCGCCGCGGCACCACGGTCGGTACGGCCGTCCCCGCCGAGACCACCCCGCGCCAGCTCGCGGAGATGATGGTCGGCAGCGAGCTGCCCACGCCCGAGACGGCCGAGTCCACGGTCACCGACCGCCCGGTCATCGCCGTCGACGGGCTCCGCCTGGCCGCACCGGGCGGCAAGGCCCTCCTCGACGACATCAGCTTCACCATCCACGCGGGCGAGATCCTCGGCATCGCCGGTGTCGAGGGCAACGGCCAGACCGAGCTGGTCGACGCGCTCATCGGCCTGCGGTCCGCCGACTCCGGCACCATCCGGCTCGCCGACGAGGAGATCACCGCCTGGCCCACCCGCAGGCGCCGCGAGCAGGGCATCGGCTACATCCCCGAGGACCGCCACCGCCACGGCCTGCTTCTGGAGGCCCCCCTCTGGGAGAACCGCATCCTCGGCCACGTCACCGAGAAGCCCCTCGCCAAGGGCGTCTGGCTGGACCCGAAGGCGGCCCAGGAGGACACCCGCCGGATCGTCACGGAGTACGACGTCCGCACCCCCGGCATCGACGTCACCGCCGCCTCCCTGTCCGGCGGCAACCAGCAGAAGCTGATCGTCGGCCGCGAGATGAGCCACAAGCCGCGCTTCCTGATCGCCGCCCACCCCACCCGGGGTGTGGACGTCGGCGCCCAGGCAGCCATCTGGGACCACATCCGCGAGGCCCGCCGCGAGGGCCTGGCCGTCCTGCTGATCTCCGCCGACCTGGACGAGCTCATCGGCCTGTCCGACACGCTGCGCGTGATCTACAACGGCAAGCTGGTCGCGGACGCCGACCCGGCAACCATCACCCCCGAAGAGCTCGGCTCGGCCATGACCGGTGCCGCCACCGGGCACCTCGAGCACGAAGAGACCCCCGAGACCTCGAAGGGCGACGCCCCCGAGTCTCCGGAAGACGAGGCCCGCTGATGAAGAAGTTCGACAGGGAGCGCGTGCTCCTCGCGGTGGCCGGACCGGTCATCGCGCTCGCCGTGGCCTTCGCCCTGACCTCGATCGTGCTGGTCGCGTCGGGCCAGAACCCGGTCGAGCCGTACGCCCTGATGTTCGAGCAGCTCGGCTTCTCGGACATCCAGGTCCTGATCATCAACCAGGCCTCGATGTACTACATCGCGGCGCTCTCGGTGGCCATCGGCTTCCGGATGAACCTGTTCAACATCGGCGTCGACGGCCAGTACCAGCTCGGCGCGATGCTGGCCGCGATCGTCGGCGCCCACGTCGCTCTGCCGGCCGCCCTCCAGGTCCCGCTGCTGCTCCTGACCGCCGTCCTCACCGGCGCCTTCTGGGCCGGCATCGCCGGTGTCCTCAAGGTCACCCGCGGCGTCAGCGAGGTCGTCGCCACGATCATGCTCAACGCGATCGCCACCTCCGTGATCGCCTACCTGTGGCTGCCGAACGTCTTCGGTGTGAAGGTCGGCAACAACAACACCACCGGCGAGATGCACGAGTCCGGCTGGATCCCCGGCATTCCCGTGGGCGCGGCCGGCGAGATCTACGGCCTGGTGCTGCTCGCCGTCCTGCTCGGCGTCGGCTACTGGGTCGTCCTCAACCGCACCCGCTTCGGCTTCGACCTGCGCGCCTCCGGCGCTTCGCAGACCGCCGCCGCGGCCAGCGGTGTGGACCCCAAGCGGATGGTGCTCAGCGCCATGCTGATCTCCGGCGGTATCGCGGGCCTGGCCGGCCTGCCGATCCTGCTCGGCGACACCCACACCTACAGCCTGAACTTCCCCACGGGCATCGGCTTCCTCGGCATCGGCATCGCCCTGCTCGGCCGCAACAGCCCCGTGGGCATCGCCTTCGCCGCCCTGCTGTGGGCCTGGCTCGACAAGGCCTCGCCCGAGCTGGACTTCCACGGCTACGACAAGGAGATCGCGGTCATCATGCAGGGCCTGATCGTGCTCTCGGTCGTCGTCTCCTACGAGGCCGTCCGCGAGTGGGGCCTGCGCCGCCAGCAGCGCCGGGTCGGCGCCGAACTGGCCGCCGGTCACGTCCTCGGCAACAACAACACCACGAAGGAGGTGGCTGGCCGATGACCACCGCGACCGACCTCAACCAGCCCACGCTGCAGCCCGCGGCGCCGACCGGCCGCCGCCTGTCGCTGCCCGTCCTGCTGCTGATCATCGCCGGCGGCCTCGCGCTCACCTCGATCGTCCGTCTCATCACCGGCGCCGACGGCATCACCAACGTCAGCCAGATGTCCACCGCGCTCCAGCTCGCCGTGCCGATCGGCCTCGCCGGTCTCGGCGGCCTGTGGGCCGAGCGCGCGGGCGTGGTCAACATCGGCCTCGAGGGCATGATGATCCTCGGCACCTGGTTCGGCGCCTGGGCCGGCTTCCAGTGGGGCCCGTGGACCGGTGTCCTGGTGGGCATCGCCGGCGGCGCGATCGGCGGCCTGCTGCACGCCTTCGTGACCGTCACCTTCAACGTCAACCACATCGTCTCCGGTGTGGCCATCAACATCCTCGCCCTCGGCGCCACCCGCTACCTCGCGCCCCTCGCCTTCGAGGGCCACACGGGCGGCTCCGCCAAGCAGTCCCCGGCGGTCGACTCCCTCGGCAGCTTCACGGTGCCGGGCCTGTCCGACGCGCTCAGGGACCTCAACAACCAGGGCTGGTTCTTCATCTCCGACATCGCCGGCCTGCTCGGCGGCCTGGTCACCAACGTCTCCTGGCTGACCCTGATCGCCGTCGCGCTGATCCCCGGCACCTGGTGGGTGCTGTGGCGCACGGCGTTCGGCCTGCGGCTGCGCTCCTGCGGCGAGAACCCGGTCGCCGCCGAGTCCCTCGGCGTCAACGTCTACAAGTACAAGTACATCGCCGTGGTCGTCTCCGGCGGTCTGGCCGGCCTCGGCGGTGTCTTCCTGTCGATCGTCGCGAACCCCTTCTACCTGGAGGGCCAGGTCAGCGGCCGCGGCTTCATCGGCCTGGCGGCGATGATCTTCGGCAACTGGATGCCGGGCGGCCTCGCCCTCGGCGCGGGCCTGTTCGGCTACACCGACAGCCTCAACCTGCGCGGCGGCTCCGCCAACGTCCACGCCCTGCTGCTGCTCGGCGCGCTGCTGCTGGTCATCGGCGCGATCTGGCTCGTGGTCCGCAAGAAGTACGTCCCGGCCGTGTGCACCCTGGTCGCCGGCGCCCTGGTGTTCACCTGGTACGCGACCACCGACGAGGTCCCGAACCAGGTCGTCTCCGCCACGCCGTACGTCATCACCCTGGTGGTCCTCGCCCTGTCCGCCCAGCGCCTGCGGATGCCGAGGGCGAACGGCATGCCGTACCGGAAGGGGCAGGGCAAGTGACCGGCGCCGGCCCGGACGTCGACTGGGAGAAGCTGCGCGCGGTGGCCCGGGACGCCATGTCCCGGGCGTACGCCCCCTACTCCGGTTACCCGGTCGGCGTGGCCGCCCTGGTCGACGACGGCCGGATCATCTCCGGCTGCAACGTCGAGAACGCCTCGTACGGGCTCGGCCTGTGCGCCGAGTGCGGCCTGGTCTCCGAGCTGCACAACACCGGCGGCGGCCGGCTGACGCACTTCACCTGCGTCGACCGCGACGGCGCCACGCTCGTGCCGTGCGGCCGCTGCCGTCAGCTGCTGCACGAGTTCGGCGGCCCGGACCTGCTGCTGGAGACCCCGGCGGGGATCCTGCCGCTGTCGGAGATGCTGCCCCAGGCCTTCGGCCCGGAGCACCTCACCAAGTAATCCCCGTGCGGCCCCCCTGAGTTGCTCACGCGACCGGCTCAGGGGGGCCGTACGGCTTCTGGAATCCTCGGAAGGAAGCCCAAGCCATGGCCATGGACGCCATCTCCGTCATCCGCACCAAGCGGGATCGCGGCGAACTCAGCGACGAGCAGATCGACTGGGTCATCGACGCGTACACCCGCGGGGAGGTGGCCGACGAGCAGATGTCGGCCCTCGCGATGGCCATCCTGCTCAACGGCATGAACCGCCGCGAGATCGCCCGCTGGACGGCCGCGATGATCGCCTCCGGCGAGCGCATGGACTTCTCGTCCCTGTCCCGCCCGACGGCCGACAAGCACTCCACGGGCGGCGTCGGCGACAAGATCACGCTGCCGCTCGCCCCGCTGGTGGCCGCCTGCGGCGCGGCGGTCCCGCAGCTGTCGGGCCGCGGCCTCGGCCACACCGGCGGCACCCTGGACAAGCTGGAGTCGATCCCCGGCTGGCGCGCCCTGCTCTCGAACGAGGAGATGCTGTCCGTCCTGGACGGCACCGGCGCGGTGATCTGCGCGGCGGGCGACGGCCTCGCCCCCGCGGACAAGAAGCTCTACGCGCTGCGGGACGTCACCGGCACGGTCGAGGCGATCCCGCTGATCGCCTCCTCGATCATGTCCAAGAAGATCGCGGAGGGCACGGGCTCGCTGGTCCTGGACGTGAAGGTCGGCACGGGCGCCTTCATGAAGACCCTGGAGGACGCCCGCGAGCTGGCCTCCACGATGGTGGGCCTCGGCACCGACCACGGCGTGAAGACGGTCGCGCTCCTCACGGACATGTCGACCCCGCTCGGCCTGACGGCCGGCAACGCGCTGGAGGTCCGCGAGTCGGTGGAGGTCCTGGCGGGCGGCGGCCCGGCGGACGTGGTCGAGCTGACGATCGCCCTGGCCCGCGAAATGCTGGACGCCGCCGGGGTGAGGGACGCCGACCCGGCGAAGGCCCTGGCCGACGGCTCGGCGATGGACGTGTGGCGCCGCATGATCACCGCCCAGGGCGGCGACCCGGACGCGGCGCTGCCGGTGGCACGCGAGCAGCACGTGATCAAGGCCCCGGCCTCGGGCGTCCTCACCCGCCTCGACGCCTACGACATCGGCGTCGCGGCCTGGCGCCTGGGCGCGGGCCGCGCCCGCAAGGAGGACCCGGTCCAGGCGGGCGCGGGCGTCGAGATGCACGCCAAGCCGGGGGACACGGTGCGGGAGGGCCAGCCGCTGCTGACCCTCCACACGGACACGCCGGAGCGCTTCGAGTACGCGCTGGACGCGGTCGAGGGCTCGTACGACATCGCGGCGCCGGGCACGGACTTCACGGCGTCGCCGGTGGTGCTGGAACGTATCGCCTGACCCGCGCTTTCCTCTCCGGGGGGAACGGGACCGGCGGACCGCCGCCGGTCCCGTTCGGGGGGTTGGCCAGCGCCCTGAGCGTGCTCGACGGCGACGGGGAGAACGGATCACGCTGCCGGAACCCTTCGGTCTGGAACTCGGCACCGGCGAGTTCCCGGAGAAGCGATTCACCCGAGAAGCGCCGCCACCACCACCAGAACCGGCACCGCCAGCACCGTCGACAACAAGATCGCCTCCCGCGCCAGCACCTCGCCCACCCGGTAGCTGCTCGCGTACGTGAAGAGGTTCTGCGCCGCCGGAAGCGCCGACGTCACCACCACGTCGAGCAGCAAGGCCCCGTGGAGGCCGAAGACGCCCGCTGCGAGGGCCCAGGCGACCAGGGGCTGGACGACCGCCTTGAGGGCCACGGCGAGGAGGACAGGGGCTCGTTCCGCGCCGCGCAGCGGGAGCGTGCTGCCGCGCAGGGAGATGCCGAAGGCCAGCAGCACCGCCGGGACCGACATGTTGCCGATCAGCGTGAGCGGGTCCATCAAGGGGCCGGGGACGCGCAGGCCCGACGCCGACGCCGCCACACCGGCCAGGGAGCCCAGGGCTATCGGGTTGCGCAGGGGCGTGAGCAGGCGCTGCCACAGGGGGCGCTTCACTCCGCCGCTCGCCAGGTCCAGGACCGTCAGCGCCACCGGCGTGACGCCCACCAGCTGGAACAGCAGCACCGGCGCGACCAGTGACGCGTCGCCCAGCACGTACACCGCGATCGGGATGCCGAGGTTCCCCGAGTTGACGTAGCTGGAGCACAGCGCGCCGATCGTGGTCCGGCCCACACCCCAGCCGCGCGCGGCACCCACCGCCACGAAGACACCCGCCACCGCCGCCGTGCTCATCGCCGTGACCAGCAGCCGGTCGGAGAAGATCACCGACAGGTCGGCCTGGGCGAGCGTGGTGAAGAGCAGGGCGGGAGACGCGACGTGGAAGGCCAGCTTCGTCAGGACCTCGCGCCCGCCGTCGCCCAGATACCCGCGGCGGCCGATCAGATAGCCGACCCCGATGACGACCGCGATGACCGCGAAGCCGCTCAGCACCCCCTGCACGGGGTCCCCTCACCGGCGGCGGCACGGGCAGCGGACAGCGCGGGAGGGGCGGATGCATGGGCCATACAGCCAACCCTCCGGGGAAGGCCGTACCGAGGTCAATGTGATCCTTTCGGCGCCGACAGGACGGACAGCCGCGATGAGTTACCGCCACCCGCCCGGTCTACCGATCGTGGACGCCATGAAACCCCCCGTGCTCGTGCTCCCCGGCCCCGTCGCCCGGGACCAGGTGAGCGGACTGAGCGACGACGTGAGGTCACTGCTGCACACCAGCCGTGCCCGGGTCGTGGTGTGCGACGTCGGGGGCCTCGGGCCGCCGGGGCTCGCCGCCGTCGACCTGCTCGCACGCCTCCAGCTCGCCGCTCGCAGGGCCGGGGGCCGGATCAGACTGCGCGACCCCGACCCGGCCCTACGCGCCCTGCTCGACCTGGTCGGTCTCCGCTTCGAGGTGGAGGGGCAGGTCGAAGAGCGGGAACCAGCGCTGCGTGTCGAGGAAGCAGTGGAACCCGGTGATCCGGCCGTCTGAGATCTCCAGCACCTGGACCGCCCACGGCGAGAAGCCGCCCTTCTCCGGGTCGGGCTTGTACTGGGCGAACCCCGGCAGGCCGTTGACCTGGACCGGCACCAGCCGGGAACCCGCGCAGGGCGCGCCCAGGGTGGTCATGAAGCCGGTGATGTCGCCGACGCCGGTCAGCCACAGGTCGAACGGCGGCATCGTCATCACCGCGTCCTCGTGCAGCAGGGACGTCAGCGCCGTCATGTCGTAGCCCTCGAAGGCCGCCACATAGCGGTCCAGCAGCTTCTGCTGGTCCTCGTCCAGCGGGTCGGAGACGGTCGCGTCGGCGCCCGGCTCCTTCCGCTCGGCCAGGGTCGCGCGGGCCCGCTGGAGAGCGCTGTTGACCGACGCCACGGACGTGCCCAGCAACTCGGCGACCTCGCTGGCCTTCCAGGCCAGCACCTCGCGCAGGATCAGCACGGCCCGCTGCTTGGCCGGCAGCTGCTGAAGAGCGGCCATGAAGGCGAGCCGCACGGACTCCTTGGCTATCGCCGCCTCCGCCGGGTCGTCGGTCGTGGGCAGCACACGGGCGTCCGGCATGGGCTCCAGCCAGGTGTTGTCCGGGCGGGGGGTGAGGGCCGCCTGGGCGAGCGGGGTGGACTCGGTCAGGTCCATGGGCCTGGCGCGCTTGTTGCCCGCGGTCAGCATGTCCAGGCACACGTTGGTCGCGATGCGGTAGAGCCAGGAGCGGAGGCTGGAGCGGCCCTCGAACTTGTCGTAGCTGCGCCAGGCACGGATCATCGTGTCCTGCACCGCGTCCTCGGCCTCGAAGGAGGAGCCGAGCATCCGGTAGCAGTACCCCGTCAGCTCCGTCCGGTGTGCCTCCAGCCTGGTGTCCAGATCTGTTGGTGTCGCCGTGCCGTTCGTCATCGTCCACCCACCCCTGTGGAATTTCTGTCACGCGCCATCGCGTCCAGCACTTCGGAAGCTACCGCAGCGCACTGACAACGGCCCCCCGAGCGCACGAACGCGCAGGCAGGAGCGGTGCTTCAGACCAGCTGTTTCACCGACATGAGCAGATGCCGGTGCTCCCCGGCCGTCTCCCCGGCCCCCTCGGCGGCCCCGTCGCCCGGCACCGCGTGCAGCAGCGCCCGCTGCCCCGCCCCCAGCAGTTCCAGCCGTACGCTCGGACTCTCGAAGGACGTCAGCGCGTCCAGCAGATAGGCCGGGTTGAAGGCCACGGGCACCTCGTCGGCGCCGGTCAGCGTGGCCGGCAGCCGCTGGGCCGCCACGTCGTCGCCGTAGCCGGCGCGGAGCGTGACGGACCCGTCGGACGAGAAGTCCAGCCGCACCGGACTGTTCGCTTCCGCCACCACCGCGACCCGCCGCACGGCCTCCGCGAGCTCCTCGCGCGCCACCTCGGCGACGGCGGCCCCCGCCATGTCGAACAGCGACTTGTACGTCGGCAGCCGCCCGTCCAGGAGCCGCAGCGCCGTCCGCGTCCGCCCGCCCTCGAAGCCGATCAGTCCGCCGCCGGCGGCCGGGTCCCACCCGATCAGCACCTCCCCGCAGCGCCCCAGCGACCGCGCGGCGTCCAGCAGGCGCCGCGCGGGCAGCAGCGCATCCACCACACCGTCGGCCGCCGCCCCCGGCCGCCACTCCAGCCGCCGCACGGCGTACCGGTAGCGGTCCGAAGCGGCCAGTGTCATCCGCCCGTCCTCCAGGCGCAGTTGGACACCCGTCAGCAGCGGCAGCGAGTCGTCGCGCCCGGCCGAGACGGCGACCTGGGCGACGGCCGTCGCGAACGCGGCGGCGTCCACCGTGCCGTACGGCGCTGGCGGCGCCGGCAGGGCCGGGTACTCGGCGAGGGGCAGCGTCGACAGCCCGAACCGCGTTCCGTCCGCCTCCACCGCGAACCGCGACGTCTCCAGCGCACAGCTCACCGGCCCGTCCGGCAGCACCCGGCTGACGTCCAGCAGCCGCCGCCCCGGGACGAGCACCCGCCCGGGCACCGCGACCTCCGCGTCGGCCTCGACCCGTACCGCCGCCTCGAAGTCGAACCCCGTCACGGCCAGCCGTCCCGCGTCCGCCTCCAGCAGCAGTCCGCCCAGCACCGGCACCGGCGTCCGCGCGGGCAGCGCCCGTACCGCCCGGCCCACGGCCTCGGCGAACGCCGTACGGTCGATGCGGAACTCCATGGAAAATCCCCCTGCTCGAATCCGGTGGTCAGCGGAGGCGGAGGTTATCCGCGCCCACTGACAACCGGCCCCGACCAGGGGGAACGGCCCGGGCCCCGGGCTCAGGCGGCGGTGGCCAGCCGCCGCTGCATCCGGGCCGCCCGCGTTCCGAAGACCGTGATCGTGACGACGCCCAGGACCGCCAGCAGGCCGACCCCGACGGTCCCGGCCCAGCCGCCCGCGTGGAAGGCGATCGCGCCGGCCGTGCTGCCCGCGCTGGATCCGATGTAGTACGCCGACTGGTAGAGCGCCGAGGCCTGTGCGCGGCCGGTCGTGGCCGTCTTGCTGACCGCCGAGGAGGCCACCGCGTGGCCCGCGAAGAAGCCCGCCGTGATGAGGACCAGGCCCAGCAGGACCAGCGGGAGGGAGCCGGCCAGGGACAGCAGCAGACCCGCCGCCGTCGTGCCGCCGCCCGCGTACAGGGCGCCCCGGCGGCCCAGCCGGCCCACCAGACGGCCGGCCGTCGACGCCGACACCGTACCGACGAGGTACACCAGGAAGACCGAGCCGATGATGCCCTGCGGCAGCGAGAACGGCGCCTCGGTCAGCCGGTAGCCGATGACCGTGTACACGCCGCCGAACACCGTCATGAACAGCGCGCCGATCGCGTACAGCCGGCACAGCAGCGGGTTGGACAGGTGGTCACGGACCGTCCGGGCCAGCACGCGCGGGCGCAGCGAGCCGGCCTTGAAGTTCCTCGGGGCGGGCAGCAGCATCCGGAAGGCCACCGCGCACGCCACCGCGAGCGCGCCGATCACACCGACCGCGACCCGCCAGCCCCACTCCTGGGCGACCCAGCCGGTAATGACGCGACCGCTCATCCCGCCGACGCTGTTGCCGGCGACGAACAGTCCGATCGCGGTGACCAGCGCCCTGGGGCTGACCTCCTCGGCGAGGTACGCCGTCGCCGACGCGGGCAGTCCGGCCAGGGCCGCCCCCTGGAGCGCCCGCAGCACGACCAGGACACCCAGCGACGGGGCGAAGGGCACCAGCAGTCCGACCGTCACCGCCACGGCCAGCGAGGCCGTCATGACCGCACGCCGTCCGAAGCGCTCCGACAGGGCGCTCATCGGAAGGACGAACAGCGCCAGCCCGCCCGTCGCGGCGGCCACCGTCCAGCTCGCGTCGCTCGCCGCCACCCCGAACTCGCCGGAGATCAGCGGGAGCAGCGCCTGCGTGGAGTACAGCAGCGCGAAGGTCGCGACACCCGCGAGGAAGAGGGCGAGGCTCATCCGGCGGTAGCCGGGCCCGCCCGGGGACATACGGGAGTCGGCGGCAGGGACAGAGGCATCGGCGCCCACGATGGTGGACGCCCCGGTACTGGCGGGAGACATGCTTCGAACGTACGGACGCACCCACTGATCCGTCCAATGCATGAAACCGTCATAATCGTTCCCATGGAGCATCAACACAGCTCAAGGGCTCGGCTGTCACCGTCCAGTGACACAGAAGACATGGCGGAGATGTCGAAGGTGCTGGCGCCCCGCCTCGCGTACTTCGCCGGTGTCGCCCGCACCGAGCACGTCACCCGCGCCGCCCAGGAGATGAACGTCCCTCAGTCGACCCTCTCCCGGGCCATGGTCCGCCTGGAGCAGGACCTCGGCGTGGACCTCTTCGCCCGTCACGGCCGCACGGTCTCCCTCACCCCGGCCGGACGCACCTTCCTCACCTCCGTCGAGCGTGCCCTGGCCGAGGTCGAACGCGCCGCCGAGGAGGTCCGCGCCGACGCCGACCCCGCCACCGGCAAGGTCGCCTTCGGCTTCCTGCACACCATGGGCGCCGAGACGGTCCCGGGCCTCCTCCAGGCCTTCCGCGCCGAACATCCACGCGTCCGCTTCAGCCTCGTCCAGAACTACGGGGAGGCCATGCTCGAACGCCTCCGCGCCGGCGAACTGGACCTGTGCCTGACGTCCCCCGTGCCCGACGCCCCCGACCTGGTCGCACGCCGCCTCGACGAACAGAAGCTCCGCCTCGTCGTCCCCGCGGACCACTCCCTGGCCACCCGCCGCCGCGTCCGCCTCGCCGAGGCCGCGGACGAAATGTTCGTCACCCTGGAACCCGGCTACGGCCTCCGCCGCATCACCGACGACCTCTGCCAGGAGGCCGGCTTCAAGCCCCGCGTCGCCTTCGAGGGCGAGGAGGCGGAGACCCTGCGGGGCCTGGTGGCGGCAGGCCTGGGAGTGGCCCTCCTGCCCCCGCCGGCCGTCCCGCGCCCGGGGGTGGTGGAACTGACGGTCACGGCCCCCCGAGCGGCCCGCGAAATCGGCTTGGCCTGGCTGGAGGGCCGCCCGGACACACCCCCGGTGGCAGCCTTCAAAAGGTTCCTGCTCTCCAGAAGAGGCAGCCTGCTGCCCACCTGAGGGGAGCGGGGAACTGCGCGACAAGCCACAGCCGGCCCGCACCCGCCGGCCGGCAAGAACCCCCACGACGCTACCGGCGCAACGAAGAACCGAACCCCGCAGCCAACGGCATCCGCAACCCCAACGGCGGCGGCGCCGCGAACGCGTCCCGCACGGGCCGGGACACGGCCCGCCCGAACAAGGCCCCCATCACGAAGTCCTCGGCCAACGCGAGAACTTCATCCCGGTACTGACTCAACCCGTGCCCGTCCGCGTGCACTTCGAACCGGCACACATCCCGATTCGCCTTCTTCGCCCGCGCCGCCAGCCGGAACGACAACTCGGGATCCGTCCGCCCGTCGTTCGTGCCGTGGACGATCAGCACCTGCCGCCCCACCAGCTGTTTCACCGGTTCGGGTGGTGCGGCCACATCCTCCTCCGGGAGCCAGGGGGCGAGCGCCAGCACGGAGTTGACGGCCTCGTGCCCACCCGCCCGCAACCCGGCCCGGCCGCCCATCCCGATGCCGGCGAGGCAGACGGGAACGTCTCCGTAACGCCGTACGACCTCGTCGGCCGCCCAGGCCGCGTCGGCCGCGAGGTTGGCCTCGCTGCCGTTCCAGCCGCGGTAGCGGTAGTGCACCACGTGGGTGACGAGACCCTCGTCCCGGCCCGCGCGGGCCAGGCGGCGCCCCAGGGCGCGTACGGAGGCGGTCGCCACCATGGGGGACGGCCTGCGACCCGAGACCTCGTCGCCGCCGGGGAGCAGCAGCACCACGCCGCTCACCGCCGACGGATCCGGACCGAATGTCCTGCCCAGCCGGGCCCTGCGAACCGGCGTCGGTTGGTGTGCCATGACAGAACAGTGTCAGAAGCGCGGGTGTACTCGACCCGTCCTCGGGGTCACCGTTACGTATCGACGGAAACGTAAAGGAGACGAGGACGCGCGATCTACGCGCGTAGGAGTTAGAGTGCGGAAATGACGAGCCAGACCATCGCGAACACCCCGACACCGGAACAGATCCACCGGGCGCCCAAGGTTCTGCTGCACGACCACCTCGACGGCGGCCTGCGTCCCGCCACGATCGTCGAACTCGCCCACGCGACGGGCTATTCCCAGCTCCCCGAGACCGACCCGGAGAAGCTCGGCGTCTGGTTCCGCGAGGCCGCCGACTCCGGTTCCCTGGAACGGTACCTGGAGACCTTCTCCCACACCGTCGGCGTCATGCAGACCCGCGACGCCCTGGTCCGGGTCGCCGCCGAGTGCGCCGAGGACCTCGCCGAGGACGGCGTCGTGTACGCCGAGGTGCGCTACGCCCCCGAGCAGCACCTGGAGGGCGGTCTGAGCCTCGAAGAGGTCGTCGAGGCCGTCAACGCGGGCTTCCGGGAAGGGGAGCGCCGCGCCCGGGAGAGGGGTCTGCGCATCCGCGTCGGAGCCCTGCTCACCGCCATGCGGCACGCCGCCCGCGCCCTGGAGATCGCCGAACTCGCCAACCGCCACCGGGACCTGGGAGTGGTGGGTTTCGACATCGCGGGCGCCGAGGCCGGCTACCCGCCCACCCGGCACCTGGACGCCTTCGAGTACCTCAAGCGCGAGAACAACCACTTCACCATCCACGCCGGCGAGGCCTTCGGGCTGCCCTCCATCTGGCAGGCCCTCCAGTGGTGCGGCGCCGACCGGCTCGGGCACGGCGTGCGGATCATCGACGACATCCAGGTCCACGAGGACGGCAGCGTCGAACTCGGGCGGCTCGCCTCGTACGTCCGGGACAAGCGCATCCCGCTGGAGCTGTGCCCGAGCTCCAACCTCCAGACCGGGGCGGCTGCCTCGTACGCCGAGCACCCCATCGGGCTGCTGCGCCGGCTGCACTTCCGGGCCACGGTGAACACCGACAACCGCCTCATGTCCCACACCAGCATGAGTCGGGAATTCGAGCACCTGGTCGAGGCGTTCGGTTATACGCTCGACGACATGCAATGGTTTTCTGTCAATGCTATGAAGTCGGCGTTCATTCCTTTCGATGAACGGCTGGCCATGATCAATGACGTGATCAAGCCCGGATATGCCGAGCTGAAATCCGAATGGCTGTTCCGGCAGACCGCCTCCACCAGCGGTTCTTCGCCTTCGGAGAGCTGATCCGAGAATCCTCGGCACACAGGGAATGCGGGCGGTGTTCACAATCCGTCCGCAGTTTGCGGCGGATGGCGCCGCGTGATTACGGTCGCTGGACCGCTCACACCCCGTCATCCCATTATGAGGACGCATTTCATGAAGCAGTCCGCTGCCAAGTCCCTCGGTGTCGCCGCTCTCGGTGCCGCCTTCGCCGCCGCCGGTGCGGGCGCCGCCAACGCCGCCACCCCGGCCCTCCCGGACACCGCTCAGACGCTGGAGACCGTCACCCAGGCGCTCCCGGCGGAGCAGCTCTCCCAGGCGCTGCCGGGCTCGGGCGAGGCGCTGGGCCAGGGGCAGACGGCGGCCGGTGCCGGTCTCGCCGCCGCCCAGCCGGTCGCCGAGCAGCTGCTCGCCGAGGGCCCGACCGGGCCGGCCGCCAAGCTGCTCGGCGGTCTGCCGGTGGAGGGCCTGCCCGCGCACGGCCTGCCGGTGAACGGCGTGCCGGTCGGCTGACCTCCCGCCCGGGCGGAACACACGCCGATGGGGCGCACCCCCTGGAACCGGGGTGCGCCCCATCGTCGTTCTCGCGGACGGTCGTTACCAGGCTGCCTGTGCCTTGCTCTGCACCTTGTTCTCCGAGGGCAGCAGGATCCACAGCGCGATGTACAGCAGGAACTGCGGGCCGGGCAGCAGGCACGAGACCAGGAAGATGACCCGCATCGTCGTCGTGGAGGTGCCGAAGCGCCGTGCCAGTGCGGCGCACACTCCGCCGATCATGCGGCCGTGGGTGGGGCGGGCGAGGCGGGACATGTGCGTCTCCTTCAGGGTCGGGGCGTGAGGCCTCTTCTCCGAGTACCCCATCTGCACTCCACGCTACGGAGACGAAGGGGGCAAAGCGTCGCTCCACGGGGCGATCCCGACCCTGGGAATCGTCGGGGTCCGACCCTGAGCCGGCTCCTCCGCGGGGAGGGGCGCGAGGGACAGGCCGACGGTGGTGCGGCGGCGCAGCCAGGAGCGGCCGGCCGGGACGAGCACGAGATGCGCGAGGGCCACGCCCGCGGTGTTCAGGAAGAGCGAGTCGACGTCGACGACCTGACCCGGAACGCCGGTCTGGAGCAGTTCGATGCCCAGCGACAGCAGGGCGCCGGCCGTGACGGTGCGCAGCAGGGACGCCAGCGGCGAGACGACCAGTCTGCCGCTCACCATCGGCAGCAGCACGCCCAGCGGGGCGAGCAGGGCCAGTCCCTCGCAGATCCGCCGGGTCGCCTCGGGCCAGCCCAGGGCGAGATCGGCGCGGATCCCGTCGAACGGCCGCAGATTGGCGGGCATCACCCAGGGCACGTCCAGCGGCCGCAGCGTGAACCAGGCGACGAACGCGAGGTGTGCGACGAGGAGGACACCTCCTGTCACACGGATGCGGAACTCGGCGCTGCCGCCGATGGAGCCTTGACGCTGCACGCCCCCCTAGACGCCGCCTCCGGCGGGATCGGTTCCGGGATGCCCCCCGATACGCCTGTGAGGCATGCGCCACAGCCCGGCGCAAGCCGGCCCGCTCACTCCCGGGGCACGTCCTTGGACGGCGGTTCCTTGCTGCCCGGGCGGGCCCGGACCTCGTCGGTGCACTCCCAGCGGCGCGGGGACTCGGCGCCGGGGCCGCCCAGGACCACGGAGCCGTCCCCCTCGGCGGCCGCCGAGTCGGAGAAGGTGCAGACGATCTGGGCGAGGGCGTACGAGGTGAGGCTGTCCGGCGTCATGCTCAGCCGCAGCGTGTCCTCCGGGTCGCCGGGCCGCGGCCCGCTCACCTTGATGCCGTCGCGTACGTCCGTGCTGTAGCCGGCCTCCTTCTCGGCGGGCGACGGCGGCGCCGCGAGCTGGTCGAGCAGGCCCTGCGCGACCAGCATGCGCCGCTCGGAGTCGGCCGCGCCGTCCGGGACCCGTACGGTCCGGTCTACGGTCACCAGCGACGACCCGCACAGCAGGAACACCTGCACCGGCAGCCCCCGGGCGGCCTGCGTCGACACGTCCGGCTCGGCGAGCGAACACCGCACCCGCGAGGGCGCGGGCCCGAAGTTCGTCGGCACCTCCGTGGCCCGGATCCCGCAGCCGGCGAGCAGCAGGGCGAGCACCGACACGGCACCGATCCGCGCCCTGGACACGACACGTGTGGTCATCAGGCGTCCCCCTTCGAGTCCTCGCCCCGGTCCTGGCCGGTGTCGTCCCCGTGCTTCGGCTCGCCCTCGGCGGGCTGTTCCCCCGGCGCGTACGTGTGCTGCGGGAGCCGCAGGGTGAACATCGCGCCCGAGTCGGGCGAGTTGGCCGCGGTGATCTCGCCGCCGTGGATGTGGGCGTTCTCCAGGGCGATGGACAGGCCCAGGCCGCTGCCCTCGGAGCGCGGCCGGGAGGCGCTGGCCTTGTAGAAACGGTCGAAGACGTGCGGCAGGACGTCCTCGGGGATGCCGGGCCCGTGGTCCTGCACCTCGATCAGGAGCGAGTCGTCCTCCACCCGGACGGACACCCGCACCGGGGAGCCGCCGTGCTTGAGCGCGTTGCCGATGAGGTTGGCCAGGATGACGTCCAGACGGCGCGGATCCAGCCGGGCGTGGATGCCGCGCTCGGCGTCCAGCTCGACCGCGTCCAGCCAGGCGCGGGCGTCGATGCACGCGGTGATCTGGTCGGCGATGTCGACGTCGTCCAGGACGAGCCGGGCCGTGCCCGCGTCGAAGCGGGTGACCTCCATCAGGTTCTCGACCAGGTCGTTCAGCCGCCGCGTCTCGCTGACCACCAGCCGCACGGCGGGCTCGATCATCGGGTCCATGCTCCCGGTCTCCGCCTCCAGCTCCTCCTCCAGCACCTCCGTCACGGCGGTGATGGCGGTGAGCGGCGTGCGCAGCTCATGGCTCATGTCGGCGACGAACCGCCGGGACGCCTCGTCGCGCGCGGCCATGTCGGCGACCCGTTTCTCCAGTGCCTCGGCCGCCTTGTTGAACGTCCGTGACAGATCGGCGAGTTCGTCGGTCCCGGACACCCGGAGCCGGGTGTCCAGCTTGCCCTCCCCGAGTCGCCGCGCGGCCGTCCCGAGCCGCTGCACGGGCTTCAGCACGGTCGTCGCGGCGGCCTGCGCGAGCAGCGCCGAGCCGACCAGTGCCAGCCCCGTGGCGATACCCAGCGACCAGGCCAGCGAGTTGAGGTCCTTCGCCTCCGGCTCCAGCGACTTCAGCATGTACCCGGTCGGACCGCCGCCGATCACCCGCGTCCCGGCCACGAGGTACGGCGTGTCGTGGTCGACGACCCGCTGCCAGTACAGGTGGTGCGGGTGCTTGTCGGCACCGTCGGCCTTCTGCGTCTTGTTCACCGCCGTGCGCAGCGAGACCGGCACGTCCCGCAGCGAGAAGCCGCTCAGCCCGCCGGAGCTGCCGTAGACGGTCCTGCCGTCGGCGTTGCTCGCGACCAGCAGCACGCTGAAGCGCTGGTCGCTGCCCGCCATCTGGCCCGCGGTGTGCTGGAGCTCGTCCTGCGTCGGACGCTCGGGCAGCGCGCCCGCCCGGTTCTGCATCTCCTGCTCGAAGTCGCGCAGCACGGCGTCCTGGGTGCGGGTGAGCACGGCCTCGCGGTTGAGCCAGTACGCGATGCCGGACGCGGACACGGCGGCCGTCAGCGCCACCAGGCCGAAGACGACGACCAGCCTCAGCCGCAGGCTGGTGAAGCGCAGCCGCGACAGAACTCCCTTGCGCGCCGCGGTCCAGCCGCGGTCCCCCCCTTGGTGGTGCCGCTGTGTCACTGAGGCGGATCCAGCCGGTAGCCGACACCACGCACGGTACGGATCAGCGTCGGGGACGAGGGCACGTCCTCGACCTTGGCGCGCAGCCGCTGGACACAGGCGTCCACCAGCCGCGAGTCGCCCAGGTAGTCGTGTTCCCACACCAGCCGCAGCAGCTGCTGACGGGAGAGCGCCTGTCCCGGCCGCCGGCTCAGCTCCAGCAGCAGCCGCAGCTCGGTCGGCGTGAGCTGGAGGTCCTCGCCGTTCTTGGTCACGGTCATCGCCGAGCGGTCGATGACGAGGCTGCCGAAGCTCGCCGCGTCGTTCGACTCCCGCTCGCCGCGCCGCAGCACGGCCCGGATCCGGGCGTCCAGCACCCGCCCCTGCACCGGTTTGACGACGTAGTCGTCGGCGCCGGACTCCAGCCCGACGACCACGTCGATGTCGTCGTTGCGCGCGGTCAGCAGGATGATCGGCAACTGGTCCGTGCGCCGGATGCGCCGGCACACCTCGAACCCGTCGATGCCGGGCAGCATCACATCCAGCACGATCAGATCCGGCCGCTGCTCGCGCAGCAGCTTCAGACCGTCCTCACCACTGGCAGCGGTCGCCACCCGGTGGCCCTGGCGCGTCAGAGAGAGCTCCAGGGCCGTCCGGATGGCGTCGTCGTCCTCGATCAGCAACAGGGAAGGCACGGGCACATTCTGGCCTATGGAGGGGCCGGGGTTCGACCTGTGGGCCGAGATGAGATCCGCGCACAGCGCTGACGCCGGTGTACGAGGTGTATCCGCCATATGGCCGAGCCCTGTGACAGCTCTGTGACAGTCGGCGGACACGGCCATGAAAGTGCCGCGGCAAAGTTCTCGGCACAAGCAGGAAAGCCCGCCCGACCGGCGGGCCGCACACCGGAAGTCCACGACGGGGGGCGCGAGATGAACACGCTGCACGGCACCAGCACCAGCGCAGTGATCACGCGTCTGCACGACGTGGGCCGGGGTTCCGAGAAGTCCGGTGCCGTGAGCGGGCGGGGGTGCGCTCGCGGCACCGGGCGTCAGCACACCGCCTTCATGACGGTGGTTGACGCACACACGGGGGAGAACAAGGGGTCGGGGGCGGCTCACGGGGGAGCCGCGTACAGGGAGGACTCGGGGGAGCGCCGCTCGCTGTCGGAGGCGGAGTTCACCGCCTACGTCCAGGAGCGCCGCGCCTCCCTGTACGCCACCGCCTACCACCTGACCGGCGACCGCTTCGAGGCCGAGGACCTGCTCCAGAGCGCGCTGTTCTCGACGTACAGGGCGTGGGACCGGATCAGCGACAAGGCCGCGGTCGGCGGATACCTCCGCCGCACCATGACCAACCTGCACATCAGCGCCTGGCGGCGCCGCAAGCTCAACGAGTACCCGACCGAGGAACTCCCGGAGACGCCCGGCGACACGGACGCGATGCGCGGCACCGAGCTGCGCGCGGTCCTGTGGCAGGCGCTGGCCCGGCTGCCCGAGCTCCAGCGCACCATGCTGGTCCTGCGCTACTACGAGGGCCGCACGGACCCGGAGATCGCGGAGATCCTCGACATCAGTGTCGGCACGGTGAAGTCCAGCATCTGGCGGTCGCTCCGCCGGCTGCGCGAGGACGAGGTCCTCAGCTTCGGCCGTGACGAGGAAGACGCCTTCGGCGAGCTCGTCGCCTGAGGCTGGGGGGGAAGCACCAAAAAGGGGGGCCCACGGGGGAACTGCGGAGGCGCTGGGGGGCGTCTCCTCAGGAGAGTGGGGGGAACACGGGGGAGGACAACGGGGGAGCACAGGGGCGGGACTGGAGGACCGGGGGGTCCATCCGGTCCCGCTTTCTTTTGTTCCTCTGCTCGTCCGTTCGTCCCTCAGGCCGCTGTACCGAGGCTCGCGGACCGGCCCGCCGCCGCGGCCGCCAGCCGCCCCATAGCCTCCTCGCGGTCGCAGGCGTACGCGCCCAGCGCGGTCTGGCGGGCGACGATCGAGCGCTCCTCCCGCATCAGACGCCACCCGCGGCGCAGCAGGAACGGCACCGACTTGCGGCCCTCCCTCAGATCCCGAAGGAAGCGGCGGCGGAACGTCTTCACCGGGCCGCGGCTCAGGCACAGCGCGTCGGCGAGGACGCCGAGCTCCTGGCAGCGCGTGACGATCTCCGCGGCGAAGATGCCCTCCGCGATGAACAGCGGCGTACGCCCGACGTCCACCGTCTCCGTGCCGGTGCGGGCGCTCCGCGCGATGTCGTAGACGGGGACGTCCGTACGGCCCGTGCGGCACAGCCGGGTGATCGCGGCGACGGCCGTGTCGGCGTCCCACGACTCCGGATGGTCCCAGTCGATGTCCGAACTCCCCGCCACGAGCGGCAGCGTCGGGTCGTCGCCCTCCTTGTAGAAGTCGTCGAGCCGCAGCACCGGGAGGCCGGAGCGGGCCGCGAGGAGGGACTTGCCGGAGCCGGATGGGCCGCAGAGCAGCACGACTCGCGTCGGTATGGGGAGAGGGGAACTCACGGGACACCAGTGTGAGGCATACACCGTGGGCCGTACGACCCTGCGGGTCGGCTTTGATGCGCGCGTCACACCTCAACTACCCTTTGTGTCGAATCGATTACCCAGTGCATCAGAAGGTGGCGGCGATGGCCCGACACGACTCACCCAAGAAGCCGACCGCCCAGTGTGCCCTGACCGTCCTCGCGACCGCGGGAATGGCGCTGGGAGCGGGGGCGGCGACGGCCGCCGCGGCGGGCACCGGCTCGGCCCTGGACGTGGTCCACACCTCCCTCGGCAGGACCCACCCCCCGTCCGCCCTCAAGGCCGCCACCGGCTCCGTCACCGGCCCGGTCACGGGCCTCAAGCCCAATCCCCTCGCCGGCACGGGAGTCGACCCGCTCGACAACGGCGTCGGCACCGAGGTCGCGGACTTCGAGCCGGTGCAGTCCCGGGAGCTGACGGGTCCGGTGGCGCAGGCCCCGTCGGTCGAGAGCATCCCGGTGGCGGGGCAGGCGGCGGGGATGGTCTCGCGGTAGGCCCGTGTACGGCGACAGGCGCGCACGAGAGAAGCCCCGGCCCTCCCGGACGGAGGAGGGCCGGGGCTTCCGCTGTGAGGGGCGCCTAGGACATGCCCTAGTAGGAGGAACCCGACGCGCCCAGTGACCCCGTGGGGTGCCAGACCGTTTTGGTCTCCAGGAACGCCGTCATGCGGTCGATGCCGGGGGTCTCCACGTAATCCACAGGCTGTGGACGGAGAACGCGCTTGAGGTTGTCGGCCGCGGCGATCTCCAGTTCCTTCGCGAGGACCTCGTCGGCGCCCGCGAGGTCGATCGCGTTGACGTCCTGGTGGGAGGCGAGCGGGGTGGCGATCTCCGCCGTGCGGCCCGAGAGGACGTTGACAACGCCGCCGGGGACGTCCGAGGTCGCCAGGACCTCGGCGAGGGACAGCGCGGGGAGCGGGGACTTCTCGCTCGCCACCACGACCGCCGTGTTGCCGGTCGCGATCACCGGGGCGAGCACCGACACCAGGCCCAGGAAGGACGACTCCTGGGGCGCCAGGACCGCGACCACGCCCGTCGGCTCGGGGGAGGACAGGTTGAAGAACGGGCCCGCGACCGGGTTGCCGCCGCCGACCACCTGGGCGATCTTGTCGGTCCAGCCCGCGTACCAGACCCAGCGGTCGATCGTCGCGTCCACGACCGCAGCCGCCTTGGACTTCGACAGCCCCTCGGCGTCGGCCACCTCACGCGTGAACTGGTCGCGGCGGCCCTCCAGCATCTCGGCGACGCGGTAGAGGACCTGGCCGCGGTTGTACGCCGTCGCGCCGGACCAGCCGCCGAACGCCTTGCGGGCTGCCACGACCGCGTCACGGGCGTCCTTGCGGGAGGACAGGGGTGCGTTCGCCAGCCACTTGCCCTTCGAGTCGGTCACTTCGTACACCCGGCCGCTCTCGGAACGCGGGAACTTCCCGCCGACGTACAGCTTGTAGGTCTTCAGAACGGTGAGCCGATCAGACATCGAGGTACGCCTCCAGGCCGTGGCGGCCGCCCTCGCGACCGAAGCCCGACTCCTTGTAACCGCCGAACGGCGAGGTCGGGTCGAACTTGTTGAACGTGTTGGACCAGACGACGCCCGCGCGGAGCTTGTTCGCGACCGCCAGGATGCGGGAGCCCTTCTCCGTCCAGATGCCGGCCGACAGGCCGTACGGCGTGTTGTTGGCCTTGGCGACCGCCTCGTCCGGAGTGCGGAAGGTCAGCACCGACAGCACCGGGCCGAAGATCTCGTCCCGGGCGACGGTGTGCGCCTGGGTGACGTTCGTGAAGAGCGTCGGGGCGAACCAGTAGCCGCTCTCCGGAAGTTCGCAGGCCGGCGACCAGCGCTCGGCGCCCTCCGCCTCGCCCTGCTCGACGAGGGAGGTGATGCGCGTGAGCTGTTCCTCGGAGTTGATCGCGCCGATGTCCGTGTTCTTGTCGAGCGGGTCCCCGAGGCGGAGCGTCGACAGCCGGCGCTTCAGGGACTCCAGCAGCTCGTCCTGGATCGACTCCTGGACCAGCAGGCGGCTGCCCGCGCAGCAGACCTGGCCCTGGTTGAAGAAGATGCCGTTCACGATGCCCTCGACGGCCTGGTCGATGGGCGCGTCGTCGAAGACGATGTTGGCGCCCTTGCCGCCCAGTTCGAGCGTGACCTTCTTGCGGGTGCCGGCGATCGTGCGGG
Organism: Streptomyces sp. DH10; assembly: GCF_029813805.1. Taxonomy (NCBI): domain Bacteria; kingdom Bacillati; phylum Actinomycetota; class Actinomycetes; order Kitasatosporales; family Streptomycetaceae; genus Streptomyces; species Streptomyces sp. DH10. Next base: position 549,099 of record NZ_JARVKU010000003.1, read on the forward strand.
CGATCTCCTTGCCGACGGCTGTGGAGCCGGTGAAGGCGACCTTGTTCACGTCCGGGTGGGCCACCAGCGCCGCCCCCGCGCCGCCGTAGCCGGGGAGGATGTTGACGACGCCCTTCGGCAGGCCCGCCTGGCGGCAGATGTCCGCGAAGAACAGCGCCGAGAGCGGGGTGGTCTCGGCCGGCTTCAGGACGACCGTGTTGCCGGTCGCGAGCGCCGGGGCGATCTTCCATGCCAGCATGAGCAGCGGGAAGTTCCAGGGGATGACCTGGCCCGCCACGCCCAGCGGCCGCGGGTTCGCGCCGAAGCCGGCGTGGTCGAGCTTGTCGGCCCAGCCCGCGTAGTAGAAGAAGTGCGCGGCGACCAGGGGCAGGTCCGCGTCGCGGGTCTCCTTGATCGGCTTTCCGTTGTCGAGGGTCTCGAGGACGGCGAGCTCGCGGGAGCGTTCCTGGACGATCCGCGCGATGCGGAACAGGTACTTGGCGCGCTCCGAGCCGGGCAGCGCCGACCACTTCTCGAAGGCCTTGCGGGCGGCCTGCACCGCGCGGTCGACGTCCGCCTCGCCGGCCTGGGCGACCTCGGAGAGGACCTCCTCGGTGCTCGGCGAGACCGTCTTGAAGACCTTGCCGTCGGCCGCCTCGACGAACTCGCCGTCGATGAACAGGCCGTAGGAGGGCGCGATGTCGACGATCGAGCGCGACTCGGGCGCCGGGGCGTATTCGAATACCGATGCCATGGTGATCAGTCCACCGTCACGTAGTCGGGGCCGGAGTAGCGGCCGGTGGCCAGCTTCTGGCGCTGCATCAGCAGGTCGTTCAGCAGCGAGGAGGCGCCGAAGCGGAACCAGTGGTTGTCCAGCCAGTCCTCGCCGGCGGTCTCGTTGACCAGCACGAGGAACTTGATGGCGTCCTTGGAGGTGCGGATACCGCCGGCCGGCTTCACGCCGACCTGGATGCCGGTCTGTGCGCGGAAGTCACGTACCGCCTCCAGCATGAGGAGCGTGTTCGCCGGGGTCGCGTTGACGGCGACCTTTCCGGTGGACGTCTTGATGAAGTCCGCGCCCGCCAGCATCCCGAGCCAGCTCGCACGGCGGATGTTGTCGTACGTCGACAGCTCGCCGGTCTCGAAGATGACCTTCAGGCGCGCGGAGGTGCCGCAGGCCTCCTTCACGGCGATGATCTCGTCGTACACCTTCAAGTATCGGCCCGAGAGGAACGCCCCGCGGTCGATGACCATGTCGATCTCGTCGGCGCCCGCGGCGACGGCCTCGCGCACGTCGGCCAGCTTGACGGCGAGCGGGGCGCGGCCGGCCGGGAACGCCGTGGCGACGGAGGCGACCTTCACGCCGGATCCGGCGACGGCCTCCTTGGCCACGGCCACCATGTCGGGGTAGACGCAGACCGCGGCCGTGGTGGGCGTCGTACGGTCGGTCGGGTCGGGCTGGGCCGCCTTCGCGCCGAGCGCCCGGACCTTGCCCGGGGTGTCCGCGCCTTCCAGCGTCGTCAGGTCGACCATCGAGATGGCGAGGTCGATGGCGTACGCCTTCGCGGTCGTCTTGATCGAACGCGTGCCGAGGGAGGCCGCACGCCCCTCCAGGCCGACCGCGTCGACACCGGGGAGCCCGTGGAGGAAGCGGCGCAGCGCGCTGTCGGACGCGGTGACGTCCTTGAGGGGGTGAGCTGCGGTGAGTGCAGAACTGGGCATGGTCACCAGACGAGCATATCTACGCGCGTAGCGGCTGTACAGCCCCCGGGTTTGCTCAGGTGCAGTTGGGGCGGCCGGAATACGGTCCGGCAGAATCGAGGCATGACGAGCCCCGAACCCCAGTCACCAGCGCCGCAGCCTCCGGAGCCCGAGTCCAAGGACCGGGTGTACCGGTCGGTTCCCGCCATCGCCGGTGGCGTGCTGCTGCTCGCCATCGCCGGGTGGCTCGGCATCGACGCGGTGGCCTCGGGCGGCGGGCGTACGCCGTGGATGGCGCTCGCCGTACTGATCCTGATCGTGCCGCTGGTCGTCGCCTTCACGCTGCGGCCCGCTGTGTACGCGGGCGAGGACCGGCTGCGCATCCGCAACCCGTTCCGCGTCATCGTGCTGCCGTGGGGGCGGATCGCCTCGCTGAAGTCCGCCTACTCGAACGAGGTCCTCACCGAGTCCGGCGCGAAATACCAGCTGTGGGCCGTGCCCGTCTCGCTGCGCGCCCGCAAGAAGGCCGCGCGGCGTGAGATGCGGGCGACTGCGCAGGCGCGGCGGGAAACGGGGCGGGACGAGGGCCGCGGCATGGGGCTGGGGATGCGAGCGGGGCTGGGCGGCGGCCTCGGCGCGGGGCCCGTGTCCGACGGGCCCGTGCGGGCGGAGACCGACCGGATCATGGATGAGCTGCGGGGGCTGCACGAGGCGCGGCACCGGGTGGAGACGGCGCAGGGCGAGGTGACCGTGCGGTGGGCCTACGAGGTGGTGGGGCCGGCGGTCGCGGGGGCGCTGCTGGTGCTGATTCTGCTGGTGGTGGGCTGACGGGGAACGCCGTCGGTTCGGCCGCCCGATCGGCGGCTTCCGGCGGGCCTCGGGCCCGGGGCGGCTCTCAGTTTCGTGGAGGGCGGCCCCGGGCCCGGGGTGCCGGCGTTGCCGGGCCGGGGTGGATGCGTTGCCGGGCCGGCTAGTCCGGCGTTTTCAGATGCCTGCCGCCGTCGACAGGTCGCGCTTGATCGACTCCAGTAGGTCCGTCGCCTGGGCGCGGGCCTCAGGGAGTTCGGCGTGGGTCGCGACCGGGACCACGACCTCCAGGTAGCACTTCAGCTTCGGCTCCGTGCCGCTCGGGCGGACGATCACCCGGGCGCCGTCGAGGGTGTACCGAAGACCGTCGGTGGGCGGGAGGGTGTCCGTGCCCTGGGTGAGGTCGTCGGTGCGGGTGATCGGCAGGCCGGCGAGCTCGGTCGGGGGCTGTTCGCGCAGGCGGCGCATCGCGGCCGCGATGACGGAGAGATCCTCGACGCGGACCGAGAGCTGGTCGGTGGCGTGCAGGCCGTGTTCCACCGCCAGGTCGTCGAGGAGGTCCAGGAGCGTGCGGCCCTCCTCCTTGAGCTGCGACGCGAGTTCGGTGATCAGGAGCGCTGCCGTGATGCCGTCCTTGTCGCGTACGCCGTCCGGGTCGACGCAGTAGCCGAGGGCCTCCTCGTAGCCGTAGCGCAGGCCCTCGGCGCGGGCGATCCACTTGAAGCCGGTGAGGGTCTCGACGTGGGGGAGGCCGGCCTTCTCGGCGATACGGCCGAGGAGGGAGGACGAGACGATCGACTCCGCGAAGGTGCCTGTCGCTCCGCGGCGGACCAGGTGGGCGGCGAGCAGGGCGCCGACCTCGTCGCCGCGGAGCATGCGCCAGTCGGCGCCGTCCTGGGCGTCCTGGCCGTCCCGTACGGCGACGGCGCAGCGGTCCGCGTCCGGGTCGTTGGCGATGATCAGGTCGGGGGCGGGTGTCGTGGCGCGGGCCTTCGCGAACGCCAGGTCCATCGCGCCGGGTTCCTCCGGGTTGGGGAACGCGACGGTCGGGAAGTCCGGGTCGGGGTCGGCCTGCTCCGTGACGAGGGCCGGTTCCGGGAAGCCGGCGCGGGCGAAGGCGGCGAGGAGGACGTCCTTGCCAACGCCGTGCATCGCCGTGTACACCGTGCGGGCGGTGCGGGGGGAGTCCTTGGCCAGGACGGCGTCCGTGCGGGCGAGGTAGGCGTCGAGGACGCTGTCGTCGAGGGTGTCCCAGCCTTCGGTGGGGCGGCGGACGGTGGTGAGGGACGGGACGGCGGCGATCTCCGCGGCGATGTCGATGTCCGCCGGGGGGACGATCTGGGAGCCGTCACCGAGGTACACCTTGTAGCCGTTGTCGCGGGGCGGGTTGTGGCTGGCGGTGACCTCTACGCCGGCGACCGCGCCGAGGTGCCTTATCGCGAAGGCGAGGACGGGGGTGGGGAGGGGGCGGGGGAGGACGGCGGCGCGGAGGCCGGCGCCGGTCATGACGGCGGCGGTGTCGCGGGCGAAGTCGTGGGACTTGTGGCGGGCGTCGAAGCCGATGACGACGAGGCCGTCGTGGTGGCCCTGCTTCTTGAGGTACGCGGCGAGGCCGGCGGCCGCGCGGATGACGACCGAGCTGTTCATGCGCATGGGGCCGGCGCCGAGTTCGCCTCGCAGGCCGGCCGTGCCGAACTGGAGGGTGCCGCTGAAGCGGGCGGCGAGTTCGGTGTGGTCCTTCGCGTCGATGAGGCGGGCGAGCTCGGTGCGGGTTTCCGGGTCGGGGTCCTCGGTGAGCCACGCCTGGGCCTGTGCGATGAGTTCGTCGTGCACGGTCTGTGTCAGCCTCTCCGGTTGTCGTGCGGGTTGCCTCCGGCGGTTGTGCCGGGTGCCTGCGGCGGCCTGTGCGGCTTCGGTGGGGGTGCGGGTTGCCTCCGGCGGTTGTGCCGGGTGCCTGCGGCGGCCTGTGCGGCTTCGGTGGGGTGCGGGTTGCCTCCGGCGGTTGTGCCGGGTGCCTGCGGCGGCCTGTGCGGCCTCGGTGGGGGTGCGCGTAGCGCCTGCTCGCCGGTTGTGGGTCGGGGCCGCGCCGGGGGGTGTCCGTCCTCGGAACGGCGCGATGGGCCTGCGAACCGACTAACCGTCCGTTGACGCGCCAACCGCTGCGGGCGGACACCCCCCGACACGTCCCCTTCTCACCGTGCGCGGGTGCGGGCGCGTCTCGGCTGAGCTGCCGCAGGCCGCCTTAGCTGCGGGCAGTCGTGCCTCCCTTGGTGCCTCAAGGGCCTGGGAGGTGCCCCCAGGGTGGCACCCGTCCCAAGGAAGCGGCACCGGACCCGCCCGGCCTCGGCAGCGGCGCCGGGTCGTTTACAGGCGCCCCAGGACCTGTGCCAGCAGTGAGCCCATCCTCGTCGCGGAGTCGCGGCCGGCCTGGAGGACCTCTTCGTGGTTGAGGGGCTCCCCGGTCATACCCGCGGCCAGGTTGGTCACCAGGGAAATGCCCAGAACCTCCGCGCCCGCCTCACGCGCGGCGATCGCCTCCAGGACCGTCGACATGCCCACCAGGTCCGCTCCGATGACCCGGGCCATGCGGATCTCGGCCGGAGTCTCGTAGTGCGGGCCGGGGAACTGGGCGTAGACGCCCTCCTCCAGGGTGGGGTCGACCTCCTTGCACAGGGCCCGCAGGCGCGGGGAGTAGAGGTCGGTGAGGTCGACGAAGTTGGCGCCGATGATCGGGGACGTCGCCGTGAGGTTGATGTGGTCGCTGATCAGGACCGGCTGGCCGGGGCGCATGCCCTCGCGCAGGCCGCCGCAGCCGTTGGTGAGGACGATCGTCTTGCAGCCCGCGGACACGGCGGTGCGGACGCCGTGGGCGACGGCGGCCACGCCGCGGCCCTCGTAGTAGTGCGTGCGGCCGAGGAAGACCAGGGCGCGCTTGTTGCCGATTCGGTAAGAGCGGATCTTGCCGCCGTGGCCCTCGACCGCCGGCGGCGGGAAGCCGGGCAGCTCGGTGACCTGGAGCTCTGCCTCGGGTGCGCCGAGGGCGTCCACGGCCGGGGCCCAGCCGGAGCCCATCACGAGGGCGACGTCGTGGGTCTCGGCGCCCGTGAGTTCGCGCAGGCGGGCCGCGGCGGCGTCGGCGGCGGCGTGGGGGTCGCCCTGGATGTCGTCCGGAAGAAGAGATGCGTTCACGCCGACGAGGGTAGCCGGTGATTGCCTACGCGCGTAGATGGCAGAGCTCACGGGGTGGCGATCGTTGTCCTGTCGTTTCCGACCAGACGGGGCTCAGCAGGGGCGCTTGCGGAGTTCCATCACGTAGTCGTGCGGGGCGCCGGCCGATTCGGCCGCGTCGGCGATCTCGCCCAGGTTGCGGGCGGAGGGCAGGCCGCCCTCGTAGGCGTTGAGGGTGAAGGCCCACGCCTGCTCGTCACCCTCCAGGGTGTGCACCCGTACGCGTGTGCGGCGGTAGATGTCGAGCCCCACGCCCTCCCATCGGTCGAGTGACTCCTCGTCCATGGGGGCGATCTCGTACAGCGCGACGAAGACCTGGGAGAGGGGGTCCTCGACGATCGTCGGCAGGGCGCCCTCCCAGCCCATGTGCTCGCCGCCGAAGGTCAGCCGCCACCCGTTCAGCCAGCCGGTGGCGCGCAGCGGCGAGTGCGGGGCGCGGCGGGACATCAGCCGCGCGTCGAGGTTGCCGGCGTACGCGGCGTAGAGCGACATGGGGAGAGGGTACGGCAGGTGCACCGGAGTCACTCGCGTAACGGAGCCGCATCGGGCGGTCCCCCGGGGCGGTGTCCCGTGGAGGCGTGCGGGACAATGGAGTACGTGACTCGGATCGTGATCATCGGTGGCGGACCCGGCGGATACGAAGCGGCGCTGGTGGCCGCCCAACTCGGTGCGGAGGTGACCGTCGTCGATTGCGACGGTCTGGGCGGGGCGTCGGTGCTCACCGACTGCGTGCCGTCCAAGACCCTCATCGCCACGGCCGAGGTGATGACCACCTTCGACTCCTCGTACGAGGAGCTGGGGATCATCGTCGCGGACGACACCCCGCATCTGGAGCAGAGTGCCCGGGTGGTCGGGGTCGACCTGGGGAAGGTCAACCGGCGTGTGAAGCGGCTCGCACTCGCCCAGTCGCACGACATCACGGCCTCCGTGACGCGTGCCGGGGCGCGTGTCCTGCGCGGGCGCGGGCGGCTGGAGGGCATGCAGGCCCTCGACGGGTCGCGCAAGGTCGTGGTGCGCGCCGCCGACGGGAGTGAGGAGACCCTTACGGCGGATGCCGTGCTCATCGCCACCGGCGGGCATCCCCGCGAGCTGCCCGACGCCCAGCCCGACGGCGAGCGGATCCTGAACTGGACCCAGGTCTACGACCTCGACGAGCTCCCCGAGGAGCTGATCGTGGTCGGGTCGGGTGTGACCGGTGCCGAGTTCGCCGGTGCCTATCAGGCGCTGGGGTCGAAGGTGACGCTCGTGTCGTCGCGGGACCGGGTGCTGCCCGGTGAGGACCCGGACGCGGCCGCCGTGCTGGAGGAGGTCTTCCGGCGGCGCGGCATGAACGTCATGGGGCGTACCCGGGCGCAGTCCGCCAAGCGGGTCGGGGACCGGGTCGAGGTGACCCTCTCCGACGGGCGGGTCATCACCGGGTCGCACTGCCTCATGGCCGTCGGTGCCGTTCCGAACAGTTCGGGCATGGGGCTGGAGGAAGCCGGTGTCAGGCTGCGCGAGTCCGGTCACATCTGGACCGACAAGGTGTCGCGTACGACCGCTCCGGGCGTGTACGCGGCCGGTGACGTGACGGGCGTGTTCGCCCTCGCCTCCGTGGCCGCCATGCAGGGACGTATCGCCATGTACCACTTCCTGGGCGATGCCGTGGCCCCGCTGAACCTGAAGACCGTCTCGTCGAACGTCTTCACCGACCCGGAGATCGCCACCGTCGGCTACAGCCAGGCCGATGTCGACGGCGGGAAGATCGACGCCCGGGTCGTCAAGCTGCCGCTGCTGCGCAACCCGCGCGCGAAGATGCAGGGCATCCGCGACGGCTTCGTCAAGATCTTCTGCCGGCCGGGGACCGGGATCGTGGTCGGCGGTGTGGTCGTGGCGCCGCGTGCCTCGGAACTGATCCACCCCATCTCGATCGCGGTCGACAACAATCTGACCGTCGAACAGATTGCGAACGCCTTCACCGTCTATCCCTCTCTGTCGGGCTCGATCGCCGAGGTGGCACGGCAGTTGCACACCCGTAAGGAGACCGGCGAGGGCTGAGGCCGGATCCGCCTCCCCGCTGGTCACGGGGAGTGTTCGACCATGCGTGCGGCATAGGCGGCGGGACTAGGCCCTATATCACTTCCCGCTGCTCCGTGCGAACATCTTCTGCTATTCAGCGCAAACTGCTGAAAGCAGACGGTCGCTGGCGTTACTGTCAGTTTCGTGTTCGCTGCAGAACGTCGCCAATTGATCCTCGAAATGGTGCGAGCGAACGGGGCCGTGTCGCTCCGTGAGCTCGCCCGCGTCGTCCAGACCTCCGAAGTGACCGTACGGCGGGACGTGCGCGCGCTGGAGGCAGAAGGACTCCTCGACCGCCGGCACGGCGGTGCGGTACTGCCGGGCGGTTTCACGCGGGAGTCCGGCTTTCCGCAGAAGTCTCATCTCGCGACCGCCGAGAAGACCGCCATCGCCGACCTCGCCGCGAGCTTCGTGGAGGAGGGCGAGGCGATCGTGGTCGGGGCGGGTACGACGACCCAGGAGCTGGCCCGCCGGCTCGCCCGGGTGCCCGGGCTGACCGTCGTCACCAACTCACTGCTCGTCGCACAGGCGTTGGCCCATGCCAACCGGGTCGAGGTCGTGATGACCGGCGGAACGCTCCGCGGCTCGAACTACGCCCTGGTCGGCAGTGGTGCCGAGCAGTCCCTGCACGGGCTGCGGGTGTCGCGGGCGTTCCTGTCCGGGAGCGGTCTGACCGCGGAGCGGGGGCTGTCCACGTCCAACATGCTGTCGGCGTCCGTCGACCGGGCGCTGGTGCAGGCGGCCGCGGAGGTCGTGGTCCTCGCCGACCACACCAAGCTCGGGACGGACACGATGTTCCAGACCGTGCCGACGGATCTCATCACCCGCCTCGTGACGGACGAACCGCCAGGTCACGACGACCGTGCGGCGACGGAGCTCCAGGCGCTCGCCGATCAGGGAGTGCAGATCGCCGTCGCGGGGGCGCCGGGGGGTTCGGCGGGGGCGGGAGGCCCCGGGGGTGACGCTGCCCCGGCGCGTCAGCAGCGTCGGGACGTGCCGTTGCCCGGGCCTCGGAGGCAGGTGCCGGGGGCGGGGAGTGGGCTGCGGTCGGCCTCGATGCTCGGGGAGCAGAGTCCTGGGGCGGAGCGGGCGAGGGTCGCGGATCTGCGGCGGCGTTGACCCGGCGGGTCGGCTGAGTCGCTGCTGATGGCGGCCAGGTGCTCGGCGTTGTCGCCGGAGCGGTGTGGGTCCGGCCCGGCCTGGAAGGGTGCCGCCAGCGGCTGCCGAGGCCGGGTGGGTCCGCAGCCCGGCGTTGCGGGGTGCCGCTGCGCCCGCCCGTGCCGCCCCGGGGGCACCTCCCAGGCCCTTAAGGCACTGGGGGAGGCACGATGCCCGCAGCGGCGGCCGACGGCAGCCAAGCGGCGCGACCCCAAGCCGGGGCCGCGCCGCAGGCCGTTGCCCGGTGGGCTCAGTCCTTGATCTCGCAGATCGCCGCGCCGGACGTGACCGACGCGCCGATCTCCGCGCTGATGCCCTTGATCGTGCCGGACCTGTGGGCGTTGAGGGGCTGCTCCATCTTCATGGCCTCGAGGACGACGACCAGATCGCCCTCCTTGACCTCCTGGCCCTCCTCCACCGCGACCTTGACGATGGTGCCCTGCATCGGGGAGGCGAGGGTGTCGCCGGAGGCGACGGGGCCCGACTTCTTCGCCGCGCGGCGCTTGGGCTTGGCCCCGGCCGCGAGGCCCGTGCGGGCCAGGGACATGCCCAGGGACGCCGGGAGGGAGACCTCCAGGCGCTTGCCGCCGACCTCGACGACCACCGTCTCGCGACCCGCCTCCTCGTCCGCGTCCAAGGCGTCCGCAGCGGCCGCGAAGGGCTTGATCTCGTTGACGAACTCCGTCTCGATCCAGCGGGTGTGGACCGTGAACGGCCCGTCCTGACCGTGCACCTCGGGAGCGAACGCCTGGTCCCGCACCACCGCACGGTGGAACGGGATCGCCGTCGCCATGCCCTCGACCTGGAACTCCTCCAGGGCACGGGCGGCCCGCTCCAGTGCCTCCTTGCGCGTGCGGCCGGTGACGATCAGCTTGGCCAGCAGGGAGTCCCACGCCGGGCCGATGACCGAGCCGGATTCCACACCCGCGTCCAGGCGCACGCCCGGGCCGGACGGCGGGGCGAACGTCGTGACCGTGCCGGGAGCCGGGAGGAAGTTGCGGCCCGGGTCCTCGCCGTTGATGCGGAACTCGAAGGAGTGCCCCCGCAGCGCCGGGTCGTCGTAGCCGAGCTCCTCGCCGTCGGCGATGCGGAACATCTCGCGGACGAGGTCGATGCCGGCGACCTCCTCGGTGACCGGGTGCTCCACCTGGAGGCGGGTGTTGACCTCCAGGAAGGAGATCGTGCCGTCGTTGCCGACGAGGAACTCGACCGTGCCGGCGCCGACGTAGCCGGCCTCCTTCAGGATCGCCTTGGAGGACGCGTACAGCTCGGCGATCTGCTCGTCGGACAGGAAGGGCGCGGGCGCCTCCTCGACCAGCTTCTGGTGCCGGCGCTGGAGGGAGCAGTCACGCGTGGAGACCACGACCACGTTGCCGTGCTGGTCGGCCAGGCACTGGGTCTCCACGTGGCGGGGCTTGTCGAGGTAGCGCTCGACGAAGCACTCGCCCCGGCCGAAGGCCGCGACGGCCTCGCGGACCGCCGAGTCGTACAGCTCCGGGACCTCTTCCAGCGTGCGCGCGACCTTCAGGCCGCGGCCACCGCCACCGAACGCCGCCTTGATGGCGATCGGCAGACCGTGCTCCTCGGCGAAGGCGACGACCTCCTCGGCACCGGACACCGGGTCGGGCGTGCCCGCCACCAGCGGCGCGCCGGCGCGCTGCGCGATGTGCCGGGCGGCGACCTTGTCGCCCAGGTCGCGGATCGCCTGCGGGGGCGGGCCGATCCAGATCAGGCCCGCGTCCAGGACCGCCTGCGCGAAGTCGGCGTTCTCGGAGAGGAAGCCGTAGCCGGGGTGGATCGCGTCCGCGCCCGACTCGCGCGCGGCGTTCAGCACCTTCTCGATGTCGAGGTAGCTGGTGCCCGGCGTGTCACCGCCCAGGGCGAACGCCTCATCCGCGGCGCGCACATGCAGAGCGTCCCGGTCGGGGTCGGCGTAGACGGCCACGCTCTTGATGCCGGCATCCCGGCAGGCCCGGGCCACGCGGACAGCGATTTCGCCACGGTTGGCGATGAGCACCTTGCGCACGATGAGGCTCCCTCCTTGAAACAAGCCGAGTTTAGGGACTGCCGACACGACACTTCGACCCGTCCCCAGTGGTGAGCTTGCCCACACGGAGCGTGATGCGAGGCTCGCTCGACCCGCGAAATCCCTTGTCGCACCGCGGTACGCAGTACTCCTCCGGCAAACCCTAGCCCTCCCCTGTGGCCAAGGTCTCTGTCATCACGTGCTGCGGGCCACTCGGTTTCTTTGTGGAGTCCCTACGAATGGCCCAATGATTCTTTGCCCCCCGCTCAACCCTTGTCCCAGGGTTTACCGGTTAGTAGCCTCGCGATGTCTCGAACGTACTAGGGGTAAGTGGGTGGGGCCCGGTGGTGCGCAGGCCGGTGGCGTGGGTCGTGGCGGTGGTGCTGTTCGCAGAGGCGCTCGGCATCGCCGCGCTGAACTGGATCCTCGGCCTGGCCGTCGACCGGCAGGACATGTCCCTGGCCGGACTCGACCCGCACATGATGTCCGTGTCGTCGAAGATCGGCGGGATCGTCTTCGGCCTCTACTTCGCGCTGTGCGGCCTGGTCGCCCTGCTGGTGGCGCTGCGGGACCGGCCCGCGGCGGGGTTAGGGCGGGTGCTGCTGATCAGCGCGGCGGTCGTGCACGGGCTGCTCGGCGCGTTCACCTGGGGCCTCGTCGGCCCGCCCGCGTTCCTGTTCATGATGCTGGTGCTCGGCCTGATCGTGCTGCTGCTGATGACCTACGACCGTGCGGCCGAGCCCGCCGACGCCGCGCCCCAGGACGGGACGGGCGGCGGCGGGACCCCGGTCACTTCTCCGTCGGCGCCCACAACTCCGTGATACCGACGCCCAGTTCGGCGAGCAGTCGTCGTACGAGGGGCAGGCTGATGCCGATCACGTTGCCGTGGTCGCCGTCGATGCCGTCGATGAACGGGGCCGAGCGGCCGTCCAGTGTGAACGCCCCGGCGACGTAGAGGGGTTCGCCGGAGGCGACGTAGGCGGCGATCTCCTCGTCCGTGGGATCGCCGAAGTGGACGACGGTGGACGCGGTGGCGGAGGCGTAGCGGCCGGAGAGCGTGTCGTACACGCAGTGGCCGGTCTGGAGGGTTCCGGCGCGTGAGCGCATCGCCTTCCAGCGGGCGGTGGCCTCCTCGGCGTCCTCGGGCTTGCCGAGGGCCTGGCCGTCCAGGTCGAGCACGGAGTCGCAGCCGATCACGATCGCACCCTTGGCCTCCGGCCGGGCCGCCACGACGGAGGCCTTCGCCTCGGCCAGGGCGAGCGCCAGCTCGGCGGGGGTGGGAGCGGTGACGGCCTCCTCGTCGACGCCGCTCACGATCACCTCGGGGGCGAGACCGGCCTGGCGGAGCAGCCCGAGCCGGGCGGGGGACTGGGAGGCGAGGACGAGTCGGCGGCGTGGCTGATCTGTCATGCGTTCAGCGTATCGGCGTCACCTGTCGCGACTCACCTCACGCCGATCACGATCATCGCCAGCACCATGGCCAACGCCATGAGAACGCCCAGCCGCCGAAGCATGTCCTGCGTGTCCCGCAGCTCTTTCGGCGGTTCGTTCTCGGGGTCGGACCACAGCATGCCTTCCATGGTCGGACGGGGGACGGGGGCGGCGCCTGAGTACGAGTACTCAACTTGTCCGGCCCCCACCCCTAGGGCGTGTCCGCAAAGTCCCGCCTGCCCCGCGACGCCCGGCACGCCCTCTCGCCGCACCGGGCGGACACCCACGTACAACCAGTACGCGGGCGTCCGCCCGGCACTCCCCCAGCCTCCGGCCGGGGGGACCCCCAGAGCACGCACCGGACGCCGCAGGGCCCGCCCTCCGGGCGGACGACGGGACTTTGCGGACACGCCCTGGGGTCAGCCCGGCCAGTACGTGCGGCCCCATGCCGCCGGCCCCGGCTGGGGCAGGCGGTGGGCCGCGATGCGGGACGGGTCGGACCAGGAGTCGCGGGTGGTCGGCGCGCCGGGCGGCGTTGCGGCTGCCGCCGCGGCGCGGGCCCTGACCACCGCCAGGGCGGCGGCCAGCTCCTCGGGGGTCGGGTTGCCCCGTACGACCTTGATCGTCATGTGGGCCTCCTGGGCTCGCCGGTCTAGAGGGGGATGTTGCCGTGCTTCTTCGGGGGCAGGGATTCCCGCTTCGTCCGCAGTTGACGCAGACCCCGCACGACGTGCCGGCGGGTGTCGGACGGCATGATCACCGCGTCGATGTAGCCGCGCTCGGCCGCGACGTAGGGGTTGAGGAGGGCGTCCTCGTACTCCTGGATCAGCCGGGCGCGGACCGCGTCCAGGTCCTCCCCGCCCGTCTCGGCCTCGGCGATCGTGCGGCGGTGCAGGATGTTGACCGCGCCCTGGGCGCCCATGACGGCGATCTGGGCGGTGGGCCAGGCGAGGTTGAGGTCGGCGCCCAGGTGCTTGGAGCCCATGACGTCGTAGGCGCCGCCGAAGGCCTTGCGGGTGATGACGGTGATGAGCGGGACGGTCGCCTCGGCGTAGGCGTAGATCAGCTTGGCGCCGCGCCGGATGATGCCGTCGTGCTCCTGGTCGACGCCGGGCAGGAAGCCGGGGACGTCGACGAAGGTGATCACCGGGACGTTGAAGGCGTCGCAGGTCCGCACGAAACGGGCCGCCTTCTCGCTGGCCTTGATGTCCAGGCACCCGGCGAACTGCATCGGCTGGTTGGCGACGATGCCGACCGGCCGCCCCTCGACCCGTCCGAAGCCGGTGACGATGTTCGGCGCGTACAGCGGCTGCGTCTCGAAGAACTCGGCGTCGTCCAGGACGTGCTCGATCACCGCGTGCATGTCGTACGGCTGGTTCGCGCTGTCCGGGACGATCACGTCCAGCTCGCGGTCCTCGTCGGTGACCTCGAGGTCGGCCTCCTCGGGGTAGGCCGGCGGCTCGGAGAGGTTGTTGGACGGCAGGTACGAAAGCAGCTGCTTGATGTACTCGATGGCGTCCTTCTCGTCGCCCGCCATGTGGTGGGCGACTCCGGACGTCGAGTTGTGGGTCCTGGCTCCGCCCAGCTCCTCGAAGCCGACGTCCTCGCCGGTGACGGTCTTGATGACGTCGGGCCCGGTGATGAACATGTGCGAGGTCTGGTCGACCATGACCGTGAAGTCGGTGATGGCGGGGGAGTACACGGCCCCGCCCGCACACGGGCCGACGACCAGGCTGACCTGCGGGATGACACCCGATGCGTGGGTGTTGCGGCGGAAGATCTCGCCGTAGGCGCCGAGGGAGGCGACACCCTCCTGGATCCGGGCGCCGCCGGAGTCGTTGATGCCGATGACCGGGCAGCCGGTCTTCAGGGCGAAGTCCATGACCTTGACGATCTTCTGCCCGTAGACCTCGCCGAGGGCCCCGCCGAAGACGGTGAAGTCCTGGGAGAAGACGGCGACGGGACGGCCGTCGACGGTGCCGTATCCGGTGACGACCCCGTCCCCGTACGGCCGGTTCTTGTCGAGGCCGAAATTGGTGGAACGGTGCCGGGCGAACTCGTCGAGTTCGACGAAGGAGCCCTCGTCGAGCAGGAGATCGATCCGCTCACGGGCCGTCAGCTTGCCCTTGGCGTGCTGCTTCTCGACGGCGCGTGCGGAGCCGGCGTGCGTCGCTTCTTCGATGCGGCGCTGGAGATCCGCGAGCTTGCCCGCGGTCGTGTGAATGTCGGGCTGCTGCAACTCTTCCGGCTCGGACATCGGGATGTGGCTCCCTGCCTGCTCAAAAGGGGGGACGGTTACTCATCCGTAGACTAGTGGGGTGCCTCCGCATCGGCAGTGCGGCGTTTACCACACCTAGGGTGGCTTGCATGACGCCGCGAGATGCATCAGAGCCGAACGGTAGCCGTTGGTCCGACCTGGACCGTCCGCCCCTCAACATCACCGCCCTGCGCCGCGGCCTGGTGCACGAGGGCGGGCTGTGGTCCGAGGTGGACGTCGTGCAGCGCACCGGCTCCACGAACTCCGACCTGGTGGCCCGGGCCGCCGAAGGCAGGGCCGCCGAGGGCGCCGTGCTCGTCGCCGAGGAGCAGACGGCCGGGCGCGGGCGTCTCGACCGGCAGTGGACGGCGCCGCCCCGCTCCGGTCTGTTCTTCTCCGTGCTGCTCACGCCGGGCGAGGTGCCCGTGGAGCGGTGGGGGTGGCTGCCGCTGCTCACGGGTGTCGCGGTGGCGACGGGGCTGTCGCGGGCGGCGGGTGTCGACACGGCGCTGAAGTGGCCGAACGACCTGCTGGTCACCGTGCGGGGCGAGGAGCGCAAGGCCGGGGGGATTCTGGCGGAGCGGGCGGGTGACGGCGGGGTCGTCATCGGCGTCGGCATCAACGTCACGCTGAAGGAGGCCGAGCTGCCCGTGCCCACGGCGGGCTCGCTGGAGCTGGCCGGGGCCGTGAGCACGGACCGGGATCCGCTGCTGCGGGGCGTGCTGCGGTCGCTGGAGGAGTGGTACGGGAAGTGGCGTACGGCGGGGGGCGACGCGGGTGTCTGCGGGTTGCAGGAGGCGTATGCGGCGGGGTGCGCGACGCTCGGGAGGGAAGTGCGGGCGGAGCTGCCGGGTGACCGGGCCGTGGTGGGGGAAGCGGTTGCGGTGGACGGGGACGGGCGGCTGGTGCTGGCTACGGGGGAGGGGGTGCAGGAGCCTGTCGGCGCGGGGGACATCGTGCACCTGAGGCCTGCGTGACGGTTGCTCGGTGTTGTCGCTGGGGTCAGGGCGTTGCGCAGCCCGGCGCTGAGGGGTGCCGCCCGCGCCCACGCGTGCCGCCCTGGGGGCACCTCCCAGGCCCTTAAGGCACTGGGGGAGGCACGAATGCCCGCGGATTACGGCAGCGCCGGCCTTCGCAGCGCCGATCGGCACCATCAGCCCGTCCGGCGATTGAGGACGAGGCCGTTCAGGCCGATCGGGGGTCCAGGGGGCGGAGCCCCATGGGGACGGTGGGCCAACGCCGGGTGCCTCGGACACGCCGGGTTCACGCCGGGTGCCTCGGACACGCCGGGAGCCACACCTCACCCCCCGGCTGAACCTCACGGAGTGA